>JAQWUD010000013.1 GCA_029242325.1 Luminiphilus sp.
CATGCACACAGACCCGCTCGATGATGCGCCACTCATCGCCGCGCTTCTCGTATTGGTCGAGGTAGCGCCCTACCCACAGGTCGAGCACCGGCTCGGCATCCTGAAACAGATAAGTCACGTTATAAATTTCACCAGTGGCGTAATGCGCATCAATGAGTTCAATAGCGTGATTCAAAATACAGTGGCTGGTACTCCGCCAAGGCAGGTGCGCCTCCATGCACATCTCGCAGAACGCCCAGGCATCACCCACAAACACGCCATGGTCATCGGTGGCGCCTTTCCAGTAGGCTGACTTCATGAGTTCGACATCGAGCCGGTCTACGCCGCGGCAGTAGCGCAGCGCCACATCGCGGATACACTGCATATCGGACAGCTGTTCCAGTGTGTAGGACATCGCTACCTCCTATCCCAGCGGGCGCCTGGGGTCACTGCCGTCCCAATCGACAGAGGCTGCAGCTACCATATCAAAGAGTCCCTTGATGTCGTCTGAGTAGGTCAACAGCTCTGTCATATGCCCTAGCACCGGGCTGGTATCCACATAAGCGAAGGTAGCGCCACTGCCCGCTACCGTACCGGTTGCTGCCAGCTCGTAGCCCTGATCCACCAGACTCGCAATCTCACCGTCGAGGTCGTCGGTCCAGTAACACAGGTGATGAAACGCGGTTTTGCCCTCAGGCACCGTGTCGCGATAGATATTCGCTTGCACACCAGTAGGCTCAATGAGCTCGATCTGCATATCGCCCGCCTGGGCGAGCGCAATCCTCATCGAGATCGGACTGGGCGTGCCACGGTAAGTGCTGTCCTCAAACAGATCCGGGGTGTACTCCACAAAAAAGAAAGGCCCGATACCTACCTTGAGCCAGGCGTCCACTGCCGCGTCGAGGTCATCAACCACCCACGCGCTCTGCATTGCATGTCCGCTCGCAAACTGTTTCATTTAAGCCTCACTTTTTATTGTTAACGACGGTTGTTATCCACTATGTCCTTAGGCCAGCCTGATTTTGATCTCCGCGACCGCAGCGTCATGATTACCGGCGCTAATCGAGGCCTAGGGGCAGCGCTGTGTAAGACGATCTTGCAGTACTCGCCAAAAATAATCCACGCGGGCTACCGCAGCAAGGCCGGCGCATCAGAGGACCCTCGCATCAGATGGTGCCGGCTGGATATTCTGCAATCCGAATCGATCACCCGCGCAGCCGCGTCGATCGGTCCAATCGACCTGCTCATCAACAACGCCGGGGTCCTCTCCCCGACTGCAGCTGACCCCGCTCAGGAGACCGTGAACCTGCGCAATATGATGGATGCGCACCTCTTCGCACCCCTTAAGATCATCAACGCCTTTTTGCCCGCACTCAAAGCAAGCCCGCAACCCACAGTGGTCAACGTTGTTTCGATGGCGGCCTTTGCCAACGTGCCGGGTGCAGACGCTTACTGCATCAGCAAAACTGCACTCCATGCGGCTACTCAGGGTTTGCGACATAAGCATCCCTGGATGCGCTGCGTGGGGGTGTATCCGGGGCCCACGGCGACTGACATGACGGCCGGCAGCAACGCTGTACTGGCGGACCCTATGAAGAGTGCTGCTAACATCGTCACCGGGATATTCGAAGGCAGAGCTTCAATATTTCCCGACAAGGCCGCGCTTGCAGTAGAGTCAGTGGTGGGGGACGCCGTGGCAACATTGGAACAACAGTTCGCCACCCTGCTCAGCGACTGAACGCGCACCATAAGAACATCGAGGTACTGGCAAATGAACGCCAAACAACCGCTCAACCAGCAGGGCCGCGAGGCCTTCAGCGGCACCATTAAGAATTTCCCCAAGGAGCGTTATATCAGCAGCGACTGGTACGCCCGAGAATGGCAGCGCGTATGGTCAAAAAGCTGGATAGCTGCGGTGCACATGTCGGATCTTGCGCACTCGGGTGATTACGCCGTCTTTGACCTGGGGCCCGAAAGCATTCTGCTCACCCGCAATGGCGAGGGTACAGTGCAAGCCTTCTACAACGTGTGCCAGCACCGTGGTGTGCGGCTGGTCGACGAGCATATCGGCAATGCAGACAACTTTCGCTGCCCCTACCACAGCTGGCGCTATGGCACCGACGGCGACCTTATTTACGCCCCCCACCAGGACGGCTTTCAACATGGCCTCCCGGAGCAAACCCTTTGCCTGCCGCAAGTACGGTGCGAGGAGGCTCTGGGCTTTCACTGGATCAATCTGAACCCCGAGGCTGCCCCCCTTGAGGTATTTCTGAAAGACATGATCCCGATCATGGACCACTATGAATTTGGCAATCTGACGCTGGTGGAGGAGCAAACCGTATCGATTAACTGCAACTGGAAAGCGGTGCTCGATAATTTTAGCGAGCTCTACCACGTGCACTACTTGCACCCGCAACACCGACGGTTTGTGGACTGCACCGATTCGCTCAGCGAGTGCTATGAAGGGGGACATACCCGGGTCTGGGTGCCCGGCGCCAAGACCGACTCGCTGTTTTCGACCCCCGACAAGCCCACCGATCTGCTGACCATGCAGCTCAAGGCCTTTGGTCTTGACCCGGCTCAATACGAGGGCAAGGTCGACGAAATACAGGCGGCGATCCGGGTCGCTAAACGGGCCCTGGAAGAAAAAGAACCTTACTACGGTAACTTCTCGGACGAAGAACTGACCGACGTGATTCAAACCAATGTCTTTCCCAACGCCATTCTCACCTATCAGCCCGAGATGCTATGGCTGATGCGACTCCGCCCCCATGCGACCGACCCCAACCAGTGCTACCTCGACAAGCTCTCGTTTGAGCGCTTTCCCAACAGCGAAGCACAGCGCTTTTTGGAGGGCACCGACAATCTCAAGGAGAAGCGCAGCGAGGGCACAGGTCAGAGCGGTCGGCCCGATTGGGAATCCTTTGATTACTCTGACGTGATCGCCGGCAAGGCCACCATGACCGATACCATCGATCAGGACCTGTCGCTGCTCGCCCATGCCCAGCACGGCATGCACTCCGAGGGCTTTAAGGGGAGTTGGCTCAATGAGATCGAATGCCGCGTGAGTCACTTTCACGAACAGCTCGAACGGCTTGTTGATGCCAACGACTGATTCGAGGGAATGACGTGACGGGCAATCAGGGGATTCTGTTTGCACTCATTGGAGTGCTGTTTGTATTCCTCATATGGGGCCGATACCGCTATGATTTGGTGGCGTTTGGCGCCCTGTTATTGGCTTATCTGCTGGGTTTAGTGCCCACCGAGGCGGTTTTTTCAGGTTTTGGTCATCCCGCTGTCATTATTATTGCGCTCGTGCTGATTATCAGCCGTGGCCTCTACCTTTCGGGCGCGATCGAATTAATCGCTGGCGCATTACTCGACGGGGCGCGCGGCATCGGACGACATATTGGCGTGATGGCGGGCGTCTCTGCCGCACTCTCGGCGGTCATGAACAACGTCGCAGCGCTGGCGCTACTGATGCCCATCGACCTTCAGGCTTCCGAGAAGGCCCAACGCCATCCTGGCCTGACCCTCATGCCACTTTCTTTTGCCTCCATTCTGGGTGGCATGATTACCCTGATCGGCACCCCTCCCAACATTGTCATTGCCACCTTTAGGGGGGAGGCACTGGGCACCCCCTACACCATGTTTGATTTTGCACCGGTGGGCCTGGTCGTCGCCGCTGTGGGCATCACCTACGTCGCTCTCATCGGTTGGAGGTTGATCCCTGTCGAGCGCGCGGCAAGCACAATGCCCTCCTCCATAGAAGATCTCGAACGCTATCTTGCGGAGCTTCGCGTGCCAACGGAGTGTGAACTGCTCGGTCAGCGCCTGCGTGAGCTGGACAGCGTAGCCAATGAAGCCGGCATAGAAATACTGGGCCTGATCCGCAACGGTGAACGCCTGCCGGGAATGTCTGCTCACGTGACGTTACTGGCTGAGGATCGCATTGTGGTGAAAGGCGGACCCGAGGCGATCGACAGTTTTGCCGGGGCGGTGGCGCTCAGCTACGCGGATTCCGACCGGCCCTCGAAAGCGTTGTCAGGCACAACCGTCATGCGTGAGGTCGCAGTACCCCAAATGTCCCGTCTTGTGAGGCGCACAGAGTCTGCCATGCGGCTTCGATATCGCCGCGGCGTGATCCTTTTGGGGATTTCACGCAACGGGGTAAAAATCAGAGAGCGTCTGCGCGAAGTCAAAATTCAAGCCGGAGATCTATTGCTCCTGCTCGGACCGGAAGACACTCTGGATGATGTAATCGAATGGCTGGGTTGCCTGCCGCTGGCACCCCGCGGGATCGACGTTATTCAGCGCGATCAGGCTCGCAAAGCCATCGCCATTTTTGCCGGAGCAATTGTGCTGACGAGTCTGGAACTGATCTATCTTCCCATGGCGCTTGCCTGTGTCGCCGTGCTCTACATCGTGCTGGATATTGTCCCGTTGTCGCAGGTCTATGAGTCCATTGAGTGGCCAGTGATCGTGCTCCTCGGCTCGATGATCCCGATCAGCGTGGCACTGGAAACAAGCGGCGGCACTCAACTACTGGCAGACCTGTTCGTGCGCGGCACCGAGGGCTGGGCTCCAGTAATGATTCTTGCCGCACTCATGCTTGTGACCATGACGCTGTCGGACGTGCTCAACAATGTCGCCACAGCGCTCATCGCAGCACCGATTGCTTTAGAGATTGCGACGCGTCTACAGATGAATCCCGACTCCTTCCTCATGGCAGTGGCAGTCGCTGCCTCTTGCGCCTTTCTGACACCTATTGGGCACAAGAACAACACGTTAATTATGGGACCCGGCGGCTATCACTTTGGCGATTACTGGCGCATGGGCTTACCGCTGGAAATTCTCGTTGTGCTCACCGCCATCCCCATGATCGTGATGGTGTGGCCGTTGTGAACCCCCGCCTCGTCTCCTGACACATCTTGCCAAACGCTTGGCGTGTTTGGGCAATCTTCAAACATCGAATCCGCAGATGCTGAAGAGGTTCGGGGGGGAGTCACCCTATGTGCCCACACAGACGTTGGGTAAAACCTCGCGACCTTTCACGGATGATCGCTTTGCCACGGATGGCATTCATTGAGCGGGAGAGCACGCCCTATGAACACCCAAACATCAATAACCATGCGCACCTCCGCCGCTATTCTTATCTGGCTGGCATTGGTTGCGCTCAGCAACGAATCGCTGGCAGCAGGGTCCGAGCACGCACAGCTCATTTTTGCACTCTGAATTGATCGATCAACTCATCATGTCCCGCCATATTGGCGCTATGTGTGTGATCACGCTCGCCACGGCGCTCCTGGTGGGGATCCTGGGCTTGAGTGAAGAGGTGTTCTCAGCCGGGCTGGAGACGCCCGCCGTCACGCACGTGCCATAAACAGTGATCGAGGCAACCATTCCTCGCGGCTCTAATCTGTCGCGCTACCGCGAGAACTCCTCCTTATCATCCCGCAGACCGCAAACCCCCTTTAAAGCATCGCGCGTGCCGCGTAGAATCGCGCTTCTTTTACGAGGTAGCCCAGAATGAGCGAGCAAAAAGCCACCAACGTGCACTGGCACGGCGGCGACATCAATCGGCCGGAACGCGCGCAGCTACTGGGCCACGTTGGTGCAACACTTTGGTTTACCGGACTGTCAGGTTCGGGAAAAAGTACTATTGCGGTGGCACTGGAACAGGTTCTGTATCAGCGCGGCGTGCTCGTCTATCGCCTAGATGGCGACAACATCCGCCTGGGCATCAACAAGAATCTGGGCTTTAGCGCTGAGGACCGCGCAGAAAATATCCGCCGAGTGGGCGAGGTGTCCAAGCTTTTCGTTGATGGCGGCGTAATCGTGCTCAGCAGCTTTATCAGCCCGTACCTCGCCGATCGGCAGCTGGTTCGCGCACTGCACGAGGCCGATGACATGCCTTTCATCGAGGTGTTCGTGGACTGCAGCCTGGAAACGGCCGAAGAGCGTGACCCCAAAGGCTTGTACAAAAAGGCTCGCGCCGGCGAGATCAAGAATTTCACGGGAATCGACGATCCTTACGAGGCCCCCGCTGCGCCCGAGATCCACCTCCACACGGACCGACAGTCTCTGGAAGAAGAAGTAGCGAGCCTGCTGGCATTGTTAGAAACAAAAGGGCTGATTCCGCCCACTGCCTGAATTATTGCCCGGACGACAGTGTGTCCCGCAAGGCACCGGGGGCGAGGGTCGCTTTAACTATCGAGTGGATGCGCCAGCGCCGGAGACGGGTGGGTGCACCATGAAACTAACGACAAAAGAAGAGAATCGAGAGACAATATGGCATTGATTGCACCCCATGGCGCTGACCAGCTTAAACCCCTGATCGTAGATGACGCGCGACGCATGGAACTGGAAGCTGAAGCACTGACCCTACCCTCTGTGATGATGAGCTCCGCTGCCGCGGCCAACGCGGTGATGATGGGTGCGGGTTATTTCACGCCGCTGAGCGGTTACATGAGCCGCGCCGATGTACTGTCGGTCGCTGAAAACATGCGCACAACAGATGGCCTGTTCTGGCCCGTGCCGGTGGTTAATCTGGCAGAACGCTGCCCTGTAGAGGCAGGCCAGAGGCTGGCGCTCACTGATCCCAACCGTGAGGGCCACCCCCTGCTGGCAGTGATGACGGTGGACGCTGTCGAGACCCTATCCGACGATGACATAGCCACCATTCTCAATAAAGTATTCCGCACCGATGACCCCGAACACCCGGGCGTTGCGGCCTTCATCGCACAGGGACGTACCGTGATCTCGGGGCCCATCGAGGTACTTAACTACTCCTACTTTGAGGAAGATTTTCCCGATACCTTCCGCACCGCTATGGCTATCAGGCATGAAATCTCCGAGCGAGGCTGGGAGCGGGTAGTGGCGTTTCAAACCCGGAACCCCATGCACCGCGCCCACGAAGAACTCTGCCATATGGCAATGGAAGACCTCTCCGCAGATGGCGTGCTGATTCATATGCTGCTCGGCAAACTGAAACCCGGTGACATCCCCGCCGACGTGCGCGATGCCTCGATCCGCAAGATGGTCGATCTGTACTTCCCGCCCAACACCGTCATGGTTACCGGCTACGGCTTTGACATGCTGTACGCCGGGCCGCGCGAGGCGGTACTGCACGCGGTGTTCCGCCAGAACGCGGGCTGCACGCATCTTATCGTCGGCCGCGATCACGCCGGTGTCGGCAGCTACTACGGCGGTTTCGACGCGCAGACCATCTTCGATGACGAAGTCCCCGAGGACGCTCTGGCGCTTGAGATTTATCGCGCTGACCATACTGCTTTTAGCAAAAAGCTGGGGCGGGTGGTGATGATGCGCGATGCGCCCGATCACAGCCCGGATGATTTCGTGTTGTTATCGGGTACCAAGGTGCGCGAGATGCTCGGCCAGGGCATTGCTCCACCGCCCGAGTTTTCACGCCCCGAAGTGGCTGAAATTCTGATGGCCTACTATCAAGAAATCGACGGTACCGAAACGAGCTGATCACAATGGCTGGCGCGCGCGCCGGTCATGAGGCACCGCAACTTTTCCGCCACGCTACGTCTCACCTTCCTTGCGCGCTGTCACCCCGCTGCTGTCACAACTGCCGCTCGTAGCGTGCGCCAAACGCCCGGTTCCGGTACGCTCCAGACGGTCAGCAGCACACCAATAACTGCGGGGATTTCACATGTCGTTTAGCGCCGAAGCGGCGACCACCGCTTATATCGATGGGTTGGGCGAGGACGCAATCGCTCAGGCAGCCGCCTATACCACCGGTAACCAGTGGCTGATGCTGTGGGGCCTGCTGGTCACCTCCATCATTACACTAATCATTGTGCGCACCGGCATCCTGACCAAGACCGCCGAAAAGCTATCGCAGCGAGGATTTGTTGTCCGGGTGTTCAGCCTATCTGCGGTATTTCTGCTGGTATCGAGCCTGCTGGAAATACCCTGGTCCATTTTCAGCGGCTGGTGGCGCGAAACTCAATACGACCGAACCAGCCAACCACTTATAGATTTTCTCGGGCAAGGCCTGCTGGCCCTGGCCATCTCCGTGCTGTTGGCCGGGGTTTTCTTCGTAGCCATCTACGCGTTTATCCAAAAAGCCAAAAAACTTTGGTGGTTCTGGGGTGGCGCTTTTACCGGCTTGTTCACTGCTCTTTTGATGGTCGTCGGGCCGACCTACATCGCACCACTCTTCAATGACTACCAGCCTGTACCACCAGGAGAAGTTCGCAACGCGATCGAAGCCATGGCGGTCGAAGCGGGTATCCCAACGGATCGAATCTTTATGTACGACGGCTCACGCCAATCCAATAACTTCACCGCCAATGTCGCGGGCATTGGCGGGGCGGCGCGGATCGCGATATCCGATGTCGCACTGGACGAAGCCACGCTGGATGAGGTGAGAGCCGTGACCGGGCACGAGGTGGGTCACTATGTTTTGGGGCATGTCTGGGATGGCGTATTGCTGACCATCGTCGTCGTAATGGCGAGTTTTTTCATCGCCGACAAAGCGTTTAATCCGGTTGCACGACTGTTCGGTGCCCGGGAAGACATCGGCGACCCCACGACTCTGCCAGTGCTCCTGTTTCTGGTCGGTGTGATTGGCATGTTCACGCAGCCTGTCTCAAACACACTCTCGCGCATGAACGAGACAGAGGCCGACCACTATTCCTATGAGATGGTGAATCTGCCCGATGGCATGGCGAGTGCTCTAGTGAAAACCGCCGAGTATCGCAATCCACGGCCGGGCACTTTGGAGGAGTGGTTGTTCTACACCCACCCCTCAGTGGAGCGTCGCGTGCGCGCTGCAATGGAGTGGAAGGCCAACCATCCGGAGTCCTAATTGACAGTGTTCTCCGTCAAGATCTAACGCATCTTGCGCTGACTGAGGCGCATCTGACGGGCACCGAATTTGCGATTCAAGCGGCCGCTAAAGCGCTGAGCCCGTGATGCGCAGACACCTGCCAGCTGGCGCGTTGCGCCAACCCCTTGGCGTATTCAGTCAATCCTCTCAGCCCCCACTTCCCGATACTGTGTTCATCGGCAGATAGGCGGCCTCTGAGTCGACCCGATCCTTGGGTCAACGTCGATCCGCCGATTTTCATGAGTGGCTCTTTCTTTGCCCCGCTTTGCGGGGCATTTTTTGAAGCACCCCAATCAGGTGATAACCACTCGGCAGGGAGGCTGAATGGATAAGGAAGCGTATTTTCAATCGGTGTACGAGGCACAGTTTACTGTGGGTAAAAAAACGGGAGCCTGTCTGAGTGCACAATATCTAGCGTTGGAGGCTTTTCTACAGCGCAGCAGCGACTGGCACTACCAATGGTGGCCGATTGTAGGCATCACACCCAAGGCTTGGTTTATTCTGCAGACGCGGGCTGCCGTGAATACGCGGTGTCGCATGATCCCGACGCGCGGGCTGATTCGAGCTCACCTCTACGACCGTGTGGAGCGCGGCCGTGCTCTGTTCGAGCGAGATACCCCACTCACCGATGCCTGGCATTTTTATGAGGCCAGAGACGCCTCGGTGCTGGCGCTGACCGAGGAACGCGACACGGTCGCGACGCTTCCGTGGTTGGCTTTGGATCCTGAGTGCTTTGGCCAGAAAACCAGTGGCATGCCGACTATCACGCGCAAGCGACTTGTTGCACTGCAGGCAATGCTCAACCAGAAAGCCGCTTAATCAACGGTCTCTATTGAGGAAATTGCGTTAACGAACACCCTTGCGGATTGGGATACTCCATCATGCTTGCTTCATAAGCCCCGACTATTTCCATATGGGCCCCGAAGTCGACAGCAAATGACAGTGGCCACTGACACAATCCACGTCAGTCGCATCATAGGATCTGCTTTCAACCCTCACCACTGGGTGGATGCTGGGCTTTTAAACCAATCATAGGTCATGCCTTTTCGGGGAAAAGCAGCACAATTGGCGCCCAAGCTATACCCGTGAATCAGGCGTTACTTTACATTTTTTATATTTGTCACCTGTTGCACCGTTAAATTAGCGGGGTCTGATGCTAACCTTTTAAGACATAATGAGTATCGAAGGTAGGAAGCGCCGTCAGCAAAGGCAAAAACTGCCGCAGTGGATCAACTGCCCTGCAGCCGACCACATCGGAGAACACGTATGTCTATCGAGAAAAAACTATTTCGCAGTGGCCCCTATGCCGACTTATTCAGTCAGGGCGTTCAAGTTGGAAATACCCTTTACATGGCCGGGCAAGTCGCAATGGATCAGGCGGGCGGCATCCCAGAGGATCTGGTCTCGCAAATGAAACTCGCCTATCAGAACGTGGCGGCGGTGTTGGCTGAATTTGATGCCGACATGGATAACGTTGTCGATGAGACGTGGTTCGTGACTGATGTGAACGACTGCATGGCGCAGGTCGAGGCGTTGTTCACCGAGCGGCACATGATCTATGGCAAAGCACCCGAGGTGAGCCAGACGCTGGTACAGGTGGGCGCGCTGGTGGACCCTGCCCTTAAGATCGAAATCAAGTGTGTCGCCGTGCTCGACTGACCAGGAGCCCACCCAATGGCGGAGATCCGACATTTTACCCTAGAGACTGACGCCGAGACCCTCGCCGGCGCGGTCAAGGAAGACGGCGCGATAATCATCGACGATGTACTCAGTACTGACTTCATTGCAGCATTGAGATCGGAAACCGACCCCTATATGGAAGGCTCCAATCTGGGTTCTGATGACTTCGCCGGCTTCAAGACCACGCGCACGGGTGGCCTAATGGTGCGCTCCCAAAAATGTCGGGAACTGATTGCTCACCCGAATATTCTGGCACCCTGCAAACTTTTTCTGGAGCCCTATTGCCAGACCGTACAACTGCATCTAACCCAGATCATACGCATTGGTCCTAGTGAAACAGCACAGCTCATTCACCGCGACCGCTGGGCTTGGGGTTCACACCTCGCCCACGTGGAGCCGCAATTCAATACGATTTGGGCGATCACCGACTTTACTGCCGAGAACGGCGCCACTCAGGTCGTGCCCGGCAGCACCCGGTGGCCCGATGACGTAACAATTGCACCCGAGCAAATTACGCAGGCGGAAATGCGCGCGGGTTCGGTGCTGGTATATTCAGGATCGGTATTCCATGGCGGTGGGGAGAACCGCAGTGATGCCGATAGAATTGGCATCAACATCACCTACACGCTGGGATGGCTACGCCAAGAAGAAAACCAATACCTCACTTGCCCGCCAGAGATCGCCAAAGACCTCGATCAGCCCTTGCAGGAGCTGATTGGCTACTCCATGGGGCAATATGCGCTCGGCTACTACACCCCACCCGGCGGCCCCGGAGAGCACCCAGAGATCGTGCCGCCCCAATATGCGCTGGGGCACAACATTGAAGGGGGCATGCTGGGCACATCGGATGAGCTGGATGCGCTTCAAAAAGAAATTGCGGGGTAGCTGGAGTGATTGCCGCTGGCCACCACTGATCGGTTGTGAGCTTTTTTAGTCAGCATAGGATCTTGCGGACCCCGTTTAGTGGGCGTCCCAGTATCATGCTATGCGAAATATAAAAAACCCGGCCTAAGCCGGGTTTTTTATAGCGTTCCTGCTTCACTGCATCATCAGCACATTTGCCGTCAGTTCATCGGCCGAACCGCAAGCCGCTTCCATCGCTGCAAACTGAGCTTGCCACGTTGCGTCTTCGGCTTGCCACGCAAGCGCATTTTCCATCGACTCGGCAGACCCATGCACATCCACCGATACCAATGCACCGTCTTCATGCACAGCAGGTGCCGCAGAATATGGATAGGGCGATGCGTCGCGTTCGTAGGCGATCATCTCCTTGATAAGTTTCAGCCCGGCATCCGTGTCGGCGCAGGGCCAGTGATACACAATCATCATTTGACCCGGTTGCGCAGCCAGCTTGATATGGTCGCCCTTTTCGTGGTGACCGGCTAATGCGATACAGGACATCAACGTGGTTGCTGTCGCTAGTAAAGCGGTTTTAATTGGTATCATAACGTCTCTCCATTATTAAGTGGTTGCAACTGTTGCATCGCAATTCGTCGTCGCTAACGCGGGTCCTGATACTCGTAATACCCGTCGGTTGGGATCATCACATGCGCGCCGGACGTTCCCGGGAACATGACATATGGCGCACCTGCATTGAAATCATCGCTCATGCCGTTGAGCGAACTCGGGTCCTTGGGTAACAGCATCAAATGTGGGCCTGACTCTATCCAATGGGCGGGATCCGCGGCGTCTGCTTTGTTGAGTACACCAGCCGTCGTATTGTCCTCGCCAACATCACCGTGAAGCATCCACATGTAGGCATCCCGCTCGATTTGTGGGTCCTTACCCGCCGTGAAATCGCTCATCCACTTCATACCCACCGCATCAGCACACGCAGGCATGGCATCATGCGCCGTCGGCCATCCCCCTTCGGGTGCCGGGCGTGGATTACCCACCATGCATGTCCAACCGTTGGTGCCCTCGCGGAGCACTTTACCGTCAAGCCCCAATACCGTGGCATGCGTGCCCAGCGGTGCGGGTGCCGCTGAGGAATAGGCCCATATCTGCCATTCAGCACCGTCGTGAGGCCCCTCTGGCTCACTCGCGTTCACCGCTACGGTGAGCACGGATATCGATAACCCTGTGAGTAGCGTGTTCATCTTTTCTCTCCTCGTCGCATTAGTCGCGCTACTGTTCATAGCGTGTTTGAGGCTTCACACTATTAGAAAAGCGATCTCTGGACAAATAATCTCCGGATGGAGGGCCCAATGCTACGGAGGCAGTGAAGTGGCGCCGCCCTAATACTGCCAGTGTGCAGGAAGAGCTCAGCGCCCGTATTGAGCGGCGACGCGGTCTCAACGCATTCGAGGATTAGTCGAGCACTACACTAAAAAGAGTATGTCATACCAAAAGTGAGGCCGGAGAAATCTACATCGAACCGGTTGTATCCGGGATCCTTGTTTTCCTGAATATCGATGCCCGCAAACTGGTAGCCCAGCATCAGTCCGATCGCCTCGGTCACACGGTATTGGCCCATGAAGTGGATGTAGCGAAAGTCGCCGTCGTAGTTATCGTATGTGAGCGATAGCCAGCCTGCTGTCAGCTTAATTGATGCGCGAGGGCTCAGCGCATGAAAATACGTAGCCCGAAAGTTGGGTAGCGGCGCAATCAGAGCGGCTCGCCCACGCTCCCACTCTGCAGTCTCCATGCCATTGACCGACCGCCTGGAATTGACAATGACATCGTTATCCAAGACATGAAGCCCTCCTCCAATCGACAGCTCAGAGTGATCAGTACGTCGAAGCGTATACATCGCGTCAAACATGTAGGTGTCTATCGCCAGGTCGGTTTCCAGCGAGGAACCGACCTCGACCTCCACACCATCAAAGTTGAATGCCGTCTCCGCAGACAGGTCGCCCGTTTGCCGATACCGATAGAGCCCGGCCGAGTACTGCCAGCGTTCATCTTTGCGAAAGTGGTACTCAATCATCAACGTCGAATCGCGACCATCAAGACCGATTGAACTCAAACCAACTGAGGTGGGTTCAAAACCTTCTCTGTTGGCCGTAAATGACGCATCGCTGTGCTGACGGAAGCCGCCGACGGTGATGTGGTGCCGGTCAGAGAGATAGGGATGTAATGCTTCAGCAAAGCTGTGCTGTGGAAAGACAAGGGCAGCCAGTAGAGCCAACTTTATGCAGTGAACTGGGTGCCTGCGAGCGCCGCCCGCCAATGCCTCGAGTGTAAAACGCGATTGCAACGCAGTCAGTGCCATCAGTACCTCCACGTAAGCCTTCAGTATCACTATGAGACATCTATCGACCAAAATACAGCAACCTCTTACCTCTAAGCTGCGCAGTATCTGCAATCTTAGGCAAAGAACGCTAGTCGAGCGACACACAGATCTTACCGAAGTGTTGCTGTGATTCCTGATAGCGAAAAGCGTCACCGAGCTCAGCCAGAGGGAGGGTCCTATCGATCACTGGCTGAAGATCATGAGCCTCGACCGCAGCGATCATATTGGCCTGATCCGCCTGGCTACCCACGGTGATGCCGCTAATACGGCCGTTTTTGGTCATCAGTGCCGCGGTGGGCACCTCGCCGGACCACCCTGTGAGTACGCCGATCAGACTGATACAGCCATCGATTGCCAGCGCACTGATGGACTGCGGTAAGTTGCCCGGGCCACCGACCTCGACCACCAGATCAACACCCGCGCCTCCGGTGTACTCAAAAGCCTGCTCACCCCAATTGGCGTGAGTCTTGTAGTTGATCAGGTGCTCTGCTCCCAGTGTGCCAAGACGCTCAAGTTTCTCATCAGAGGATGAGGTTGCGATGACGCGGCAACCCATCATGCGCGCCATCTGCAGCGCAACGACGGACACACCGCCACTACCCTGCACCAGCACCCAGTCTCCGGGTTTGAGCGCGGTCTCAACGACCAAAGCTCGCCAGGCCGTCAGACCCGCACAACTCAGCGTCGAGGCCGCCGCAAAATCAAGATTATGTGGCATTCTACTGAATGCCGTTGCGGGCATGGTCACGGTTTGCGCTGCGAAGCCATCGATATGATCTCCCGGCACACCGATCAGATTGGGCAAGGTGGGCCGCCCCCCAAACCAGTTGGGGAAAAAGCAGCTCAGCACATTATCCCCGACAGCGTAGGCCGTTACGCCCTCGCCCACGGCCGTGACCACGCCAGCCCCATCCGACATTGGGATACGACCGTCATCCGCCGGGATCAAACCGGTCACAACGGCATAGTCATGAAAATTCAGCGAGGTCGCTTTCACCTCTACTAGAATTTCACCAAAACCGGGCGAGCGGGGCTCGATATCGGCGAGTTTCAGTTGATCAATACCGCCTGGGGCGGCGAGCTTCATGGCTTGCATGGGCATCCTCGATGCGAATGATGGAGCCACGTAGTATAAAGGCTCATCGCCGGCCAGGGTGGGTGTCTGCTAAGCTAATCGTCGACGACGATGCGCGGCGGCTCAGTCGCGGTGGCTCGTTCATGCCTACTTCTACTCTGAGCGGTAACAGATGAATAAACTCGAGCAATTACGTGCTATGACCACCGTGGTGGCCGATACCGGTGATCTGGAAGCCATTACGCGCCTCAAACCCACAGATGCCACGACTAATCCATCGCTCTTGCTCAAGGCAGCAGACCTTCCTCAGTTTGCCGATCACGTCGCGGGCTTACGGACCTCAGCAGACGGTATCGCGGACAAAGTTGATCAGTTCGCGGTGACCGTGGGCAGCCAGATCAATCAGGTGATTCCCGGGGTGATCAGCACCGAGGTCGACGCACGACTCTCGTTTGACACCGCTGCCACGATCGCCAAGGCAGAGAAACTCATTGGCTTGTATGAGGGCGCCGGCATCGGCAAAGAGCGGGTGCTGATCAAGGTCGCAGCAACGTGGGAGGGAATTCGCGCCGCCGAAGTCCTGGAGCAACGGGGCATACACTGTAACGCCACTCTGATCTTCAGCTTCGAGCAAGCTTGCGCCTGTGCCGACGCCGGGGTGTTTTTGATTTCGCCTTTCGTTGGCCGTATTACAGACTGGTACACCGCCAATACGGACATCGTCATCGCCCAGCCTAGCGATGACCCCGGCGTTCAGTCGGTCTCACGCATTTATCACCACTTCAAAACGCACGGTTACAAGACCGTTGTGATGGGAGCGAGCTTCCGCAACACCGGGCAGGTGGAAGCGCTTGCAGGGTGTGATCGCTTGACCATTAGTCCTGACTTGCTGGAGCAACTTGAGGCCGACCGGGGCGAGCTGCCACAGCAGCTGTCACTCTCTGACGCTCAAGCACCCCGTCCTGCACCACTGACTCAGAGTGAATTCCTATTCGCCAACAATCAGGACCCGATGGTGGCCGAAAAGCTGAGTGATGGCATCAGACGATTTGTCGCTGATCAGGAAAAACTGGAAGTGCTACTGAACGCCTGAAAGCCTCAGTACATCTTAGAGGCAGGGATTTGGTTCTTTTCCAGCTCATTGGCGGGACGGTGAATGCACCAGATACCCGCGGGGTGATAGATATAAGCGAGGCAGCTGTTGCAGTTATCGCACTGGGAGGGCACGCCTGGGTTATCTTGCCAGCGTCGCACCAGGTGGGGCTCCCGCAGTAACGCGCGTCCCATCACCACAGCCTCAAACCCGCCTTCCATAATCTGCGCAACATTAGCAGTACTTTTCACGCCACCAATGTAAGCAAGCGGCAGGGTAACAGCGGCACGGATTTGGGTGGAGTAATCCCAGAAGTAAAGCTCTTTAAACGCAATTTTAGGGGCGGTTCTCGCGGTGCTCGCCACAGCGATACCGGTGAGTGTCCACTTGCCAATCACCTGCATCATTGCTTCAAGATTCATGCTGCTGCCAAACGTGAACCAGTTTGATTCCACATTGCGTCCGCCAGATAACACCAACATATCGGCACCCGCATCTTGCAGTGACTTGGCAGTGACAATCGCTTCCTCCACGTGGGCGCCGCGCGACCGCCCATCATCCACGTTGATCTTGGCCAGCACGCCAATGCGATCTCCCACAGCTTCTTTGACGGCGCGCAATACCCTGGCAGGAAACCGCACGCGGTTTTCAGCACTGCCACCATATTCATCGGTACGACGGTTATCCATTGGCGAGATAAACTGATTGAGCAGGTATCCGTGCCCCATATGGATCTCCACTGCATCAAAGCCGGCCTCGACACACATTTGGGCACCCTCGACGAAACGCTTTACCATCTCGTCCATATCGCGCCGGTTCATTGCCCGTCGCAGGACATTACCGCACAACAGGCCGGCAGCGTTGACGCCGCTACTGGCGCTTTTTAAGGGTGCCGGCACGAACGTGCCCGTCACAAACGAACCCGCGTGGGTGATTTGCGCAGAAATTTTGCCACCCGCCTCATGCACTGCGTCGGTGACGGCTTTGAGTTCGGGCACAACCGCAGACCTCAGCCAGATCTGGTCAGCCAAAGTGCGGCCAGTTTTTTCTACCGCGATATAGGCCATAGTGCTCATACCTACGCCACCCTTAGCGAGCTCACGATGATGCTCCAGCATCGCCCGGGTCGGGACACCCTTACGCGCCATATTTTCGTTGGTGGCCGCCTTGATAAACGCATTACGCAGGGTAACGGGCCCGATCTGCAGCGGCTGCCAGGCTTTTGCAAGGCTGGATCTAGTCATGCTGGAGAGCACCTCGGCCCGTGGGTTCGAATCGATGAAGTATACCGTCCGGAAAATTCGAGGCCGATAGTCCAAAGAGGCGACACATCAATGCCACAGCCTTTAACTGCCACGATTACCAGATTACTTTGCTTGTCCATCGTCGCCCGCGCGCTAGCGTCCCACGACCACCCGCGATTTGCGCGCTTCGTAGACTAGACCCTTAAAGTCGGGCTCTAGAACCCCGAAAACACCTATTACAGCGCGCTTCTTGGCGCTTTACGGAGTGGTTGACGCGACCACCCGTGCAGGAAAACCTTTACGCGTCGCTCTAATGGGGTACCGGGTGAGACAACCACGGTGCCCAAAACCTCCATGTGTGAGCAGCAAAAAACCTTTTTGGCATAATTTATGCCATATTATCCAAATGGACTAGTCACTCCCATTGTCTACAGAGGCGTTTCGCGGATACTTCGCTAAGGGAAAAGCGGATCACATAGCATGCGACGAATAGGTGAAGGCGCCCTATTGCCCAGCACCTTACAAAAATAACGAGAGGATTTTCTCATGAAGCCATTAACTCATCGAGCGCTGATCGCCACGGCAGTATGGACTGCGCTGTCAGCACACAATGCTTCTGCACAGCTGGAAGAAGTGATCGTTACCGCCGAGCGGCGCGAGGCGAATCTGCAGGATACGCCGATCTCGATTACCACTTTTAGTGGTCAGGAAATTATCGACCGCGGCATTAACAGTGCCGATGATCTCATTACACAAGTTGCGGGGGTCTACGGGTATACACCGCCAGGCTCCGCGGGCTCACCTGGCTTCAATATCCGCGGCATAGGTGATGGCGCCTCGACCAACCTCTCTCTCGATACAGCAGTAGCCAAGTACATTGATGGCGTGTACATAGGCAAAGGTCAGGGGTCTGGGGTCGATATGATCGATCTGGCACGGATCGAGATTTTGAAGGGCCCACAGGGCACATTGTTTGGTCGTAACTCGACTGGCGGCACCTTGAACTTCGTCACAAAAGCGCCAGGCACCGAATTCAGTGCAGATCTGCGCGCCTCAGTCGGTGATTACGACTATGGCGCGTTCAGTGGCCGCATTGACTTACCACTCGGCGATAAAATCGGCATGTCGGCATCTGGATATAGCCGCGAACGCGACCCATTTTGGGATGGCGTCGGCGGCAAGGCAGGCGCGCAGGATCTTGACCGGGAGGGTTTCCGTGTGGCCCTGCAGGTGCGTCCCACTGACCGATGGACCGTTGACTACTCCCATGCCGAGGATGAGCTCAACGAATTCGATCCCATGATCGATGTCAACGGTTTCAATCCGGCAATCGCGCTCGTGCAACCCGGTACTTACCAGGGCGATTACGCCAGGGTCCCCACAGACAGCTTCTCGCGTGCTGAGGGTGTCGGCGGTATCGCTTACTTCGTCGCCAATTTCCTGCCACCGGCACTGCAGCAGGTTCCGCAGGTTGGCCAATTCCTCGGCTGGGCCAATGACTTTGTCAATTGGTCGGGCCAACAGCTCGCAGACGGAGGCGTTCCCAACAATGCCTTTAAAGACGGACCCGCAGTGACGCAAACCGAAACCGAAACCGATACCTTCAGAATAAGCTGGGAAATGAGTGACTCGCTAGAACTGCGTTATATCTTCGGTCGTCGAACCGTCGATGTGGGCACCTCGAGTGACCTCGATGGTATGGATAACTCTGCGGTAGGGGGTATTCAGGGAGAACTGCAACTGCAAACCATTGGTGGCGCGTTGCTCGGCGGGGTTGTTCCACCGGCCATTCCCATTCCGGGGCTTGGCAATCTCCCGCTCGATCCGGCATACAACTTTGAGCTGGCGCTCGATATGGTAAATACGATCAACGCCTTCGGCCGAGCACCCATCTTCGATACGGTATCTCACGCGGCCTACAAGCAAACCTCGCACGAGATTCAATTAGTCGGCGACACGGGCAGTATCAACTGGGCAGCGGGCCTATACTTCTTTGATGATTCGTCGCAGTGGCGCAGCGTCGCGAGCCCCACCTTCCCCTTGGCGGCCAGTTACAGCCGTTCAGCAGATCACGATACGCGTGCGACATCTGTGTTTGGTGAGGCAACCTGGAGACCCAATGGCACAAACTGGGCCTTCACAGCGGGTCTGCGATACACCGATGAAGAGAAGGGCATAACCTATCTGTGGCGAGACGCACCATCAGGTTCGGCAGGCGTTGCAGGCTTCGTTGGCAACGCCATTCAAGAAACCATCGCATCCATGATGACCGGCCAAGCTGTAGACATTCCGTTTGATCTTGCCGCCGGCTATTACTGGGATCTCGCTGATTTGGAGAAAATCCCCGAAACCCCTGGCGTCTATGGCCAGAAATTTAGTCAGGAGTTCAGTAACGTATCCGGCCGCCTAGTCGCACAGTACTTCTTCTCAGACGACATCAATGTCTATGCGAGCTATTCAACGGGCTATCGCGCCGGCGGTTTCAATGACGGCTACTTCAACCGCGTGACCGGCACACCCGACGACTTCACCGAGGAAGACATGGAGAGCTGGGAAGTGGGCATCAAGTCAATGTTGCTTGACGGCCGCGTTCGCTTTAACGCCACCTACTTCAGCTATGAATACACCGACATGCAGGTTTCCACCATCGACACCACAGGTGGCAACCTGGCAACGCAGACTGACAACGCTGCAGATGCCAGCCGCGATGGTATAGAGATCGATGCCGCTTGGGCCATCACTCCGTCGCTCCGATTAAAAGCGACTTACGCCTTCATCGATGGTGATTTTGATGAATTCCCGGACTTTCTAGGTCTCGATGTGCGGGCCCAGCCAGGCATGCTGCCAGAGAGTTCCGCGACACTGGTCATGGACTGGGATGTGCTGAAAGCCGGCAATGGAACCCTCAACCTGCAGTTGGTTGCCAACTATCAAGATGACGCGGTTTCGATCGCCACGACTCAGGGTGCGTACCGAAGTGCTGCACTCCCTACGCCCGTGCCAGTGGCCTTCGATCAAACCGTCAACCAGTCACGTACTTTGGTTGACGCAAGGCTCAGCTGGATGCATGAGATGGATAACGGCCAGGCACTCAGCATTGCTCTGTGGGGTCGTAACATCACTGACGAGGAATACAGGAACTTCAACTTTAACTTTGGACCAGACCTTGGTCTCAGTCTTGGTCAATGGGGCGCCCCTACGACGTACGGTGTGGACTTGCGATACCAGTTCTAAGCATCTCTCGTTCAATAAAAAACCCGCCTGATGGCGGGTTTTTTATTTCTATGGCCAACTACCTCTCTCAAAGAATAGCGGGCAATTCCTTGGTCAGTGCCATCCGCTCTTTGACCGCTTGGCCTGTCAAAGCAAAACCCAGTAGGCCGCCCTCGCCGGATCGGAAGAGCGCTTTAATGTCGGGCGCCTCTCCCTCAAAGTGCCAATCACCCTCGGCATCTTTTGCTGGCGGTGAGACCACAACGGGGCAAGCAGGCGTCTTGATCGCGACCGGCATAGCGGGATAACTCACGTCGGTCGGCTCGCCAGCTAACGTCGCCGCCAGCGCGCGCGCTGCCGCCATCAGCGGCGCCACATACACCAGCACGTGGCCCGACACCTCAGCGCAATCACCCATGGCATACACGTTGGGCGCGCTGGTGCGCAGCTGCCGGTCTGTGACAATACCGCGATTCAGCTCGATCCCCGCATCGCTGGCTAAGCCGGTGCGCGGCTTCACGCCGACCGCGCACAAGACCGCGTCGGCCTCGATCGTGTCACCATTGTTCAAAGTGACCACGTAACCTTCACCCGAACGATTCACCTCTGTAGCCAGCGGACCAAAATGGAAGGTGGCGCCCTTCTCTTCGAGGGCAGCCTGCACAGCTCGCCCGGACTGCTCCGGCAGCAGAGTCGGCAAACACCAGCCCATGGGGTCGACAGCCTCGACCGTAAAACCGCCATTTAGTAGGTCATTAGCAAACTCGCATCCAATTAAACCCGCACCAATAATCGCTATTTTCTTAGCGCCCTTTGCAGCCAACAAATCCTGAAAGCGGCGATAATCGTCCAGATCATTAACGCCGAGCACTTGATCCGCAGCATCTCCACCAATCGGAGGCCGAATCAGCTCAGCACCCAAAGCAAGCACCAGCTCGCTGTAGGGCAGCGTTTCGCCGCCCTCAAGTATTACGAGCTGTGCGTTGGTATCGACACTCGCTACTTGAGTGCGTGTTCGCACGGTGACCTTGAGTTGCTCAGATAATTCCTGAGCACTTTGAGCAGCAAGTTTTTCTGCCGACAAATCCTTGGTGTAGCCCGTCGAGATCATGGGCTTTGAGTAGCCCTCTCCGCCATCAGACGTCAGAACGGTGATCGCAACAGAGTCATCTTTGCGCCGAAGCTCTCGCACCAACCCATAGCCCGCAAGACCTGAGCCAATCACGACAACAGATCGCGCATCAAGGGTAGCCTCTGGCGCTGAGGCAGACGCCTCCGCCGGCTCATCGCCTTCATCTGATCCTGGAATCAGCTCGAAGTCGTCTTTACCCACCCCGCAATCCGGGCAGGTCCAGTCCTCGGGCACATCCTCCCACTTGGTACCGGGGGCGATTCCGTCCTCCGGCCACCCTTCTTTCTCGTCGTAAATCAGTCCGCAGACGATGCATTCCCAACGGGCCATGGGTCTCTTTCCTTTTCGTTTAAGCCGAAATAATGACGGCGCGCAGAGTGCCAGTACTGAGCACTGCTGTCACGCACGGATGAAGTAAATCTCGAATTCGCTCTTCCGGATGCGCGTCAAGACGAGGCGCCTAGTCGTATCACACCGCGGCGGCCAGCTGCGTCGCCTGGTTGATCGCCGTTTTGGCATCAAGCTCCGCAGCCTCAAACGCCCCCCCAATCAGTTCTACCGAGCAACCCTTCTCTTCAAGCGCGTCATACAGACCACGCTCGGGCTTCTGCCCGGCACAAATGATCACAGTGTCGACGTCAAACGTTTTCGGTTGCCCACCGACCAACACATGCAACCCGGCATCGTCGATACGGGCGTATTCCACCGCGTTCACCATATTCACACCGCGGCGATTCAGCAGCAGTCGCTTGGTCCAGCCCGTCGTCTTACCCAACCCTCTACCCACGGGCGTATCTTTTCGCTGCATCAGCCAGACCTCGCGGTCCGCCTTGTTGACGACTGGCTCCACACCGGTCACGCCCCCTCGTGGGTGGTTTGCAAAATCGACCCCCCACTCCTTGGCAAACAAGTCTATATCGAGGGCGGAACTGGTCCCCTCATGAGTAATGAGTTCGGTGACATCAAAGCCAATGCCACCCGCACCAATGACTGCAACTTTTTTCCCAATAGGCTTTGTGCCCTTAATCGCTTCGATGTAACCAACGACTTTCTCATGCTCAATGCCAGGAATATCAGGTGTGCGGGGATTGATACCTGTGGCGACCACCAAGTGATCAAAGCCCGCTTGCGCAAGCTGCTCCGCGTCGACCCGCTGACCCAGCTTTACCTCTACGTCATACTTACGCAGCATGGCGCGATAGTAGCGAATCGTCTCGTGGAATTCTTCTTTACCGGGCACTTGTTTAGCCAGGTTGAACTGTCCACCAATCTCAGCCGCAGCATCGAACAGCGTGACTGAGTGTCCGCGCTCTGCGGCCACTGTGGCGTAGGCAAGACCCGCAGGCCCAGCCCCCACCACCGCTATTTTCTTCGTGACCGAGGTGGGGCCCCACTTAATCAGCGTCTCGTGACACGCTCGAGGATTGACCAGGCAAGAAGTGGTTTTCATGGCGAAAGTGTGGTCAAGGCAGGCCTGATTACAGGCGATACACGTGTTGATTTCGTGATCACGGCCTTCCGCCGCTTTTTTCATCAGTTCAGCGTCGGCAAGCATGGGGCGCGCCATAGACACCAGGTCGGCGTCGCCATCAACCAGAACAGCCTCGGCGACCTCGGGCATATTGATGCGGTTGGAGGTAATAACGGGGATGGATACTTCGTTGCGAACCCGCTTCGTCACTCCGGTGAATGCCCGTCGCGGGACCATAGTGGCAATCGTCGGCACCTGGGACTCATGCCAAGTGAAGTGCGTAGAGATCATCGAAGCGCCAGCCGCCTCGATCGCCTTTGCCAACAGCGCGATTTCTTCCCAACTCATGCCGCCCTGCAACATATCCATAGCGGCAATGCGAAAAATCACAATGCAATCTGGGCCTAAGGCCTCTCGCACCCGCCGCACAACTTCCACGGGGAAGCGCATACGGTTCTCATAGCTACCCCCCCATTGGTCCGTCCGCTGATTGGTTTTCTCCACTAAAAAAGTAGACAGCAAATAGCCAGCCGAACCAATAATCTCAACACCATCGTAGCCGGCTTGCTTCGCTAGCGCTGCGCACTGCACATGGTCGGCAATCTGCTTTTCGATACCCGCCTCGTCGAGCTCGTTAGGCGAGACAAACCCGAGTCGCGAGCGCACGGGTGATGGCGCCACCGCCCCCTCATTGTAAGCGAGCGGGCCCATGTGCAGGATCTGCAAGCAGATCTTGCAGTCCGGGGCCGCAGCATGCACCGCGTCTGTCACAATCTGGTGCCCGAGGGCTTCCTCTTCAGTGTTGAGTTTCGATGCGGCTGCCAGCGGTTTGCCATCTTCACCCTTCACCACCAGACCACCCTCTTCATTCGGCGAGATACCGCCGGTAATGATCATGCCAACACCACCAGCCGCTCTCTCCGCGTAAAAAGCTGCCATCCGATCAAATCCGTCTGGTTGCTCCTCGAGCCCGGTATGCATGGATCCCATAATGCAGCGATTGCGCAACTGGGTGTGTCCGAGGTCCAGAGGCGAGAACAAGTGAGGATAACGGGTGTGACCGGGCAAATCAGCTTTGGCATTCATAGTGGTATCTCGATTTATCTCAGCGGCGAACGGTGCGCACCATAGCGCAAGCCGTCCGTCGATAACAGGTTCAGTCCCGACGTCCAGCGGCTGTAACGGAGTGAACCTCCCCGATGGCTTTGGCTTGTTACGGAACGAGCGTTGATTTGTATTGGCCAAAAAAGCTTTTTGGCTCTGCGTGTGCTCTAAAAGTCATTCGAACCAATAAATACGGGCATTTGCGCCTAGATTATTAGACATGAATACAGTAAAACAATAGTGGCATATCCCGAGACTTACATCGAGTGGTAGCGAGCGGTGAGGACAGCATTACTCACAATAGGTCGGTTCCCAAAAGCGCTTACTCTGGCGCGGAGCCTGCATCGCAACGGTGTCAGAGTCATTGTTGCCGACCCGCTGAAGCGCCAGCTCTGTTCTGTCAGCAGAGCGGTAGCAAAAAACTATTGCGTGACCGCCCCCAACGTGGACGTTGCAGCCTGGGAGCGCGACATACTGGAAATCATCGACAAGGAGCAGGTCACAGACCTGTTCCCTGCGTCGGAAGAAATTTGCCACGTAGCGAACTTGGCACCCCGCCTCCCCACGACGGTACGCTATGTGGGCCCGGCCGTTTCCTGGATTGAGCAGTGGCATGACAAATTGCAATTTGTCGATCATGCGATTGCCCGCGGAGTCACAGCCCCGTCCGTCTACACCACCGCTGACCCCGAGACCCGGGCGCTGATTCGTCAGACCGATTGCGTATTGAAGCCCCGGCGCGGATGCTCCGGCACTGAGGTCTCTTTTATCAGTCAAGGCAGCACAGTACCCGCAGCCTCACAGGAGATGCTCCTCCAGCGCAAGGTGGAGGGCACCCCCTTGTGCACACTGAGCTGGATCGATGATGGGATCGTGAAAGCCACTGCCAGTTACCGGGGCAGCACTCACAGCGGAACCGTCGCTGTGGGATTTCAGAGCGCTCCCACACCTTTTTCCGTCAGGCAATGGATCGAGCAATTTGTCGCCGACACAGGTGTTACGGGTTTTCTCAGCTTCGACTTTATTCTGGATTGGAGTGGCATACCCTGGGGTATTGAATGCAATCCGAGGCTGAGCAGTGGCATTCATTTCATTGGCGAGGCATGGCTCGGCAGCGCTGTCATCGGAGAGTACAACGGCCCGGCGCCCATCAGCCCTGCCGGCAAACGGGCACAGTGGACCTACTCAACGCTGACAGAGGCCTACAAGTACCTTTTTAGACTTCAAGTCACGGAGCTCGTCCGCTGCCTGCGCGACCTTGTTGTCGCTCGCGACGCCGTGTGGTCATGGCGTGACCCCCTCCCCTTTCTGCTGATGACCCCGCTTTGTTGGCAATTTATCTGGCGCTCTATTACGGAGCGGATTCCCATTGGCGAGGCCAGTCAGTGTGATATTGCCTGGCATTGGTTCACCCCTCAAAAACAGAATGAGCCGCTGATCATGCAGAACGGGGACGAACATGGAGCATAACTTGATCAGCCGGACGAGTGGTCATGCGCGCCGCAGGCCGCACTGTTTGCCCCGGACTCAGCCACCAATCGAACCGGCGCACCAATTCGGCCAGGATCAGTACGCTTTCAGTCTGCGCAAAGCCAGCCCCTACACAAGTGTGGGGCCCTTGCCCAAATGGGATGTAGGCACCCTGAACCAAAGTAGATTCCTGCTCCGGCAAAAAACGTTCTGGCTGAAAAGCATGAGGGTCACGCCACCATTTGGAGTGGCGCTGCAAGGTCCACGGCGCAATCATCACCAAAGCGCCCTTCTTCAATCGGCGCCCGGCGACGGTGGCTTTGCGCAGCGCTACTCTGGGCATAAATGTAATCGGCGGATACAACCGCAAGGTCTCTTTGAAAAAAGCCTTCACCAACGGCAGCTGCCGCGTGTGCTCAAATGTCACGGGCGCTTCCCCCACCACCCGGTCAATTTCATCCCGGAGACGCTTAAGCCACTGCGGCTGGTCAGCCAACATGTAGAACGCCCATGTGAGCGCGCTGGCAGTCGTCTCATGGCCCGCAAGAAAAAAGACGCCCAGTTGGTCAATCAGCTCTTCGCGAGAAAAGGGCTCGCCGGTGTCCCGATCCCGGGCAGCTATCACGCTGCTGGCGATATCATCAAAACCATCAGCATGCTCCAGATGGGTGTCCACCAGCGCACCCAGATGACGCCGGATGCGCTCGCACGCCGCAAGCACTTCAGCAGGCTGCGGAATGTCACTCCAGGCCGGCTTGAAAATAAGACGCAGCACATCTACCTGCACTGCCGAGCGCTCAAACAGCGTGAAGTCCTCAAAGACATCTACCGCCACACCCGATTGCAAGGGGGTCGAAAAAACAGTACGACAAATAATATCTGCGGTCAGGTGACTCATCGCGAGGTCGAGAGAAAATGCATCTTCCGACGCCGCTTTCTCCGCAAGACTTTTGATGTGGTCGTTAACGGCAGCCTGCATGGCACCAAAAGCATGACTGATTCGCATATGGGAAAAAGCGGGGTCGATCATGGCCCGTTGACGCTTCCACCTCGCCCCGTCGGTCACAAAAATACTGTCGCCAATGAGGTGCTCAAGGGCGTTCACCATCAAATCGCTTTTAGGAAAAACACCCTCGGCGTCCCGCATGATTTCGCGCACGGCTTCTGGCTCATTAAAGAGTACGGTCGAGCGACGCGAATAACCCAGATTGCCCACGTCAAAGTGGTAGGCCGCCGCAGGCAACAGCTCAAGCAGATTACCGTCACCCTTCCACAGCACGCGCGCCAAGGCCACAACAGACCACAGCGAGAGAGGCTTGGGAGGAATGTAGAGGTCGGGCGCGGTCATCTGGGGTTCCTGACGCTTTTCACGCAGTATGGAGCGACGCTCTGATGGTGTCGACTCATGCACTTTTTGAACTGCTCGTGGGACTGCACATCGCTACCGGCACGATCGGATTGGTGACCGTTTGGATACCCATTGCTGGAAAAAAAGGAGGCCCAACCCACCGTCGCGTAGGGACTGTGTTCATGCAGTCGATGCTGGCCACGGGTTTCACCGCTGTGGCGATCAGTATGACAACGCTGTCTGACCCCACCGGCACCCATCCTCACCTTGTCGACCATCCCATATTTGCAGACCCGCAGGTCATTACAAACATCTTTGGCTGGATGATGCTGTACCTCGCCACGCTCACCATCAACCTCGCGTGGCAAGGCTGGCTCAGCCTGCGGAACGGCAAGGATCACTTCAAGAATCGCGCATGGCACAACCTACTGTCGCAGGCGCTCTTAACCGGCGTCTCAGCCAACTGCTTGATAAGGGGGTTCAGCGCTACTGAGCCGATGATGATGGGCATTTCAATGGTCGGTTTCGCTACGGTGGGGACCAACCTGTGGTTTATCTATAAACCTAACCCACTCCCCACTGATCGCATCAAGGAGCATATCAAGTGCCTGGTGGGTGCCGGCATTTCTGTTTACACAGCATTCTTCGCATTCGGCGCCGTTCGGCTGCTGCCCAAGCTTGCACTGCAACCCGGCCTGTGGGCCGTACCATTGATCGTTGGCCTCGCCCTCATCATTTATCATCAGCGGGCCGTCACTCGACCCAATGGTCGCAAATGGCGCATCGCATGATGCGCTCACAAATGATACAGACCAGATCAGGAGTCGAGACCAAAAACGGTGTCGCATCCACCACAACGCAGCCTTGGAATGACACTGAGAGACAGACATGACAGCGCGCCATGCCATTGTAATCGGCGCAGGCGCAGGCGGGCTAGCCGCGGGCATTGATCTGGCTCGCTCCGGGTTCCGCGTCACCATGCTGGAGCGCGCGGCTACGCCAGGCGGCAAGATGCACATGCGTGAGGTCGATGACCGCGCGGTGGATGGCGGCCCTACCGTCCTGACTATGCGCTCCATTTTTGAACAGCTTTTTAGTGACGCGGGTGCTCGCCTGAGTGATCGGTTGACACTGACCCAAAGCCCTGTCATCGCGCGGCACGCATGGAGCCATGGCGGCACACTCGATCTGTATCCAGACCTTACACGTTCGCGACAGTGCATCGAAGCCTTCGCGGGTAGCGAAGACGCCGCGGGCTTTGAAAGATTTTATTCACAGAGTGCACGAATACACCGGGCGCTAGCTGAGACCTTCATGGCTGCACCCAAACCCAACCCAATGACATTGGTGGGGCGGGTGCTCCGCCAACACCACCCCAGCTCACTGATCGCTGCGAGGCCGTCTCCAAACTTGTGGCAAGCACTGGGACAGTTTTTTTCCGACGAACGACTGCGGCAACTGTTCGCCCGATATGCAACCTACGTCGGCTCGTCACCCTTGAGCGCACCAGCCACACTCATGCTGATTGCACACGTGGAGCTTGAGGGAGTGTGGCTAGTAGAGGGCGGCATGCACCGCTTGGCAAAAGCCTTGGCTACACTTGGGCAAGAGCTGGGGATCGACCTTCACCTGAATACCCACGTCAACGAGGTGCTAGTGAAGAAGGGCAGGGCAGCCGGTGTGCGACTTGAAGACGGCACTGTCCTCCCTGCAGACGTGGTCGTGTTCAATGGTGACACCGACGCGTTGGCCACGGGGCAACTTGGCAGTGAGGTGATGCGCGCAGTAAAGCCCCGGCCGCGACAAAAACGGGCCCTGTCTGCGCTCACCTGGTGCATCAAAGGCAACAGCTCGGGCTTTGAACTTGATCACCACAACGTCTTTTTCGAATCAAACTACCCCAGCGAGTTCAGCACGATTTTTTCAGAACGTGAAGTGCCAACAAAGCCCACGGTTTATTTGTGCGCGCAGGACCGCGGTCCAAACGGCTCACTCAACGGTTCTGAACGCCTGCTGATGCTGGTGAATGCCCCCGCTGACGGCGACACAAACACCTGGTCAGAGGACAAAGTCGCCCGGACGCGCGATAACGCACTGGCTGTGCTAGAACGGTGTGGCCTAAACCTCATTTTTCGCGACAGCAACTGTGTTAGCACCACACCGACCGATTGGCACGGGCGCTTTCCCGGCAGCGGTGGCTCTCTTTACGGCGGCGCCTCTCATGGCATTTGGTCGAGCTTCACCAGACCCGGGGCCCGAAGCCGGCTAAAAGGCCTCTATCTCTCAGGTGGCAGCGTGCATCCGGGCCCCGGCGTACCGATGGCGGCCTTGTCAGGCAGACTTGCGGCGAGCGCCGTGCTCCGAGACATCGGCTGAAGGCATGGCACTTTTGTCTAGCGGCGCCCAAAAATCTTCCAGCGTCCTAATCGTCTCCTCCCCCAGCTCCCAATGCGGCAATCCAAGGCTCGGCGATAATTGCTTAGCCGCCCAATGGCTGTGGACCTCCGTGAGCTCGGACAACCGTTCAAACCCAATATTCGGATCGCGATCGTAGAGCACCAGGCAAGGTAATTTGAGGCGACCGTACAACCGCGAGATCGCCTGCTCGGTGAATAAACTGAAGGTGAGAAACTTGAGCGGTGCGTGCTGGGCGCCTGGTTGTCGGGTAGTTTGATGTGCATATTGCACCAAATACTCGGGGGTTGACCCTACAAACGCCTGCCCCAAGAACCAGCGAAGGCTGGGCCGGGAGGTCAGCATACGAAATAGGGGTGCACCGACCCACCGCGAACCCAGGATACGATCAATGTGCGACCCATTGGGTGCTGCCTGGGGTGTCCGCAGGCCCATACCCGTGGGAGAAATCAGACTCAGACTGCGAACGTTCACCCCGTGCTCGAGGATTGCGCGGGCCATAAATTCGCCCGTCAAGGACAACGCGACAACATCGGCGGGCGAGCCGAGACTTTTCATCCATTCGGCCAACCAGCGCGCGTACAGACCGCTGGTATAGGAGACATTCGGGCGATCAGACAGCCCAAACCCGGGCAAATCAGGGGCCCAGACTGGTCGTTTGTCGCGGTAGTGCTCAAACAGGGGACGCATTTCCATAGCGCTGGGCGCCGCATTCACACTGTGCAGCAACACCAGCGGGGTACCCTTGGATACCTCGCCCCGGTAGCCCCGAAGCCTAACGCCTCCATTGAGTTCAAAGGCAAATTGTTCCGCGTCCAGGGCAGGCGCCAGCGACTCAGCCATGATATAACCAGATGCCTCAGTTGACAGTCTGTTAGTATAAATTGATTGACCCCTGTCAGGGTAGTCCCTGGAAGCGCTTTTAGAGCGAGGCCATTCCAGTAAAGCCGAAGCACCGAGAATGGGGGCATGCATGAATATCGCTTATCCGTTTACCGCTATCGTCAGCCAGGACGATATGAAGCGCGCGCTGAAGATTGCCGCCGTGGACCCCGGTATTGGTGGCGTGCTGGTGCTCGGCGAGCGAGGCACAGGTAAATCCACGACCATCAGAGCACTCGCCGCGCTGCTACCAAAAATCGATGTTGTCAGCGGTTGCGCGTACCACTGTGACCCGCACTCGCCGCGACCCGGTTTGTGCTCCCAGTGTGGCAAACCCGGTGAAACCCCTGACAGCTCGGCGCTAACGATCCCCGTTGTTGATTTACCCCTGGGCTCTACCGAAGATCGAGTGGTCGGGGCGCTCGATATCGAACGCGCCTTGGTCAATGGAGAAAAAGCCTTTCAGCCCGGTTTGCTGGCGCAAGCTAACCGGGGCTTTCTCTATGTCGATGAGGTCAACCTGTTAGAAGACCATATTGTAGATGCCCTCCTCGATGTCGCCGCGTCTGGCGAAAATGTAGTAGAGAGAGAGGGTCTCAGTGTCCGACACCCGGCACGGTTCGTATTGGTGGGCAGCGGTAACCCCGAAGAGGGAGAACTCAGACCTCAACTGCAGGATCGCTTTGGCTTGTCAGTCGATGTCCGCACACCTTCAGAGGTAGCGACCCGCGTTGAAATCATCCAATTGAGGGAGGCATTTGATCGGGATCGCAATGCCTTTCGCAAAAAGTGGGCGCGCAAAGAAGGCGCTCTTCGACGAAAAATTCAGTCCGCAAGATCAGCGCTAGATCAAGTCGACACACCCGCTAACCTGCTCGAGACTGCCGCGCGTCTGTGCCTTGCACTGGGCACTGACGGTTTGCGCGGCGAGCTGACCCTTGTCAGGAGCGCTCGAGCGCTGGCGGCACTGGAGGGGAAGGAGACTGCGACGCTAGCGCATTTGAAGAGCATTGCCCCATCGGTTTTGCGTCATCGGCTGCGACGGGATCCACTCGACGAATCCAGTGCCGACAGCCGCGTGCAGCGCGTCATTGCCGAGCTCTTTGATCATGGTGGAGACTGATACCACCCCTCTCTGGACGGACGCAGAGTGGGCTGCGGCGCTGATTGCCCTGCTCGGGCATTCTGTGGGCGGGGTGCACCTTCGCTCCCCACCAGGCCCTGTCCGCGACTATTGGCTTGAGCGCGTCAGACACCTCTCAGGACAATCCCACCTGCGTAAGGTGCCAGCCAGCATTCCGGAAGGAAGACTGCTAGGCGGTATCGATCTGGCTGCCACCTTGAAACACGGCAGGCCTGTTGCGGAAACAGGCTTGCTGGAAGAATGCGACAGACAAATGGTGATCGCTGCCATGGCGGAGCGGCTGCCCCGCAATTCCGTACACCATCTTTGCACTGCACTGGACAGTGGCCGCATTGCCATCGCGCGGGATGGCGTTGAGCGAGCGTGCTCGGTGCGCGTGACGCTCATTGCACAGGACGAAGGCACGGAAGAAGAATTCGCTCACTCGGCACTAACAGACCGATTGGGCCTGGCATTGGACATGACCGTGATGGGCATCCACGACGTGGAAGACGAGATCTTCACGCACACAGATATTAAGCGGGCTCTGGCCCGCATTGAGCGGGTAGTCATAACCCAAGCTCAGCAATCTGCGCTGACCGCGTTGAGCCTGTCGTTAGGTATCGGCTCACCACGGCCGACGCTGGCCGCCCTTAAGGTCGCCCGCGGATCCGCGGCGCTCAGGGGGGATGATGCAGTCACGGAGGAAGATATCGCCCGGGCACTGCGCTTGTGCTTGCTGCCAAAGGCGGAGCGACTACCCGATATCAGCGAGACACCACCAGAACCAGAAAGTGAACCGGAGCCACGTGAAGACAGCGAACCCCCACCAACATCCGAGCAACCTCCCAGCGAGGAGGACCGGCTTCTTGAAGCGATGATGACGCAGCTGCCTGAGGGACTGCTTGAACAGCTCCAGAGCCGGGCCGCGCGCCTCAGACAGAGCACCGCGGGCAGTGCCGGAGCCCAACACCGACATCAGCAACGGGGCCGCCCAACAGGGGCATTGAGAGGTGACCACCGACGCGGTGGTCGAGTGAACATTTTGGCTACCCTGCGCGCAGCCGCCCCGTGGCAACCGATACGGAGGCGCCAGGAAGCGCCCGACTCTAGCGAGGAAACTCCGCGGGATGGGCAACCCCTGAGGAAAATCGAAATCCGCAGTGATGACATTCATATCACGCGCTTTCAGCAGCGCAGAGAGTCGCTGACCCTCTTTGTCGTTGACGCATCGGGGTCGGCCGCCATGCAACGTCTGGCAGAGGCTAAAGGCGCTGTAGAGCTGCTTCTCGCTGATTGTTATGTTCGCCGGGATCAAGTTGCGCTGATTGCCTTCCGAAACGAGACCGCCGAGCTGTTACTACCTCCCACTCGTTCTCTGGTCAGAGCAAAACGGGCGCTTGCCGCACTACCGGGCGGCGGCGCCACCCCAATGGCGGCCGCCCTTGACCTCACTCGCGACCTGGCTGAGCGGGCGAGCAAACAAGGCACGACCATGCAATACGTGATCCTCACAGATGGGGCAGCAAACGTGTCTCGCGACGGCACCCGGAATCGCGAGGCAGGCACTCGAGACGCGCTGACCGCTGCCCGCGCACTGGCGGCAGGCCCCTCCTCCGGGCTCGTCATCGACACTGCACAACGACCGCAGCCCCGAGCGAGGGAGCTCGCTGAGTCGCTGCGCGGTACTTATATCGCGCTTCCCAAAGCCGACTCGCAGACTCTAAATCGCGCCATTCGCGCCGCCCGTTCATGACCCAGCGGGAAGCCTGGGCCGCTGTGGCACCTTTTTGGCCCGAGTCGGCTTCCAGCCAATTTGTGCAAGCGGGCGCCATCGATTTTCATGTTCAGGTGAGTGGCTCTGGACCTGAGGTGTTGCTGCTCCACGGCGCTGGAGCATCCAGTCACTCTTTTAGCGGTCTCGCAGCGCTGCTCAGCCGAGACTACCGAGTCATCGTGCCGGATCTGCCGGGCCAGGGGTTTTCTACCCTGCTGCCGCCGGAGTCCGTCGGCCTCGCGCCCTTTGCGGAGTATTTGGAGGCCCTGCTCGCAGAGCTGAATGCGCGACCAAAGTGGCTGATCGGCCACTCCGCCGGCGCCGCACTCGCAGCCCAATACGCCCTTCAGACGGCGTCACCCCCGCAAGGCATTCTATGCATCAATCCAGCTTTTATCCCCTTTGGTGCCTCGGCAGCCCCACTATTTAGCAAAGCCGCGCGCTGGTTGGCGGGGAGCCGTTTGCTGCCGAAAGTGCTGGCGTCGCGCGGCCTCCGATGGAGGGCAACAAGTTCCATGCTGGCAGACACAGGCTCGTCCATCGATGCGACCATGTCGCGATGTTACGACGTACTGTTGAGTGATCCCGAGCACATCAGCGGCACCCTGAGAATGATGGCGGGCTGGGATCTACCACCATTGCTGGCCCAACTTCCCAGCCTTCAGCTTCCTGTCTGGCTCGCCGCCAGCGCGGGTGATCGGACCATTCCGCCTGAGCGAAGCATCACCGTCGCGGACGCGCTGCCCTGCGGGCGCTTTATACGGGTACCCGTCCTAGGCCACTTGGCCCATGAGGAGGATCCAGCACTGTTTGAGTCCCTGTTCAGGGAACTGGCGACTCAGACTACCGCCTAAAAACCGCGAGACACCATGAGAAAAATTCACTGAGGCACCATGAAAAGAAGGCTGTGCACCTTTACACCGCACTGATATACTGTCAAATATATATGACAGATTAAATGTCTTTTTTTTATGAATATTGCCGAATCAGCGTTTCGCACACTAGACACAACAGAAATCCGACCCACCGCTGTGGTAATCGGCACGGGCTTTGGTGGCCTGGCAGCAGCCATTCGACTGGGCGCCAAGGGCTATCGTGTACACATGGTCGAAAAACTGGATGGACCGGGTGGGCGCGCTTACGTTTACCAACAGGATGGCTTCACCTTTGATGCCGGGCCCACGATCGTCACCGCACCTTTCCTGCTCGAAGAGCTGTGGGAAATGTGTGGCAGAAAGTTCGCAGATGATGTGGACCTGCGACCCATGGATCCCTTCTTCCGCATTCGTTTTGACGATGGCCGCATCTTTGATTACGGCGGAGACAAAGCACGCAATATCGAACAGATCAAAACCTACCGCGAAGCAGATGTCGCAGGCTACGAGCGCTATCTCAAGGCGAGCCAAGAACGCTACAAGGTAGGTTTCGAAGGGCTTGTCGACAAACCCTTTGACTCCCTGGCGGCTTTATTCAAATTTCTACCGCAACTGATTCGCCTGCGCAGTGATCGGAGCGTTTACCAGCTTGTCTCGCGCTACATCCGCGACCCGCAGCTGCGCATGACCATGAGCTTCCATCCACTGCTCATTGGCGGCAACCCGTTCTCAGTCACGAGCGTGTACACATTGATCTCTTTTCTCGAACAGCGCTTTGGTGTGTGGTCAGCGATGGGCGGAACCGGCAGCATCGTCGAGGGAATGACATCGCTCATCGAGGGCCAGGGCGGGAAAATCGAGTATAACGCAGAGGTCGAAGAAATATTGGTGTCTGACGGCGCTGTTCAAGGCGTGCGGCTTCGTGATGGTCGTCAGATCAAAAGTGACTTGGTGGTATCGAATGCCGATGCGGCGTGGACGTATCGCCACATGATCCCAGCCGAGCACCGCAAGCGGTGGACCAACCGCAGAATCGAACGGTCACATTTTTCTAATGGCTTATTCGTATGGTACTTCGGCACGCAAGGGAAGTACCCTGACGTACCCCACCACTCGGTCATTCTGGGACCCCGGTATCGCGGACTGCTGGATGACATCTTCAAACACAAGGTACTCGCCGAGGATTTCAGCCTCTATCTTCACCGTCCGACAGAAACTGATCCGTCTATGGCGCCGGAGGGTTGCGATACCTTTTATGCGCTGGCGCCAGTGCCGCATCTCGATGCGAATGTTGATTGGTCAACCTATGCCGAAACCTTTAAGGCACGGATCTGCGAGCGCCTTGAGCAAACTATGCTACCTGGTTTGCGCGACCGAGTTGTCACCTCTAGACTCCTGACACCGCAGGACTTCCACGATCGACTCAACTCGGTCAAAGGCGCGGCATTCGGCTTTGAGCCCCGAATCACACAGAGCGCCTGGTTCAGACCACACAATCGCAGCGAAGATGTAGCCGGTCTATACCTGGTAGGCGCGGGCACCCATCCCGGCGCGGGGATGCCGGCGGTCATCTCATCGGCCAAGGTGATCGATCAATTGATCCCTGCCGCGGTGCCTCGTCGTGCGGAGTGACCTCCAAATCACAACGCCTCACACCGACATGACCGAATGCCAGCGCCTACTCTGTCATGGCTCTCGCTCCTTCCACATCGCGTCGCGCTTTTTGCCTCTGCCACTGCGGGAATCGGCATCTGGCCTCTATGCTTTCTGCCGGGTCGCTGACGATCTCGTTGATCTGGGTGGGAATCCACGCGCAGCGTTAACTACGCTGCATCACCGACTCGACCAAATCTATGCCGGTCGCCCGGAGAACCATCCGGTTGATCGTGTCTTGAGCCAAATTGTCATTGACCACCGGATGCCGAGGGGTCTACTCGACGCCCTACTAGAAGGCTTTGAATGGGATGCAGAGGGGCGCAACTACGAAACGCTCTCAGACGTGTGTGATTACGGCGCACGCGTGGCCGGGGCCGTGGGGGTCATGATGGCTATTCTCATGGGCATCAAAGACCATTCGAGCCTCGCTCGTGCTGCAGACCTTGGCGTTGCCATGCAGCTTACCAACATCTGTCGCGACGTGGGTGAGGATGCTCGCGCGGGTCGACTTTATCTACCGCGCGCACTCATGCGTGAGCATGGCCTGGAACCCGAGGCTTTCCTGCATCAACCCAAGCCCAGTGCAGCGCTGTCTGCAGTGTTACGCCAACTGCTCCTCGAGGCGGATCGACGTTATGTCATGGCAGACCAGGGCATTCGGCAACTGCCACGTCGCTGCCGACCCGGAATTCTAGCAGCACGACTGCTTTATTCCGAGATCGGCAAAACCGTCGCCCGCAACGATTATGACTGCATCAACCGTCGTGCCATTGTCTCAGGAAAACGAAAGTGCCGAATTTTGATGAGGCTTTTTAGCAATTTCTCACCGGCCCAAGAACTGCTCCTCGCACCCTGCGCTCCTGAAAATCGGTTTCTCATCGACACGGTGCCGAAAACCGAAGAATGGCAACGCGACACTCACCCTCGACGCTTCACTGCCAGCGCCTCATGGATGCTTGAGCTGTTTATGGTGATGGAGCAGCGTGACGAAATGACGGCGCAAGGGCAGCCGGTCAAACACGAATGACCTGGCTAGCCAGCGCTTGCGCTGTTTGAGGTTGGGCGCCAATTCAAGCCGATTGTCTCTATAACATCTGCATAACTTCCCGAGCGGAGTGCGCCCCACTCGAGCCTGAACCACGGTGTCAAAGTGTCAGGCGTATTCACCAACCACTCGTCAAGCGCGTCGGGGAGAATCCATTGGTAAGCGTCGATCTCTTGTGGGTTGGGAGTGGGTTCAGATTCAAGCCGACCCACGTAGACCGAGCATAGCTCGTGCTCAGCGCCTTTTTCGTTGTACTGGGCCTGGTATCTAAATCTGTGCGTGAATAAGAGATCTGCCTTGACGCTCAGTTCTTCCATGAGTCGTCGCTGTGTAGCGACGCCGTAAGACTCTCCCCGGCGAGGGTGGCTACAGCAGGTATTGGACCAAAATCCAGGCCAAAGTGGTTTTTGCTTGCTGCGCTTTTGCAGCAGCACCTGACCTGTAGAGTCGAAAAGAAATATTGAGAACGCGCGGTGCAGGGTGCCTGTGCCTTGGTGGAGCTCCGCTTTTGTCCCGTGGCCTCGTATGCGATCTGCAGAATCTACGATGATCAGTGCCTCGTTATCAAATGAGACGATCTCGCTCTGCGATGATGGTCGGCGCGAATCCATAATCTGTACCCCAATCAAAATAAAATGACCCGTTCCCCAGAGGGAAGTGACGTCAGAAAAGCAGTTCAGTTATTAAGGCGATCGACAGCTCTGGGGGCAGGGTGATCGCAAACTTGTCTACTTTTTCCGCCACCGGCTTCACCTTTCGGCTTCACTACGGGTCGCAAGATCTCAGGCCCCCAAGGAGGGGCCTGTAACACGTGCTAGCTCCGAGCAGGAGGCAGGGCCTCTTGCTGTGTGCTAACGGCAAGGCCGCCGCCATCAGGATCACCTAGCCAGTTATATCTGTCAGTACTCAACAGAATAAAGTGGATAGTCAGTGCCAGTGTAAACACTGCCACTGCTAGACCCGTCAGGACTTGGCGTGGATCAAACAACATCCAGAATCTGTGCATAAATTGTCTCCGTTACGTTATAGCGACGTGGCTTTTACACCACACGCTGTGAACAAAGCGGTTCCTTGGCTCTTAGAACCAGGGCTTCCACACGTAGAGCAAATAATGCGCAACGATCGCGATGCCCACAAATCCAAGGAACCCAGTCAGATATGCTGAGTGGAACTCTTTGGCTTCGCTTTCAGACAAACTACTCATGGTTAATACCTCCCATGTACGTTTGTTTCCTCAATTTGCCGTCCGATGACACCGGGGTGCTGTCAGACGACGCCTTTTTGGATCAATCCTCCACTCGAGAGCGTTGGTTTGATCTCTCTTAACTTTGCCAGACTGGCCTAGTCAAGATTCTTTTCCACCTCACTTGCTGGTGGCATTCTGAGTGCAGCGCGCTTGTTGCTGCCTCACTGTTTAATCAATCAGTGCGCTTCTCCCGCAGATTCAGCCTGGTCCAGACTCGCGCTTTCCATGCCGCCTTCGATGGCTTCTACAGCCTTCTCTACAGCGCCCTCTATCGCATCCGCCGCCTCTTCAATGAGGTCAATCGGAGCAGGGGCGAGTGAACCCAGATTGGGGTAATCGGCGAGCATGTTGGCACCCAGCAAAGGCTGATAGGCACCCTGATGGCAGGTAGCGCAGTTCACCTTTTGGGCATCTCCCATTGGGCCTTGCCGATATTCTGGCAGCCAATCATTGGTCGGGTTGATGTAGTCGTTATTCATCGACTTGACCATTTGCTGTCCATGCCATGCTTTCACTCGCTCAGAGTTACTCTGTTCCCACGATCCAAACGCGCGGCTGTTGTGACAGTGCGTGCAGTTCACACCCAGTGCGTCTGAGTAGTGCATCATCAGGCTGTAGATGTGTTCCGTGCTGCGGATGGATTCCGTGTGGCCGGTCGGAAGGGCTGTGCCGCCTTGTGCTCGCGCGACGCCATCTTCTAGCAGATAAGGGGTAAAAGGGTCGATCGATAAAGAGGTATAGACCGAAGACTCTTGGTGCGCCACATTCTGCATCAAGTGGTTGTGGCCTTCGGCATGTCTAGGGGGCACACCGATCGTCCAAACCTGCTCAGGCACGTTGTTACCGCGGTGACAGGTGTAGCAGGTCACTCCGGCACCACCTACATGTGCGCCCCAGTTCTCGTTGGCGTTCTGGGTCATTAAGATCATGACGCGCGCTACTTTCTTCGTATACAGGGTGTCCTGTTCGAATCCCTCGCCCGCAACATGGCAGTAATTGCAGCCTTGCTCTGGGGAAACCCACTGCGTGATGGCAGCCATCAGGCGGGTAAATTCTCCAACCGAGAGATGACCTAAAGCCTCAACATTCTTGTAGATGTCACCGGCTTTCGGACCCTCAGAGCTGACAGCGGGGATCGCGGCCGGGACCTGATTGGCGGCAACCACTTCTTGAAGCACTTCAGGACTGTACACCGCTTCCATGCCCGTGCCGCGATATCCTCTTTGCACGGTTTCCTGAGGGGGAAGGTCGCACCCAGTCAGCAGTAAGGCGCTGAGTAATGCGGTCCCCGCGAATAATTGCATATTGAGGATTTTCATTGTGCACCCTCCATCATTGGGTCTAACACGGGGGTTGCCTCAAGCGCCGGATAGGGTGGAACGATGCCGTGCTTCATGCCCCACAGGTACCAGTTCTCCACGACGGTGCCGGTGAGCAGGATGCCGATGGCACCCGTGATGACGGTCAGCACTGCGAACCACCAGGCCCACCGGTGAATGGACTCCATGGACGCGTTGAAGCCCATGCACCATCTCCAGAATAGTGCGCCTCGCTCTGCAGCTGTTCCACGATCAGTGATCTGGTCAATCTCCCGATCGGCACCATAGCGACTGGTTGCAAGAATGGTGGCCCCATGCATCGCGAAGAGCACAGCAGAGCCGTACAGGAACGCAATGGAGAGCATGTGGAAGGGGTTGTAGAACAGATTGCCGTAGCGCAGCGAGAAGGCAGCCGTCCAATCAAGGTGAGGGAAAATGCCGAATGGCACTGCCTCATTCCAAGATCCCATCAGGATAGGGCGAATAAATCCCAGCACAAGATAAAGCGAAATGGCTGCGCCAAATGCCCACGCTAGATAATTGCTCATACCCAGATTGCGTGAAATTTGGAATGTGCGTGCCCACCACAGCATGATGGAGAGCGTTAGCAAAGCTCCTGTTATCAGCCACCAGCCACCGTCATTAAGGGGTGGGATGGATAAACCGTACTGTGGGCCGGGCGGATCGAGTGACAACCAAAATAGTTGCCGTACAAACTGAACTGGATCCCAGTTCACTGATGCCAGCATGTTCATGCCAATGATCAGGAACGCGAGTAATCCGGTGATCAGGGAGAAAACACCGAGTGTGCCCAGATAAATGGGGCCTAGTTGCGCATCGCCGAGCTTGCCCAATAGATGGTTGTGGACCATCCCTTTAGTGCGATTGCGTTCTGCATCGCCGATAGGGACACCGGAATAGTCAGGTGCGGAGACCTGCACTGTCGTAAATATATTTTGATATTCTCTCATGATGCAGTTCCCTCCTTAGTACCAAACCGGTAGTTCGAGCCACCAGTTCCACCATTCAGGCCAGCCACGGGTCCAGAACGGGCCGCTGATGACAATGCAAACCGCACTCCAGAAAGCTGCAGAGATGGCAACAAATAGGCCAAGGCGGTGGATGCCCAGAGCACCGACGGAATAACCAATGTCGTCGCGGAAAAATGTGTTTTCATGCTCGCCGGTCTTGACGGTCTCACCCTCTCGGGGATCAGTGGCCATCAGGATGAGAGATCCATGCATGGACAGTGCCATGGCGGTGGTGAAGAAAAAGGTCACTGCAATCATATGCGCCGGGTTGTAATGGAAGTGCAGGAACTGGTAACCCACATTCGATACCCAGTCGAGGTGGCTGAGTATGCCGTATGGGAAGCCATGGCCCCATGCCCCGAGTAGCACCGGCCGCACGATGACCAGCGTTACGTAAGCCAGTATCGCGAAGCTGAAGGCGAAAGGTATGTGTAGCCCCATGCCGAGCTTGCGTGAGAGTTCAACCTGGCGCAGCGCCCAAGACGCAAACGCTGCGACCGCACAGATCGTGATGATCTGCCACAGCCCACCCTCCATCAGAGGGGCAAGGCCTAAGCCGTATGACAGGTCTGGGGGTGCAATACTGATCTGCCAGATATTCCACGTCGGACCCATGGCCGCTCCGTAGACCAGCAGCCCGGTACCCAGGCCGGCAAAAAACAGCGTTGTTACGCCAAAAAAGCCGACCCAAAAGGGGCCTATCCAGAAATCGAATAGATCACCCCCGATCAGGGTCCCTCCCCGGACGCGATACTTTTTCTCAAACGTCAGCATCGACATGACATGACTCTCCCTTATGGCGACAAGCACCAGTTTTCAAAAAACCACCCGGTGACCCCCACCTCCTATGGGGGTTGATTGGGCTAAATCCTCATAAAGGCATAGGGCGTTAGGCTGTAAGCCGCGCGCCGAGCCTCCTGCCAGCAGCTCTCCGTGCTGCTGCTCCGTTGTGAAGTGAGTGACTTCAGTACCGCTGCAAACAGGAACCACATGAAAACCATCGCGAACAGCATTTTGAAATGCATTTGCTCCCAGACGCCATGCGGCCCATCGCTTGTTTTGTTCTGCGTTGCCATGAGTCCTCCCCCCCCGAAGGGTGTTTCTGTCACTATCGAAGTCGTGCTCTTATTCATGCGGCATCTCCAAACTGCAGGCTTTCGCTAGCGTGCTGAACATGCTCAATTTCTACTGTTGCGACCCCCGCGGCGCGGGCGACCTGCTCTGCCGCATCGCGCAGCCGCTTGGCGGCAGAAATGCGAACCAGAATCGGTTGCGCGGCGACAATACGGTCGAGCCCGCTCTGTGCGGTGTCTGCCCACAGTAGGGTCTCGGCTGCGCGCACGGGTGTAGCCTCAACTTTGTCGAGTTCGGTGCCCAGCGGCAGCACATTAAAGAGGGCGTCAAAGAGTGCGTTGCAGACTTCCTGTACCAGGTAGCAGGTTCCCGCATAGCCCATGAAAGGGGTTCCAGTATGACGCCGGATGATGGTGCCTGGCAGGGAGGCGGGGATGTAGACGCTCTTGTTTCCCGCCTCATTGACATACATGCGTTCGTTGTAACCGCCAAATACCAGCAGTGCGCCAGATGTGTGAATCGCGTTGCGGACTTCCTGGTTGTCAGGCTTTACTCCGGCTTTACGGGAGTAATGGAAGGCGCAAGGGAGGCCCAGTTCGCCCTCCAGAAAGTGGCGTAGACCTCGGGTGTATGTGTCGGTGGCGACGACGCCGAAGCTGGCCGTGCCAAAGAAATCCTGGGTCACAGAACGCCACAAATCCCATACGGGCTTTAACGTCGTGTGCTTTTCCTGCTCGATAAACGGCTCGGGGTCTAGCCCGAGTTCTTCGCCCAGTGCCTGCAGAAACTTAGTTGTGCTGTCGAGACCAATCGGTGCCTGAAAGTAAGGGGTTTCCAGTGCCTCACACAATTTGCGACCATACTCTCGATACAGGCAGACGTTGGCGTCTGCGTCTGCAAGCGACACAACGTCATCCAGCGGGCAGCCTAGCGGGAAGATAAGATTGATCTCAGCCCCTATACCCTCGACTAGGCGCTGGATCTCAGCCAAATCAGATGGGGTGTTGAAATAGCCATATGCAGGGCCGATGATGTTGACTCGCTTTATGCCGTCATCGGGTTTTTTGGCTCTGCGCTTCTTCGCCTTAGGCTTGCCGAATTGGTCCCAGAGCCAGACCAGGGCTCGATCAGCGCTTTGCCATTGATCCTCGTCAATGGTGCGTGGCAAGAATCGTTGTATGTTGGTATCCATCGGTGTAACACCGCCACCAATCATCTCGGCAATGGAGCCGGTAACGACCACGCTGGGTTTCTTTGGATCCAGCGTCTGGTGTGCTCGGCGTAACGCTCCCTCGGTTCCTCGTTGCCCCAGTTCTTCCTCTGCCAGTCCTGTCACTACAATGGGTAGTTCATGTGGAGGCAGTGCATCGGTGTAGTGGAGTACCGAGGTCACTGGCAGGTTCTCGCATCCCACCGGTCCGTCGATAATGACTTGCAGACCTTTGACCGCTGTGAACATATACACAGAGCCCCAGTAGCCGCCAGCACGATCATGATCGATAACCAACATCAGCCTGTCTCCCCCATGCCATGGCGGTTGATAATCTGGGGTGTCCAGATACCGCTCTTGGCGCCGCTGCCCACGCCAGAGAAAAAGGCCTCCATCGTCTGAAAGCGCTCTTTGCCCTCGATCGCAGTGTTGATAACTTCGGCCAGAGATCCGGCTCCGGCGACGCCCATCAGGGGCCGCGCCGAGATCAGATTAGTGAAGTACAGGCTGGGTATAGACAGCTCTTTGGCGTGCTGAACGACAGGTGTCGTGCCGATGGCAATATCCGGCTCGAAAGTGTCCATCGCGTAGAGGTCGTCCTCGAGGGATGCGCGGAATTTGACGCTCACGCCACGGGCCTCCAGCCATTCGCAATCATGCGCCGACCAGTCGGACTTGGCGCAGGCAGTACCTACGTAGCGCACGTTGGCGCCGCTCTCAATGAGGAGTCTCGCAACGATCAATTCTGAACCCTCGTAGCCAGAGAGGGTGATCCGCGCATCGATCGGATTGTCTGCCAGTACCCCGCGTATGGCAGAAAGTTGTGCATTGATGGCAGCGTCGATCTGTTTCCTGGGCAGGTTGAGCACATCACCCAAGTTTGCAAGCCAGTCGCGCGTGCCTTCGACGCCTACCGGCGCCGAACCAAGCAGTGGTCGACCGGCTGCTTTGAACTCTCTCGCAGTCGCCGCATAAAAGGGATGCAGCATGGCGACAGCCGAGCAATCAAGCGCTGCATAGAGTTCACGCCATTCTCGGGTTGGGATCACGGGCCCGGCTTTCAGACCCATTGGCTGGAGCATGCGGCCGATCGTGATCGCATCGACCGGGAAGATTTCGCCCACTAGAGCAACACTGGGCACATCGGTTTCGTTATCGAGTCCTGAAGGACGTGCGACCGGTCCAGCCTGCGCCTCTTTGCGGGCGTATGCCAGCATCGCGCCAGCAAGAACATCCTTGGCCTCCGCATGGGTCGGGACCCCAAAGCCGGGCACGTCAATGCCGACAATGCGCACGCCATTAATTTCATCTGGCAGCAAATCCAGCGGCACGCCCGAAGCGGTGGGAACGCAGAGATTAATCACCACAACCGCATCGTACTCATCGGGGTTGGCCAATTCGTGAACAGCCTCACGGATGTCCTCAAACAGCTTTCCGGTGACCAGTGATTCCGAGTCGAAGGGCACGTAACCTACAGTGCGCTTGGCGCCATAGAAATGAGATGTGAAGGTCAGGCCGTAGACGCAGCAGGCCGAGCCCGATAACACAGTGGCTGTGCGGCGCATGCGCAACCCGACTCGGAGCGAGCCAAACGCCGGACACATGCTCTGCGGCTGATCATGAGGGCCTTTCGGATAATCCTTATCGTACTGTTCAAGCTGCGCGCTCTTGCCCGCCTTGGCGGCCGCGTCACGCATCACTTCCTCGCCCGCATGGCAACCCACTGCTTGCGAGGTGTTCTCGCTGTCTACGGCGATGACGGTGTCAGACGCTGTCATAGATCACTTCCAGTGACGGCTTGTTCAAATGCTCGACGTTGCAAAGATCTTCCAGACTAGCTGGCTGCAATACGACGTCTCGACCGACGGTGTCACCGTCGAAAAGCTCCAGCAAGTCGTCCTGAGACAGGGGCTCTGGCTTATGAGGAGGGGCGTCAGCGACGTTCACAGCCAGATCGCTAAACAGTGACCCCCATTCGCTCTCGGGGCGCCCAATAATCTCGTAGGAGGCGCTCTTGCGGCGGATATCGTCATTTGCAGGAATAGAGGCGAGCTCAGGAATGCCTACCGCCTTGCAGAAGGCCTGAGCCTGGCCGGCGCCATCGTCTTTATTGGTGACCATGCCGGCGACACCCACGTTGCCGCCAAGCTTGCGGAAATATTCCACTGCAGAGCACACGTTGTTCGCTACATAGAGTGATTGCAGGTCGTTGGATGCAACTACAATGACCTTCTGACACATGTCTCGCGCGATCGGCAGACCAAAGCCACCGCAGACCACGTCGCCTAGAAAATCGAGCAGCACATAGTCAAAATCCCAGTCGTGGAAGCCCAGCTTTTCCAGAGTTTCAAAGCCATGAATGATGCCACGACCGCCGCATCCTCGGCCTACCTCAGGGCCGCCAAGCTCCATCGCAAACACGCCATCACGCTTGAAGCATACATCGCCCACGGAGACCTCGTCGCCGGCCGCTTTTTTGGCAGAAGCAGTCTCTATGATGGTGGGACAGGCCTTGCCGCCGAACAATAACGAAGTAGTATCGCTCTTAGGATCACAGCCAATCAGCAATACTTTTTTGCCCTGCTGAGCCATCATGTAGGACAGATTGGCCAACGTGAAGCTCTTGCCGATACCTCCTTTCCCATAGATGGCGATGATCTGAGTTTTTGGCGCATCGTCGCCAGAGGACGCGAGCAAATCGGCTCTCTCCCCCGTTGATTCCAGACCTGGGTCATATAGCTTGGCACTCTCCGGTGCGTTCATGCGTCTCTCCAGTCAAGGACCATCTTCAGACAGCGGGGGTCAGAAAACGCGCGTTGGTAAGCGGTTTCAGCGCTGTTGTAAGGTTGGTCATGGGTAATGATGCCGCTCAGTGTCAGGTCTCCCCCTGAGACCAGATCCATAGCGGTTTGCATATCTTTTCCTTGCCATTCCGAGCTGATGCGGACGTCGATTTCGCGCATAAACGCAGCAGGAAAATCAAAGTGAATCGGTGCGGCATAGAATCCCGCCAGCAACACCGTTGCGTCTCTGGCTAAATGATGGACGGCCTGATCAATAATATTGCTGGCGCCGCTGACGTCGCAAACGCGGAGGTAGTCGCGGCGGTCGTCATCACTGGGGTCCAGCACGGGATAACTGAAGTCCCCTTCGCGCCGTTCATGAGCGGTTTCCCAGACGGTGGGAGTCACTTGATAACGTGCTTGCGTGGCTCTCGCCAGCAAACGGCCCAGCGCTCCATGGCCAATAATGAGCTCTGGCGCGCCCAAGTCTTCCAGACGGCGCAGTGCGTGGCAGGCTGTGGCTGCTAACGCCAGCAGAACCCCTAACGATTCCATTTCTGGAGGCAGGTTGACGACGCGCTGAGCCGGGACCACTAGGGATCTAGCTGCGCCGCCGAAGAGGCCTTGAACGTCGGTAAAGCCGCGGCTGCCCGGTACAAACACTTTTTGGCCCACCTCGAGCTGCGTCTCGGTGCCCGTTGCGACCACGCTACCAACGCTCTCATAGCCGGGCACCAAGGGGTAAGCGAGTCCGGGAAACGGGGGCATACGGCCATCCCACAGCAACCTTTCGGTACCCGTACTGATGCCGGTCCAACTGACCTCAACCACACAATCTGTGCTGCGGGGTTCGGGCAACTGCACGGGTCGTAACGAAATTTCCCCCGGTTGCTCGAAAACCACCGCAGTGGATTTTGCTCCCATGGTGGTACTCACCTTTGCCTGTTATGTCCTGCTTTTATCTTTTTATTCACCGCCGGTAGTCCTTAGGGTCCGCCAGCAGGCACTCAACTATGTGTCATTTTAAATTAACAGCTAAAACTGTCAACTAATACATACAAATTCATTTTCTGCACCCTCATCTCGCCTTTTCGGCCACCAAAACCCGCGTTAGCGCAGGGATCGGGCTCTTGAATTCCTTTACCGCGGAAAATCCGGCCGCGAGACACATGGCGCGGAGTTCTTCCGCCGTTCTTGGTCGGCCGCTACCCATAGTCCACAGATAGAAGCTGAAATAGGTATCTCCAATCGGTTCGGCGCCGCTGGTGCCCGCCATGGGCTCCGCTATCAACAGGCTGCCACCCGCTCTCAGGCTGCTGTGGAGGCGGGCGAGCAGCTCCGAAACCGGCTCGTCGTCGTGGTCATGCAGGACCCTAACAAGAGAAAATAACTCGGTATTTTCCGGTAGCGGAGACAGAAACATGTCCGCGGCGACAAAGCGGATGTCATCGTGGGCGGCCGCGTTTTTTGCCTCGGTGACCACCTCGGGCAGGTCCAGTACTGTGGCGCTGATGTCGGGGTAACGCTTTTTAACGATCCGCGCGAAGTTGCCCGTTCCGCCCGCAACATCAACCAGGCTGCTGTAAGCGTCCAGCGGATACGTATCCAAAATGTGGTCAGCAATCAGGGCGAGCGAGCTGCTCATGAGCTGACTGTACTCACGATGCCCCTGGTCGGTCTGCCTTCCTCCTGGCACATAACTCCAATAGTCTCGTAGTCCGGTTTTGTCGCGGTGTCGCAGTATGGCCAGTGGGTCAGCGAGGTCCCGATACAGGACGGCGTGATGTTTCACCATGTCTGCAACCGCAGGATTCCCGAGTACAGAGGCGCCGAGCTCGCCTACCATCCAGTAGCCGCGAGAGACCTCCTCGGTCAGCTTGAGCGCCTGTGCTGCGGTCAGCAGTGTATTAGCGGCGTGACGGGTCAGGCCGCACATTGCGGCAACGGAATTGGTGGTTTCGATCCGGCCTTGTAGTACCGCGAGCAAATTACTCTGCACCACTGCCGTCAGCGTCTGGGTATACACGAAACCCGCCGTAAGATGATGAATCTCAATGGCTTTTTTGCTCGCAATGCGGCGGATAAAAGGGGTTCGTGCGGCCCATTTCTGAAACTTTGAGTCGGCCAAAAGCCGATTGCGAAAAAGGCGCCAGCGACAGCGCCAGTCTGTCGGGGCGGGCTGCTGGTCTGGCCACGTGTTGGGGTCGGCGAGCATCGTTCAGGCCGCAGAGCGGCTCATTTTCTCGGGTACAAACCGTTCAGATTGAGCCCGCACAAGACGGATGAGACTATCTCTTCCCGTGCAGTAGGGAACGCTCTCAAGGCCGTCCTCGAGCAATCGCTTTAGTTTGTCAGTAGCGCCATCGAGGCCCAACTCCTGTACGGCATTGGGCCTCCCCAATTTGGCGTCGATGCCCACCGCTTTGCCAATGACTTCTGGATCGCCCATTGCGTCCTTGATGTCGTCGGCTACCTGAAAGGCCTCGCCAATGCAGGCGCCTAGGTTCATCCATGGTCCGGGATCCACTCCGGCCGACGCGGCGCCCGCGCACGTTGCTGCGATGAACAGTGCGCCGGTCTTGGCTTGGTGGTAGCGGGAAACGTCCACGCTGGATTCGCATTCCCAGGCCTGACCAGCCGCAATACCGTGTGGTGCGCCCACGCCACGCGCGAGAATCGATAGCACCAGTGGCGCTCGCTCGGTGCGCACGTTGTGAATCGCATGCACAGCAAGTGTTTGGAAGGCGGCCACAATCAGGGCATCCCCGGTAAGTACTGCAATCCGCTCTCCAAACTTGGCGTGAACAGACGGCTTGCCTCGTCGTTGTGTGGCGTCATCAAAGCAGGGTAGGTCGTCATGAACCAAAGAGGCGCAGTGGAGAAACTCGACCGCGCTCGCAGCAGCGGCGGCGAGGGGGCGATTGCTGCTGTTATTCGCCAGTGCTACTGCCATGCAAAGTTGTGGCCGCACTCTGGCGCCCCCGGGGAACACGGCATACTCCATCGCTTGTGCCAGCAAGGGTGGACACTGAGCCGTGGTGTGCTCCTCGAGATAGCCTCGAATGTCCTGCTCGCAATCTAGTAGCGGGTCCCGCATGGGCATCACTCCAGTGCGTCATATAATAATGACAGTTATAAGTGTTATATTAATATGACAAACTACGCCACTCCTCGATCAGGCGCAACCCCTATGTCCCTTGCCAACACGATGCGTTCCTCGACCGCCCAACGGGAAGGACTTGCTCGCGAGGGCCTTGGGTTTGACCTCATGGTGCCGGCAGGCGGATACCGCTGGTGGTATGTGGACGGCTTTAGTGAGTGCAGGACCTTCGGCGTCACGGTAATCGCCTTTATTGGTAGCGTGTTCTCGCCCTATTATTTCCGCGCGCGGCAGCGTGGAGCGGGAATTGCGGCGGAGCATGTGAGTCTGAATGTCATTCTTTACGGGCCCGAAAAGGCGCGCTGGTGTATGACAGAGCGAGGGTCCGGTGCATTAAGTCAGTCGCCTGACCAGCTTGACATTGGCCCGAGCTCGCTGCGTAGGACGAGTGAGGGTCTAGTGATCGACATCGCGGAGCGAGCGACCCCTTTTGGGCAGCGGGTACACGGTCAGGTTAAATTGGGATTTAAAGCGTCGCAGTCAGACTGCTTCGAACTGGATGGCGCGGGGGAGCATTGGTGGTGGCCCATCGCCCCCCTCACGAGTGTGGATGTGCAGATGGACTCCCCGAATCTTGATTGGCACGGGTCGGGATATCTTGATTCCAATTATGGCCTGCGGCCTCTTGAGACAGGCTTTAGGTCATGGAATTGGTGTCGCGGGCATACGCCGGGGGGTGGCTGCCAAATTCATTACGACGCGCAGCTAGAAGGTGGAGGTGAAAAATGCCTGTCACTGAAAATTGAGCGTGACGGGCAGATGAAGCGGCTCACTGCGCCTCAGCTTCGACATTTATCGAAAGGCCCGATATGGCGGGTCGCTCGGCCTGCTCGACTGCCTCACTCCAGCCAATTGCGGGTCACGACGCTTGAAGACACGCCTTTTTACACCCGCTCGCACATTCGCTCGGATCACGGCGACTTCATGCACGAGAGCCTGGATTTGAATCGATTTTGTCGGCCCTGGGTACAGCTGCTGCTGCCTTTCAGGATGCCGAGAACCAGCTGATTAAAACGCTCTGAACGCCGGCGAAGAATCGGTCCAAAGGTGCGGCAATATCGACCGGCCCGTCTCGCTTAGACGATAGTGCCCAAGATTTTCTTCTACGAACCCCTGCCCTAACAGCGGATTAAACCAGCTCTCTCGCTGTGAATCAGTGAGTACAGAAAGTGAAACATCCTGTCGACACATCAGGCTGCGCATCACTTTGCGCTGCGACATATCAGCATCATCTGACATCACAGCGGATGTTGCTGAAAGCGAGCCAGACGCTATCATCTCATGCCAGGCGCCCAGATCAGTCTGATTTTGTAACACCAAACCAGGCAGCTCACCGAGTGCACCGAGGCCGATACCCAAGATGGATAAGTCGGCTTGTACGCCGTATCCTAAAATGTTGAGCGCGAGCGCGCCCTCTCGCTGAGCAACCGCTAGCTCATGCTCTGGCTTGGCGAATACATTGAGCCCCACACACTCATACTCGCATTCAGCAAGACGGGTGTGCAACGCATTAAACATCACCATGCGATCAGCCAGCGAAGGCAATTGCTGGGAGTCCACTGCGATGTGGTGCGCGAATAGCGACTCCCGTCGCTTAAAGGGCAAACAAATGAGCCAATCTGGCTCCAAAGCAACGATGGCTTCAATACTTTGCTCACAGGCCTCTACATTCTGACCCGGCAGCCCGATCAGATAATCCATTCCAACGGAATCAAACTCAACGCTGCGCGCAATAGAAATGACATCCTCTAGCAATTCCAGCGAATGGATTCGTCCAATCTCGCGTTGCACCGTAGCGTCGACGTCACGCACCTCAAGCTTGATGTGACTCACTCCAAGACCTTTCAGGAAGTTCAATTGAGCGCGAGACGTTCGCCTCGGATTCAACTCCATAGAAAAGTGAGTGGACGAGTCAACACTAAAGTGCGTGCCAATATGCGAAAAAATGTTAGCCAACGCCACCTCTGAGAGATGATTTGGAGAGCCACCGCCAACATGCACTTTCACCAGACGGCGTTTTCCACCCAATGCGTCCGCCGCAAAAGCCAACTCCCGCTCCAAACTGTGGACGTAATGCGTCACCTCGTCAGCGTGATGCTGCACGACTGCAACGCGATCGCAAGTCAGGCAACGCGAAGGGCAAAAAGGAAGGTGAATATTCAACGCCAGCGGAGCATCCGCTTGCTCACCCAATGCTACAAAATGCGGCCGTACTGAGCCCTCACTGACCCGCGTTGCATGCTCACCCAGCGAGTGGGTGTGCGGCGGACCGGCAGCCTCTGAACTGCGCACCGATATTGGTTTTGCCCCAAAACCTAGACCCATTTCTGCCCCCTAGTCTTTTTTTTTGCGTCTCCTCCGTGAGAGCTATGATCATGATAGATGGCGCCTAGGAAGCCTTTTTGAACAGCTTTTATTTAACCCAGCGCAGTCCTCTTGGACTCTATTCTTGCCACACCATACCGTCAAGAAAAATCTGGACACTCATTGGGCGCTTTCATGGCGTTTTGCTCGAACCCGTCTCTGCCCAACGCCATAGAGCGCTCTCACCCATGGGGAACATAAGAAAGCAATGCTCCAACACAGCCAATACCGCCAACCAAGCGATCAGAAATAGTGATAGCGCCGTCGCCGGCTCAACGGCGATGTGACCGTAAGAAAACAGTAAGTAGGTGCAATAGGTGGCGAACGTCGTCGAAAAAACGATAAACCAACTGTTTTTACCCGGGCGCAGATAAGTGGTGATATATCGCATGTTGTCGGGGAGCCACTGACTGTTAAAGTGCCTGACACCAAAAAAAAGATTGAGTTTAGTGCTCCAACGCATCAGCCAGAGTACCGCCAAGGTATTTTGAATTGTTGGGTTCGGTAACCCAGCTCCAAGCATGCAGACAATACCCACTGCGCCAAGCACCAACAGTTCGTGGTAAATCGTCGTACCCAGTGCGTTGTAGAAGCGCTGCTGCCAGGTCATATCATCGGTGGCGGGGCGTTTCACCGGACCCGTGATATAGCCCATGAGATAGCTGAGTTCTAACCAAGCCCAAATCACAAGACCCATTGCGAAACCCGTGACCGTCGCTACCGTGGTGTGCTGGGCAGCATTAGCCTCTACCCCCCACACTGCTATGGCAGCAATGATAGTGACCAGTAAGAAAATGGGCTGCTTTAATGCACGAGGCTGATGGACACTCATCAGTGCTAATCCGGTCATAAGCCACCATAGTAGAAGCGCCACTACGAGCGCCAACCAGATCATTGTTCCGATTCCCCTGCTCCCATGGCGACAAGGTCCAGCGCAGTTGCACGTTGAAGGATCTCGGCAAATATCCGACGGTTGTCGAGACCAAAGGCCTCAAGCGCCATCCAGTAACCCGTCTCTGGATCCGAGATGACGAGACTGCCATTCTCGAGCATGGCCAGATTAAATTTGCCGCCAGAGTCGATATCCCTCACTCGCCGTTCGCGCACCAGACTTCTCAGGATACCTCGCAGGAAACTCCCCTCACCAGAATCGTACGCCGCCAATGGCGAATGGGTTTCCGCTTCCAAAACATCGATGCGCCCTTTAGGCCCGTCGATAAACAGCAAGTTCGTTGAAGAAATGGACGGAGAAGCTTGCTGCACTGGTGGGACGTAAGAGCCATCTTGTCTCGATAGCCCCCACGCCCACAGCAACGCCATAGCGAGTACTACCCAGACCATTGGGTGTCCGACTATCCCCCTCGACGTTGTCTGCTCCCGCGTCATTTCGTCTACCCTGCAGGAACCGGGTCGCCCCCTGCATGCACTCTGACCGGCACCGCCTGCGCACCCGATGTCACCCCGCAATGCTTGCTGACAACGGCAGTAAACGCATCAGCAGCATGCTGCGGGTCACTCAACCCTCTGAGAAGCGGTCTGATCGGGCGCGAGTACCAAGCCGATACATTTGGCCACAACAACACCCAATGCAGTTTCCGGTCCGCGACAGGCTTCAATAAAATATCACCTGTGCCATCTCGGTATGTGCACATGTCCGCAGCCGTAATCTGCTCGATGGGAATGTTTACCATCATTGGCAACGCAACACCGGACCGAATCACAAGGCGTTCGCTTGTCAGGGTGTAGATGACAGAGCGTGCGTATGATTTTGCGAGCCACATCAGCAACACCAACACCACTGTGGCCAGTCCAGCTTGCCACGCGAATGTGCCCATGACTTGTGCCGCCGATACACCCTCCATCAACCGATATATCGTGTGCCCAGCGATCAGCAAACCGAAGTAGAGCGCGAGATGAGGGATAAAAAATACCCGTCTCGCCATCGCTGAGACTGTCGGCCGACCCTGCCAGACCATGGTCTCCCCCTCTGGCAGGTATTCGGGCAAGCCTTCTACGGGTTCATCTTCGTATTCGGTCATACCCATATCAGCGGTTCCGCACGCATGGGCATAGCGTAAAGATGACCCCCACCGTAGAACGCGGTGATGCGATCCTCTTCCTGCAGCGTTACCTGATCGGGATTAGACAATCCCGGTACCTGAGCAAACTGATCAGAACGGATGGATTTCACATTGATGATCCCATCGGCGGAAACCATTGCCAATGTCATCGGTAAAAGTACTCTTCGGCCTGCCACGTCTAATTCCGCGTAGCGGAAAAGTGGCTCGGCTCGATCGACCCACAAGTCGACAACAGTACCGCCCTGCTGCCCGTCGCATCCGAACACGGCCTTTCCACGCGGATCGGGATCTCCACTGTATAGCCCATGTTCACTGTCAACACGCAGGGGCACGATACGAGGCCGGCCATCTACGGTCAGATCAGGTGCGTTTGGACGAATGGCCCACGCTGCCGCGCCAACGCCATCGACCATCGGATCGCCATTGGGATGCATGGGCGCACCGCTAGCATCGTAGATGAGGGTGGCATTCACTTCATATTGCGCCGGCTCGGGGCCAGGCTTTACCCGCTCACCCTGACCGTGAGCCAGTCGGTAAGTTTTGGGGGGAGGCATGCCACCGACACCGGTTCGTAGCTCGCCAGAGGACATTTGCAATGGCCAACCCTCACGCTTGCCCTCTCGGTGAAGGTATCCCACCAGAATAAAAAAGAGAATCCAGAACGCATACAGCGCGAGTTGCGCAACGTCCACGTATTCAGTAATTGCACCAGTACCCATTGTTGAGTCCCCCCAATGTGGTGATTAACTCGGAAAATCCGCTAAACCAAGACGTTTGCCATCCTCACCCACCTCACCCGGCCGCCTAACCAACCGACCCAGTGCAGCGAGTGCTACGAACAACAAAGCAATCTCAATGTGATAAACCGCCCCATAACCTGAAGCGGGTGATTGCAGTGCGACACCTAACAGTCCCGCATCCGCCCAGCCCGTGACCAAATCACGGATTGCACCCCCAGAAAACATGGCAACTCCGGTCGCAGCCGCTTGCACTGCGCCCCAAGCACCGAGTGTCAGGCCAGCCATCTTAGCGCCACCAAACACCATGGCCGCAGTCAGCATGCCGACAGCAAACAAACCATTCCCCAAACCAATGAGAGCCGCCCCAACTTGAAACAACCCGGGTGCCTGTAAAGGCGCACTTAAAATGACAGCCGTGAATGCGGCAATGCCAATCAGCACGCCCAGTGATGCTGTCCTGATCGGATCGGATCCAGTGCCCAGTCGCCGGGCAGTGAGAAGCATCGCCAATACCATCCCGCTCGCAAACAATGCTGTGAGCATGGTCGTCTCGCTAACCGAGAGACCCAGCACCTGCGCGCCGTAGGGTTCCAGCAAAATATCCTGCATAGTGAAACCCATCGTGCCGATACCGAGGGCCCACAACAGGCGCCGGGCGCGGGGGAGCGCGATGAAGTCGCTCCAGGCGTGGCTGAAGCTTGGCCTGTCCAGTCCATGATGGGTGAGATCTGGCCGCCGCACTTCCTGCTTCAACATCGCGATAACGTTGAGTAGCAGCGTGACAACCGCCGCACTCTGGACGACCTGAATCAGCCGGATATAGCCAAAATCTTCTAGCAGGATCGCAAAAATGAGCGCGCTGCCAATCATGCCGATTAATAGCATGAGATAAAGCAATGCCACGACACGTGGGCGGGTTTCTTCTGTTGCCAGATCCGTTGCCAATGCCAGACCTGCTGTCTGGGCAACATGCATGCCGAGTCCTGTGAGGAGAAACGCGCCCATCGCTGCAAAGGGCCCCATCAGTGCCGGCCCCGAATGCGGTTCCGTCATGAGAATCAAAGCAAAGGGCATGAAGGCCAATCCACCAAACTGCATCATGGTGCCCGACCAAAGGTAGGGTGTCCGTCGCCAACCCAGATAAGAACGATGATAGTCAGAGCGATAACCGATCAATGCTCTCGCAGGCGCCAGCAACAAAGGTACGGCCAGCATTAATGACACCCACGACGCGGCCTGGCCTAACTCCACAACCATCACGCGGTTGAGCGTACCGGTCAGCAACACGATTGCCATACCGGTCGAAAGCTGAAACATAGAAAGGCGCAACAGGCGACTCAGCGATAAATCTGCAGAAGCCGCATCCGCAAATGGGAGCCATCGACGGCTGAGGCCTCCGAAACGACTCGCAGCATTGCCTGCGCCCCGCGTCATCTTTTGACAAGCTCCATTGCATGTGACTTGTAGAAACCAACGTCTACTCGATGAGATCGTCCTGCATCCCAGCCCTGCATGAGTCCAGCATTCTCAAGTTGCCGACAGAGATGTCGGGGGGAGACCGGTTCGATAGAGGGCGCACGATCAGCGCGCGGGAAAAATCGACCGGTCGCATGCATTAATGCAAGTAGCGGTGTTTTTGGCGCAAAGGTAAAGACCATCTTGTGATTGATCTTCTCTGCCATCGACTTCAGGGTTTGTACGCCGTCTTGGACGTCGTAATGAATCAATGAATCCATCGCGACGGCATAATCGAAACAACCCAGATCCATGTCGCGCATATCACCGATCAGAAATGTGACGTCAAGCGTCTCGTCGAGCTCAAGAAGCCTTTCACGAGCAAGGTTGACCAGTGTCGGCGACAGATCAATCGCAACGACTTCCGCACCGCGCTGAGCGGCCTCAATCGCCAACGTTCCGGTTCCGCATCCGGCATCGATCAAGGTGCAACCCGTCAGATCGTCGGGCAACCAACTGAACAAAGTGGCGCGCATGGCGTCCCGTCCGTTTCTGACAGTCCTGCGGATGCGACTCACCGGCGCGTCGGAGGTGAGCGCTACCCAGGCGTCAGCCGCAGTGCGATCGAAATAGGTTTCAATCTCATCGCGGCGGGTTTGATAGCTAGCAGAAGGCATCAATCAAAACCCAGAAAGTCAAACAGATCGCGGTCCTTCATCGGCTCACAAGGCAGCGGATCCGTACCAGCCCATAGCTGTTCAGCAAGCTGCATGTACTCATCACACACCTCCGACAAACCCGGCGAGTCAGGCAGCTCAAATAATGTCGATTTTTTGAGTCGACTGCGACGAATCACATCCAGATCAGGGAAATGCGCCAATGTTTTAAGGCCTACCGCTTCGTTAAAGCGATCTATTTCATCTGTATCGGCGCTGCGGTTTGCGATCACCCCGCCCAGCCGCACCGCATAGTTTTTAGATTTTGCCTTGATCGCCGCTGCGATTCGGTTCATGGCAAAGATGGAATCAAAATCGTTTGCCGTCACGACCAGGGCACGTTCAGCATGCTGCAAGGGGGACGCAAATCCGCCACAGACCACGTCACCCAGCACGTCGAAAATCACCACATCAGAATCATCTAGCAGATGGTGTTGCTTGAGAAGCTTCACGGTCTGTCCCACGACATATCCACCGCAGCCAGTGCCGGCAGGCGGTCCGCCGGCTTCAACACACATCACCCCATTGTAGCCCTCGTGTACGTAGTCTTCGGGACGAAGCTCTTCGGCATGAAATTCGACCGATTCAAGCACGTCGATGACCGTTGGCATCAGCGCTTTTGTCAAAGTGAACGTTGAATCGTGCTTCGGGTCACAGCCGATCTGAATCACGCGCTTTCCGAGCTTGGAAAACGCGACCGACAGGTTCGAGGAAGTCGTGCTCTTACCGATACCCCCCTTGCCATACACCGCAAAAACTTTGGCGTTTACTTGCATCAGATCTTCTTCCAGATGGACCTGAACGCTGCCCTCTCCGTCCCCTACATTTTTTCCCGGATCAATCTGACTGATCGGAATATGTTGATTTGGTGAATTCATGCGGCCACCTCCCCCGTGACACCTTCGAGGAAATCCTCGAGGTCTTCGCCTGCTCGTTTCAAGGCATCGATGCTCTCGTCATCGGCCCCCCAGTACTCTCTTTCTTGTGCTTCGATGAGCCGATTTGCCAAACGTGCGGCCGAAAGCGGATTGAGCTCTGCCAAACGACGACGCATGTCCTCGTCCAGAACAAATGTCTCTGATAACTGCTGATAGACCCACGGCGACACGTCACCGGTCGTCGCCGACCATCCCATGGTGTTGGTGACATGTGCCTCAATCTGCCGCACGCCCTCATACCCGTGATCGAGCATCGACTCATACCATTTTGGGTTGAGAAGCCGTGTCCGCGCTTCCAAAGCAACCTGCTCGTTCAAGGTGCGCACCCGACCCGAGCCACCCGCAGTATGGTCGGCAATGTAGACTGGCACCCGCGATCCCCGCGCGCGCTGAACGGCGCGGCTTATCCCACCCAAGGTGCCAAAATAATGATCAACTGTCGTGACGCCGAGCTCGACGGAATCGAGGTTCTGATAGGCGAGGTCTACATCCTCGAGTACACGATTCAGCAAGTCAGACTGCTGACTGACGCGACCGTGGCGATCGTAAGCAAAACCCTTGCGCTGTGTGTAGCAGTCGGCCAGTTCATCTTCATCGTCCCAGCGGCCACTGTCGAGCAAGAGGTTGACGTTAGATCCGTAGGCCCCCTCTGCATTACTGAACACACGCAAAGCCGCATGCTCGGGATCACAACCGTGTTCTGCCTGGTAGTCGAGCACGTGTTTGCGCACAAAATTCTGCTCAACATCTTCGTCGGCAGTAGCCGCAAGCCAACTGGCCTCGGCCAACAATTGTGTCTGCATCGGCAGCAGATCACGAAAGATTCCAGAAAGCGTTACGAGCACATCGATGCGGGGGCGGCGCAGCTGCTCCAGTGGCAGCAAGCGCGCGCCGACCACGCGCCCATAGCTGTCGTGCCGCGGTTCAGCACCCAACAAGGCCAGTGCCTGCGCGATGCTTACGCCCTCGGTTTTAAGGTTGTCTGTACCCCACAACACCAAAGCAACAGATTCAGGCAACGTACCCGTATCGGCCTGATGTCGCTCCAAAAGCTGCTCCGCCTGCCTGGCGCCCTCGGATTGCGCAAAACTCGCGGGTAGCCTGAAAGGATCAAATCCGTGAACATTCCTTCCCGTCGGTAATATCTCTGGAGCGCGCAACACATCACCACCTTTCACGGGCTGAATGAAGCGCCCGTCGAGCGCGCGGAGAATCGCCCTCAGTTCATGATCCTCTCCGAGGGTGTCACGAGCCTGCATAAGCGTACTTGCGAGGGATGCGGGGGCACCCTCCTCCGCAGTCAGCATATGCTCACTCAGCAAGGCAGTAAGTGCCTCAGCATCGTCGCCCGCCATCGGTGTATTGAACGCCGCCGGATTTAAGTTGGTCGCGCCACCTGATTCGGCCATTGCTAATAGCAATTCAGATCGATCTTCAGGTTTCATGGGCTCACCCACGACATGTAGCCCAAAGGGAATGAGCGCTTGCTCAATTTCGTCGAGCCCATCACGCAGCGCATGTATCTGGGCGTCCCACTCCTCGGCTGGCCACTCCGCATTCTCGGAGCAAAGGTCACAGCGAGATGCCAATGAACACACTGCATCAACCATGGACTTCTCGGCTCTCAAGTCGACATCAGGTGGCCGCTGACGCCAGTGATCGATAGCAGCGCGCAAATCAATAAGGTGCCGGTAAAGGTCGGAGTGCGTCACCGGCGGGGTCAAGTAGCTAATCAGTGTGGATGCAGCGCGCCGCTTGGCGATCAATCCCTCGGACGGGTTGTTCGCTGCGTAGAGGTACACATTTGGCAAATCGGAGATCAGTCGATCTGGCCAACAATCGCCGGATAGGCCGACCTGCTTTCCAGGCATAAACTCCAAAGAGCCGTGCGTGCCGAAATGGAGCACCGCGTTAGCCTCATACCCCTGCCTCAACCATCGATAAAAGGCAGAGAAAGCGTGAGTGGGCGCCAACCCACCCTCGAAGAGCAATCGCATGGGATCACCCTCGTAGCCCATCGGGGGCTGTATGCTTACCAGCACATTGCCGAAAGATTTGCCCAACACAAACAAATGCTGACCGTCTGTCCACTCCTTGCCGGGAGCGGGGCCCCACTGCGCTTCGATTTCCTCAAGCCAGGGCTCAGCACGCACGTGATCATCTACCGGAATACGCTCGTGGACATTCGCCTCAGCACCATATCGTTTGGCGTTGCCATCTAACACGGCTACGCGAAGTGCTGCGTGGGACTCTGGCAGTTCAACGCTGTATCCCTCATCACGCATGGCAACCAGCGTGTTATAGAGAGATTGAAATACGCTAAGGTGGGCGGCCGTGCCGGTAGCGCCGCTATTGGGTGGGAAATTGAATAACACAATCGCCACCTTACGCTCAGCAATCGGCGTATGACGCAGAGAAACCAATCGAGCGACACGATCGGCCAAGCGTTCGACCCGTTCGGGCGCCGGCTGCATGTCAAACTTCTCTCCCGACGACGACCCAGAACGCCCTCCGAATACCATCGACCCGGTCGCGCCATCCAGTTCGGGAATAGCGACCATCATCGTCGCTTCGATAGGCATGAGCCCCATCGTGGAAGTCTCCCAATCCTGTAGGCTTTGGAACTCCAACCCCTGCACTGCCAGATAGGGCACGTCGAGAGATCCAAGCAACTCCTGCGCAGCGTCAGTATCGTTATAAGCGGGACCACCCACCAGAGAAAATCCAGTCAGGGAGATCACGGCATCCACGACTGGCTTGCCCCGCTCCATGAAGAAAGCTTCAACCGCGGGCCGGGCATCAAGACCCGCAGCAAATGCAGGAATCACGCGCAAGCCGCGCGCTTCCAGCGCGGCAATCACCGCATCGTAATGCGCGCTGTTACCTGACAGCGCATAAGAGCGCATCAACAACAGCCCTACCGTACCCGCGGAACCCTTACGAGAGGCCTTACCCAACGCTTTGGGATCATCGGTGACTCTGTCTGGCAAGCCATGGTGATAGAGACCGGTATCGGGATACTCCAACGGCGGCTCATAAGGCAGCGCCTCCTTAAGAGCCGCATGCGCGTCGCTGGCATAGCGATTCACCAAAAAAGCCATCATTCGCGCAAGATTGGTTTCGGAACCCGCCAACCAATACTGCAGCGTCAGGAAATAGGCACGCACATCCTGGGCCGTGCCCGGAATGAATCTCAACAAACGCGGCAACCGCCTCAACATCGTCATTTGTTGGGCGCCTGCGGCGCGGCCCGTTTTGTCACCGCCACCACGCAACCGTTTTAACAGGGCCAACGCTCCGGTCGCTTCGGTGTCCATGCGGAACCGACCCATTTGGGTTAAACGCATAATTTCCGGTGCAGACATACAGCAAATCATTGCATCGCAGGATTCGCGACGCGCCGCCAGCGCCTCACGCACTGCTTCAATATGCGGCTCGAGAAACAGCATTGTGACAATTATGATGTCGCCCTGATTGATCGCCTGACAGGTTTCGTCAAGCAAATCAGGGTTGCGATCCCACTCCGTCGCCGCATGATAAGAAACTTGCAAGCCCGGCACCTGCTTCGCCAATGCCTCGGTCGCTCGAGACCAAGCACCACTGACATGGTTATCGAGCGTGACCAACACAACCCGCAAAGGTGGGTTGGTGCTAGCGACTGTAGTGGGCTTTCGCTTCATAAAGCGTCTCAACATCAATCACTGACAATCCCTGCTCGATGGCAAAGTGCTCGGTGTTTCGCCTTGCCTTGCCGCGCACAAAGAAAGGGATTTTTCTCAACTCCTTTTCTGCAGATACCGCCCATGCCACAGCAATGGACTCCGGCGGCGTCATGGGGACCACACTTTCAGGTTGGTGGGAGCCACCTCCTTCGCCTCCCAAATGCGAAGGCACCGCGCCATCGTTAAACTCGAAGTCATCGCGAAACATTGTCAGTAGGTGCTCTTCGAGACCCATGATCAAGGGATGCACCCAGGTATCGAAAATGACGTTGCTACCTTCAAAACCCATCTGAGGAGAGTAGCGCGCGGGATAATCCTGAACGTGGGCTGGCGTAGAAATGACCGCACAAGGAATACCCAGTCGCTTCGCAATGTGACGCTCCATCTGAGTACCCAGGACCAGCTCCGGCTGCAGCTCTTCGACCGCGCGCTCTACCGCCAGATAGTCGTCGGTGATCAGCGCATCTAGCCCGTACTCGCTCGCCAGCGCCCTGACATCACGGGCACGCTCCCGACTATACGTTCCGAGGCCCACGACCTCGAAACCCATCTCGTCGCGGGCCATGCGAGCCGCTGCTATCGCATGCGTGCCGTCGGCAAAAATGAACACTCGCTTATCGGTCAAGTATGTTGAATCCACGGAACGGCTGTACCAGGGCAAGCGGCTTTCGCCAATGCTTTCCGGGTCAACATCGAGCCCCAACGTTTCAACCACCTCAGCAATGAAATCGCGGGTGGCACCCCAACCCATGGGCACCGTCGAGATAATCGGCTGTTTGAACTGTCGGCGCAGCCACTCACAGGTCAGATCACCTACCTCGGGGGCAAGATTCACGTTAGCGTCGGCCTCGGGAATCCGCAGCAAATCGCGGGGTGACGCATTCAGGGGAGCCACTACATTGACACGCACCCCCATCCCCTCCAAAAGCCTTGTGATCTCAGTCACGTCATCGCGGCAACGAAAACCGAGCTTGGTAGGCCCAATCAAATTCACGGAGGGCGGTTGCTCTGGCGATCTGGGATCTCGATCTTCACCGGGTTTGAGCGCCTGGCGGGCTAACAACCCGCGAACCAGCTGATAGAACGTTTCACTCGCGCCCCAATTTTCCTTACGCGTATAGGCCGCCATTTCGATGGGGATCACAGGGGCCGACAGGCCTGCTCCCTTAGCCAAGGCACCCGGCTGATCCTGAATCAGTTCACCGGTGCAGGACTCGGCGACCAGCAATACCTGTGGCTGATAACGTTCGCAGGCCCCGCGCAGTGTGTCGATAACCATCTCGGCAGTGGAACTGCCCAGATCACGCGCCTGAAACGTCGTCCAGGTAACAGGAGGCCGCCGCCCCTCGCGCTCAATCATGGTGAACAGCAGATCTGCGTAGGTGTCGCCCTGCGGTGCATGGAGCACCAAGTGCACATCGCGCATCGAAGCCGCCACCCGAATAGCACCTACATGGGGCGGACCTTCATATGTCCAGAGCGTCAACTCCATGAACCGACCTCCAGCTGACGTTCCCGCATTAGTGGGCGTGCAAAAAGGCCGGCCAGATCTGCCACCTGATCGAAGCCCTGAATCGGTGTAAAGATAAGCTCGATGGACCACTTGGTTCTCAGCCCTTCCGCTTCCAGCGGGTTCGCAATGCCCATGCCACACACCGTGAGATCCGGGCGATTCGCTCTTACTCTGGCCAGCGCCGAGTCGAGATCGGAACCCTCGATCAGCGAGACCTCTGCGCCAAGCTGCTGCAGTTCATCTGCCATCAACGTCTGATCGAGATACGGGGTCGCGACCTCAAGCAGAGACATCCCGCACTCATCGCGAAGGAAGCGCGCGAGAGGAATTTCCAGCTGCGAATCCGGGAGAAAATGGATGGACCGTCCCTGCAGGCACTCCTTGGCCTTTGCAAGCGCTTTTTGCGCACGCGCCAAGGGGGTGGCCAGCAACTCTCTGACCGACTCTGCGCTATGGCCCCACTCAGCAGCCGCCGCCTGAAACCAGCCTAGTGTGCCCTCTGCCCCCAATGGAAAGGGCGCCGTGATGAGCTTGGCGCCGCGTTTCGACAGCGCAGAGACGGTATCGCTCACATACGGTTGGGCCAGCAATACCCTGGTGCCCGGACCCACAGACGGCAGATCATCCGCCCGTGCAGCAGGGAAGAAATCCACGTCAGTGATTCCCAAAGACGTAAAATGACGCCGGAATTGTTCTTCGACAATATCGGCCAGAGTACCTACGACCATCAATCGCTGAGCACCCTCTTTAGCTGTCGGGAGATCGGGCACCATACTGGTAAGACACTGGTCCTCACCCTGAGTAAACGTGGTCTCGATCCCCGAGCCACTGAAGGCAGAAATCCTGAGCCGGTTATCATGCACAACTTGGAGACGCGCAGCAGCGTTGGCTAGATCCAGCTTGATCACTTCAGACGGGCATGAGCCGACAAGAAAAAGGCGGCGGATATCTGGGCGACGCCCGAGCAACTCCGATACCACGCGATCCAGCTCTTCGTGGCAATCGGCCATGCCTGCCAGATCACGCTCTCCGAGAATTGCCGTTGCGAACCGCGGCTCGGCAAAGATCATGACGCCTGCAGCCGACTGCAGTAGGTGAGCACAGGTGCGTGAACCGACAACCAGAAAAAAAGCATCCTGAATACGACGATGCAACCAGATAATCGAAGTCAATCCACAAAACACGGCACGCTCACCACGCTCGGTGGTGACAGTGGGCACGTTACCCTCGTCTGCCCGTGCAATGACCCGACTCACGACTCGAGTGCTCCGCGTGGACCCGGCGCTCGCGAGACGTCACCCAGCTCGGCGCCGGGCATTTGCTTTGCAGCTTGAAATTTAAGGAGAAATTGCAGCGCGTTGACGACGTAACTGGCGTAGGCGGCGAGGGCAAGCCACATTTGTTCCAATGGCGAACCCCAACCGGCCAGCCACATGATGACGTAGCCAGTGTGTAGTGCCATGACCAACATGCTGACCACGTCTTCCCAGAAAAAGGCGGGAGCGAACAAATACCGGCCAAAAACAACTTTTTCCCAAATGGCGCCTGTCACCATGATGGCGTAGAGCAAGCAAGTCTTGATCACCACTGAAATGGTTGCCGCAGTGAAGCCGATGCCGTTGAGTAGAAAATTGATTACTAGGCACAGACTCACGGCGAACGCTAAAAACTGTAGCGGCGCCAAAATACCTTGAACCAAGGTCCAAACCGTGGCGTCACGACGAGCACGCTCTGCCGGGGTGTACAGCGTCTGCCTCTGATGGCTGCCCGCCAGCTGATCTACGCCCATGAAAACCTCCAGCCGCAACAGGCACTAGGGCAGTTATTTTGAGGATCAGAGTAGAGTCACCCTCTTGCACTGTCAAACCTTTTTTACATTTTTAAATGAAATGTTTTTAGACACTTTGAGTGTGTTTCCGCAGGGGTAAAATGACAAACTGAATGCTTTTTATGACGCCTTAGGTGTGCCAAAATCCGCACTTTCGGTGCCAAGGTGTCAGCTTGTAGAGACATCTTTGCGATTTGGAGGCCACAAAAGTGTCAAGTTCTACCCAAATGGGCGTAAAAACATTACTTGATAGTGTCGCTGGCCTCCTCGTCACTCTCAATGATGCAAACTCCATTCAGGATGCCACGGGCGACAGCGGGCTGCTCCGAATCCTGCCGAGAGACTCCCTGGTTGGGCGCCCATGGCTGGATTTACTTCGGGAATCCGATAGGGGCGTTGCCAACGCAACGCTGCGCGCGGCACAAGCAGACACCGATCGCGCTCACCGAGTTGATGTCGCTTTGCTCACGGGCCCCGACCAGGAACCGATTCCCGTCATGTGCTGGGTATGCGGCAGCAAAGAGGATCACACTATTCAGCTGGCCTGCATTGATTTACGCGGCGAAACCAACCTAAGACAACAGCTCGTCAATTCACAGCGAACGCTGGAACAAGACTACTGGAGCAACCGAAGACTCGAGGCTCGGTATCGAAGGATGCTGGAAATGGTGGCCGAGGGCTTTTTGGTAGTCGACGATCTGTCTGGCAGAGTGCTTGAAGCAAACAGTGTGGCGACTAGCCTGCTACAAATTGAAGAAGGATCTCTCGTGGGGCGCATCTTCCCCGTCGGCCTCGATAGTGAAGGCGCCCGAGCCCTCACTGAACTTCAGCGGGAGGCTCGGAGCACTGCCGCAGTCGTGCAGGGTCAGATCTCTATCAATGGCGGCGACGCCCTGGCAGCAGGCATCACCTGCCTGCGCCAGAGCAACGAGACCCGACTGCTGATTCGCCTTGCAGCAATCTCTGAGCGCCCGAGTGACAAGGGACTGGGAGGCGATTGCTTCGACGTATCGCCCGACGGCATCCTCATTACCGATCAATCGGGCGTTGTCATCACCGCCAACGCTGCCTACCTCGACATGGCATGCATTCAGGATGAGCAGCAGGCAACGGGTCGTCGTGCAGATCGCTGGCTGGGCCGCTCCATCGTCGACCTCGATGTGCTACTGGCTAACATCCGGCCCGACCGACCCCTGCAACTGTTCAGCTCAGTGTTGAGAACCGAACTCGGCACGAACTTGGATATCGAACTGGCCGCAGTGCAAACGGAGCACTCAGGTCGACCCTTGATCCTGATGTTCATTCGCGATGTCAGCCGCAGAATTGATGCCGAGGAGAACACGGAGGTCCACTTACCACGCTCGATAGAGCAAATCACCGGGCGTGTGGGCCGCGTACCATTGAAACAGTTGGTCAGGGAGTCCACAGATGTCATCGAGGCGCTGTGCATTGAGGCGGCCCTAAAACTGACTCAAGACAACCGCGCCGCCGCCGCCGAACTGCTCGGCCTGAGTCGGCAGAGCCTCTACACCAAGCTCCGTCGCTTTGACATTGGCGACTCCGAGGATAATGTCTCCTGAAGCGCATATCCCAAACTTTTGACGCTGTTTCTGTAAATATAAATTGACATGATCCTGGTCGGCGGCCAACATGGCGCCATGGATCAGTCTGCCCCGGTCAGCGTAGCAGTTGGCAGGGCGTCACCGGGCGCACTGCTTGAACTCCTCAAACCCATTACGTGGTTTCCGCCGATGTGGGCGTTTTCGTGCGGGTGGGTGTCGGCCGGCCCCGGAACGGGTATCGGCGGCTGGTCACTGCTTGCAGGTATTGTGCTGACGGGTCCGCTGGTGTGCGGTGCCAGCCAGGTAGTCAATGACTGGTATGACCGCGAGGTGGACGCCCTCAACGAACCACATCGCCCAATCCCCTCCGGCCGCGCGCCGGGCAAAACTGCGCTCTGGTTTGCCATGATCTGGACGCTGATCGCTCAGAGCTGGGCATCTATGTTGGGTTCATGGGTAGCAGCAGCGACCTTTGCAGGCTTGCTACTGGCATGGGCATATAGCGCCCCCCCGCTCCGGCTCAAAATGAATGGCTGGTGGGGCAACAGCGCTGTGGCTTTGAGCTATGAGGGTCTGGCATGGGTAACGGGCGCTGCCATCGTGCTCGGCGGCAACCTGCCATCCGCCCCCATTCTACTGCTCGCGCTGCTATATAGCATTGGCGCGCACGGCATTATGACGCTAAATGACTTCAAAAGCGTTGACGGCGACCTAAAGATGGGTGTCCGCTCGCTACCGGCGCAGTTGGGTCCCGAACGCGCTGCCCGCGTAGCCTGTCTGTTCATGCTGTTACCCCAGCTTATCGTGGTCGCATTGCTGATCCACTGGCAACTCGCACTCTCCGCACTCGCGGTTTGCATTGTGCTGATCGCGCAGATGCTGTGCATGAAACGTCTACTCTCTGATCCCAAAGCGCTTGCCCCCTGGTACAACGCCACCGGCGTCACGCTCTATGTGTTGGGCATGATGAGCGCAGCCATGGGTCTGGGAGGCTGGTTAACGTGATCCACAGTCAGAACGACTCGGCCAACGGGCTAACCTGGTGGAACATCATTCGACTCGGTCTCATCCAAACGTCACTGGGCGGGATTGTCGTACTCACGACATCAACCCTGAATCGCATTATGGTCGTCGAGTTGGCACTGGCTGCCTCTTTACCTGGCTTTCTTGTCACCATCCACCATATTGTGCAGCTGGCCCGGCCCAGAATCGGGCACGGCTCCGATATTGGAGGACGGCGGACCCCCTGGATAATCGGCGGCATGTTCATTCTTGGCCTCGGAGGCGTGCTAGCCGCTTTTGGCACCACACTCATACCTCACCAATACTGGCTGGGACTCGCGGTCTCGGCCCTGGGATTCTTTGCCATTGGCGTGGGGACTGGCGCCACCGGCACCTCACTGCTGGCATTGCTCGCCAAGCAAGTGGCACCCGAGCGGAAACCGGCTGCCGCAGCACTGGTCTGGTTCATGATGATCATCGGCTTCGCGGTCACAGCGGGAGTGGCGGGACAATTTTTGGACCCCTATTCCCCCGAGCGCCTGATGGCAGTAACCGGCACAGTTTCTGGGTTAGCCATCCTGATCACCCTAGTGGTTATCAGGGGTATCGAGCCTGCGATCACACCTGCCCTCGGCACATCGGACGCACATGAATCTCCGGTCGGGAGTAACTTCAGAATCGTCCTCACCGAGGTATGGCAAGAGCCCCAGGCACGAATATTCACCATTTTTGTATTTGTCTCCATGCTCGCCTACTCCGCACAGGACCTCATTCTAGAGCCCTTTGCTGGGCTAGTTTTTGGTCGCACCCCCGGAGAATCCACGCAATTGGCGGGCGTACAACATGGCGGCGTGTTACTCGGTATGGCGGCCATGGCGATCTCTACACTGCTGCACAAGGCCCGTGGCGCTCGGCTTTTACGAATATGGATCAGCGGTGGCTGCTTGCTGTCAGCCGTCGCTCTTTTCTTGCTGTGCTGGGGCGGACTGACAAGCTCAAGCTGGCCGCTCGAAGCCAACGTATTTTTGCTTGGCACTGCCAACGGCGGCTTTGCCGTTGCTGCAATCGGAGCAATGATGGTGCTGGCTAGCGCCGGCCAGGAGAAGCGAGAAGGCATCCGCATGGGGCTATGGGGTGCCGCCCAAGCCATTGCCTTTGCGTTGGGTGGGTTTCTGGGAACGGTCGCTGTCGATATCACCCGCCTCTGGCTTGATGATCCTGCTGTTTCCTACGGATTGGTATTCGCCTGCGAGGGCGTACTGTTCTTGGTCGCCGCCTCACTGGCGCGCCATATTCATATTGCCAACTGGGGGGCACGCACAGAAAACCCGCTACCCACATTTGGCGACATCGCTCTGGCTGAAGCCGGAGAGGGAGGCATGAGATGACAACGTTAACAACAGACTATGACACCGTAGTGGTAGGGGGTGGTCCATCAGGTGCGACAGCCGCAAACGACCTTGCAAAAAAGGGCTATCGAGTCCTGTTGCTAGAACGCGGCTTTCGCATCAAGCCCTGTGGCGGTGCAATTCCACCTTGTTTGCTGGATGAATTTGACATCCCCGAACACCTGATCAAGGCAAGGATTCGCTCTGCGAGAATGGTCTCGCCTCGAGGTGATTCTGTTGATATGCCCATAGACGGCACTTTCGTGGGCATGGTTGATCGGGACGAGTTTGATCCCTGGCTCAGAGAACGAGCCCAGCGAGCTGGCGCGCACGTGATGCCGGGCGTCTTCAAGTCACTGTGCTACCACGGCGAGACCGTGGCGCTGACCTATCAGACCAAGGATGAAAATCCGCGCACAGTGACAATCACAACACGGAGCGTGATTGGCGCAGACGGCGCCCGTTCTGGAGTGGCGCGCGCTACGATCCCCGACGCGGAGAAAACGCCATGGGTGTTGGCCTACCATGAAATCATCGAAGTACCCGAGGGTGAAAACTGGGAGGCTTACGACCCAGACCGCTGCGACGTGTGGTACCAGGGACGCCTATCCCCCGATTTTTACGCCTGGGTTTTTCCCCACGGCAAAAACGCCAGTATCGGGGTTGGCAGTGCCCATAAAGACTTTTCTGCCAAGGCCTCTGTCGCAGCACTCAGAGAGGACTGTGGGCTGACCGATGCCGTCACCAAACGAAAAGAAGGCGCTCCCATTCCGATGAAACCGATGAAGCGTTGGGATGATGGTCGCGCTGTGTTGGTCTCCGGTGATGCCGCGGGGGTTGTAGCACCGGCCTCTGGCGAAGGTATTTATTACGCCATGCTGTGCGGGCGATTGGCCGCCGACGCCATGGAGGCATTTTTGGAGACGGGTGATGCCAAAGCATTGGAGCAGGCTCGCAAGCGATTTATGAAATTACACGGCAAAGTCTTTTGGGTGCTGGGCCTCTTGCAACGCTTCTGGTACGGCACGGACAAGCGTCGAGAAAAATTTGTTGCGATGTGTCGCGACCCCGACGTGCAGACACTGACATGGCAGTCCTACACCACAAAAAAATTGGTGCGCCGACGACCCTTTGCACATATCCGAGTGTTTTTCAAAGATCTCGCGCAGTTACTCGGGCTAGCTCGAGCCTGATCCATGCCCGAATGGCTACCCATCTCCCGATTGGTTGATCTCATTCTGCTGGCGATGGCGGTTGAGGCTATTTGGCTGTTCCGGCATCAACGCAGAAGTGGTCTGGAGGGTGCACCTCCCTTGCTGCTGCACCTGATATCGGGTGCGCTATTGTTACTCGCGATGAAACTGGTGCTGACCGATGCCCCCGCTATGATGGTTGCTGCAACGCTGGGTATGGCGGGTCTGGCACATGCGGCCGATTTACGTTTCGCACTCCGCAGCGCCTGAGCACCTGCATCGCTCTCACCAACATAGCTCAAGCGAAGGGTTAGGCCCGAATCTAGTGACATAGTTAACGCTAGTTCAAACCATCACGTGACATTGCCCCCCAGGGCCACTTCTAGTCGCATCGCCCGGGAGAGCGCCGGGGCGATGAATCTGATAGATTCCCGGTTCACTGATCAATACCCTCAATCGCCATGCGCATCTTCTTCCCTTTGTTTACGGGCGTTTATTTTCTGAGCACTGTTCTCGTGGCACATGCCGTCAGCCCCATAGTTCAACCCGGCGCACCAGGAGCCACGCCGCGCCTCCTCAGCCCACAACAGGCTATTGAGGTTGCTGACACCAGCTATACGCGTAGCGATGTGCGGTTCATGCAGGACATGATCCCGCATCACGAGCAGGCGCTGGACATGTCCAAGCTCGCACCGACGCGAACCAATTCACCGGAACTTCTGGAAATTTCCGGCCGGATTGAAGCCTCTCAGGACGATGAGATCGCTTTTATGCAGCAGTGGCTCGCACAACGCGGGGAACCTGATGGCCGGTCTGACGATCATCATGCCCATCGAGGCATGCGCGGGATGGCAACGCCGGAACAAATATCTGCTTTGGGCGACGCCACAGGGGTTGCCTTCGATCGCGAATTTTTGACTTTGATGATCGCGCACCATGAAGGGGCAATCGACATGGTCGAGGCGTTAATGGAGCAGCCGGGATCGGCCTATGATCCAACGCTGTTTGAATTTACCAATGACATTACCAACGACCAATCCAAGGAGATCGAGCGCATGCACGAACTCCTGTTGGGGCTTTCTGCCGACCCCAGAGCCAATTTGTCAGCCGGGCTGCACGACGCTGGAGAAGCCATCTGGAATCTGCGGAAAGTGGCGGTGCTGGCGCGCCCCGCGGGCTTTTTTGATCCGGCGAATCCTGCCGATTTACCGCCGGAGCGATTTTTAGCGCCTCCCTCTGATGCGGCAGACACGGACTCAGGGTCTGGAATCGAAGCCGGGCGGGCAGTGGGTAGCGGCCGCCCGACTCATGACGGCCACAGTGCTCCCCAAGGTACTCCTCATCAGAGCGCGCGTCATCAGAGCGCGCGGCCCTCCGCTGACCCCCATGCGAACTCCAAGGGCGCGAATATCGAGCACGTTGGGGAAGGGGCGCCTGGCAGCGCCGATAATGCAGACGCAACAGAAGATGAAAATACGAGTGATGAGCCTGAGCGCCGGGCACCGCTCCTGAGTTTCTCCAACACTGATATCGCGTTTCGCGACGACATCATGGTGACGGGCAGCTACCACGGATTCAATATCTACCAATTAGCCAAAGAGGGTGCACCCGCGCTGACTACATCGGTGGTCTGCCCGGGCGGGCAGGGAGACGTGTCTATCGTAGACAACCTGCTGATTATGTCAGTCGAGGAAATCCGAGGCAGAGTGGACTGTGGCCTCGAAGGGGTGATGGACGAGATCAGTAGTGAACGCTTCAGAGGGATACGTATTTTTGATATTGCCGACGTGGCGCAACCGCGACAAGTTGGCGCAGTGCAAACCTGTCGCGGCTCACATACCCACTCTGTCGTATCAGGTCCGGGGACAGACGGCAAATTGATTGTCTACAACTCGGGTATCTCCCGGGTGAGAGATGAAGAAGAGCTGCCGGGCTGCTTTGATGAATCTCCGGGGGACGACCGTACCGCCCTGTTTCGCATCGATGTCATCGAAATCCCCGTGGCAAATCCCGCTGAGGCACGCATTATCGACAGCCCCACCGTGTTCGCCGATCCCGAGACGGGCGCTCTTTCGGGCCTCTGGCGAGGCGGTGATCACGGTGATGATACTCAGGAAACCAGCCGCACGGACGAGTGCCACGACATTACGGTGTTTCCCAGCCTGAATCTCGCTGCTGGCGCCTGCTCGGGAAATGGCATCCTGTTTGATATCACAGACCCCCGATCACCCCAGCGGATTGACGCGGTGAGTGATACCGGTTTTGCCTACTGGCACTCAGCCACTTTTAACAATGATGGAACCAAAGTGTTATTTACCGATGAGTGGGGCGGTGGCTCAAGACCTCGATGTCGGACTTATGATCCGCTCACATGGGGCGCTGATGCCATCTATGACATTGTCGATGGCAAGCTTATTTTCAGAAATCATTTCAAGATGCCCGCTCCGCAGGGCGAAACCGAGAACTGCGTGGCCCACAACGGCTCCATCATCCCCGTGCCCGGCCGGGACATCTTTGTGCAAGCTTGGTACCAGGGGGGAATGTCGATCATCGATTTCACCGACTCTGCCCATCCCATCGAGATTGCCTATTTCGACCGCGGCCCGATTGATGCCGAAGACCTGGTCACCGGCGGATATTGGTCGACTTATTGGTACCAGGGGCGCATCTATGGCACGGAAATCACGCGCGGTATTGATGTGTTTGCACTCACGCCGAGTGATTACCTGACGGCCAATGAAATTGCCGCGGCAGAGCTGGCAAATCAAGGAGCACTCTTTAACCCGCAGCAACAATTTCCTGTCACATGGCCCGCTGAACCTAAAGTGAGTCTTGCCTATCTCGATCAATTCATTCGCTTAGCACCAGATCAAAAGCAAGCGGTAGCACCTTTGTACCAGATGCTCCTCGAGGCAGACAACATGTTGGCGACCGACGGTCAGGATCCAAAGCTCGCCGCAAAATTGAAGCATTGGATTAATGCGGGAGAGCTGTCTACCGCCGATGCCCTTCGAGAAAGTCTTCGGGGGGTCATTCAGCGACTCTCCTCAACCGCTCGGGCCAAGGTGGCCACGCAACGCGCGTCAGCGGAGAAGTCATGACGGACCTTGCCACCAAGGTGGAAAACACCGGGTTCTATGCAGGCCAGAACCGCTGGGTTGCAGTCTCAGTGAAAGTGATTGTGGTCAGTCTCGTTTTGTGGGCGTCCCTCGCTTCCGATGCGGGTGACATACTCATGCAAATCCAGTCCGCCACCATCGGGTACTTCGGCGGCTGGTACATTTATGCTTCGGCTACCTTCATGGTGATGAGCCTGCTTTTGGCGGTTCTTCCCAGAACAGGCAGCATCCGTCTGGGTTGTGACAACAGTGCTCCAGAGTTCAGCCGCTTTGCCTGGTTTTCCATGATGTTTGGCGCAGGTATTGGAGTGGGCATGCTCACCTACTCCACTGCCGAGCCACTGGCCCATTTCACTAACAACCCCGATGTCATTTTAGGCACCACCATCGCTCTAGATCGTGACAACCTGGCAGCAGCCTACAAGTGGACCCTACTTCACTACGGCCTGACCCCATGGGGCTGTTACGCTATCGTCGGCATGTCATTGGCCTATTTTGCTTACCGGCGAGACATGCCGCTGACCATCCGCTCGCCCTTTATCGCAGTGCTCAGCCCGGAAACAGGCAGGCGGTTAGGCGGCGTCGTAGATGCAGCTGCCATTCTGGCAACGATTATTGGCATTGGCGTCACAATCGGGTACGGCGTGAACCAGCTGGCTTTTGGCATGCATCAGATCACCGGTTGGTCATGGCTCATCTCCGAAGAGAAACCCAGTCTCATCGCGCTGTCCCTGGCGGTGATTTTTCTGACACTGGCTGCGATGCTCTCAGCGCTCTCAGGCATAGGCCGCGGGATTCGATGGTTATCCAACCTGAACATGGCACTGTCGTGGTTATTGCTGCTCATCTTTGTCCTGTTTGGCGCCACCGCTTTCGCCGGCGAGATGTTCGTAGTGGGACTCATGGAGTATCTCAAGACTATTCCCGTCATGTCTTTCACAATATGGGACAGCAGTGACACCGAGACTGCCCGCGCCCTCAGTGATTGGCAGTCTGCTTGGACCGTTTTTTACTGGGCCTGGTGGATCGCTTTCACACCCTTTGTGGGGTTGTTTCTCGCCAGGGTATCCCGCGGCAGGACTATCCGAGAGTACGTGGTTGGCGCCATATTGCTACCCTCACTCATGTGCTTCACCTGGTTCTGCATCGTCGGTGGCACCGCGCTCGACCTCGAGCTCCAAGGCGCGGCGCAAGGCAGTATTCTGGAAGCGGACCTGTCGGCACAACTCTTCGCCACTGTCGAAAATCTGTTCTCCCCAGGCTGGATGTTACCCGTAGCGACGCTCTGTGTGGTGCTGCTGATCACTTACCTGGTGACCTCAGCGGACTCTGCCGTGTTGGTGATTAACACTATCGTATCGGGCGGCGTACCGGACGGCATTCGTTCGCGGCATATCGTGCTATGGAGCGTGATGTTGGGTCTGGTAATTATCACTTTACTGTTCGCCGGCGGCATGGATGCACTGCGTTCAGTCATGATTATTGGCGCCCTGCCTTTTTCAGCAGTGATGGTCTTTATGCTCTGCGCACTGATTTACGGTCTTTGGACCGACCGCACGCACTCATCGCGCGAGTGAATCAACAGTTCAAACTGAGAGGGCTTACAGATTACTCAGCCCCTGCAAACTCCAGCTGACGCCAGGCTTCATACACAACGATTGCCGCAGCATTGGACAGATTAAGGCTGCGACTGCCCGACACCATGGGTAGTTTGAGCACCGCCCCGTCAGGGATGGAAGCAAGGACCTCCGCCGCCAGACCACGCGTTTCGGAACCAAAAACCAACGAATCCCCTGACCGATAGTGATACGTTGTGTAGTGTTGTACCCCAGAAGTCTCTATCGCAATCATCCGTCGCTGAGGATGGCGCTCACGGTAAGCCTGCAAATCAGACCAAATCTGCACGTCTGCAAACTCTCGATAGTCCAAACCCGCTCGCCGCAAACGGGCGTCGTCAAACTCGAAGCCGAGCGGCTCTATGAGGTGGAGCGCTGACCCTGTGTTGGCACAGAGCCTGATGATGTTGCCGGTATTGGGCGGGATCTCGGGTTCACACAGGACAACATGCAAAGGGCTGTCTGCCATGATTAGGTCTCCCTCAAATGATCCGACATGAGTCATCATTTCGACAGCCCATCATAATCCAGCTGCAGCAGATGAGGGGGCACCGTTTGCATCCATTGACTTGAGCGTGGCGGGTATGCGGCGCTCCAGTTGTTGATGCCCCGCGCGTTGCGGTTGCCGCCGACGGTAAGCCATTACCCTGTGTTGCGCATTCCCGCCGCAATGCCGGCCATCGTCACCATTAGCGCCTGCTGGATCTCGGGCGTGCTTTCAGTTCGCACCCGACGTAACAACTCTGCCTGCAGCAAATTCAGCGGCGCAGTATAAATGTTGCGCAATCCGATCGACTGACGCCCCCAAGCATCATGCTGCAACAACTTGTTGCTTTCGATAATAGTCAGGAGCGTCTGCACATCCGTCTGCAACTGCGCCCGCAACAGACGACCAACAGGCTGCAAAGCAGGTTCTACCAATAGTTGTTCATAATGCGCTGAGAGCGTGTGGTCCGATTTGGCGAAGACCATCTCAAGCATGGACAGACGTGCGCGAAAGAAAGGCCATTCGCTGACCATTTCCTTCAGCACACCCAGCTGCCCCTCATCGACCAAACCTTGCAGCGCCTGCCCGGCGCCCAACCAAGCTGGCAGCATCAAACGATTTTGCATCCACGCAAAAATCCACGGAATCGCGCGCAAGCTCTCGATCCCACCGTCAGATTTGCGACGTGCTGGCCGGGAGCCCAACGGCAACGACGCCAGCTCTTGCTCGGGTGTTGCCTGTCTGAAGTAGGGAACAAACTGTGGGTCCTCGCGCACCCAGTGGCGATAGACCTCACAAGACTGCGCCGATAGCCGTTCCATCATTTCCCGCCAAACTGGCGTGGGCTCTGGAGGGGGCAGCAAATTAGCCTGCAAGATTGCACTGACATACTGACCCAGCGTATTCACCGCCAGCGCAGTCATGCCCAGTTTGGTGCGAATCATTTCACCTTGCTCTGTCACCCTCAGGCCCTGCGCCAACGACCCGGGGGGCTGAGACAACAGCGCCTGATGTGCGGGAGCACCACCGCGGCCAATCGTACCGCCGCGGCCGTGAAACAGTGTCAACGCCACGTCGTGAGCAGAGCAGGTCGCCAGCAGCGTTTCCTGCGCACGATATTGCGCCCATCCCGCAGCCAACATACCCGCATCTTTTGCACTATCTGAATAACCGATCATCACCATCAATTTTTTATTGATGCGGGCTCGATAAGCCGGGTCTGTGAGTAACGCATCCACCACGGAAGACGCATTATCAAGGTCGCTTAACGTCTCGAAGAGTGGCACCACCTGCATCTGCTCAGAACATCCAGTCGACTTGAGCAGTAGCTGCACTGCGAGTACGTCTGACGGCGAGCCCGCCATCGAAATCACATAAACACCCAAGGCCTCCTCCGGCGCAGCGGCAATCATGTTAAAGGTATCGAGTACCTCCCTGTCCTTTGCATCAAAGGGGCTGTCCCATGGGATCAGGGGCCTTGGGCTGCTGAGTTCATGCTGCAACCACGCTACGCGCTGAGCCTCAGGCCATTCGCCATAGTCACCCACCTCCAGCATTTGCGTGATAGCGCTCATCACGGAGCGATGGCGACCGCTCTCTTGCCGAATATCCAATTGAATCAGGTAGGGTCCAAAACAGTGCGCCCGGCGCAAGGTATCCCACAAGGCACCGCGCGCCATCTCGATTAATCCACAGTCAATTAAACTGTCATAACATGCTCGTAAAGGACCCAGCAGCGCCTCTGGGGTCAGTGGCTCCGGTGCGGCTGCCGCCTGATTCAGAGAGGCCTCGAGTGCCTGCCGCTGCCGACGCAAAGTCACCAGCAGCGGCTTGAGCACCGCGCGATAAGGCTCTCTATCGCCAAGCGCCCTGCTCCTCAATGACTCTGACGCAGTGGTCACTGACAGCTCTTCGTACAACAATGCAATATCACCGCTAAAGAGTTCACACGCCTGCCACTGAGCTAACAGCAAAACCTCGCGCGTTACTGAGGCTGTGACATTGGGATTGCCATCTCTATCGCCACCAATCCAGCTCGATATTTGGATAGGACACCACGCGGGTCCGGGTAAATTGAGGGAATAGGATTCGCAAACGACATCGATCTGGCGGAGAAACCGGGGGACCGCATCCCAGAGTGAATTTTCAATCACGGCAAAACCCCAGCGGGCTTCATCGACCGGCGTAGGCCGTTGGGTTCTGAATTCTTCTGTATGCCAGATTTGTGAGATCAACTCAGCAATACGACGCTGAATCTGCTGCCGTGAGAGATCACTTTGCGCTGCACTGTCGAGAGTGGCAAGGCAATGACTCAGGGCCCGGTGTTTGTGGATGAGTGTGCGTCGGGTGATCTCTGTGGGATGGGCCGTGAGAACCAAATCAATGTGAAGTTTCTCAATCGCCGATTGAATCTCAGTGTCCTTGGCGTGGGTCTGTAAAACCCTCAGCGTCTTCTGCAGTGCCGAGATCGCCGAAAAATGTGGCTCGGTGCGAACCGATGCGGTGTGTTGCTGATCGGCAATGTTGGTCAAACTCAGGAACTGGCTGAAGGCACGGGCAATCAACAGGAACTCCCGCCCCTCTAAAGAGGCCAGCAACTGATCGAGCGCCTCCCAAGTATCGCTGTCTTGCACCTCCTTGGAGCGCAGACGAATTTGCTCTACCCGGTCAAACAACGCTTCTCCCGCGGTATCGAGGATAATCCTGCCCAGCATATCGCCCAACAGACGCACGTGTGCACGTAACGGGGCGGTGTCCACCACCTCGACCATGATTTCTCCTCAGATTGTTAGTCAATCGCTTTTCAGTCCCCGGAGGGATAACGGGTCGATTTCAAGCTGTCTTTAATGCGCGCAAGGTGCGGCAAAATACTCTCGCCCCTGCGCAGGGTCATCCCCGTCGCCAAAACGTCCAGCACCGAGAGTTGCACGATGCGCGAAGTCATAGGCAAATAGTCATCCGTGTTCTCTGCGACACTTAAGCCAATACTCAGATGACTCGCGGCCGCCAGTGGCGACCCCTCTGTTGTGAGTGATACCACTGTCGCCTCGGTAGTCCGCGCGAGCTCCGCTGTCTCCACCAGAATTTCAGTACGGCCTGTGTGAGAGATGAAAAAAAAGACGTCCCCCACGCCTCCTCCGGCTGCCAGCATCCGGTGCATCAGCGGGTCTGTGCAGGTCGTTACGGGCACTTTGAATCGGAAAAACTTGTGCTCGGCATCCTGCGCTACTGCCGCAGAGGTGCCCAATCCCAAAAAATAAATGTGTCGCGCCTGTGCCAGATAATCGACCGCTCGCTCTATAGCGGACAGTGGCAGCTGATCGCGAGCAAGGATTAGCGCGGTGATCGTGTTATCAAATAACTTCCGTGGATAGGTGTCGATGTCGTCGTCCATTTCTACGGCGCGACTGATATATCTCACACCTGACACCAGTGAGCGTGCCAAACGTAACTTAAAGTCCGGGAAACCCGCGGCGCCAAACCGCTTACAGAACCGGTTCACACTGGGCTCGCTGACACCGGCCGCGGCAGCCAATACCGCAATACTGGAGCGCGTTGCGGTCTCGGGATCCTCGAGGATGGCGTTAGCGACCTTGGCCTCGGATTTGTTCAAATCCGGTAGCGCGGCACTCAACTGCGCCAGTAGATTGTTTTCCTGATTCATATTTGACGCATTTTTCTGAACTCTAACCGCGGCTGCGAAGATCCCCGTGGATCAGTGAACACACTCCTTCGTAGTGTATCCGTTTTTTGTGTAATAAAACAAAATATCAGCCAGATAATAGCTGGTTTTTCTTGTTTTATATGTAATAAAACTACATTATGGGCACTCAAGCGGTGCTCAGGCTACACCCCCGCAAAAACGGGGAGCCACCACCGACGCTGGCGAGGGGGAACAAAACAATGCTTAACGTTGCCATTAATGGATACGGCCGTATTGGGCGTAATATTCTTCGCGCTTTTTACGAGCGACCGGAACTGCGGCAATCGATGCGACTGGTAGCGATCAATGACCTGGGTTCGCCGGAAATGAACGCCCACCTGACCCAGTTTGACACCACTCACGGCCGCTTCGCACAGGCAGTCAGCACAGAAGGTACGGACATGATGGTTGGCACCGATCGTATCCGAATATGTTCAGAGCGGGATCCGCAGCGGCTACCATGGGAAGCGATGGCGATTGACATCGTTTTCGAATGCACCGGATTGTTTACTGATCGCAAGCCTGCGCGGAAGCACATTCTTGCAGGTGCAAAACGAGTGCTCGTTTCTGCGCCTGGCAAAAACATGGATTCCACCGTGGTGTATGGCATCAACCACAACACGCTGACCGATGCAGACGTTATCGTGTCGAATGCTTCGTGCACCACAAATGGCCTCGCGCCTATCGTTAAGCCCCTCAATGAAACTGTGGGGATTGAACAGGGCCTTATGACCACCATCCACGCATATACCAACGATCAGAGTCTGGCTGACGTGCATCACAATGATGCCTATCGTGCACGCGCTGCCGCGCACAGCATAATACCGACCAAAACCGGCGCCGCTGCGGCAATTGGTTTGGTCATGCCGGACCTTAATGGCAAGCTCGATGGCTTGGCTGTTCGTGTCCCCACACTGAATGTATCGCTGGTTGACCTGACTTTTACCGCCTCGCGCAGCACCTCAGCAGAAGAGATCAACGCCATTATGCTGAGAGCCGCTCAAGCGGACACCGCCGGCGTGCTGGGCTATAACGCTCAACCGCTGGTATCCATTGACTTCAATCACAACAGCTACTCAAGTAACTTCGATGCCAACCACACCCGCGCGCAAGGAAGGCTGGTCAAGGTGCTGGCCTGGTACGACAACGAGTGGGGATTTTCCAATCGCATGTTGGATACAGGGCTTGCTATGGCAGCAACCGCTCTGAAGCAGAACATGGGCGTGGCCGCGTAGGGCTACGCCCCACCAGTGAGTGCTTTGGGGGCTTTCGCCCCCTTTTTTTGCTCAGTTACCGCAGCCAGCACTTGAGGAACTGCTACCCTGATAAACCTCGTTAAGAGAGAACTGCCGACGCCATCCCGAAACTGCTTAAGGTGCCCACCAACAGTCAAATCCGGCAGCGCCTAAAACGGCATTAATAGGATGGGTGAGCTCATTGCCGCTCTCAACCGCCGCATCGAAAACGGCCTTTTTCTTCTCACCCACGATATGAATCATTCCGCAACGCGTATTCAGCAGACGCTGCTTCGATAAAGTGACGCGCTGATAGGGTGCATATTTGGGGTAAGTGATCAAAACGTCGTCCTGCGTGGTCAGTCCTGTATTAAGCTCAGGCGCACAGGGAAATAATGATGCGGTGTGCGCGTCCTCCCCCATACCCAAGAGCACTACATCGAATTGGGGGATTACTGAAAGTTGCTCCGACAGCAACGAGAGATTGGCAAGCGCATCATCGGGAACCGCTACCAGTGATAAAAACGCCGCGGTGGTCGCCTGCGCCGTCAGCAACGCATGCCTTACCAGCCGCTCGTTGCTGTCCTCATGACCGGTTGAAACCCAGCGTTCGTCCGCCAGCATCACCGTAACGCGGCTCCAGTCAATGGGCGCCCGCGCAAGCAGCGAAAACAGATTAACCGGCGTACTGCCACCGGACACCACGAGGTAAGCCGATCCCCGCGCTTCAATGCCCTCTCCCAGGCGAGTCACTACAGCCTCGGCTAGGGCCTGATCAAGGGCATCTCGTTCAGTAAAAGGTCGCCATTCAGACATGCCAGCTGCGACCATCACGATCAATCAACAGCTCTGACTTACTCGGCCCCCAACTGCCTGCCTGATAGCTATTCACCGTGAGTCGGGCTTCTTCACAAGCCTTGATCAGTTGATCACACCAGCGCCAACTCTCTTCAATTTCCTCGCGGCCTACGAACAACGAGGGATCACCATTAATGGCATCGAGAAACAAGCGCTCATAGGCGTCAGGAATGCGATCGATATCTGCATCCTCACGGAAATCAAAATTTAACGTATGCGTTTGCAGTGAGAGTTTGTCCTTCAAACTTTGCCGTTTGGAGACCATGGCCATCTCGATACCCTCATTCGGTTGCAAACGAATAACCAGTCGATTGGGTTCGGCAGATTCCCCCTCACCAAAGATATGGTGCGGCAGTGCCTTGTATTGAATGATAATTTCGGTGACCTTATCGGGCATGCGCTTTCCGGTTCGAAGATAGAAAGGAACGCCAGACCAACGCCAATTGTCGACGTAAGCCTTGATCGCAACAAAAGTCTCGGTATCACTCTCTGGACTCTGGCACCCCTCCTCGTCGAGATAACCGGGTACTGACTGCCCACCAATAACGCCCTGACTGTACTGACCTCGCACTACGTGATCCTTGATGCTCGCAACATCCAGTGGCCGCAGGGCTTTCACAATCTTTACTTTTTCGTCACGAATACTCTCCGCTTCCAGAGAATTGGGTGGCTCCATCGCTACAAGACACAACAGCTGCATCAGGTGGTTCTGTACCATATCTCGCAATTGGCCCACGCCGTCATAATAAGTCCAGCGACCTTCGATACCCACCTTTTCTGCCACAGTGATCTGAACGTGATCGATACAGCTCTGATCCCACTGGGAATTGATGAATCGATTGGCAAAGCGCAAAACCAAGAGGTTCTGGACCGTCTCCTTACCCAGATAGTGGTCAATCCGATAGATATCCTGCTCGTCAAAATATCGGCCGATGGTCTCATTCACCTCTCCAGAAGTGGCAAGGTCCTCGCCAATGGGTTTCTCGAGGACAATACGTCGAGGTCCATTGAGACATCCGTCGCTGCTCAGTTGCGCACAAATCGGCGCGAACAGTGAGGGCGGGGTCGCGAGATAGAACAAATTCATGCGGCCGTCGTCGAGCCATGCTTGCAGGCCCTCGAATGCGCGCGGCTCTGAAAAGTCGGCCGTGAGATATGCGATGCGCTCACTGAATGCTTGCCATGCACCGTCGTCGATGTCCTGACGCATATAACGCGTCATCTTCGCCCGAAGCTCATTCTGAAACGCCGCACTGTCTTGATGTTGCCTCGCGACTGCGGCGATACGTAAGTCATCGGGCAACAAGCCCACTGCATTCAGCTGAAAAAGAGCAGGAAATAATTTACGGGCCGACAAGTCGCCGGTAGCACCAAAGATAATCAGATCGATTTTGCTCACTGCTGTACCTCAGACCTTAGCGAGGCGCACATCTCGACGGCCTCTCTCGCCAATTGATAAATTGCTTCCCATTGTCCTTCCCTGAGCAGCCCACGCGGTGTCAACCAGGACCCCCCCACCGCGACGACGCTGTTCACACTCAGATAGGTGGCCAAGTTATCGGGTGTGATTCCGCCTGTGGGCATGAAGGTCAGGTCGCCAAATGGGCCCGAAAAGGCCTTGATAGCCGCAGCGCCACCAGACGCCTCAGCGGGAAAGAACTTCAGTGTGCGATATCCCCGATCCAGCGCCGTCATTATCTCAGAGCCGGTCACGGCCCCTGGCAGAAACGGAAGCTCATATTTTGCCGCAGTGTCGAATAAGGCGTCGGCAGCGCCAGGGGAAACAATAAAATCGGCGCCCCTATCGATAGCGGATCGAAATTGCTCCCTGTTAAGGACAGTACCGGCACCTACCAATTGATCTGGAAATGCCGCCTTGATGGCGCCCATGGCTTCCAGACCGATTTCGGTACGCAATGTGATCTCAAGTGCCGACACGCCGCCGCTGAACAATGCCTCAGCGAGCGGAACCGCGTGCGCGACCTGCTCCACTACCACCACGGGAACCACTGGGCATGCCAGGCGCGCAAGAAACTGATCAGTATTCACTGCCACCCTCCTCGGCACATAGCAGCGCGGCACCGAGTAATCCCGGGTCTGGATGAGTCACGACGGAAGTCGCTATCTGCCCATTAAAATCGGCAAACCGACCTTTAGCGTGAAAGCGCGCGCGAAAGTCACTCTTGCGTAGTAAATCAATGTAGCGCGGCGCAATACCCCCAGCGATGTAAACACCCCCGCGTGCTCCCAAAGTCAGGGCGAAATTGCCCGCTGCGGCGCCCAAGACGGAGAAAAAGGTATTCATCGCCTCTCCTGACAGTGCATCGCCGCCCGCCCGAGCCGAATTACCCACGTCTTCAGGGTCCAGTTGTATCGCCTCGACGCCGCGTATATCTGCGAGACATCGGTAAATATTCATGATGCCCGCGCCGCATAAAAGTCGCTCGATGGATACCCTGCCATACTGGGCGCGCAGCCTGCTCAGTATCTCTTCCTCAACATGAGTGATGGGCGCAAAATCAACGTGCCCCCCTTCACCCGGCAGCACGATCGCATCACCCCGCGAATCAAATGCGAGTGTTGCTACTCCCGTGCCGGTGCCGGGACCAATCGCCACTTTGGGGGCCCCCGCGACCACAGTGCCCCCGCCAATTACCTCGAGATGCTCCGGGCCAAGCGCCGTCAATGAGCGGGCCACCGCCGCAAAATCGTTGACAATGCGCACATCGGAACACCCGATCTGTTCCGCCACACCCGACCTGGTAAAACGCCAGGGATTATTCGTAAAGCTGATTTCCTCTTGTTCAGGGATCGCAGCCACCGCCAAACAAACCTTGGTCAATCGCGCACTGGGATCAGCAAGTTCCACCCAATCCCGCTGCAGTTGAACCAGCACGTCCTGAAACGAAGGAAAGTCAGTCACTGCGTATGTGGCAATGGCCGCTGGCACCGGATCACTCGATTCTGCAAATGCGAAACGCGCGTTCGTGCCGCCAACATCGGCCACCAGATGAAGACACCGGGAGGTGTGGCTGTCAGTGGCCATGAAGCACCGCACTTACAGAGGAGTGCTCTTTGCAAGGGCTGGGGGCTGCGGGTTTGTCGAGCCCGAATAATGTGCAACCACCATGTTCGGCGTCATTGACTGCCGCCCGGCTCAGAGCAAACAATCCTCGACCCACGGTGCCCGGCTGCGTTGGACTTGCCGGGAAGGTTCGAGAAGCTAGGGCGGCTTCGTCAAGCATGACTAACAGCACACCGTTGGCCACATTCAACTTAATCATGTCACCGTTCTGAATGAGACCAATAGCGCCCCCTTGGGCGGCCTCAGGAGTAACGTGGATCGCCGCAGGCACTTTGCCAGACGCCCCGCTCAATCTGCCATCTGTCACCAGCGCTACAGCGTGGCCCCTGTCCTGCAAAATACCCAATATGGGCATCAATTTGTGCAGCTCCGGCATACCGTTGGCGGAGGGGCCTTGAAAGCGGGCAACGATCACGCAATCTCTCTCCAATGCGCCTTGCTCAAAGAGCGACTTGAGTTCGTCCTGGTGGCAGATCACTACCGCGGGCGCCTCGATGTCCAGTTTATCGGCCGTCACGGCAGAGGATTTGATCAAGCTGCGACCGAGGTTGCCCTCAAGCAACCGAATGCCACCCTCCGTAGAGAAGGCACTGTCCGCCGCGCGAATCACATCGGTATCCAGACTTTCCTTGGGCGCCGAGCGCCAGCAAAGCGCGCCTGACTCGAGGTAAGGCTCTATACAGGCATCGCCGAGGTTACCGCCAAAACACACCCTGGCCTCCTCGTGCATGAGTCCCGCAGAAATCAACTGACCAAACAAATAACCCGTGCCACCGGCTGCCTGAAAATGGTTAATGTCGGCGCCCCCATTGGGGTAGATCTGTGCCAAAAGTGGTGTCACCTTGGACAACGCATCAAAATCCGACCAGTTAATCAACAACCCTGCCGCCCGCGCCACTGCAATCAGATGGATACAGAGATTAGTGGATCCGCCCGATGCCAGCAGCGCCACAATCGCGTTGACGAAACTGCGCTCGTCAATCACTTCTGCAAGCGGCAGGGGCTGCCGATTGGTGCGCGCCACCTTGGCGATGTGCTCTGCTGCCGCTTGCGTCAGGGCGTCGCGCAGAGGCGTTCCGGGGTTCACAAAAGAACTGCCTGGCAACTGCAAGCCCATCGCCTCCAGCACCATCTGATTTGAATTGGCGGTCCCGTAAAAGGTACACGTACCCTGGCTGTGATACGACGCCATTTCGGCCTCAAGCAAGGCGGCTCGATCGACCTTGCCCTCTGCAAACAGTTGCCGGACCCGCACCTTTTCCATGTTTGAAAGGCCACTGGTCATGGGCCCTGCGGGCACAAACAGGGCAGGAAGGTGGCCAAACTGCAAGGCACCCATCAACAGTCCGGGCACAATTTTGTCGCAAATACCCAACATCAAAACCGCATCAAACATCTGATGCGAAAGCGATACGGCAGTGGCCTGCGCAATCACATCGCGGCTGAACAAACTGAGTTCCATGCCGGGCTGCCCCTGGGTCACACCATCACACATGGCGGGCACGCCACCGGCCACCTGGGCTGTACAGCCCATAGCCTGCAAGTGCGCTTTGATCTGAGCCGGGTAATCCTCGTAAGGCGCATGGGCCGACAGCATGTCGTTGTAAGCCGTGACAATGCCTACGTTGGCGCTATCCATTAATTTCAATGCGTCTTTGTCACCGTCCGAGCAAGATGCAACGCCATGAGCCAGATTACCGCAACTCAATTGGCGTCGATCCAACGGCTGAGAGGCCATGTGTTCAATCTCGCGCAGATAATCGTTGCGCCATTCACGACTGCGCGCGGCGATTTCGCGGGTGATGCGGAGCACTTCGGAATGCATGTGATGACGCCCTCATTTTGTAACAAAATAACCTATATTGCTTTTTCTATCAATTTTTAGGCCTTATTATGTAATTAAACTACATTTAATTCGCCTCCCCTTTGCCCAGGGAATCCTGCCAACCTCAATCACCCGAGTCAGCTTAATCCGTATACCTGATGTGCCTCGGCGAGCGCGCACAGACCTGCTACGACTGAGCCTTTCTATAGCTGCGATTGAGCCGTTCTATATGAGAAAGCAAAGGCACGAGCGCTTATCCAAGGCGGTGGTATTTACGGGCACGATGCCCGGCCCTGGTGAGTTGGAATCCAAACTTGGTTATAGTGCTTCAACGTTCCCATATGGGGTGTCGGCTATGTCCGCGGATGTTCAACCACACATCAAAACCAAGTCTAAAGCAGCCTCGAGCGGCCTCGCCTCCCTGTTGGGTTCTGTTATCAGTGCCGGCCGCGACATCCTCGCGCGCCGCCGACAGGCCGCGGCCAAAGCGCCATCTGGAGATTTGCTCGCCAAATGCCGACAGCTACTTCATCACCGAGGAGAGGCTTCAGGGCTCGCGCTCGCCTGCGAAGTTATCGCGGACTACCAAACACTGGATCCCGCCAATCGAATCCTCTTTTTTCAGGCATTGGCAACCGAGTTTGATGTCGACACCGAAGGGGTTATCAGTGCGGCCCATCATTATCAGAACGATCCCAGTCCGGAGCATCTCAGTCTCCTGACTAAAATCATCGAGGCCCCCCGAGTCAAACTTTTTCGACGCATGAACATGGCGCCTGACGCCACCGCCGTACTCGTCAAAATGCGGGGTGACCTGCTCGCCAACATTTCTGATATGCCAGAGATCAAGCGAGTCGATTCTGACCTGAAGCACCAGTTCATCTCCTGGTTTAACCGCGGCTTTCTCGAATTGCGCGTTATCGACTGGAATTCTCCTGCCGCGGTCCTGGAGCGGATCATCCAGTATGAATCTGTGCACGCGATTCAGGGCTGGGAGGATTTGCGCTCAAGGCTGGGCGAAAACCGAATGTGCTTTGCTTTTTTCCATCCGGCAATGCCAGAAGACCCGCTCGTCTTTGTCGAGGTCGCTCTTACGGCCGGCATCCCGGACGCGATCGCGCCATTGATCGACAAGACAGGAGAACCGGTCAACGAACGCGATCTCGACACCGTCGTCTTCTATTCGATCAGTAACTGCCACCCAGGGCTTGCAGGCATTTCCTTTGGAAATTTTTTGATCAAACAAGTGGTCGAAGAGGTCGGTAAACGGTATCCAAATGCCAAACGTTTCGTAACGCTCTCTCCCATTCCAGGTTTCTGTCGGTGGCTTGCCGCAGGTCAGCCGGGCGCAAATCTGGATGTCGGCGAGCTTCGTTCCCTCGCTCGAACACAAGGTGCCGATGTGACTGACGCGAGGTGGGAATCAGTGATCAAACTCTGTGCGCAATACCTCGTGAAGGAGCGCGCAGGAGAGCTAGCACTTGATCCAGTGGCACGCTTTCACTTGGGTAACGGCGCAAGCCTACATGCGATTCATTGGGCAGCTGATTTAAGCGACAAGGGGTTACGTCAATCGATCGGACTCATGGTCAACTATGTTTACGACCTCAAGAGCATCGAAGAAAATCATGATGCCTATTTTGACCAAGGGGAAGTTGCGGTATCGCGACTCGTTGCCAAATGGCTAAATTGACCTCTGGCGTCTATTTTGGCCTTGCGACTAACACTGGTAAAGCCTGCCATCACCGGTATCATCTGTCAGAGTAGCGCCTGTCAGGGAGCGCAGCACAACAATAATCAGGCGGTAAAACCCTATGGCATTTGATATGTCACAGTTTCGCGAGTTCCGGTTTGGTTGGCCCGTCGTGCTGGCATCCACTTTTGGCATCTCGCTGGGGATGTCCCCCCTGCCCTTCTATACCATTGGCGTATTCGCACAACCCCTGGCTGAAGAGTTTGGCTGGGGTATCGATCAAATCATGTTTGGACTCGTCCCCTTTTGCGTTGTGACCGTGATCAGCGCGCCCATGGCCGGGTATCTATCGGACCGCTTTGGCGTTCGCAAGGTGGCACTCATTTCCATGCTCACTTTTTCCATGGGCATGATGCTGTTCGCGCTGAATAACGGATCTCACACGCTATACCTTTTCCTCTGGGGGCTGCTATCAGCCCTAAGCGCAGGCACCTTACCCATCACCTTCACCAAAGCCATCTCACGCTGGTTTCAGGAGAAGCGTGGCCTTGCATTGGGCATTGCACTGGTCGGAACGGGCATCGGTGGCGCGGTGGCCAAGTTGATCGCAGAAGAACTGATCAATAGCGTTGGCTGGCGCATGGCCTATGTCGGCATCGGTTTTTTACCACTGATTGTGGCACTCCCCATTGCCCTATTTGCCTTTCACGATGTGGATGACCCAAAAGTTGCCAAACGGGCCGAAGGCCTTGCCATCTTGAACCGCGAGACCGGCAATACCATGGCACAGTATGGCTTTACCTTCCTGCAGGCACTCCGAGACTGGCGGCTATGGCTGCTGGGCGCGATTTTCCTGCCGCTCTCA
>JAQWUD010000040.1 GCA_029242325.1 Luminiphilus sp.
TAACGACCGGTGCCCAATGCCTCCACGGTAAAACCAATGTTGTGGGTATAGAGTCTGGTGAGAGAGTCGAGGGAATTCACGACAAATAGAATGCCGACGCCCATCATCGCCCAGCTCATCGGGCCCGCTATCGAGATCTCGTTGGCGAAATACCAATACAACACCGAAAACCACAAGGCAATCGGGATCGAAGGCACGATCAACAACAACAGTAATAGCTGCCAAGCAGTAAAACCGCTTACAAAGCGCGACACGAATTGCCCGATCATAATGCTCCAGGCAAACCACCAAAACAGATAAAAAGCGTGATAATCATTGATCGGAAACACAAACTGCGGGAGCTGCCCAAAGTACTCCCCCAACTGGCCCATCATTCCCGCAAGCCCGAATATGCCCATGTCGGACGCGAAAAAAGATCCTGCAATCAGCGCAAAGAACAGGCCGCTCGACGTCAAACTCAGAGTTTTTACAAAACGGATGTGGGTACTGGAAATCACTGCCACCAGCACGGTCAATGCCACCAGGGTATAACGCACCACATTCGAGATGCCTTCGATGTATCCCGGCAGATAGTGCAGAAACAGATAGCCCGTGAAGGCGCAGGTGCCAATAATAGTGAGGTTATTGATCAGCTTGATCACCGGTATCTCAAAGAGCTGCAGTCGAGGCTCGACCACGCAGAAGTAAAAGGTAGTGAGAAAATAAAAGCCCCAGACCAGAAATCCCCAGAAACCAAACTCGAGCGCCAGAGGATTGGCGAAGTCGTAGTCGGGCTCGCTGGCAAAGATTTCGAAATCCACCATGGGAAACATGAGCAAGCCGACATCAAGCCCGGAGGTAAAGAGAATCGCCATAAATGTCACCACCGGGATCGGGGCGGCACCCTCAAGACGCATAGAGCGATAGCGAACCACAAGCCATAGCGATGTCAGCGTTGTCACACCGATCGCAATCGACAAAATCCCGTTCAACAGTGCTGCACCATCAGGAAGAGCGCGCCGGTCCTGCGGTCACCGCTCGCATGGGATCATGCTCCCGCTGACGTGTTTTCCAGGCGGGAGCCCGCCATACGTCTGCTTCTTGTCGCCTAGGCTCTTTGCCGAGAATGAGATCTGCAGCGCGCTCGGCAACCATGATGGTGGGCGCGTTGAGATTACCATTGGGGATAACGGGAAAGATGGAGGAGTCCACGATGCGCAACCCTCTGAGCCCCCGCACACGGCATTCGGGATCCACCACCGCCATCTCGTCATCAAATGCCCCCATGCGACAGGAGCACGATGGATGATAGGCGGTCTCTACGTTCTGACGCACCCAGCTATCGACTGCCGCGTCATCTGACAGATCGATAGCAGGCTGAATTTCCTCCCCCCTGTAGGCATCCAGCGCCGGTTGCTGAAGAATTTCGCGGGTGAGGCGCAAGCAATTACGCCAATCTGCCAGGTCCTTCTCGGTTGAAAGATAATTAAAATGGATCAGTGGCTGCCGGTTGGGTTCTGGGCCCGATATGCGGACGTGGCCGCGGCTGTCCGGCTTATTGGGACCCACGTGAACTTGAAAACCATGCCCTTGAAATGCAGCCTGACCGTCGTAGCGAATTGCCGCCGGCAGGAAATGATATTGGATATCCGGCCACTCGACCCCCGCCCGGGAACGAATGAAGCCACACGACTCAAAATGATTGGTAGCGCCCAGGCCCGTCTTGGTTAACACCCATTGCGCGCCAATTCTCAATTTGGACAACCAATTCAAGTGTCCATTTATTGTGATGGGTTCGCGGCAACGGTACTGGAAATACACCTCGAGATGGTCCTGCAGATTCTCCCCTACTCCGGGCAAATCGTGGCGGACCGGCACCCCAGCAGACATCAGCAGCGACATTGGACCCACCCCGGAGCGTTGCAGGATTGTTGGTGAACCGATGGATCCCGCACTCAGAATCACTTCCTTGCGTGCGATGGCACCGCTCACCTGGCCCGCCCGCCGATAAAGCACGCCTGTGGCACGAAACCCTGAAAACTTCAGCTTATCGACCTCTGCGTTGGTCACCACAGTCAAGTTGGCGCGCCGCAGGGCCGGTTGCAAATACGCCAGATCTGTCGAGCACCGCTCGCCTCCACGGACCGTCATGTGCATCGGACCAAATCCCTCCTGCCGATAGCCGTTATAGTCCTCCGTAACGCCGTATCCCGCCTCTCTGCCGGCGTCGATAAAGGCCTGATAGAGCGGATTTTTCATGTTGTTACCGTTACAGGTATCAAGGGGTCCCGCGCCCCCTCTATAAGTATCCGCGCCTCCCATCCAGCGCTCGGCGCGCCGGAAATAAGGCAGGCAGTCGGCGTACCCCCAGCCGGTGGCACCTGCGGTCACCCACTGTTCAAAATCCTCGGGGTGCCCTCGAACGTAAACCATACCGTTGATCGCCGAGGAACCGCCCAGCACTTTCCCCCGAGCGCAATCCATACGTCGCCCATCAAGATAGGGCTCGGGCTGCCCCCAGTATCCCCAATTAAAACGGGGGGTACTCATGGGGATCGACAAGGCTGTTGGCATTCGGATAAACAGGCTGCGGTCATCCCCACCCGCTTCTATGAGTAATACAGAGCGCCCCGGATTTTCACTAAGACGGTTCGCCAGAACACAACCTGCCGAACCCGCGCCGATTACGATGTAGTCATACTCTTTCATGGGTTTTCAGTCACTCCATGCTGGGCAGTCATCCGGTAAAGCAACCCCGATGCAAGCAAACCAACAGCAGATACTGCTGCAGCGTAGGCAAAGAAGCCCTGATAAGCGACGGGTCGATCTCGGTTCATATCTTCCCCTACTCGATGAAAGACGCACCATCTAGCTGACGCGCCACATGATGAGGGATGGTAAGCCCCAAGTGCCTCGCAATAGAAGGATAGATATCGACTATTTCGGGCAGATCAAAGAAATCGGGAGTCAGGGCCTGACTATTGGTAGCCATCCAGATCGTGCGCTCCCGAGCGCTCTGACCACCGTGTTCACGCCCTGTTTCGGCGTCACGGCCATGGTCGGTCGTCACGATTACCAGCCAGTTTTCATCATGGCTCGCCTGCCGATTTTTAATCGCTGACCATATCCATCCTACCCGCTCATCCATTCGCCTGACAGCGAGGTCAAATGCCGGGCCGTCACCATGCTCGTGGGCCACGTCATCGGTGTACTGCAGATACACCCATGAAAGATCGGGTGCCTCGTCAGCAATCACCTTTGCGGCCGCACGACTCACGGCGGCATCGATATCCTCTATCTGCGCGTCCATCGGCTCTGAGGGGAAGCGCCCGCTATCGTCTTCAAAACCATCTATGGCAAAGTCAAAATAGAAAGCGCCGGCTTTGGGAAGGCGTTCACCCAGCAATATGGTTCGGTTGTCAGTCCACGTGGAGAAAATGCCCAGTCGCAGGTCAGGCTTCACCGCACGGGCGAGGCGAAAAAGATTCCAATAGTCGTAGTTGGGCGACAGGTCCGAGTTGCCATAGACATTGTGCTTGTTTGCCCAGGTACCGGTGACCAGCCCCATGTAACCTGGTGCCGACACGGTCGGCGTCTCCCCCGGCCCGCCAACGGGCCCTCCCACCTGCGCGCGAGCATATGCCCCTTCGGCAGAAATAGCGTCGATCGCTGGCGTGGGCACGCGCTCAATCACATCGGCAGGAATGCCATCGACAATCACAAACAGGGCCTTAGCTGCACCAGGCGCCCCTGCCTGACTGGCTGAGGCGGGGAGAAAACCCAGAGCAAAAAGTAGCGTAGCGCCAATAGAGCACACCAGCCTCGCGGGACACCTCTCTTTGATCACACAGTAGTGCCGCCGCAGCGCGCGATAAGCCTGCAATGTGTCAGCAGGAGAAAGCACAATGTAGCCTCGTCATCAGCGGCACCCTGCAGACTAAAGCAGACATTATGCCGACTGTGAGCGGCAGCGCAAAAGTCCCGTTTGCTGCAGCAACCCAACCCGACATTGCGGTTTAGTAATCACTTTACGGAGCCTTACGGGTTCGCCGATGATGGATGCGACGGCCGACAACACCCTGCCCAGAGGCAATGTTGGCCCCTCTCTTGGGAGCTATTGAGCATGTCCAAAGGGTCCATCCCAACGATCGATTTGCGTGACCCGGATCACGTCACCATCCCCCGCCTCGACAATGCGCTGACGGAAATCGGTTTCGTCATGGTTCAAGGGCATAGTGTCTCGGCGCGCCTGGTGCAGGAAATGCGCCAGCAACTGCCGCGCTACTTCGCGCAACCGCTGCAGGAAAAACTCAAGGACCGCATCGAGCCGGATAATTACCGGGGGTACATCCCCCTCGGTTTTTTTTCACCCAACGTGGACGGCGTATCAACAGACCAGTACGAGGGCTATAAACTGCACGAGGAAACACCGGCAGATGACCCTATCTGCGCAATGTGTGATCTCTACGGGCCGAATCGGTGGCCTAATAACCCCAGTCAGCTGGAACCCGTCACCCGTGAATTCTGGCAGGCCTGCAACACCACGGGGCGAAAGTTACTCACTCTGATCGCGACTATTCTGGGGCTGAACAGCGACCGCTTTCTGGCATGCTTCGATCAGCCACTCACCAACATGACGTTGCTGCACTACCCGGCACAACCGGCCAACCTTGAAGGCTTTGGTATTCACCCACACAAGGATACCGATGCCCTCACCTTGTTGTTTCCCGATCCAGTGGGCGGGTTGTGGCTTCGTCGTCATGGCCAAAGCGATTGGTTGGAGATCGCCGCATCGCCTGAGACCATGGTGGTCAACATTGGCGACCTGCTCGAGCACTGGTCGGGAGGGTACTTTGTCTCAACGCCCCATAAAGTAGTCAACCTCAGCGGGCACGCGCGCTACAGCTTTCCGTTTTTCATAGTCCCGCGGCACGATGTCGTGGTGGAACCACTGATCCCCTGCCAACCGCATTTCCGGCGCGCGCCCGTTCCGGTGGGTGCCGTGTCTCGGGAAGTCTGGCGAACGAATTGGCCTGAGGCACAGCCCGATGACACAGGCTTTGATCTGGGCACCCTGAACGACTGAATGCGCGCCTGCTCTGTCGGTAAATGGCAGGGCATGAAGTGCGGTACCAACCCCTGTACCGGAGAACACCCCTAACGCGCGTCTTCCTCGACACTCCTGCTACTCTCCCGCTACTTTCCTCCCACTATCCTGCCACTTTCCTAGTGAACCCCTCCACAACCGGGGCAGCAGAGACCGAGGCCGCATTACATTGTTGGGATGCTGCGCACTATCGGACGATCCAGCGACACCAAACCCGGCCATGTTTTATCGCTCTGACAACAATCGCTCGGGAAAATCCGTCATGATCATGGTGACACCCAACGCTGTCAGCCTTCGCGCCTCTTCTGCCGAATTAATGGTGTAGCAGCGCAACACCAGGCCCAATGAGATGACTGATTGGGCCACCGCGGGGGTGACACAGGGTCCACCCAAGTGAATGCCGTCGAGTCCATGATCAGAACAAAAAGCGAGCGCGTCGGCAGGTAAATCGTCGGCAATCAGTGCCATGGGTATGGTTGGCAAAAGCGGCCGCAGAGCGCTCAGAACCGGCCGGCTAAAACTCGACACGACACAACGGTGCTCCTCGATAGTGGAAAGTCTGCTGCTCACTGCTTGCACGGTAGCCTCGACTGCCGAGAGATCGTCACCACACTTCACTTCCCATATGATGCCCGGGCGATCTGCTGCCTGCATTTGCCACTGGATCAAGTCTTCACAGCGCAGCGGACGTTGACCACTGAACTGCTGGTGGCGCCAGCTGCCGATGTCCATTTCGGCCATATCAAGCCACCTGAGGTTTTTTAGCGCGGCCGAGCCGGCAGCAGTGCGGCCCAGCTTCTCATCGTGAAAGATCACCAGCTCACTGTCGGCCAGACATTGAATATCCGTCTCGATCCAACCGGCACCTGCCAGCGCGGCTGCGTCGAAGGCGATCTGCGTATTTTCGGGATAAGAGCCGCTGGCACCGCGATGAGCGCAGACTTGCTCACGAGTAAAGCTAACCTCTTTCATTCCGATTTTACCTATCGTCGAAGCAAGCGACGGGTCAGTCTCTGGCAGCATCGAGGCGATTCAAGAAAGCACCTGCCGCACTATCTTGTTGCCTGAGCGCTTTGAGTATTGCTACAAGATTCGCATCGCGCTGATTTTCGAGCTCGCTCACCGACCTGCCACCTGCCTGAAGATCGGATTGCTCAACAATGCGATTGATCAAGGGCTCGTCCAGATCCGGCACATCGGTGAGCTTGGTCCAGGGCCACTGTAAACACGGTCCAAACTGTTCGAGAAAGTGCTTCATACCTGCCTCGCCACCCGCTGTACGGTAAGTCTCAAACAACCCTTTTTGCGCCCACCGAAGACCAAAGCCGTGAGTCATGATGTCGTCTATCTGTTCGGTTGTGGCAACGCCATCCTTGATCAACCAGAGCGCCTCTCGCCAAACTGCCTCGAGCAAACGGTCCCCGACATGAGCGGGAATTTCCGCTCCAAGAGTGATCGGCTTCATACCGATGTCACTGAGAATCGTTTCGGCGCGATCGACGGTGGCGGGGTCCACGATCGCTGAGGGTACACATTCAACGATCGGCAACAGGTAGACCGGGTTGTAGGGGTGCGCAACCAGAATCTGCTCGGGCCTGACGGCCCCGGTCTGCAATTCTGTTGGCATGAAACCCGAGGTCGATGACGCCACTATCGCCCGCTCCAAACAGCTCGCCTGAATTTCCTTCAATACAGGCAGCTTGATATCGAGTCGCTCGGGCGTGGATTCCTGCACCCATTCGGCACCCGCCACAGCATCCGCAATGCTTGCGCAGAGGGTCAGTGAGCCCTCTTCGGGTAAGGCATCATATATTTCAGGCACCCAGCGGCGCGCCTTATCGAGCACGCCGTGAAGGACTCTATCGGAGTACTGCGCGGGGTCGTAGAAATTCACGTGCCAGCCATGAAGCAAAAACCGCGCAGCCCAGGCGGAGCCAATCACACCGCCACCGATTATGGCCGCCAATGGCATCAGGGTAGCGCTCTTTTGCTGAGCTGCAGCTCGCTACGGACCTCTTCGGGAGTCATGATCTGTAAACCCATGGCCTCGATAATCGTTACCGCTCGCTCCACGAGTTCTGCGTTCGTAGCCAGATGGCCTTTTTCCAACCAGAGATTGTCCTCCAGGCCGACTCTGACATTGGCTCCGGAGAGCACCGCCGCCGCCACGTAGGCCATTTGGTGCCGACCAATGGAGAACGCTGAGTAAATCCAGTCCTGCGGCACGTTATTCACCATAGCCAGGAAAGTATTGAGGTCATTAGGCGCTCCCCAAGGGATGCCCATACACAACTGCACCATCACGGGTGCAGGGATCAACCCCTCATTGACCAACTGCTTAGCCAGCCAGAGATGGCCAGTGTCAAAAGCCTCAATCTCAATGCGAATACCGAGATCCGCCATACGGCCGGCCATGTCTCTTAACATGCCGGGAGTGTTGGTCATCACGTAATCCGCTTCGGCAAAATTCATGGTGCCGCAGTCGAGTGTGGCGATTTCGGGCAGGCAGGCCTCGAGATGCGCGACGCGCTCCGCCGCCGAGACCATATCAGTGCCGCTATCGCTCAGAGGCAGCGGTGCACTGGTCGGACCAAAGACAATATCGCCACCCATCCCCGCAGTCAGATTGATCACGACATCCGTATCAGACTCGCGGATCCGTTCAACCACCTCGCGATAAAGCGGCACCGCACGATCAGGGGCGCCGGTTTCCGGGTGACGCACATGGCAGTGCACAACAGCCGCGCCGGCCTTGGCGGCATCGATGGCGGCATTGGCGATTTGCTCCGGGCTGCGAGGAACCTTATCGCTGCGGTCCTGCGTACTGCCCGATCCCGTCAATGCGGCGGTAATAAATACTTTATCTCGCATGGCCAGTGGCATCTTGTCTCTCCTGCTGACTCGTCAGTAAGGGTTGCTGCGAATAGGGCTTGCGGCGCGTCCACGATTGACTGCCCGCGCCCTCGAGAGGATCTCGTCGCGATCAATATACACGCCTTGCAGGTGCCGCTGGCCCGAACCCGAAAAGGCCTTTCGGCCATGCATTACGCGGCGGTTATCAAAGCACATGATCTCTCCTGGCCCGAGGCGGAAGGTCAGTTCGAAACGGGGTTCATCCGCCAACTCGTGAAACCGTCGCAGCGCGGCATAGGCCTCGCCCACCTCGGCATCCGGCATATCAGGGAAAGCGCGTACTGGATAAAACGCCCGAATAGTCGGAATCCCCTCCGTCCCCAAGGTATCGATGATAGGGGCAGAGAATCGGTGATCAATGCCAGGTCCCCGATTGAAAAAAACCCAGCGTCGCGTGCTGAGGATTTCATAGTCCTCTGGATGAGTCACCTTGAGCTCCTCAACCAGCGCCGCGCCATCGGTGAGGGTCGATTCGCCACCGTCCGCCTCATTGATCAAACAGTGCAGAAATTGGAATCCGGGGGGAATTTCCCGGGTAGGCAGATCCGTATGAGGACCTAGTCGCAGCCCTGTATTGGCAGTGGTGTTGGTCTTGGCATCGCCGGCGAGGTTTACGTCTGCTTTGACATCCCACAACAGGCCGAAATTACTGTCCCTGACCGGGCCAATGCGGGCAGCCAGCTCGTTGAGGAATCCAGGCTCCGTGGGCGCTCGCTCGACCACGCAAACGCCGTAGCGCAGCAAATGATTGAGTAGGTCACACAGCGCCGCATCGTCTTCGAGAACTGCCTTCGCATGACAGCGCGGCGGCGCAGTTAGCGTTTCCGCGGTCCACGCCTCAGGCGGGGGCAGCCAGCTCTGAGGCAGATGCTGGCCCTCTACAACATGGCGGAGCCAGCCCGAGTGGTAGACGCTCTCAATGCCATCGGGCGCCCAGACAATCTGCAGATCACCCGCGCCGGTCAGGCAAAAGTTGTCAATTTGCATGGTGTCGGAGAGCTCGGCTGGATCCATCAGACCTTCCCGGGTCGCTAGGTCGATGCCGCCGTGACCCAAGGTGTTCTCGCGCAGCCAAAAGCGATGGCAGCGTAAAGTCTGGCCATCCGCCCATTCCAGAATCAACCCGTCATCACCGCCCCGAACGTGAGCAATGGGCGCACCATCGTAATGGTAAAAATCGGGAACCAAAGGCTCCACGGCGTCGACGCGTTCGGTCATCGCAATCAAAACCCTCTCAACCTGCCGTGATGGCAACTACGTTATTCGCGATCTTTTGCGCATCATTAAACTGATTGCCAAGGCTCACGCTTAAGGAGCGAAAATGTAACTGAACTGTGGTCGCTGAGGAAGAAAAAATTGCAGGCGTGAGGATCAGAACCCGGGGCATGGAGCAGGCTTCAGGTAACACAGAAAACGGCTGACATAATGGTATATTGCCTCTGTGTTTTGGTATCTCACGTGGACCACACTATTTGTCGTCCGACTCTAAGCGATCGACGCTGAGGACACCTTATGAGTCATTGTTGCCGTCTTTTACTCCTCGTGCTGCTCAGTCTATTCACTGCGCATCACGGCTCGGCAGCGGACTCGGGTGCGGTGGAGCGCCATAGTGGACGCGCAATCACGCTGCTACGAGACGCCATCAGTCGGAAAACCGTCTATGGTGAGGGCAATGTGCCCGCCTACGCAGAATCGCTGCGGCAGGTATTCCTCTCGGCGGGATTCGAGCCCGAAGCGCTGACGCTGGTGCCATACCGGGAGACCGCATCGCTGGTGGTGCGGTATGCCGGAGACGGCAGCAGTGGTCGGCAACCGATTCTGTTCTCTTCACATATGGATGTGGTCCCTGCAGATCCCGACAGCTGGCTGCGCCACCCCTTCGAATTGCAGGAGGACGAGACCTTTTTCTATGGCCGGGGCGTGCTCGATAACAAGTTCGATGTGACGATACTCACCACCCTTTTTGTCTGGCTGAAGGAGTCAGGCTTCGTGCCCAACCGAGACTTGATTATTGCGTTCACCGGGGACGAAGAATCCTTTCAGGAAACCGTTCAACAGTTGACGCGTGACCACCGTGAACTCATCGACGCCGAGTACGCCCTGGTCGTGGACGGGGGTGGCGGTGTGCTCGACGATTCAGGCGCAACCATCCAGTTTCAGGTGGGGTTGGCGGAAAAGACCTACGCCACCTTTGCCATGACCGCCAAGAACCCCGGTGGACACAGCTCGATGCCGCGCGCAGACAACGCTATCTATGATCTAGCACAGGCGATTCAGCGTCTTGAGGCCTATACCTTTGCCGTCGAGACCAATGAGATCACGCTGACATACTTTGCCAGAACAGCGCCGCTACTCGATAACGAGGTTGGCGACGCCATGGCGCGGCTAGTGGCTGACCCCACTGACGACCAAGCAATTGCCACGCTCAGGGCACAGCCACAGTATGTGGGCACACTCGGGACAACTTGTATCCCTACCATGCTGTCAGGCGGGCACGCAGAAAACGCACTACCCCGCGCGGTGACCGCAGTGGTCAATTGCCGCATTTTCCCCGGCCACACACCCGCGGAGATCCAGCGTGAACTGCAACGGGTCACGGATAACCCCAATCTTGAGTGGCGTGTTGTAGGCGTACCGGTCGCCAGCCCGGCCTCACCCTTCAATACGGAAATCATGACGGCGATCGCGGCTTCACTGGAACCAGTTCATCCCGGGCTGCCGATTGTGCCAAAAATGGGCTCGGGGACTACCGACGGCGCCTATTGGCGCGCGGCGGGCATTCCCAGCTATAGCCTCACGGGCATTTTTATCAATCCAAAGGACAGCTTCGCCCACGGTTTAAACGAACGGGTCCCAAAGGCAGCAGTCGGCGAATCGTTGCGTTTTTGGCGGACCATGATCGATGAGCTGGCGTCAACTGACGATTGACTAATGAGCGCTGACGACCTTTGCTTGGCGTGAGTACTGACTGAAAAACTGCCAGACCACCTCCATGCCCCAAAGCGGCTGTGGAGGAGACATAGCGGGGCATCTTGGTTGGCGCGGCAGATCCTGGGCTTGCGACGGCGCAACACAGTCGGATGGAATTGCAAGGACCCGCTGAGCCTGCCATTCATGGCCGGCCAGGGGGTCACCGCAACTCACCACCTCTGTTCCCTCACGCCCACATCGACTGTAAGCCTTACAATGAAGACCGTGCTCGCGCGTTAGCGGCGTCTGCCAAGGTGCGGCAGGGCCTTCACAGGCCATGGCTTCAGCCCAGATCCGGGTATTCTCCTCGGCAGACGTGTAAATCCAGCCGTAGGGTGAGGGTTGACCGTCGGGGGGCACCCCCTCATCCAGATCGCCATAATAATGGAACATCGGCAGGGGCTCGTCAGGCCCGCAGGCGTGACCCGGGGGCATTTGGTAGATCATGATCGCGACCGCTGCAAATCGCTCCGGGTGGTCACACCCGAGCCGCTGAACCATGCTCCCGCCGTTGCTGTTCCCCAGCAGATACAATCGCTCGGGGTCGGTCAGCAAGCTCTCTTGTACCTCATCAACCACCTGCAATAGAAACGTGACGTCATCCTCGCAAGACGTCCAGTCACAGGCCTTGCAATCGCCGCAGCCCGGATAGCAGGGGTAGTCGAGACGATCCGGCAAACAGTGTGGCCCCACTTCCATGGGAAAGTTACTGGCCAGATCATTCCAAGAACTCACCCAATCCTCCCCCTCTTGCCATGCTGTTTTTGAATAAAATCCGGCGCCTTGCGGGTAGACGACAATGTAATCATTCACATTCGCGTGTTGATTCAGGGCGTGGGCACTCGCTAATCCCGTGGCGGTTGTGCCATAACCATGCAGCGCGAGTACGACGGGCAAAGGTTGACTACCGTATGCGTCAGGCAAATAGAGATAAATCTGCCGCGATTGTTCTC
>JAQWUD010000036.1 GCA_029242325.1 Luminiphilus sp.
CTCTAGTCGGGCGGATATCGACGGGCGGGAAACTGAGTGACCGCTGAACGCCTTAATGGATGGATATTTCGTCTTAAGTTCCCCGCTCATGACATCCGATACTTGGAAGTCAAACTCCTCAAAATATCCATCGGGAGTGGGAAGCGCCAGGCGAAGCGGCGTCGCCTTTGACTTCGCATTGGCTTCGATTAACGCGTTAAGGGCAATTCGATCAACCTTGAGCTCTCGTCGAGCCTGAGCCCCAGCTAAACGCTCCAACCTAAAAGTAGCGCCACCTTGGGTCGATACATCTCGCCAAATTTGCTCGTCAGCTCTTGAGTGTGCGGCCAACAGCAATACACAACTGGCTGCAACAAAGCAGCTCGTTTGAGTTTTCGACAACCTACCGGGAATTTTTTTCTTTTTATGTCTCACGGCTGATCATCCAAGGTTAGGGTCTAAAGGCAGACTGCGATGATCAGCTTCCCAGAGATATCATCTCCTGCCAAGCCCTTGGCGCATCCTGACAATCCTTACGCATGGTTGGATTCTCTCAGGGTACAGCCCTTTCCAGACCCCCGGTGGAGGCCGCTGTGAGAGATTGGAGGTTTAGCCTCGAATAGAATATGACTAACCTCAAGGGAGACGCTTTTTTCTGACCCGGTAGGGGGCCTAAATCAAAAACGCTTGGGACTCCTGCCCATTTTCATTTTTGGCGCGGCGATTTTATGGGCTTAATCCTTACTACCTTTCCTAATGACATTCACTGCGTCCTTTAATTGCTTGATGCTACTGCCGCCGCTGTAGAGTCCGTAAGTCATAGTTTGCTTTTCGTGACCAATCAGGTCGGCTGCAACGCCCTCGCTGACACCGCCTTGCTCCAAGAAGGTCGTGACGTTCTTGCGGATGCTGTGAAACACCTTACGAGGGTCGTCGCCTACCACTGTCTTCTTATGGCGTCCGAATCGTTTGCCGATGGCGTTCTTATTCCTGAGCTTTAGCTCGATGTGTTTTATCTCTTTAGCGAGAGGAACATATCGAATTGACGCCCCGGTCTTGGCCGCCTTCTCATCGACATAGAAGCAGTCCACGCCCTGATGCTTAACCGTCTTATCTTGCAGACATATCTCGGCGATACGCATACCCGTGTAGCGTGCTATGTCCACGACATCTTTAAGCTCGTCGTCACAGAGTTCGCGGACGGCTAACAGCTCGTCCCACTCGAACGGTATGTAGCTCTGCTTCTTGCGTAATGACTTGGGCAACGTAATGCCATTGAATGGCGAGTCACCCTGACGGACGTAATGACTACCCTGCAGGAACTTCCAGTAGCTCGATAGAATTGCTAGATGCTTAACCACTGTCTCGCGTGCTCTGGTGTCGGCATTAACCCACGCCTGCACGGTGTCGGCGTTCACCTGCTCAAGATGCTTGAACACCTTAGCGCCACCATTAACTGCCGACTTCGCATCCTTCTGGCTCTTACCGTACTGCTCAACAAACTCATCGCGGAATTGACCGAACGGTATGCCCTCATCACCGAGCAATGCAGGCACATAGTTGTGAGTGCAGGCTGCATCGTTGTCGAAGAGGACACTACTGAGCACCTTATTCATGACTAGAGGCATCACCGTCAGCTCGTCTACCTCGTCGTTGATGTATCCAGTGATAACAATGACCGGCCCAAATTGGTCAGTCTCTAGCGTGACCGTTGTGACCTTAAGGCCGCCGCTGTCACCGATCACCTTGTGATCACATGCCTCGATCTGTCGCCAAGTGGCCGCACTGATCTTGTCGTGTGGGATACCTTTACGGGCGTCTGTTCCCTCTGGGGACGTTGCCTTAGCCTTGGCTATGTCGCCCATGATGGTGTCTGGCTCCATGCGTGCTCTGGCTATTTGCTCCTTCCATTCGGCCACCCAAGGGAGCCCAGCTATTTGCGCCTGCGAGATGTCCCGGTGTCGCGTAGAGCGACGAAAGTGGGTAGCCTTGAAGATGTGGCGCACGTCCTTTGGTATCAGCATTACTGCCTGCCAGACGTTGCCACGGAGCTGGAAATAACGAGGTGCTGCCATGATTCGGGTCCCTTGAAATATCACAGTTCCGGGACGAAAACTTATATTTAGCGGGCTTCAGGGGGGTACTACGATAATCCCTTTTTCTCCGCCATTACCGTATTGCGGTCACTTCATTTTGATTCAGTTCTGTTTGGAGTTCCGATACACCGTTAACGAGTCATACCCGATGTACTGTCGTGACGATGTTGGCGGAAGATTTGAAATTTAGCCGCCGGAGTGGTGGTCGTAACGTTTAGGAAATCTGAGCATGCTTCTCGCCTTGAGATGCACAGTCTCTGGTGATCTTTACTACCTATTAACTTGGAAACATTAGCTTTTAAATGAAATTCGCGTGTGCAGGTCGATCCGCTTTTAATTCATAAAGATATTCGTTTATTTCATTCTGCCGGCAACCAACTCCACACTCAGTGTGCACGTTTATCTGCTCCTTAACGCGCCTCATTACCTCTGCGTATCTATCCCCAAAGACAATTTCCCTAAACGACTCATTCACAATATTCCCAATGTACAAGTCTTCTCTCTCAAAATGATTTCCACAGGGGTATACATCTCCTTTGCCAGTGATTTGAGGTAGAAACTCGCATCCATAACACGATTGGTAATTACGTGTTTTTTTGTCCATTTTCTCACGCTTAATCACCACCTTATAATCTTGGTCAGAGAAAGCCTCGGCCTTAAGAAAAATCTCCTCGTATTGCGAGTAATTGTCCAAAACTAATCCATGCTGCACGTTGTCTTTTTCTTCGCTTCCAGACTCGGATGTTTGCTTTACAACGAAATAGTCTACGCCCAATCTCCGCCCCAGTTCTGCTTGGGGCACTACTTGGTCTAAGCAATCCTCTATGAGGACCATCTGCATGCCAATAACAACAGGCAATTCAAGTTCCTTCTTTATCTCTACACAACGTTTTATATTCTTGACCACCTTCTCAAAGGTCTTTTCGTTGCCTCCCATAACTCGTTGGTATGCTTCTGGCTGTCCAACAGCAAGCGTAAATCTTATCCAGCTCAAAGACTCAAGGAATTTTGGCAGCCGATCTGACTTCAAAGCCACTCCATTGGTGGCAATAGCCATATCGAGGCCAAAGTTAGCTCCGGCCTCTACAGCATCATAGACTCCAGGGTGCAAAGTAGGCTCGCCATCACCAAGAAAGCCGATAGCTTTTACACCCATTTCTGCTGAGCATTTCAAAAACTCAATCAGGGCATCAGTGGGAATTGTGGATGAGGTGCGGTTTTCGGGCACCATGTAGTAACAGAACTTGCAGGCAACATTGCAGGTTTGGGTGATCCCCATATCTATATATATGGGGGCGATTCTCTCCCCCGCCTGCCACTCAGCAACTCGGGCCGGGTGCAGGTGAAGCTTGTGTCCATCCAACCTTTGCCTGGATACTTCTGACGATACCTTCAGGTGCCCACCCGGACGCGCAGAAGATGCGATAAGTGAGTCAGTATTTTTATGTGATCGCGAGGAATCGACCATTTCAAGATCCAGCGTTATTGCGTACCTAGTCAAATCTACTTCTACTGCTTGAATTTTTCAAATCGACTAGTAACAAATCACTACCTCAAGATGGCGCTTGTGTCTTGATGGCTGAACATATCGTCAGAATCGCCTTCTTGGCTTCGTTGGATTTCTTTTCCAGTGCCGGTTTAGCAACTTTTTTCTAGAAATTTGGTAGACCGGGTGGTCCAACTTAGGCATCACCGCCTGCCAATCTATTTAGATTTTGTCTGACTGAGCTCTTTTGCCTCAGTTTCTGAAAAATATTCCAAACAATAGAATGGTCATCACTCCATCAACCACTGAGATCTGACCTACATCTCACCCCCTAATGTATCTGGGCGGTAACCATCACAATTACAACGGCAGTTAGCCCCCCGGGGGGTGTACTTCGTCAGGTGGTGGGGTAGGGCAGCCTACCGAGCCGGGCCTTTTCGGTGGCTCTGAACATCGAGATAGCGGGAAATCAGCCCCATAAAATAAAGATTTATAAAATCAGTGGGTAAGTGATTTTAGATAAAAGTGACTGAACAAGAGTGTAGGGCAAAGTGTTGACCACGATAGCCTTAAAACCAGCGCTTAAGCGGGTTTGCGGAGGACTCCTTTTCCGCCATAAATAAATGAGCCTGATCGGGCCCCTTTTTTGTTTGATCATGGATTGGTTTGGGTAACCTCGGATTCGATTTAGTGCGCGCAGGCGGCCTTTTTGTTGGGCGCAAAGCCATCGGGCGTAGCGGCCAGGGGTGATGACACCAGCGGAGGCAACGCGGCTCGAATCGATATCTTATCCTCTGCAAATAAAAAAGCCCCCATTGACGGCTTCGGGCTTCTCAAACGGCAAGGTCAACTGGAGGAAGTCACCCTGCGCTTTAACGATCTCAGGTGTCCACGGGTGTTTGGCCCACCCAGAGTTGGCTCACGCCAAATTCGTCTTCTAATGCGGTAGCGGTGGCTTGTGCCGCCTCCTTGGATTCAAAACCGTCTATGCGGACGCGGTGCAGTATTCGGTCGGCGTCAACCATCACTTCTTGTATGGTCGCTTCGTAACCTGCATTTTGCAGTCGAGTTAGCCAATTTTCTGCGGAGGCTACTGCCGAGTAAGCGCCCAAGTTGACGAACCAATCGCCCGCGCCCACAGAAAATGCTGCGGCATCCAATGACGTGCTCTCGGTGAGGGACTCGCCTCGGTCTGCAACTGTGTCATCCAATGCGTTGTTATCTGCGGTAGGGGTGCTATCGGTCTCGCTGCTGGTCAGCGCCTGCAAGCTGGCGATTTCTTCCATCGCCACTTCATAATCGCGATATAAACCTTCTAGTTGCAGCTTTAGCGCTGCGTTGTCGGTCTCCAGCGCAGCGATTTCAGCAGGGTCGATTGCGTTCGATGAGCGGGCCCTAGCCTGGTTGCTCTCCAGCTCGACAACTCGGGTCTGCAGGACGGTACGCTCTTCATAGAGCCCCCATCCCCCAATTGCCAGTAGCAGAATTGCGATAAGGCCTACCGCGGTGGGCCACATGGGGCGACCTTCCACGATGCCCTCATCATCAATGTCATCGTCATCGTCGTCGTCAGCTTCATCGGCATCGTGATCATCAGCCAGGTCGGAGTCGTCTGACGCATCGAGTGCTTCGGCGTCCTCATCCGACCAGTCGTCATCATCCTCATCCTGTTCTGACTCGGCGTTGTCATCTGATGACGGAGAGGCGGGCTGAATTGCCGCGGCGAGTCCACTATCCACTAACCAATCTTTTTCGGCTTCGGCGGGAGTCGTATCATCTTCAGGTTCATCTTCTGAGGATTCGGCACGCAGCCGCTCTGATCCGCCAAACTCCGGGATGTCTGCCTCGCCGCTGTCCCGATCTGATTCAGCTCGCGCCGCCAAAGCATCAGTCTGAACCGAATCGGCCTTATCCTCACTCCCTTTGCGCTCATCGTTCGGGGAAGCGGTATCGATAGTGTTGTCGTCGTCTCGGTTATCCATGGCCGTGTGCCCTCTGGTTGCAGGATACAGGTTATACGATCACGTGAGTTTTGGTGACTTCCCCGCTTAAAACAAGTCAAAAAGTTGCCAACTATCAACGGCCTAATGACATGATTGAGAGAGAGGCATGGCTCATTTGGAAACTCGATGTAAGGTAGTGCGACATATGAGGGCACTATTTTGCGCATCTATACCCACGACACTTGCTTGCAGCATGAGGTCCCAAGCGGTCATCCAGAGCGCCCGGCGCGATTGGATTTTCTGCTGAATCATCTGGCACAAACCGGTTTTACCAAAGATCATCCGCTGCTCGTCGCGCCCACTATTGCTGAAGAGATGATTGCGCGCGCGCATCATCGCCGTTTGGCCAAAACGCTTGCAGACGCTACACCCAGGAAGGGGTTGGTTGCCCTTGATGAAGACACTTGGCTCAGCCCCGCAAGTGTTACCGCCGCGCGACACGCCGCCGGAGCCGTCTGGCAAGGGGTCAATGACGTTGTGAATAGCGTCGAAAAACGTGTGTTCTGCGCTGTTCGTCCTCCGGGCCATCATGCCGAGTCGAACACGCCCATGGGTTTTTGTTTGCTCAATAGCGTGGCGATCGCTGCAATCAACGCATTGTCATTGCCCGATATCGAGCGAGTCGCGATACTGGATTTTGATGTGCACCACGGTAACGGCACGGTGGAAATGAGCACTGCCTACCCAGACATTCTCGTTTGCTCGAGCTTCCAGCATCCTTACTACCCAGGCAGGTACCACGAAGTGGCTCAGCCCAATATTGTGAATACGCCGCTGGCGGCGGGCACCTCGGGGCCCGCATTCCGCCGCGCCATTGCGGCGCGTTGGTGGCCTGAGATTGAGAAACATCGCCCCGATCTCATACTTATTTCTGCGGGCTTTGACGGCCACAAGGCAGATCCTTTGGCTCAGTGGGGGTTAGTGGAGGCCGATTATAGCTGGATAACGGCAGAAATCGTTGCTCTGGCTGGCCAGTATGCGCAAGGACGCATCGTGTCTGTTCTGGAGGGAGGGTACGATCTTGATTCACTTGCAGCGTCAGCGATGGCTCATTTAGAGCAGTTGGTATGAGTCGCTGCTCCGGGTCGCTTCCCCGTTTCTGTCTGACGGCACTCTTGCTCTCGGGTGGCGCACTGTGCGCGGACCCAACGGCGTCTGACACAACAGCGATTCGCTACACCGAGGCGCAGGCAGCCGCCGGGCGCTTGATTTATCAGGCGCAGTGCGCGAATTGTCATGGACTCGCATTGAGGGGTGGCGAATCCGCGCCTGCGCTTTTAGGGCGCACATTTCTCGACGCCTAGCGCGCTCGCACCCTCGGGGATTTCGTGGCAGTGAATCTGACCATGCCCCTGTCAAATCCCGGCCGCTTGCCCGCCAGCGCCTATGAGTCAGCTGTGATGTGCAGAGAGGATTTGATTATGCTCGTGAGCCTCCCGTTAGCGCGCCGTAAACAATATTTTTAATCTGACCTCGAAAATTAAAAGTGGAGGAGGGGATGAGCTGGGTCATGAAGAGGGCGTAGAGCTCCTCTACCGGGTCTACCCAGAAAAGTGTTGATGCCAAGCCACCCCAGTAGAGGTCACCTTCGCCAACCGTCCCCGACGCGGCAGCATCCATTGTTGAGGCGAAGCCCAGACCAAAGCCGACGCCCTCGTTACTGGTCTCAGAGAATCCCCCCACCGCCATTTGGGCGAGCGAAGCGCCGCCGAGGTGGTTCCGTGTCATCAGCTCGAGGGTCGGTCGGCCGATCAGTTGTCGACCCCGAAAGTGGCCATTTTGAACCAACATCTCGCAGAAATGAGCGTAATCTTGCATCGTCCCGACCAACCCACCGGCTCCTGAGGGCGCTTTGGGGGGTGTGAGATAGCGACTGCTGACAGGGTCATCCTGTAGGCGCAAGGATTTATCAAGGGCACGCTCATAGCACGCAGCGAACCGGTCCAGTTTGCTACGAGGGACATGGAAGCCGGTATCGGACATGTCCAGCGGCCCAAACAAGCGCTCGCTGAGAAAGTCGCCCAATGGTCTGCCAGAGAGCAGCTCAACCAAATAACCACAGACATCGGTGGCGAGTGAGTAGCTCCATTGCGACCCCGGGTCGTAGAGCAATGGCACCTCCGAGAGCTTTTGTACAAATTGTTCAAGCGTGTCAGTCCCCGCGCGGGAAATCCCTGCTGCAGCGTAGGCCGGGTCTACGGGGAGTTCCAGGCCGGGTAAAAACCCCCCGTAGGTCAGGCCCGATGTGTGGCACAGCAGGTGCTGAATGGTCAGTGGAGTACTGGGCGAGCGGGTTACCATGGCCTCTCCCTGACCTTCTACCCAAACCTGGTGTTTCCGCCACGACGGAATGAACTTGTAGACCGGATCCGTAAGTTGGAATCGCCCTTCCTCAAAAAGCATCATCAAGGCGACGGAGGTAACGGGTTTAGACATCGAATAAATGCGAAAAATCGTGTCATCGCGCAGCGGTTTGGCGCGCGCGAGATCCATCGACCCTTTTGCGCTGCAATGAGCGACAACGCCTCGACGGACGACCTTGACTGCGTACCCCGGTATTTTCTGCGCGCCGAGGTAGTGCTCCTCAAGATGAGTGTCCAGACGGCTCAGTTTATGTGCGCAGAAGCCTGCAGCTTCCGGGTCGATGGGTGTCATAACGGTGTCTTTATGTCGGTGGAGTGGGTGTAAGGGTGGAGCGTAGCTCAGTCGTGACGCGGCGAGCATAAATTCCGTGGCAAGTGCGACATCGAACGCTCATGCCTGTGTCCGCGACCTGTCGGGAGTGGCACCGCGTATTTCGGGGTTCACGACGCGTGAGCGCAGAATACGGTAAATATCCTGAAATCCCTCGCCGTGAGGTTTGCGATATTTTTGCTTGAGCCAGCGCGTTTGAGGCCCATATCGATACTGAATAAAGTGGCTGACTTCGTGTGCGATGGTGGCCGCCAATACCATTTCAGGGTGTTGGCAATGCCGCGATCCAATCACCGGATCCTTGGCGAACGCAGGGTATTCTAGGATTTGAGTATTGCCTGCGTCATAAGGTGCTAGATCAATATTCACGCCTTTCGCGCACGCTGAAGACCGCTGCCCGGCTAGTTTCAGTTTAATCATGATGTCGGCACCGGCAGTGGCGTAATCTACGGGGAGCTCATAGTGTTTACGAGTGATCTCACGCAGGCAGCGTTTGATCCATCTCACGGCGGTATTGCGATTGCCGGCAGAAATTCCTGGCGCGGTGTGGATCCGCATTGCTCCTTGTGTACGCATGGTGCAGTCTAGTCTGGACGCCGCAGAATAATCCAGCCATGTGGTCGTGCAGCATGAGGTGACCGGTGTTCGAGATTCACGCTGACACTGGCGACGCCGGTATACGGTTGAGGACAACAATATGGGTGCAACAGAGTACGACCCGGTGCCGTTGGAGCTCCCGGCGCGACTCACTGATGGGACATTGCGCGCCGCATCCCGGTCTTATCTGGAATTCATTCGCAAACGGCGCACGGTACGCGATTTTTCCGACCAGCCTGTGGATAAAGCGGTCATCGAGGCCTGTATTCTGGCAGCGGGCTCTGCGCCCAGTGGCGCGAACCACCAGCCCTGGCACTTTGTCTGTGTCAGTGACGCTGACACCAAGCACGCGATCAGGCGAGCGGCCGAGGCGGAGGAGGCGGCGTTTTATGATGGCAGGGCTGGGGATGTATGGCTGAATGATCTCACGAAAATGGGCACAGACGCCTCAAAACCCTTTCTGGAGTCAGCCCCTTGGCTTATCGCCATCTTTGCCGAACGGTATGGCGTGGATGAAAAGGGAGCGCGCGTGAAGCACTACTATGTGTCCGAGTCGGTCGGTATTGCGACAGGCTTTCTGATTGCGGCGCTGCACAACATAGGGCTTGCGACATTGACGCATACGCCCAATCCCATGAAATTTCTCAACGAAATTCTGGGACGTCCCCAGCGCGAGCGACCTTTTTTGCTACTGGTCGTGGGGCACCCTGCTGTAAACGCCACCGTTCCCCGAGCCGCGATGGAGAAAAAGTCCTTGGCTGACATCACAACATTTTTATGAGCGAGAATCCCCGCAGACCGCGTTACCGTGGGTCCGATTTAGTTGCAAGGGTTGTTGAATGAGCCACGGCGCACTGTTGACGGTTCGTGACTCAGGCTAGAGCTCGATGCTAGGGTAGAAAAAATTTCTACGGTACAGGAGGTGGGGGTATGAGCTGTTGTTACCCAATTGCGCGGACTGGCATGGCTTTGTTGGCCCTAGGGCTCTCCACGGTGGTGTTGGCAGATCGATCGCTCTGGAGTGAACTGCCCTCGGTGGCGTACGCAGACGCCGCACAAAGCACGCTGAATCGTGCGGAACCCGGGTTGCAACCGAGACAGCTCCGGATTGATCGGGGAGGCTTAGATGCGCTGATTGGCAAAGGGCTCAGTTCCTCTCACGGCACATTTACGATTGATCTTCCCTCCCCCGATGGTGGATACCGCCAGTTTGAGTTCCGGTCATCGGGGACGATGAGCCCCGGGCTGGCGAGGAAATTTCCCCATATCATGGCGTTTTCCGGTCGCTCATTGGACAAAGGCGTTGCCAGTGCCCAAATGGAGGTGACCCCTGCGGGCGTGAGTGTGCAGGTATTGGCACCTGGAGGGCGATGGATGATCGATCCATCCGATCAATCCGATACCAGCAAGGTCAAGAGTTACTTTGCGCGTGATGCACAGCGCAGTAACACCCCTTTTCAATGCGGTGTCACTGACCACTCCGATAAGGCTGACCCCCGCGATAAAAATATGCTCAAGTCGAAGCCTTCACCGCGGGCTCATCCCGCCAAACAGGCGCGGTCAAGGGGTGCAGAACTCAGAACCTACCGGCTCGCCGTCGCCACTACGGGTGAGTACAGCGAATCTCACGGCGATTCTGTAGAGGCCACGCTGTCTGCCGTGGTCAGCGTCGTCAATCGTGTCAACGGAATCTTCAATTCGGAGATTTCTGTTGGATTCGAATTAATCGAAAACAACGACGAGATCATTTTTACCGATGCCGATACGGACCCTTTTGAGGGGAATTTAGACAACGCGATTCTGATTGATGAGTCCCAAGAGGTTATCGATGACGTGATTGGTGCAGAGAATTATGACATCGGACACACGTTTGGGGCTGGTGAGGGAGGGTTAGCGGGTACGGGGCCCTGCGAGGATGGTTCCAAAGCGAGCGGAGTCACACACGGTATCAAGGGAGATGCCTTCGCGGTGGATTATGTCGCGCATGAGATGGGGCATCAGTTCAGCATGGACCATACCTTCAACAGCAACGATAAAGATTGTCTGGGGAATCGAAGTGCAACGGCGGCGTTTGAGCCTGGTGCTGGTACCACCATCATGAGTTACAACGGGATCTGTGGCTCCGACAACATTGTGCAGCCGCATTTGCAGAACAATTATTCAGATGCCATGTTTCACTCATACAGTTTCGAGCAGGCCGCTGATTATGTGGAGGGTGAGGGCGCTGTTTGTGGCGTCGTCGCTGATACTGGTAATACCCATCCCACAGTAGATGCAGGCGGGCGTTACACGGTGCCCGCGAGTACGCCGCTCTTCATTGAGGGCACAGCATCTGACTCCGATGGTGATAGCGTCACTTATTCCTGGGAGCAGCGTGATCTCGGGCCTGCAGCTGCACTGACTACACCAGACGATGGCGCTATTCCCTTGTTTAGAACCTATGCGCCGGTCGCGAGTGCCCGGCGTTATTTGCCGCAACTGGAGCGTGTTGTGTCGGGGGAGTTTGATGACTTTGAAAAGATGCCACAGCTTCCTCGCACCCTGGCTTTTGCACTGACTGCGCGGGACGATACCGGGGGACGAAATTCCGATACAACCGAAATACAAGTCGTCGCAGAGCCCATTGCGGGAAAAGTATTTTCGGTTGCCGAGCCGGACCTGGGCGGCTCGCTGGGCAAGGTGGGTACAGTGCGATGGCATGTTGGAGAAACGAGTAATGCCCCCATCGCGGTGAGTCAGGTTGAGCTGTATTTGTCTACCGATGGTGGCAAGTCTTTCCCGGATGCGCCGTTTGCCACGACCGCAAATGATGGTTACGCGCGGGTGGAGTTTCCTTCGGGCGTGCAGACAGACGCAGCCCGCATCATGATTAAGGGTCGCAACAATATCTTTTTCGACGTTTCAGACACCGATTTTTCCCTGAATAGCAACTCGGCTGCGACGCCCGAGGTTCCTGCCCCAACGAATGTGTCTGGAGTCAGTGCGGGCGCGACAGGAATCGATATCGGTTTCAAACCCGGGGCGGGGAGCGGTGTCAATTATTATAATGCCGAATGTGTGGGCGAGCCCAGCACTACTGCCGTTACGGGGTCAAAATCACCTTCAGCCGATTTTGACACCACCCAATCGGTTGTCTCGTCGATTCGATTGGATGGTCAAGGATCGGTTTCTTCTGAGGGGCTGAGCATAGCCGTCAATATTACCCATGGTTACCGTGGCGATGTCATCCTGAAACTCACCGCGCCTTCCGGTGCCACGGTGGGTCTGAAAGATTACGATGGTGGTGATCAAGCTGCGGACGTCGCAGAGACCTATGCGCTGAGGGGCATGTCAGGGGAGACGGTTGCTGGCAATTGGCAATTGGAGGTCAGCGACGGCTGGGAGGATCAATTTAACGGAACGCTGAACAGCTGGAGCATCTCGGGCACCAGCATCGTGCCTCCCCGATCTCTGGAAGGCTCAAAGGCGCCAAGCGCGTCATTTGATGACAACAAGTCTGTGACGTCCAGCATCCCGTTAAGCGCAGAAGGCAACGTGTCTCCGGACGAGTTCGAGGTTGCCGTAGATATTACGCACACCTGGCGCAGTGACGTGGTAGTGGAGCTCGAGGCACCCAGTGGCAAGCGCATCACCCTGAGGCGTAAAGAGATCGACGATAGTGGCGACGACGTGAGAGGCACTTACCCGACTACGCTCAGGTCACTCACGCCATTCTCTGAACTGGCTGGAGAGCCTTTATCGGGTGACTGGACCCTGCATGTATCTGACCAGAACCCCGTTGACGATGGTGTTTTGAACAGTTGGGGGATTACCCAGGAGCAGTATGTTTTTTCGGGACGAGGCACACGCTCGCCCGTGAAAGTAGAGGGATTGCCCACCGACCAGTCTTACGATTGCAGTATTGCTGGCGTTTATTCTGAGGTGGAGCCCCCACGGCAAAGTGAATCGAGCGCAGCGGGGAAGGTTGCATTGGGGACTCAGCCTTTTACGAGTCAAGCAGAGACGGCCTTTCTTAATCTGCTGCAGACGGTGCTCGGCTTGGATCCCTCAGCGTCCAGCCACAGTAGCCCTGTCATGAGAAACAGTGATTCGGCTGGCGCAAAAGGGGCCAACGGTCTTGAGGCGGAGGCCGATACATCTCCCAATGCAATCCCTGCTTTGGGTGCCTGGGGTATTTCGTTGCTCATACTGCTCATGAGTGCACTGGTTCGACGTATGCACCGAGGGAGTGTCACGTAGCCTCCGCTTACTCCAACCCGTATGGGCTGAATTGAGCAGTATCTCGCGGCTGCTGCTCTTCCCCGTTTGGAAGATCACGCGACGGGCCGCGACCTGGGCCTAGACATGGGTCAGGGGGCGCCCCTCATAGCAGCTAGGAGCGCCCTGGGAACTGGCAAAGTTTATCGTCGCTTGCGGATGTCCATCAGTGTGTTCAGCTGCTGCTCGAATCGTGACCGCGTATCAGCGCCTTGAGAACCCCGGGCGTTCCCCCACGCAGGTGTCGAGCTACCGGAGCTACCCTCCAGCACATCATTGTTACCGGTTTGATCGTCAACGATCGGCAGATCCTGGCTCTTACCGACTACCACGCCGGAAGTGCGGGCACCCAAGAGGATGTCAGTGGTCGCTTGCGAAGCACCAAAGTCATTAGCGACGATGGCCCAGCCCGACACGCTACCCCCCACATAGCCATCTGCCGTAGCGCCACTCCTGAGGTCCACCCATGTTCCTGCTTTACCCGAGAAGCGATTCCCTGATGCCAGGCCGTCGTTGGTGTCGATAGCTGCTAATCCAGCACCATCGGTGCTGGCTGAATTGCCGGTGAATGTGTTGGCGCTGACCAGCATCGTGTGTGCAATGCTGGACCCTTGTTGCCCCGTAAGGATGCCGTATCCTGCGGATGAGGCACCTGCGTCTTTAAATTTGTTGCTTTTCAAGGTTGTGCTGTTACTGCTGGGCGATTCGGATGTGCTGGCAATAAACACGGCTGTAGTGCCGAGCCCCGTGCCCGCTGGATACCCGGGCACATCGTTAAAGTTGAAGGTATTGCTCAGGACGGTCGTGCTCTGCGCGGCGTCGATAATGGTCAAGGGGAGTCCCACCTCGTCGAAGGTGTTGTAGTTGACGTCGACTTGTCCGCCCCCGGCCACCGAGCTGATGACGCCGAAATCCAGTTGTGCCATATCAGATCGATTGACTTTGAGCGTGCCCAGAATGCGCTCGTTGTCGGCGCTGCAGCCCGGAGCGGCTTCCATGAGTACGCCTGTTACAGCGTCCAGACCCGACGTGCCAGTCCCATTGATCACCACTCGATCGACATTGCCAAACGTCGTGCGCTTGTCGCACTGTTGCGAGTTGGAGTAGTAGGCGATGACGCTGGCTGAACCGCCGTCACCGCAGGGAGAGTCAACAGAGAGGGTCATATTTCGGACGGAGGCTGTACCCACTTGGAACTCAAGTGCGATACCAATGGCTCCGTCGCAAGAGAGCGACGAATCCTGAATCGTCACAGTGGTGTTGGCTTTACTGCGACCGCGCAGATCTCCAACAAAGCCGGTGACGGCGATGGCGCCGATGCTGTAATCGGGCGAGGTAAGAAATACATCGCGATAGCCGCCCTCGGTTGCTGCATCGAGGGCGCACTGAATATTCTCGGTGTCGTCACCGGAGGCGTCAGCCTCAACCTCAATGGTGCCGCCATTGAGCGATACCGAGCTAGAGCAATCCAGATCTTGAGCTTGACTGAGGTGCGCGCCCGCGAGTAGCAAGAGAGACAGAGTCAGTCTGAACAGAAACTTAAACATACTTGTTTTCTCCACAATGCCAGAACTCAGAAACGCCGCAGAGTGGCGCGTCCGTTTATTAAGCAAAAATGATAACGAATCCCATTACCAAATGTAACGCTGCTAGTTGGGTTTGACACGCGTTGATATCAGAATTTGCCAAAATATGCACTTGCGAATGTTTCAACACCGTGACGTTGCGGCCGGGAGACTCATTGAATGGTTCCTAAACAATAATTCTCTTTATTGATCATCAGCCAGGGGAGGGCTGACTGATCGAGCCAGGTCTGAGCACCTGCCTCGTCCTGAAGGCAGGCGGCGGTGGCGATGGTCCCGGCCACCAGCGCAGATTCGCCAATCACCGAAACTGAGCAGGGCCCGTCGATGGGCTGCCCCGTCTGCGGGTGTAGCAGGTGACTGACGAATTTTCCATTGTGGTGAAACCGGCGGGCGTAGTTTCCGCTACTACAAATCGCGGCGTTGGTAAGCTGCACGGAGACGATACTGTCAGCGGGTGCCTGTGGGTCTCTAATGCCAATTTGCCACGCTGCATCGCTGGTCTGCCCGCCCAAGGCCACAATATCACCTGCCAGTTCGACCAAGGCGGATCTGATTCCTGCATCGCGCAGTATTGCCGCCGCGCAGTCGGCAGCGAACTCTTTTACCAGACCACCCAGATCAAGTTCCATGCCCTGCAGAGGTAAGCGAATACCGCGTTCATCGCATTCCACCCGGTCCCAACCTACTTTGTCGAGGAGGTCGCGTAACCGGTCCGGGTTTTCTGATTTCCCGGCGTTAAAATCCCAGACCTGATTGAGTACACCCACGGTGGGGTCAAACAACCCTTCGGTTTCACGCCATAATTGATCCGCCAGGCTAATCAGAGAGCGCATTTCGACGTCAATCGGCGTGAAGATTTCTGAGCCCGCACGTGCGTTGATCTGAGATATGAGGCTGTATGGGTCAAAGCGACTGTATTTGCGCTCGAGCTCAGCCAAGCGCGCCGCAGCGGTGCTGATAGCGGCTTCCGCGATTGTGCCATTGTTGTGATCTGAAGTGTGGTGACCTGGGTTGACGGTAATGCTGGCGGGGCCACCCATGATCTTGAAGGATCGAGTGATGCAAGAGGGTTGGCTAGTCAAAGCGCCAGATGATCCCGATGGTGCCCCTCCAGAAATCGACCAGTCCTGGGGCAGATTCACCAGCGAAAGTGCTCCAGCCGTGATCACTCACGTAGCGTTCCAGCTGGGCTTCGGCTGTCCAGTCCCCCACCTCGACCGTCCATCGCAGTCCGGCCGTTAGCGCACCAAAGGAGGACAGCCGGTAATCGTCGGAGTAATAAGCCGAGGTGAAATCCGCCACTGGACTAAAGAAATCTGCCTGTCCCTGGCTGTAGTAACGCAGATAAGGGTTGAGGGTGTGCCGGTCCCATTGCTGTACCCAGCCAAGAGACACGGTGTGTGATTGAGAGCCCCAGTCATCACTGTAATACCGGTAGTCGGCGTGTAATGACCCATCCAGAGGGACGAAATGCTGCCTGAGTCCGGTGGCGAGGGTGTAGCGATGATGTGCTTCGGGTCTGGCATCCCGGAGCTTGTACGGGTCACTCAAAAAGCCCTCACTGTAGGTGTAACTCAAGCCGACCTTCACAATGGCAGTGCGGCTTAGAATTTGGCTGACCCCGAAATAGAGAGAGTGCGTATCCAGCTTCTCTTTATCGATGAACACGGGAATTTTCTCCTGCGTGGGCTCCACCGTGTCGTGGGAGCTACTGGCAGAGGCTGTCCAGGTTCTGGTATTGCGATTGGTGTTCCAGGCAGCGTCCATAGACCACGCCACCGCTTCATAATCATCTTCGTCAGAATGGATGACATTAAAACCCGCATTACCGTCCGCCCAGAAATAGCGGGTAGTCACACCCACCTCGACGCGGTTATCTTGAATGCTGGCTCCGGACATGATCACTCCCGGATTGCCCTCTGAGGTCGTGCCGACAAACCACGGAGAAGCGCCGGTTTGATAGTCGTTCTGTACATCGAGAGCCACAGACCAACTCGCGCCAACCGGTGCCTCTATCCACAGTTGTGTAATGTTGATGTCGTAGCGGTCTTTTGAACCGAAGAGTACTTTGTCATCACTGAGCGCATCTTCCGTATATTGCGTATAGCGTAGCCCCACCTCAGTAAAGGTCGGCGGTGCGTCTGCTAGCACGGAACCCTGATAAATCGGCAACACGGCAACGGTTTGGCTGAGCCGCCTGACAAGTGGAGACCTGGCCGGTAAGCGCTGCATGCCCGTCTCAGTCAGTTACAGCCACAACCGCCACCGGCAGAGCCCGTGCCGCCGCTCGAGGCTTCCTTGCTGGTATAAACGTGACCCTCTAACTTCGCGTCTCTTGACGACAGGTCCCATTGCATCCCCGCCTCAGCGAGATATCCTCGGTCCCAAGGCGCAACTTCTTCCACTGTTACACAGCCGCTGATGATTCCCAGGCTGAGTAGTGCTAATGCACGCAAGAGGTCAATGATCTGAGTCGCTACCTTGCGCCTGTAAAGTCGGAACAGCATAGGCTTTTGTCTAGACTTCGGTTGAGTGGAGGCCTATGAGTATAGCGGGAGTCAAAATGCCGTGGAAACTTGTTTTGGTACGTGAGCTGTCGCGAGATCACGCCGTCGCCCCTGTGAGCGACGTGGGGCAATGCTCTAAGGTGCAGGGGAGTTGGATGTAGAATTCGATTGAGGTGGTGACAGGTGTTCTCTGTGAGTGAGTGGAACCTAAGGGGTTTGTTGCGCCGTTATTGCGCGTGTGCTGCGTCGACGCTGCTGGTTTGTGTTGCAGTCCTGCCTGTTTGCGCTCACACAGCGCCGGACCTTCAGTTTACGCAGCTCCTTGATACTCTGGATCAAATCAGACGTTCGGGGCCTTCTGCTTGTGGGGAAACCCTCAGGAAAGAATGGGTGGGAGGCGTGGTCAGAGACTGGTATCTGTGGAACGACGAGCTCGCGGACGTGGATCCCGGCGACTTTGCCACGTCGCAACAATACCTCAGTGCGCTAACCGAGCCGTTGGCAGCGGGCGGACGTGACCCAGGGTTCAGCTATATGACAACCCGGCAGCAGGATGAATCACAGTTTACCTCGGGCGCTTATATCGGATTTGGGTTCCGCTCTGGCGTGGGGCCTGCTGACGAACTTTTTTTAGCTGACGTGTTTGAAGGTGGGCCTGCCTGGGAGGCAGGTTTTCGCCGCGGGATGGAAATATTGGCGGTCGATACGGGTTTCGGTTTCGAGACCTGGGCATCCCTGATGCGTCGCGAGGCGCTGATGGAGGAAGTGTTTGGGCCGGCTGATCGGGGTGTACGTCGCGGATTTCGCCTCTTGGAGGGTGATGAGGCTATTGTAGAGCGCTATATCGAGAAGGACGAATTAGACCCACCCGCAATTGCCGGAGAGCCAACCCTCCTCGAAAGGCCGGGTATGGACCCGGTCGGCTATCTGAATTTTCGACAGTTCACTCTTTCAGCTCGCCTGCCTCTGATTAGCGCCAGCCGCTATTTTTTGAACGAGGGGGTGACCGATTTCATTATTGATCTCCGCTACAACGGAGGTGGGCTGCTGAGTATTGCAGACGTCATGCTGGATTTATTGGGCGGGCGTCTCGCCGACCGCCAACGCTCTTTCTTTCTCTCACACAACGACTGGCACTCTGACTACAACGCCTATGAGTACTTCGAGCGATTTTCAGAGAGCCTTGATCCACTGAGATTTGTCTTCATTACAACTCGTGGCACGGCTTCTGCCAGCGAACTGGTCATTAACAGCTTGGCGCCGCACGTCGAAGTAGCGATGGTAGGGACAGACACCCGAGGCAAGTCGGTTGGCCAATACGCGTTTGATCAGCCTGGATGTGATGCCCGCGTGCGCCTGGTGTCTTTTGAGATTCTGAATGGGGAGGCCGAGGGCGGTTATTACAACGGCTTGGCTGATACGGGTCGTTTTACCTTGTGTGCTGCAAACGATGATCTATCAAAGCCCTTTACTGACCCACAGGAGGACTCACTCCACACCGCGATGGCATGGCTGGCGGAGGGGGCGTGCCCCCTGACGTCGGGTTCACACGAGACCCCCAAAGCCAGGCACAGGCGGCAACAGTTGCCCCCTTGGCTTAAGTACATTCCCGAGCGTCCTGGCGCGCTGGATCCGCGGCGCCATTGATGGACCGACTTGGCGCTCCCCAAAAGGGTGGCATGCGGCATATGGCATCAACGAGTGCAATCCGGGTCAGTTACATTGTTTGCGATTACCCAATAGATCGGCCGGTACTTGGCATATCGGGCTCTGAAAATGGCAGTTTTGAACAAGACCTTTCCTGGCCACTGCGCAAGAATTTCCGCTTGAGGCGCCGGCTTGCAGCAGCTTTGGCTATCGTTAAACTAAGCCCAAAGGAAGCTTTGCGCGCGTTGGTATTTGAAAGAGGCATTGATGAAGCGATTTAAAACTAGACAGAGCCTGTCGCGCAGGGAATTCATGCAAGCGGCCTCCGTGGGGCTCGCTGCCACTGCGAGCGCCTCCTCGCGCGTGTGGGGCAGTGGCACCGATGGCTACACAGGTAAGTGCCTGGTTACACTGCAACTCGACGGTGGGGCGGACGTCACCCAGTTTTGCGACCCCAAGGTCAACACGCAGGGTGAGAGCAAGATCAACAATTGGGCCGAGTGGGCCGATCCCGGCCAAGCCGGCAACATTCTGTACGCGCCGGTCGCTGACAACGAGTGGTTTTTCAATCGTTACGGTGCCGACATGCTGGTGGTGAATGGTGTCGATGCACAGACGAATTCTCACGAGACGGGACGCTTGTTCAACTGGACCGGGAGCAACGCTGAGGGCAAGCCTTCCTTATCGGCTTTGCATGCGGCTTATCAGTCTCCTGATGAACCCTTGGCTTACGCCGTCTTCGGGGGTGAGTCGCGAACCGCTGGGATCATAGGCTACAACCGATTTGATGATGTCAGCCGACTGAGAACGCTGTCGCAACCGAGGATTCAGAATTGGTCGGGCCAACCCAAGCGTAGCCCCGAAGAATATGGCCAGGTTGACTCGTTGGTCGCTGACGAAATTTCACGCTTGCTCAGCGGCCCCAATCTCAGCCCCAGGCAGTTACAAAATCTCGAGCGCTTTGCTGTCGCGCGATCGAATCGTGATGCACTGAAGAGGTTGGCCGATATTCTTCCAGCGCAAGAGAATATGGAGGAGTACAACCAGATTGAAGTGGCTGGACAGTGGCTGTGGGATAACCTCAAGCAACAAATGCAAGGCGCTTTGTTGGTCTTCAAGGCTGGCCTCGGGTCCGCAGCGGATATTTCATTCGGAGGTTTCGACTCTCACGATAACCATGATGTCGTGCACGAGCATCTTTACCGCCAGCTGACCGACTCGATCAATTATTTCTGGGACTACGCCGACATGTTGGGGGTGGCGGACCGCATTTTGTTGGTCATTGGTTCGGATTTCGGCCGTACCAACCACTACAACGACGGCGAAGGTAAGGATCATTGGCCCGTCGGTTCCTACATCCTCATGGAGAAAAATGCCCCTTGGGGTAACAGAGTGGTTGGGGCGACCGATGCGCTGCATTTCTCTCAGCGGGTCGATCCGATGACACTGGAGGAATCGCGGAATGGCACTTTGATTACCCCTGCACATGTTCATCAAGCCATTCAGGAATATTTGGGTATGGATACCTATGCGCAAGGCTTAGGGCTCGCGTTAAAGGATACGGTGTCCTTGCCGCTCTTCGATCCTTCGCTGCAAACGGGGGGATCGTGATGAATAAAATCCTGATGGGCGCAGAGGCATCTTCGTTGAGGGCGTTGCGGGAGGTCAGAGTGGCCGTTCGCCTGCTGGTCATTTTCTGTGCCATCGGTATAACGCCGCGGGATGCACTGGCAGAGCCTGAGCAGTCGTTTGTAGACATGCTGAATGCGGTGCAACACGCGTTGTCTGGCGACGGCATTGGGCCCACTGGCGATAATTCGACCGGTGATGGATCCGGCGATGGCGGTGCGGGTGGCTCTGGTCCCACCGCCAAGGAGTACTGGATCTCCGATGTTGACCCCATTGTGCAAAGCCGGTGCAAGTCTTGCCATCAGCAGGGTGGAACGGCGGCAAACAGTGGCGCCCGGCTGCTCTTTACCGGGTCGGCCGAGGATAACCACTTTGCCATGCAGAGCTTTGTAACGAGTGCAGGTGGCAGTGCGGATCTGGTGCTGTCAAAAATTACGGGTGGTGCCGGTCACGGTGGCGGCACCGTTATCAGTTCGGGTTCACAGCAATATCAGGCTTTCGAGCAGTACTTTTTGCTATCGGATGGCGGTAGTGCAGTGGGTGTGGATGAAACGGCCGATTTCTGGGGTGGCGTGGTCATTGAATCATCGGAGACCACGCTCAGGCGCGCCTCACTGCTGTTATCAGGCAAAGTGGCTCGACCTGAGGCGATACTACGAGCTGAATCCTCAGAGAAAGCGCTGAGAGGCGAGTTGATTAAGCTGATGCGCGGCGAAGCGTTCCGAGATTTTTTGATTACAGGGGCTGACGACCGTCTCTTAACCGACGGGTTGGTGAATGGCGCCGATTTTAGCATCCGCACTGAAGATCGTTTCCCCGCCTTGATTGAGTTTCAGGAGCAATTTCCGAAGGATCGCCCTGATGATTTGGGGCATGACAAACCGTTTCTAACCCGAGGCGATGTCGACTGGGAGTTTAGATGGGCGATTCACCGAGAGCCGCTTGAGTTAATCGCGTATGTGATCGAGACGAATCAGTCTTATAAAAAGATCCTGACAGCGGACTTCACCATGGTGAATCCCATCAGCAATGTCGCCTATCGGTCTGGTGTGGAGTTTGACGTCGAGTACCTTGACGGCAACGGTGAGTATTCTCGCCACAAGCTCAATACATTTAAGCCTGGTAAGAATCGTGGGCATATCGCCCACGACGATCAATTCCAATTTGATTACGACGCTCGCGTTTTTGGTGATTTCAGTGGCTACCAGGAGTGGCCCCATGCGGGCGTGCTGAGTACTCACGCGTGGCTGGCTCGTTATCCCTCAACCGACACGAATCGGAATCGTGCGCGCGCCAGGTGGACTTATTATCACTTCCTCGGTGTTGATATAGAGAAGTCCGCTCCGCGCACCACGGATCCGGTGGCCTTGGCCGATACTCACAATCCGACAATGAACAACACGGCCTGCACCGTTTGCCACGCGCGGATGGATCCGCTTGCAGGCGCCTATCAGCTGTTCGGAGATAAAGGGCATTTTAAGGACCAGTACGGCGGAATGGATTCGCTGGCCCGGTCTTATCTGTACCCGGAGCAGTTTGAGGGGGAGGAAAGCCGCTCGCTCTATCAGGAGGGCGATACCTGGTATCGCGATATGCGCACGCCGGGTTTCGAGGGTGAGAGCCCGCCCTACGATCGGGACAGTTTACAATGGCTTGCAAAACAGATGGCGGATGACCCCCGATTTGCGACCGCCACCGTGAAATTTTGGTGGCCGGCGATTTTGGGTGCGGAGCTGCTGGCGTTGCCGGAAGATCCAGAGGGTCCCAACTATGATCAACGGCTACGTGCCTACAACGCGCAGGAAGCGCTTGTGGCCGAATTAGCCGCGAAGTTCGTTGCCGCTGACTACCGCGCGAAAGAGCTGTTCGCCGATATGATGCTGTCGCCCTGGTATCGCGTTTCCGGTGTCGAGGATGCCGCTATTGCCAAGGCGCGTGCCGTAGAGCTGGCAACCGTTGGGAGCGGTCGCCTGCTGACACCAGAAGAGCTGGACCGCAAAAATCGTGCGGTCTTTGGCAGAACATGGGGGCAGCACGATAGCGCTCACTATCATAGCCAAGGGACGAGTCTGGACGAGAGCCACGGGAGTTATAAGACGTTTTACGGCGGCACAGACAGTGCGGTGGTGACCCAGCGCAACCGACACATGACGCCGATGATGTCGAGTGTCAGTGAAAATATGGCAGTTGATCTCGCTTGTCAGGCGGTGGGTTACGATTTCAGTTTGCCTAAGCAAGATCGTATTATTTTCGACTTGGTGGATCGCAATACCTTGCCCGGCGATATCGGGTTTTTATCGGCGCAACTTCCCGGGCAAGTCGAGAAAAGCGGGGATAACTTCCGCGACCAAAAAGCACTGGAGCTTTCCGTGATGTTGGTGGGTGGGCGCACCCGGATACTTCTCTCTGACACAACCGCGCGAGGGTACGACAGCACGGATACCGATAACACGAATGCTGACGTGATCCTGCAGAGCGTCATCTTCAAAAAAGACGGGGAAGTAGCCTTGCAGGTAGAAGGCGTTGATCTTCCCAATACCGATGGATTTGTGGCCGAACGGTGGCACAACGATGAGGGAGGTTCCGGTTGGAGAGGGGATGTCAGGAGTGGGGCAGATGGATGGTGGATGCACGAGCAAGCCTGGGTGGCTTTCGAGGTCGATCTTCCGGCCGGTGAATACGCGGTAGAGCTGCAGCTCGCCACCTCTCTCTTCAGCAACAATTTTAATGAGGCCATGAGTATGCAAATGTCAATCTCAGCGCTGGACAATGTCGATAAGACTGAATCGGCCAAGCAAGTCAGGCGTCAGATGACGTCGCTTTACAGCCGGGCCACGAATAAAGTGCTACCGACTGATGTCGCCGACATCATGGTTGAGCGCCTGGTAGATCATGCTTCTGAGCAGACTACTCGCTCCTGGACTGACGGGGCTCACTGTGATGTGTGGCAGCTCCTATGGCCATATACAGTGTCGGCCGAACTGGAGCGAGAACGCTTCAGTGATCCAAGGGGAGTGATTCGAGGCTGGACAATGATTGCTCACAGTATTTTGGGTAGTGCTGCTTACCTGCATGATTAGCTCCTGCTAACAGCAACTTCATCAGGCCTTGCGTGGTTGTGCGGTCGAAAGCTGACCATCGGTCATGGAAGCGACAAAGCAGTCTTCGGGTGGTCGCCCACCCGGCTGGGATGATCAGCGCGTCCACTCGCCCTACCAGAGCTGAAATACCGCCCCACCGATAAAGGTGCCCAAGGCGTAGCCGATAACGCCTACCAGCACGCCGGGGGTCACCTGGTCGTGCCAGCCTTTTGCCGCGGCCATTGTGGGAGCCGTGGTGGCACCGAGAATGGCCGCGTTGGAGGCGGTTAACAGCTCAGGTAAGGTCAACCGGCACAATCTACCCACAAAAAGCAATACACCGAGATGCACAGTCAGCAAAATCCCTACCAGGGCGCCCAGTATCGGTGCCTTGCTCACCATGGCTTCAATGTCGGCGCCCGCCGCGATCGATGCAAAAAAAGCAAAAGACAGTGCAATACCCAGCTCAAAACCGCCGGCGGTGAACCCTCGCACTTGGGGCAGCAGCGTGGCGAGTGCCAAGGTGAGCGTTGTGAGGATGATATAGCGGCCTGATGGTCCGGTGAGTGCAGCCGCAACAGCATCGCTGATCACAACCAAAGTGATGGCGATCGCTAACGCAAGGCAAAGTGATTGTGCTGTGACCGCAGGGGTGGCCTCTGTTTGGGCCGTTTGGTGGGAGGGATGCTCGGGATACCAACGAGCCAACCAACTGACTGCCGGGAGGGAGGCGATAAAGCTGAGATACACCGCACTGAAGAGATTATCCGCCGCCGTTGCAGCGGAAAAAAAAGATCGGTCGGTAGTCAGGCCCGTCATCTCGCCCAGCGCCGCATAATTGACCGAGCCCCCGATATAGGTGGCCGCGAACAATCCGGCGATGGCGCCGTCTTTGTCTGTGGCAGAAATGTCTGTCTGCGTGGCCAGATGGCTCAAATCGAGCACCGATACTGCGAGGAGCACACCCAGCACAGTGCCGGCGCTGGCGATAATGAAGGCCATGGTGGTTCTGGATGCCTCGTGAATCACGCGACGGAGATCCGCCTGGAGTAAAAACAGTGGAATCAGAATCGGGACAATGAAGGTAAACACGAAATCATAGGCAGGTGCTTGATGGGGTATGAAGCCCACATTGGCGGCGAAGATAGCCCCGAGGATGACGATCACGGTGCCCGTAATCTGCGCACCTATTCGCGTTCCCTGCAATAAAAATGCTGCCCCGGAGAGCGACATGATGACGGCGAAGATGCCAAAGTGGTTATCCGGACTCAAATTACCTGCCTTTTCCAATAAGGGATCGTGATTTACTCGCACTCTAGCATTCGGCGCCTGTGCCTGCTCCTGCTTCTGATGCGGCAGAATGCTTTATCGCAGACGGGGGGAGGAGATATCATGGCAGTCTGCCAACAGGGTGGGCCATCAGGAATACAACATGGGTGAACCAAGAGAAGAGCCACAGCAGCAAGTCAATGTTCTGGGCCTACCGATCGAGTTATGTTGCCAGGATCCGGTGACCGGCTTTTATCGCAATGGCCATTGCCATACTGGTCCACAAGACCACGGCAGGCATACCGTTTGCGCCGAAATGACGGATGAATTTCTCTCGTTTTCGGTATCTGCGGGTAATGATCTGGTGACGCCGATGCCACAGTATGATTTTCCTGGGTTAAAGGCAGGTGATCGGTGGTGTTTGTGCGCCATGCGCTGGCATCAGGCGCATGAGGCGGGCCATGCACCAAGGCTCTATTTGCGCGCCACACATATGAAAACGCTGGAGATTATTCCTCTGGCAGTGCTTAAACAGTTCGCCTTGGATCTTTGCTAGTGGAATGCAGTGGCGTTTAGCGTTGGCCAGCCAGCTTATCGGCTGACCAATCTCTCCAGTGCCATTCCAGCAATCATCGCAATGCAGAACACAACGGTTGTATCGTAACCATAGGTCAGGCTGACCAGTGCAGGCCCCGGGCAATAGCCCGACAATCCCCAGCCGATGCCAAACAGGGCCGCACCCGTTATCAATCGTTTGTCGAGGATTACGTTGGTCGGTACGGCAAAGCTGGAATGAAAAAGGGGCAGAGGCCGCTTCAGTACCCAGGGCGTTGCGATGAAGGTGATCATTACTGCACCGCCCATGACGAAAGCAAGGTCTGGGCGCCAGTTGCCCATGACATCGAGAAAACCCCGCACATTGGCGGGGTCTGACATGCCGGAGAGCGTCAGTCCCAGACCGAACAGGACTCCAGCAATCAAAGCTGAAACGGATTTCATAGCAAACCGCCGATGAGGTGTTGGGTGATCAATACGGTGAGCACACCGCAAGCTATGAATGTCACTACAGCTGCTAGTGATCTGGGTGAGCGGCGGCCCAGTCCACAGACGCCATGTCCACTGGTGCAACCGCTTCCCAGTCTCGTTCCAAACCCCACTAGAAGGCCACTCATGGCGATGACGCCGGTCGAGATATCCTGATCAAGCGGCACGGGGACCCCTAGAAGTTGATGACTGATCAAGCCGCCGCCCAATAATCCGAAGAGGAACGCCCAGCGCCATGGTCGCTCCGGTCCCGCACCGGCTCCCCATAAAATTCCGCTAATGCCCGCGACTCTGCCGAGCGCCCACAGTAGCCAGATGGCAGCAACCCCGAGGATCACGCCTCCGATCAGAGGTAAGGTGAAGTGGTTCATTGCAACATATCCAACCCGAGATCGGTCATCACGTGTGTTCGAAAAGGTTGGCAGTATATTTTATCAGCGGCGAGGCCCGCCACCTGCGGCAAACGCTGGAAACGGGAGGGCTAAAAAAGGGGAGGTCTAACTGAGCTGGATTACCGGTGAAGGGGGGAGTGGCGGTCACCAGCCGCTTTTGATTAGCGCAGACTCTTCCTGTGGCCCGAGCGCAATATCGACTGCAGTTTCATCTATAAAGCGCGCGACCTTCTCGTCGCCGTCAGCCCCCGCCGGCCTGTACTGAGTAGCCTGCTCCAAAAAGATTTCGCTACCAACGACCTGGTTAACCCACGTGCCGTTGTCTCGGCATGCCACACCCCGCCAATGGGATTCATCGTGAGTCAGCAAGAACTCGCGGCACCAGCGACCATCGGCTGCGGGGAAGGTCAGCACAGAGCGAAAACCACGGTTCTGCCCCAGTGCCACCCATCCAGTTGCTTGTGACGAGGAGGTCTCGAGCGCATTGGCCAGATCCTGATCCATAGTCATCGCATTGAGTGCGGTGTTCTGGTTCAAACCCATTAATAGCGCGATCACACCAAAAGAAGCAGCAACCGCGCTGGCCATCCACCGATCGGTACTGCGTGCGGATCTCAAGGGTGCGACGTTGTCGGCCCTTAGCATGGCAGAGAGCTGGCCGGGTACGATGTTGTGTCGCTTTCTGTAGAGCGTGCGGAGCAGGCTATCATTACCCTCAAGCTGCGTGAGTCTCGCTCGCAGAATCGGCTCCGCTCGAAGGCGCTCCAACAGCGCCACTGTGCGCTCAGCGTCTAGCTCATTATCGATGTACATCGACAACAAATAGTCGTCATCAAGCTTAGCGCCAGCCATATCCACTACATTTTTACGATCTTCACTCATTTGTCTCACCCTGATCTGCGAGGCCCTCCCAAGTGGGCCACACAAGGCATTGGAAGCTCACGCTTCTCTTTCTGCACTCCACTCCAAATCTTCAGCCAGTGCTTTTCTGGCTCGAGCCACTCGGCTCATAATCGTTCCGATGGGCACCTCTAACAGCGCTGCCGCTTCGGCATAAGCACACCCCTCAACCGCGACCTTTACCAGTGCCGCCCGCTGCTCCGGTGGCAACTTCTCCATGGCCATCGCCACGCGATCCAGCTGCACAGACTCATCAGTGTTGGCCGCAGTGGTCCCTGCGCCTTCCGAAGAGCCCTCGGAGAGGGCGTATCGATTCCGCACGTCTCTGGATCGGATTTCGTCAATCCAAAGATTTCTACAGACCCGATGCGCCCACTTCGCCACGTGAGCGTCTTCCGGCATGCCTTTTGTCAACAAACGCTCCACGGTGATCTGAAGCAGGTCATCCGCATCGGTGGGATCAGAGGTCAGCGAGAGGCAAAATCGCTTCAGCCTCGGCAACTCCTCAATCAAATCCCGTCTCTGTTGGGCAGTCAGTTTGGCCATGGTTACCTATCTCTCATAATGACGGCTCAACAGGGGATTTATTCCCCAAGCAGCGCATGATTACGGCTTTTTGCCATATGGGCGTAACACCGAAACGAGTAGACTCCCATCATGTCGCGGCCTCAAACACCACATCAAGCCAAATATTGCCTCTTTCCCGCGCGGTGGTGGGTGTGGGCATGGCTGCTGGTCAGCCCTGTGCTGACGCTCGCGCAGGTAGAGGATACCGTCACGGAGATCATTTCTGAGGCAACGGAAGAGCGCATTGAGCAGGCGATGGAAGACCTTCTCAGCGACATCGAGTCGCGCATTGCAGAGGACTCCCTGCGGATTCAAACAGACCACTGGCTGGTCATGGCAGAGCCAGAGGTGTTTGATGAGTTGGCACAGGAGGGCTACCTGTTTGATCGTATTAGTGAACTTTCCGGCTTGGGGTTTTTGCTGGCAGAAGTCGCAGCTCCCGCGAGTTTCGACCTGTCCGCAACCCGGGATGGTATTTACGAGGTGATTGGCGGTAAAAAAGCCGATGTCGACCTCAATCATCTTTACACTGCTGGCGTTCCTTCTGGCCCCATCGGGGATGAAGAGATAGTGGGTCTGGCGCCACGGGAATTACTGATGCTGCCTCAGGATTTATCCGATCTGGCACTCAAGATCGGCGTGATCGACAGTAGCATTGATCGCAGTCATCCGGCTTTCGCAGGCACCGCGATTTCAACGAGACGCTTTGTGAGCAACGACAGCCCCCCCAATGTGCACGGCACGGCGATTGCCTCAATTATTCTCAGTAGTGACCCGCTGGCCATGGGACTGGCGCCAAAAGCTGAAATTTTTGCGGCGGAAGTTTTCGATCAGAATGAGCAGCAAGGGGAGTTCGCCAGTACGGTGAGTTTGATCAAGGCGTTGAATTGGCTGGTCACACTCGATGTATCGGTGATCAACATCAGTTTGGCGGGGCCTCCCAACCGTTTGTTGGAGACCGCTCTTGCACGGGTGAGAGAAAAAGGTGTGCTGGCGATTGCCGCGGCGGGCAATGGTGGTCCCACGGCGCAACCCATGTACCCCGCTGCCTATCCAGAAGTCGTCGCGGTAACGGCAATCGATGCCAAAGGCAGAGCCTTTCGTCTTGCGAATCGCGGAGAATATGTGGATATCGCAGCGCCGGGAGTAAATGTGCGTCACGCGCTGGCGGGTGGCGGGTATGGTGCGTCCTCAGGGACCTCTTACGCGGTGCCCTTTGTCACGGTTGCGGTGGCACGGCTCCTCGAGTGGAGCGACGATCCTGCCGCCATACTGGACGCTTTGTATGCCAGTGCTATGGATGTGGGAGCGCCTGGGCGCGATCAGATATACGGCTTTGGTCAGCTGCAGTTCTAATCGGAGTGGTCAGAACGACAGCCTGAATTCAGTGCCGACTACGAGATCACTATAGCTCGCTGTTGGCAGGTTGGAATCGTAATCCGCATTCTTAATATGCAAAGCGAACGACGTATGCTGTGTAGTGGAAATCCGGATTTCAGCCGACACTCGGAGCCGGGTATCTTCGCGTTCCACCTGAATAAAAGGGTCCGGAGCTTTGTATTGGCGGTCCTCCCATCGTGCCTCGAACTCTAGCTCAATCGGTAGACCGGAGAGGGTTTCACGATGCACGTAGCGAGCGCGGATAGCGTGTGATTCATAGTCGTATCGATTCGCTCTCGCGTTATCAATTCGGAATGAATACCCCACGACGGTGTAGCGTTTTAAGCCCTGGAGAAAATAGTAACTGTCGACCGAAATCGTATGGCTGTTGGCTTCTCGGCCGGGTCTTTTTTCGATTTCCTTCTCTCCGTAAACATACTCTCCTCGCATGAACCATTGTTTGCTGAGGAAGGCAGCGACATAGGGAGAGATGCGCTCGTAGGACAGGAAGTGCTCATCGTCCAGATCAGCGCTCACGTCGAACCAGTTGATGCCGATCGTGGTTTGGCCCACGGTGGTCTCGAAGTTCGCTCCTATCGAGGCAGTGCTTCGGTCTACTTGGGAAAAATTCTGGTAGCTGTCGTCGATCAGACTGGCTGAAAGCCTGACCGACGTCTCCTCCCCCAAGCTGAATTCAGCGGATCCTTGCGCCTCAAGCATGGTGACCTCATCTGATTCACCCGTCGCGCGCTCAAGTTCGTCCAGGCCGACATTGTCGTCCCAAGAATAGCCAACCGCGAGATCCAGCCCCCATTCTGCGGCGGCAGTCTGCAGACTCAACATCGCCACTGGCGCGGCTACGAGCCAAGGCAATAAATTTTTAGGCAGGTTTGTCAGGGAAATGGCGTGGGGTCAATGAACGATCGACGAGTATAAAGTCCTTCAGGGAGATTGTTGAGCTAACTCGGTGTTTAATTATACTCCCGTGTCGTGAACTGCTAATCAGAGATTCAATATGAGTGCTCCAGAGACACAACAAGATGCCATTCAAGCTTTTATCGATCTGGCCAATGAGATGAAGGCGGACGGTGCATCGGTGCAATTGATCTCCACGGCGATGATGCGCGCCTGTGCGGTCTACTCCACTTATGTGGTGGCAGGGAATGAGGGTGCCCTGAGAGAGACAGGGGTAGAGAAACTCAAAGAAGTATTTGGCCAGCAACTCGAGGTCGTTCAGAAATCCAAGCTGGCGCAAGTCTCGACCAAATCTTCCGAGTGAGTCTTTAGGTGATGTGGCTTTTTAGTCCTGCTCTGGCTGCAAGCTTTTAGGCCTGCCGTTTCCATCAATGACAAAAGCGTGTTTCGGGCCCAGCTCGTGGGCGTCCATTACGCCAGCGCTCAGCGCGATGAGCTTCACCTCTTGCTGAATAGCACGCGCGAAATTGGCCACCCTGTTCGCTTTGATTGCGGGGTTTAGGCCCCGCTGCAGTTTTTTGTCATGAGTGGTGATGCCGGTGGGGCAGGTGTTTTGATTACACTGCATAGCCTGAATACACCCTAGCGCGAACATAAACCCCCTGGCGGAATTGACGCTATCGGCTCCAAGGCAAAGCGCGGCGGCCACCCCGGAGGGGTTGACCATTTTCCCCGAGGCGATCACCCGTATTCTCTCCCGAAGGCCTGCCGCGCTCAACTTGGCGCTCAGCCTGGGGAGTGACTCCCAAACAGTCAGGCCAACATTATCAAATAGACTTTGGGGCGCTGCTCCTGTGCCGCCGTCCGCGCTGTCCAGAGTAATGAAGTCGGGCGCGCTGGCCGCCCCTCTGGCATTAATTTCAGCGAGTAAGTCGTCAAGCCAGTCTGTCTGCCCCATCACGAACTTGATGCCCGCAGGCTTTCCTGTGAGATCGCGCACTGTCGCTATGAAATCAAGTAGCTCAGCGCTGGAGCGAATATCAGGGTGTCGGTTGGGGCTTATCGAATCCTGATCCTTGGGAATGCCCCGGGTGGAAGCGATGACATCCGTGATTTTTTCGGCGGGCAGAATGCCTCCTTTCCCGGGTTTTGCGCCCTGTGAAAGCTTGATCTCAAACATCTTAACTTGATCGTGCTCGGCCACAGTTTTGAGTCGCTCGGCGTCGAGGTTACCGTGTTTATCTCGCACACCATATTTAGCGGTTCCAATCTGAAAGATGATGTCGCAGCCGCCCGACAGATGTTGTGGTGCCAATCCTCCCTCGCCAGTGTTGAGCCAGATTCCAGCGTCCTTGGCGCCCAAAGACAATGCCGTAATGGCCGGCTCCGATAGTGCGCCATATGACATGGCCGAGATATTGAAAAAAGAGTGGGTGCGGTAAGGGATTCGTGCAAACCCCTCACCGTACGCAATGGGGTTGGGTGTATGTGCCGCAACTTCCTTTGAAGTCGGCGGAAAGCCTGCGTTGAGGAAAAAAACATCTCCTGGTTTATCCAGAGGCCTGGTTGAGCCAAAGGCAAGTGTGCCGTCTAGGTTTTTCGCCGCTTTGGCGATCCACGTTCTTTGCGCGCGGTTAAACGGCAACTCCTCGCGATCCATTGCAAAGAAGTACTGCCTGAAGAACACACCCAAATGTTCAAAGAAGTAGCGGAGCCGGCCAATAACCGGGTAGTTTCTCCTGATGGCTTGTGTCGTCTGGGTAACGTCCACCACATAGAGGATGGCGATAAAGATGACCCCAAGCAGGATCGCCAAGGCTACCAGCATTACGCTGATGTCGAGTACGCTTTGCAAAATAGTAATAAAACTTTCCATATGACCCTGCCGGCTTGTGAGTGTCCAGAGGTTGGGGAGTTTACGACTGTATCGGGATGCTCGCTAGTTACGCGCCGTCGTGCTGTCTGCTCATTGCAGGAGCATCATCACGGCTTCTGGCGAGCTGTTCGCTTGCGCAAGCATAGCGGTGCTGGCGTCTCTCAGGATTTGTGCTTTGGCCAGCGACGCGGTGGTAATGCCGTAATTAGTATCGAGAATTCGGCTACGACTCGCTTTTGTGGCGATTGACTGTGTGGTCATGCTATCGACGGCATGCGTCAATCGATTGTGTACAGCGCCAAGTTTAGCTCGTGAGGACATCACGTTTGCAAGCAAGTCATCGATATTTTTTACGGTTGAATTTGTGGCACCTATGCTCACGCTGTTCATGTAGTTGGCGTGGCCAGTATCCAGAACGTGATTCGAGTACATACTGCCGGCCGACTCTCCTCTGAATGAGCCAAGATCGCCGTTGGTATCGCCGCTCATGTAGAAAAAATAACCCCAGCCGGACAGCACTTCGGAGGTGGTAAAGGAATAAGGTGAGCCATCTGGGGTGAAGGAGGTGCTAATCGACCCAGCCGATCCGAGGTTAAAATTAAGGTCCATCACGACAGCTTGGCCGTCGTTTCGCCATCCGGTTGAGCCGGGTACGACACCGTCAGGGTTAAAGAATACATTTTGGTTTTGATAGGTGGTATGGGTGATAATCGCCTCTATCCCCAGCACGATCTCATCGAACTCCCTTTGAAGCAGCTGAAGATCGGTTGCGCTATTAGTATCGGTAGAGGCTTGTAGTGCCAGTTCTCTCAAGCGCTGATACATGTTCCCCATCTCTGTGAGTGCACCATCAATGGTCGATACCATTCCCATAGCATCTGCTGCTGCATTGATAGAGGTATCCAGTTCTCGAATTTGCGAGTTCAATCGTGTGCTGATGGCGAGGCCAGCCGCATCATCAGAGGCAGAATATATGCGCGAGCCTGTCGAGAGATGCTTCATGGCACTATCGATACCGCGTTCGCTACTCACTAGAGATGCTCGTGCAGTCGACGCGCTAATGTTTGTGTGGATAATCATCAATTCGTTTTAGCCGCGGATTCAGACTCTTACCTTAAGTTAATCTCTATTAAGTGGGGGCAAAGTAAAAATCGGTTTGGCGAGAAAAAACTTTAGGGACTTAGGGGATATTTTCATCGGTTCTCTAAGGTTTAGGTTTAGCCGCTCGACAGGGAATACGTGCGGGCGCAAACCACGATAATAAGGAAACTGGCCTCTGCAAGGGACTTAGTTAACTTCGGAAGGCGCATTGCCACGCCGATATAAATGCAAAAAAGTTACTCAAGGAAAACAACAAAGTGCCCACACCTGTGTGGTTCGCTGGTAACGGATCTTCAGCTTGCTGAGGTGTCAGCTGAGCAAGTAACTGCGCTGAGACCCCTTCTTTTTGAACGCTAGTGCTCTTTTTTCATAATCAGTATTTGTCAGTCGATGATCATCTGTCTTTTGCGAATAAATTTGGCGACATTGTGATCAATAAATTATTTGGCATGGTTGATGACTATCCGGAGATTGCAGAAGTTCGCAAAGAGCCAGAGCAAACCGATGAACATCGGGGGTGGTTGGCATACGGACCACAGTTACGATTGGGAGCCTGCTCTTGGGTCGATTCTCGTCGCTCGCGAATTGCCCTCATCCGGCGGTGATACGTTGTTTATCAATATGCAGTCTGTCTACGCTTCTCTGCCCGCTGAACTCAAAATTCGCATCGCAAAACGGGTAGCCATTCACTCCAACGAGCACATTTACGGTGAGAGCGGGTATTACGCGGGGACAGATCTAGCGCCATTACTCAACGGCTCCGAGGGTGTTGGCAATGCAGAGCATCCAATGGTGATCAGGCACCCTCAGACCGGTGCTGAAGTGCTCTACGTTAATCCCGGCCATACGATTGGCGTAAAGGATATGGAGCACGATGAAGCGATCACGTTGCTGGATGTGCTCTACGAGTATGCGCAACAGCCCAATTTTCAATGCCGTTGCGCGTGGCGTCCGGGTTCGGTTGCCATTTAGGATAGCCGGCTCACCTGGCATCTCGCAGAAAATGACTATCACGAGGAGCGAAGATTGATGCATCGCATCACCATTGCAGGTGAGGCGCTCGAGTAAACAGTGTGATGGTTTCCCTGACTTCAAAGAGGCAGTATTCGCTGACGGCTGATTAATCGTGTGTTGGTACCGGAGGCCCCGAGCATTTCTGGCCCAAGGAAACACACGGCTTCAAAGATCCGTGAAAACTCAGCATTCTCGGGGAACACTCTCGCCGTCAAGGCCGTGTTTGGTGCGACCATTATCGATACCCCTAGGCAGGTGGCCATGCCCCGCACGGATATGTATAGGTCTGATTGGACTTGATGGGGTGTTGAGGGTGTAACGTAGAGGGGTATAAGGGGCAGGAATGGGCGGGTTTCAAGTTTTACGCTGCAATCCAATACAAACAGGTTCAACAATACGCAGAGGACCAAAATATGTCGTCAGTCAGTGAAGTGTTTTTGGCTCTACTTATCCAGGTTCAAAGCTTTGGTCAATCAACTAACAATAATGAGGTCACGTCGCATGACGTTATTGTCGTGGGAGCGGGCGCCGCGGGACTCTACGCGGCTAAAACCCTTCAGGGCTTCGGATATGAGGTCCTAATAATAGAAGCTGCGGATCGAATTGGGGGGAGAATAAAGAGCGAAACCCTGGGTGATATGCGTGTCGAACTTGGCGCAGAGGAGCATTATTTGGCGCAAGGCGACAATCCAATTTGGAACGCTATGATCGCTGAGTTCGGCAATGACATTTATGTTCAGCCGCATCAGGGGTCCAGCGCGTTCTCGATGGACAACGGCGCAGGGACGTGTTGGACAGAGTCGTTCGCGCTGAATCCATGTGCAAACGACTCAGACGTCATGGCGGTGGATGATTTTTGGGATTGGTACCAACTTCTCGAGGCCCATCAGGACCCCAACTCAACTTTGGCTGATGACGTTTTTAGTGAGTATGGTGTGGGTGCTGGTCACCGAGCGTATCATCTGTATGACGCAGGCATTGCAGGCGCAACTTTCGCTACCAACTTAGATCAACTCGGTGCTAGAAGCCTTGCGCTAGAGAGTAATGAGTGGATCTTGTCTGACACCATAAGGGCAATAGCGGACAAAGACCTTGGTTATTCCGATGCGCTGGAGCGGTTGTGGTGGGATGAAGTCGTGTCGGCTAATGATATTTTGTTGAATACACCGGTTGAGGTAATAGATACAACTGGTGATCAGGTACTGGTTGTCGATGCAAATGGTGGAAGGCACTTGGCCAGGCAGGTCATTGTCACCGTTTCAATTGGCGTCCTGCAATCGGGTGCGATTGAGTTCAAACCAGAATTGCCTGCTTCTACGATCAAAGCTTATATGGGAATTGGATTTGACAGCGGAATGAAAGTCGCCGTCCGTTTCTCCAGCCCATGGTGGGAGACAGAGGGGGAGCCACTGGCATGGCTGGTCACGGAGGGTGTTGCAGGGGTGTGCTGGGTTCCAAGCGACTACAAGAAAAACTCAGCCTCCCATATCCTCATGTGTTACCCAATGGGCGATAACAGTCGTGCACTCAGGGCTCTAGCAGGCAATGGCAATTCGTCGGCAATAGTGAATGCTGTATTGAACGATTTGGACAACACATTTCCTCAGGCCCCCAATGCTGCTTCTGCAAACTACATTGAAGCGTTGGTAGAAGACTGGGGAGCTGACCCATTTACAAGGGGGGCGTATTCTTATCCCAAGATTGAGACAGTTCTCTCGATAGAAGTTGACAATAAACGCCTTGATCTCAAGGTGCCCGTGGCAGGCGATAGAATTTTTTTTGCTGGAGAGGCGACACATGAAACGCACCCGGCCACTGTTGTCGGTGCCATTCATGAGGGAGAGCGGGCCGCATTGGAGGTTCATTCAGTGAACGGGTCACCTGGAAAGCCTCCAGAAAGCCGTTTATCAAATCATGGTCAGAGTAGGGTCACCATCTGCAAAGAAGGAGATAGCTGCCGACGGTAGCGCACAGATCGCCGGGGCTCCTGCTCTCGATGAAAGCTTCGACGATTGCAGAATGTAGGTCGGATGCGTTTTATAGTGGCACGGTTTGCGCGCCACGCCTCCCAAATTCAAAAACCATGGAAGATTTCTAAGGCTATTCCTGAGATTGCTCACATTGCGACGGCCTATTGGTAAGCTCAGAGGATGGCTGACACACTGCTGTTCACTCCTATTCCCTCAGCCACATGCCTATGACTTCTGCGCGCTTTCGATATTACGTTGTCAATGCGTTCACTGACAAAACGTTCGGTGGGAACCCGGCTGCCGTCATGGTGCTCGAGAGTTGGCTGCCTGACGCGCACTTGCAGGCCCTGGCAGCCCAGCACAATCTGTCTGAAACGGCTTTTCTGGTTCCGCAATCGTCAAACTCCTACGCTCTGCGATGGTTCACGCCAGTGCTCGAGGTTCCCTTGTGCGGTCACGCGACACTAGCAGCAACGCATGTGCTGGCTAATGAATTGGGGGTTGGCAACGGGCCGTTTCACTTTACAACGCGCTACCGAGGAAACATAAGTGCCGAGGTGGCAGGCAACATGGTAACCATCGAGCTGCCAGCAGTCGTTTTCGAGGAACACCAGGTGGAACCCGCTATTGCGCATGCGCTGGATGCACCCGTGGTGTCCGCGGTTCGACCGATTGATGATCCTTGGCAAATACTCTACGAGCTGGAGACCGAGGATGCGGTGAGGAATCTGGTTCCAGATATCAATGGGTTAGCTGAGGGGGCAGAACATTGCGTAATCGTGACCGCTAGGGGCGAGGAGGCTGATTTTGTATCAAGAATGTTTGCCCCTCACCTAGGCGTTGATGAAGACCCTGTCACTGGGTCAGCTCACTGCATCCTTGCGCCTTTTTGGTCCGAGCGGTTGAGCAAAAACCTTCTTTCAGCATTACAGTACTCAGCTCGTGGTGGCGATTTGCAATGCTCAGTGGTGGATGATCGAGTCCGGTTGACGGGGCGTGCGGTAACGTTCTGTGCCGGTGAGATCAAGGCGCCGATCTTATGAGCTCGATTTACATGAGCAGATGCAACTGAGTTCACATATCTAACGTACCTGGGCGGTAACTATTACAATCACAACGGCAATTAGCCCCCCTCCGGGGGTGGAGTGTTAATCTAGACATATGACCCGCCTGTTCAACGCGCTGTTCACCCCCATCTGCATATGGGCGCTATAGGTCCATGCGGATAAGCGCCTTTCATACGTCCCCGCGGAAGCGCGCTGGCGCATAGTAGACCAAATCACAGTGCCCAAATTTCACTCACTCTGCCATCGTCGTCTATCTGAAACACCTCGACAATGTCGAGCACTGTTCCTCCTTTATCTGTGATTTGCAGGTAGCATGTCACTGAGGTGCCAAACTCAACAATATTGACCAGCTCTTGCTTGGCGCCAATATCTGTCAGCCAGCCGAAAATGACGTCCCGTACCTCGTCGTGTCCTGTCACATCGAAGCCCATGGCAGGCACATGCATCTTGTAGTCAGGCGCCCGTGACACCTTCGACCACTCTTCGTAACCACCGCTCGCGTTGAGCTTGTAGTGTCGGATGGCCTCTGCAATGGGCGATAGGTTTTCCATGACTGTCTCCTCAATTGGCTTGTGGGACGGTTTTAAGTAATGCGTAGAACACATCAGTGACCGCCCACAGATTGCTATTACGTGTCCCCTCTCTACTTGGAATTCTGACACCTTTTGCTGACGATTTAATCGCGTGTTACGTAGTGCCGTTGGTGGTCCTCCAGATCGGAAAGACTTGGTGAGAGAAATAGTCGTTGTGGCATTGATCAGTTTGATGCCGATCACCCAGCTATACGCTGGACCTGCATCAACTCTGACCGCGATGGTTTTGGCAACGCACTTGCTGAAGCGACGATGTTCCGGCTGGCAGGAACTTGGATTCAATTGGCCAAAAAGTTGGCTGAAAACGACTTGGCTCACTGTGGTTACGATAGTGTTTTTTTATTGTGTGCACTCAACTGATGGGCGTCTTCGCAAACCATTTTTTCGAAGACGTAAATTATGGCACGCGCTTCGGTCATATTGAGGCAGTCCTTTGCTAAGCTGGAATTCGCGAATACCCGAGAGAATAGACGCTCCAACACCGGAGGAGCAGACGAATGGAAAAAGTGAACGAGGTATTGCACCATGTTCCAAATCAATGTGCGACGGAGTAACAGAATTATGTCAATACTGAGAAAGCTATTACTCGCCGTGCTAACACTATCTTCCAGTCTATCCTTGCTACACGCCAGCGATGCGGCGGCGGCATATGTCTTTGCGGTAAAAATCGTTAACAACACGGGAGGCCCGATCAAAGTCTCAAAAGTTTCTGTAAAGAGAAAAGCTGGCACCACAAAAGAATGTGATGTTCGGTCGGATCAGCAGCTTATTCAAAGCGGGTCGAGTACCGTAAGCACCAATTGCTACGTCCAAAAAGCAAAAGTGGCAGAGACAGATACAAGTGAGGTTGTGGTGTGACTATCAGGGCAGCGGCTACGGTCAAGCTGGGGCCTTACGGACGTTATATTTTCCTCGCGGGTCTAATAAGTTTTTCGTAAGAAACCAAGCGCAGCAAAATGGCGATAAGTACGTCGTTAAGATAAAGGCAATCGACTGTTAACAGGCAAAAGTCTGCGGTTCTGAACGTCCAGTGGACTGGTGCGGGGAAGCCGCGCGCTTTTTGCTCAGAGAGCAGTTTCCTTGATTAAGACCGACTAGGATCATGGGGCAGGGCGACTACTTGTCGATATGCTGTAAATATCGCCACTTACCAGCAGCTTGAGTTGGTACCGGAGGCCGGACTTGAACCGGCACGCTTTTAAGGGCGGGGGATTTTGAATCCCCTGTGTCTACCAATTCCACCACTCCGGCCCGTGCCCACAAGCGCGCGGAGTATACCAACTCCCTGATTATCGGCAACGGGGCGATGTGCATTAGCGTGTGCTCCTGTATACTTTGGCGCGATTCAGCCGAGCCAGACCCCAATGGTCCGGTGGATCTGAGTATCTTTAGGGAGAAAAGATATGGCAATGAAGCTCGTTAAGAAAACCCCTGACTACAAAATTTTCATGCGTGGCGACGATCGTTATGCAGTGCAAGACGCCAGCGGCAAGCCGCTCAATGGCGAGGAAAAGGTAAGCATTCTTGTATCAGAGGACCTGATCAAGATGCTTGTGCCTGGTCCAACGGATGTTGCTGACGACGAGGGCCTAGCATCAGCAGGCGAAGCCGAGGAATCAGAGGCACCTGCAGCGGTAGCAGTGGCAGAGAATGATGCTGTCGAGCCCGAGCCCGAGCCCGAGCCCGAGCCCGAGCCCGAGCCCGAGCCCGAGCCCGAGCCCGAAGCAGAGGATGCGCCTGCTGACGATGCTGAGGACAAAGAGCAGTAGCGCGAGAACCGAGACGCTTGCATGGAGCCGGCCAACGCCGGCTTTTTTGTAGCTGTTAATACGAACCGCGGTGATTGCCCGCGCCTTATTCGGATACGGGTCACGGATTTGCCTTCATGAAACGGTCAGACTTCGACTTTGAGTTGCCCGAAGAGTTGATTGCACAGCAGCCGTTGCGAGAACGGTCAGCGTCGCGTTTGCTTGAGGTACATGGCCCGTCAGGGCAGTTAGCACATCGCTCATTCAAAGAGCTACCCGAACTGTTGAGCCCCGAAGACTTGCTTGTTTTCAATAACACCCGTGTATTGCCGGCAAGGCTTTATGCGCAAAAGCAGACCGGTGGCAGAGCCGAAATCATGATCGAGCGCATGCTGGGAGACGGTGGTGCGCTTGCCCATGTGAGGGCAAGCAAGAGCCCCCGCGAGGGGACCTTGCTGATGATCACAGCTGAAGTGGACAGCGACATATCAGAGTTAACAGTGCGTGTTGTTGGCAGAGAGGGAGTATTGTTTCGATTGATGCCCGAGTCGGGGTCTATAAAAGAAATGATGCGACGATTCGGTCATATGCCATTGCCTCCTTACATAGCGCGCAGCGACACACCGGAAGATCGTGATCGTTACCAGACTATCTTTGGTAGGAGGGAGGGTGCAGTTGCCGCACCCACAGCGGGACTACATTTCGATCAGCCTATTATTAACGCGGTCACATCGGCCGGCGTTGCCACGTCAGAGGTGACCCTCCATGTGGGTGCCGGCACCTTTCAACCGGTGCGCGTTGACAATATTGAAGATCACACCATGCACAGTGAGTACGTGGAAGTAGATGAGGCATGCTGCGACGCCGTCGCGATGTGCAAGGCCAGAGGCGGGCGAGTCATTGCCATCGGTACCACAGCCGTACGATCACTGGAGACGGCCGCTCAGAATGGCGAAATAAGGCCTTACGCCGGGGATACCGACATCTTTTTGTATCCCGGTTGTGGCTTCAGGGTTGTTGACGCCATGGTCACCAATTTCCATCTGCCAGAATCAACGTTGCTGATGTTGGTCTCCGCGTTCTCGGGTATGCATACCATTAGGCGGGCCTACGCTGCTGCCATTGAAAACCGGTATCGTTTTTTTAGTTATGGTGATGCCATGTTTTTGACAAAAAAGCAGGTGACCGATTGATCTTTCAGCTATTCAAACAAAGTGGTCTGGCGAGGCGGGGGCAGATAGAGCTTCCTCGCGGCACTATCCAGACGCCAGCTTTTATGCCGGTAGGAACCTACGGCACCGTCAAAGGCATGTCGCCCCGCGATATCACCGCGATTGGCGCAGATATTATTTTGGGCAATACATTTCATCTGTGGCTTCGCCCGGGAACAGAGGTGATCAGGGCTCATGGCGATCTGCATGACTTCATGGGGTGGCAGGGGCCCATTCTCACGGATTCTGGCGGATTCCAGGTCTTCAGTTTGGATGAGCTGCGAAAAGTGTCAGAGGAGGGCGTGGCCTTTAAATCGCCTGTCAATGGGGACAAGGTATTTCTGGATCCTGAGACTTCAATGCGAATTCAGCGTGACTTGGGTAGCGATATCGTGATGATCTTCGATGAGTGCACGCCTTACCCAGCCACAGAGGCCGAAGCCGAGCGATCCATGCAGCTCTCCCTGCGCTGGGCGGCACGAAGTAAAGCGGCCCATGGCGATAACCCCGCAGCTTTGTTCGGGATTGTTCAGGGCGGAATGTATCCCAAGCTCCGCTTGCAATCGCTCGAGGGTCTGGCCGCCATGGACTTTGATGGTTACGCGATTGGTGGTTTATCGGTGGGTGAGCCGAAAGAAGCTATGATGAGTGTGTTAGACGGGCTCTCGCAGCACATGCCGGTTGCATCACCTCGTTATCTGATGGGCGTCGGGACTCCGGCGGACTTGCTGGAAGGCGTGAGGCGAGGCATCGACATGTTTGACTGCGTGATGCCCACTCGCAATGCGCGCAATGGCCATCTGTTCACGAGTGCCGGTGTCATCAAGCTGCGCAATGCACGCCATAAGGCCAGCACCGAACCTCTTGACCGAGAGTGCGACTGTTACACCTGCCAGAATTTCTCCCGGGCGTACCTGGCGCATTTAGACAGATGCAATGAAATTTTGGGCGCTCAGCTTGCCACCATCCACAATTTGCGGTTTTACCAAAAGCATATGACTGACATCCGGGCCGCGATCGAAGCTGACAGTCTTGACGAATTCGCCGATGGCTTTTACGCGCGGCAGTCGGGAACTGATGTTTCATGAGTGACGTTTCTCCCCCCGTGAAGTCGCCCTGCATCGAGGTCTGCGCCCTCAACGATCACGATGTGTGTATCGGTTGTTATCGCACTGCCAACGAGATTATCGAGTGGTTTTCAGCTGATAACGGGCGCAAGAGAGCAATCGTGTCGGCAGTTGCCGAGAGGCGCGTGCAAAAATAGAGCTGGCCACTGGTGCCTAGACCGGCTCGGCGCTCAAGAGTTCGTCGCGTTCCAGTGGCCAGATGCGTAAGCGACTGATGTGCGTTTTCGCAATCTCTTCAATATCGATCTGGTATCCCTCTATCCTGACCGAAGCTTGCGCACTGGGGAACGCTTCCAGGGCCTCCAGTGCCAGACCGCTCACCGTTTTGGGCCCATCGGTTGGCAAGTCCCATTCACGCTGTCGATTTAGATCGCGAATGGTCACGGTGCCTGAGCATGTTGTACTGCCATCCGGGTGGCGAGTGATCTCTTCGTTTTCTTCTACCAGGTTTGAAGTGAATTCGCCGACAATCTCTTCGAGGATGTCTTCCAGCGCTACCAGACCCAAAATATCTCCGTATTCGTCTACCACCATGCCAAGGCGTTTCTTTTGACGTTGAAAGTGCAAAAGCTGCGTATTAAGTGGTGTGTTCTCGGGAATGAAATAAGGTGCGTCGGCAGCCTCTAGCAGCGCACCGTGGTCGAGTCGCCCACCTTCAAGCACACGACTCAGATTACGCATATGGAAGATGCTCTCGATCTGATTGATGTCATCGCGGTAGATCGGCAGGCGGGTATGCTCACTATGTTTCAGTTGCCGCATAATCGCCTCGTCCGGAGCCTCAATGTCGATGCCGTAAATCTCGTTGCGCGGTGCCATGATGTCGTTCACGGTCATTTGTTCTAGGTCAAGTATGTTGACGAGCATGCGTCTGTGACGACTCGGGATCATCGACGCGGACTCGGTCACAATCGTGCGCAATTCCTCCTGCGATACCGCGTCATCCCCAGCCGTTTCAGGCGAAAACCCCATGATTTTCAGGATGCCATTAGTCAACCAGTTGATCGAGATGACCAGCGGCATCAGCAGTTTTTGCAATGGCACAAGTATCGCGCTGGCGGGAAAGGCCACCCGCTCAGGGTGCAGGGCCGCAATTGTTTTGGGGGTAATCTCGGCAAAAATCAGTATGACCAGTGTCAGCGTGAGGGTGGCGATAGCGATGCCTGCGTCACCAAATAAACGGATTGCGATTACGGTCGCTATGGCTGAGGCCAGAATGTTAACCAGATTGTTGCCAATCAGTATCAAACCAATCAGTCGGTCCGGGCGCTGCAAGAGTTTGATTGCACGGCGTGCGCCCCGATTACCGGTCCCTTTGAGGTGCTTCAACCGGTAACGGTTCAAGGACATCATGCTGGTCTCAGAGCTTGAGAAGAAGGCAGAGATCAGAATTAGAAGCGCCAGAGCGGCGAAAAGCACGCCCAGCGAGGTCTCGTTCAAAAGTGGCTATCGCCTCTGTGGCTATTTAGGGCAAATGTTGTAGAAAAAAGGGCTGTGATACAACCCTCTTTACGTCACTAATTGGAGCAGTGTGCTATTGGGCCAGCGGGAGGAGGAGCTCGAGTACCAGTTTTGAACCGAAAAAGCCCAGCACTAACAACGCGAACGCGATCAGATTCACCGAAATCGCAGACTGCACCCGCCAGCCCCTCCTGAGATACTGGAGCAACAGCACTCCGTAAAGCGCCCAGGCGAGTATTGTCAGTACCGTTTTGTGCACCAGATGCTGGCCAAACAGGTCCTCAATGAATACCACGCCGGTGCCAATCGCCACGGTCAGGATGAGAAATCCGGCGCCGGTTAACTCAAAAAATAAAGCCGAGGCGGCCTCCAGCGGCGGTAGCTTACGAATCACGCCGCGGCTGCGGTGTTGCCGTAATTGTCGCGACTGTAAGGTAACCAGTAAGCCCTGGAGCACAGCGAGGGCGAGTACCGCAAAACTGATGATCGAAGCGGAAACGTGAGACAGGATGCCCGCGGGCAGGTCGTCCATGGGACGACTGGTGTCGGGTGCGAACGTTGCCACCAGAATCGATAGTGCCGCTAATGGAAATAGGACTATCAATAATGTGTGTAGCGGTCTGACAATCAGGGCAATCAGGCTAATCACGCCCATGCTCAGAAACATCAGTGACGCGACCCGATAAAATCCGAGGCTCGACTCACCTGCCTGCGTGGGCAGGTAGGCAGCCAGCCCATGTGCCAACAGGGCTGCAGCACCCATGAGCGCAATTTGCTTGCGCTGGCTCTGCTCCCCACTATCGAGGTTCAGTACCTGCCGCCATGCCGTCACCAGATACAGCAGTGCGGCCAAAATGGCGAGGCCAGCACTCAACAGACTGGGTGTGGTGGTCATGGTGTCTCCGTACTCTTACAGTGCGCCGGAATGGGTTCGATTTGGGTATCTTTCATCGCATCCTTATACTACGCCGTTCCGGATGAACTTGGGTATCCCCGATCAGGTCAACAACACCATGTTTGAATCTCTAAGCGATCGCCTCAGCAGCAGCCTGAAGGTTATCTCGGGCAAGTCGAAACTGACCGAGGACAACATACGCGACACCTTGCGCGACGTGAGAATGGCGTTGCTGGAGGCAGACGTTGCGCTGCCAGTGGTCAAGATCTTCACGGATCGGGTCCAGGAGCGGGCGATCGGCGTGGAGGTCGCAAAGAGCCTTACACCGGGGCAGTCTTTCCTTAAGGTGGTACAGGCTGAGCTGCAGGCGGTGATGGGAGGTGAGTCGGAGGGTCTCAATCTCGCAACGCAACCGCCCGCCGTCATCATGGTTGCTGGTCTTCAGGGTGCCGGCAAAACGACGACGGTAGCGAAGTTGGCCCGCCATTTGATAGAGCGGGAGAAGAAAAAGGTGTCGGTTGTGAGTGCCGATGTGTACCGCCCCGCAGCGATTACGCAGCTGGAAACGCTTGCTGCCGAGGTGGGTGCCCGCTTTGAACCCAGCGATACCTCGGAAAAACCGGTAGACATTGTTAAGCGCGCGATAGCTGACGCTCGGGTCGCATTCTCCGACGTACTTTTGGTGGATACCGCGGGCCGGCTGGCGATTGATGAGGCGATGATGGCTGAGATCAAAGCGTTGCATGAGGTGGTTGAGCCCATAGAAACGCTATTTGTGGTCGATGCCATGACAGGACAGGACGCGGCCAACACCGCCAAGGCATTTGGCAAGATATTGCCGTTGACGGGCATCATCCTCACGAAGGTGGACGCCGATACGCGCGGGGGAGCCGCACTTTCTGTGCGGACCATTACCGAGCGACCAATCAAGTTTCTCGGGGTTGGCGAGAAGACAGACGCACTGGATCCATTCCACCCTGATCGTCTTGCCTCGCGGATTCTCGGGATGGGCGACATGCTATCGCTCATTGAGGAAGTGGAGCGAAAGGTTGATCACGGGAAGGCCAAAAAGCTGGCTACTAAAGTCCAGAAGGGCGGACGATTTGACCTCGAGGATTTTCGGGAGCAGCTGCAGCAGATGAAGAACATTGGCGGCATGGGCGCCATGCTCGACAAGATGCCGGGCATGGGGGGCATGGCGCAGGCTGCACAAAATGTCGACACCAAGCAGTTTGACCGCATGGAGGCGATGATTAATTCCATGACCCCGCGCGAGCGTCGTAACCCAGATTTGATCTCAGGTTCTCGCAAGCGCCGCATCACGCTCGGTTCGGGCACAGCCGTTCAGGACCTCAACCGGTTGCTTAAGCAGCACAAGCAGATGCAAAAAATGATGAAAAAGATGAAAGGCGGGGGCATGCAACGCATGATGAGAGGCTTGGGCGGGATGGCTGGTGGGCCGGGCGGGGGCCTGCCGCCAGGATTTCCGCGTCGCTGATCGACAAAACGGTGCGCAAAAGGAGGCAGGCTACACCTTTCCAGGTACTGACGATTCCTGTATCCTCCGCGCTCTTTTTGACAGGGCAGGTGAGAGCTTAGCCCGATTACTACTGAGGATAGAGCATTATGGTGATCATCCGGTTATCTCGGGGTGGATCCAAGAAGAGACCTTTCTACCACGTTACCGTTGCGGATCGGCGCGAGCCGCGCGACGGGCGCTTCATCGAGCGTCTGGGGTTCTTCAATCCGATCGCTCGTGGTCAGGAAGAGCGTCTGCGTATCGACGTGGAAAAAGTGGAAGGCTGGGTGGTTAAAGGTGCCCAGGTTTCTCCGCGCGTGCAGAAACTCATGAAAGAATATCAGGCAGGCGCTGAAGCTACTGCTGCCTGATCAGCATCTGGGACAGCCAAGGCGGTCCTATGCATGATCCCCAGCCCCTTGATGAAACCCTGACGGTTGCCGATATCGTTGGCGCCTATGGCATCAAGGGTTGGGTGAAACTCCGCGTCCGGCTCGAGGACGCAACGTTACTCCCCACACTCACCGATCTTTTTCTCCGCGCGCCATCCGGGGGTTTGGATTACTCGGGCAGCGCTATCAAAATAGATCAGTTAAAAAAGCAGGGTAAAGGCCATGTTGCCTGCATAGCGGGCGTGGCTGACCGCACTGCAGCAGAATTGTTGAAAGGGGCGGCGATCTGCATGCCAGCAACCAGCTTTCCAGAAGCAGGTGAAGGGGAGTTTTACTGGCGCGACCTCTTGGGACTCGAGGTTTGGTGCCATGAAGACGGTGCGACCGTTTTGCTCGGGGTGGTTCTCAAGCTGTTGGAAACGGGGTCTAACGACGTGCTGGTGGTGGCACCCACTGAGGCTAGCGTTGATGACAAGGAGCACCTGGTGCCTTGGATACCCGACCAGGTCGTCGTTGAGGTCGATCTGGAAAGCAGGCGCATTGGGGTTAATTGGTATGTCGAGGCCTGAGCAGTTGCCGCAGTTACGATTTGCCGTGCTGACCCTTTTTCCGGAGATGTTCGACGCTATCACGCACTGGGGCGTCACGGGGCGCGCGTTTCAGGCGGGATTATGGGACTTACACTTGCAGGATCCCCGTGACGAGGCTGCGGATCGACATGGCTCGGTAGACGATCGTCCATACGGTGGCGGGCCCGGCATGGTCATGCAGGCTCCGATTCTTGCCTCCTCGCTTGCCAAGGCGCGCCAAGCAGTCGGAGAGCAGGCCAAAGTGGTTGCGATGAGCCCTCAGGGCCTGAAGCTGGATGCGGCGCTTGTCACATCCTTGGCGCGGCACAGCGAGTTTGTGCTGGTGGCTGGGCGTTACGAGGGCATCGATGAGCGCTTTATTAACCACTACGTCGATCTGGAGATTTCGGTGGGCGATTTTGTCGTCAGCGGTGGGGAAATGCCCGCAATGATGCTGATGGACGCCATGATCCGTTGGTTGCCGGGGGTGCTGGGTCACGAAGCCTCTGCCTCAGAAGACTCATTTTCCGATGGAATGCTGGACTGTCCGCACTACACCCGTCCGGAGGTGTTCGAGGGATCGGCTGTACCTCCTGTTTTATTGAGCGGTGATCACGCGAAGATCGCCGGTTGGCGCCGCGCTCAGGCAATCAGGCGGACGCTCGATCGGCGGCCGGATTTGCTCGGGATGGATCAATTGAGCGACGACGACCAGCTTTTGCTCGAGAAATGGGATCTTTCACGCCAATAGAGGGGCAGACAAGCTCGATTCGAGCAGGTATCATCTTGCCCTCGCTGAAAAGCCAATCTGGACGGGTATTGGCAAAAAGCCTCCAGATACCGTGTGCTGGCGCCATTCTTCGGGTGTCGAGCACGCAACCAATACAGTTTGTAGCATGTCGATTGTCCAATGGGATGAGCGATGGGAGAGAGTCATGAGCACCAACAAGATAATTGCCGAGCTTGATGCCGAGCAGATGAACAGGGAGATACCCGAGTTTGCGCCGGGAGACACCGTGGTCGTTCAGGTTCGTGTCAAAGAGGGTAACCGCGAGCGTCTTCAGGCTTTTGAGGGTGTCTGTATCGGTAAGCGCAATCGAGGCCTGAATTCAGCTTTTACAGTGCGCAAGATCTCTCATGGTGTGGGCGTGGAAAGGACGTTTCAGACCTACAGCCCGCTCGTAGACAGCATCACCGTCAAACGTCGCGGCGATGTCCGGCAAGCCAAACTTTACTACCTCCGAGAGCTGTCCGGTAAAGCCGCTCGTATCAAGGAGAAGCTCTCCTACTGATTAGGGACGTGTCGCACCCGCCCGAGCGATTCCTCACACTCTTTTGGGGTGCAGGGCTTATTGATCCACCGAGTGAGAGCAGGGCTCTGGTGATGGCATACTTCACTGGTTGAGCAGCATGGGGCCGCTATGCCACACGCTACCGTTGGGGATCAGGTTTTGGATATCGATGCGCTTGGAAACAGGTGCCGATGCGCCAGCATATCTCCTCATGGCGAAGTGATCAGACCGAGACCTCGATACGTAGAACCCTTGCAGAGTCATGCTAATTGCATGGCAGCCGAGGCCATGATGGGAGAAATCAGGATGATGAACCCAGTGAGAATGTCATGCAGCGCCGTTGCGGATGCCGTGAGAGCGGTTCTGCTGGCACTCTCTTTCTTGAGTGCTTCGCTGCTGGCCGCTACCGCGAGTCAAGCTGAGGAAGCGCGTGATGTATTGGAAACAGCCCTGAGCGGTTTGGTGGGTCAACCGATTGTGATCGAATCTGTTGTTCCGAGCCCCGCACCCGGAATTTCCGAGGTAAAGATTCTTAACGGTCCCGTGCTCTATGCCACGGAGGACGGCGCATATTTTTTTCTTAATGGCGACCTGCACCAGACTACAGCTTCAGGCGCGACCAATCTCGCGGAGCAGAGTCGATCTAAAATCCGTGTAGAGCAACTCGCTAAAATCGGCACCGCGGAAATGGTGGTGTTTGCCCCGCCGGGTGAAACCCGAGACTTCATCACCATCTTTACCGACGTCACGTGTTTTTATTGCCAAAAGCTGCATCGAGAGGTCGATCAGCTCAATGCGATGGGCATCGAGGTGCGGTATCTGGCATTCCCTCGAGGTGGAATTCCCTCGGAGGGCGCGACTAAGCTGGCCACCGCCTGGTGCGCGGACGATCAGCAGACGACCCTGACAGAGCTCAAAGCAGGGGTAGACCTCCCGCTAAACGAATGCGTAGATAATCCGATTGCGGCGCAGTACGAGCTAGGCCAGATCATGGGCGTGTCGGGCACCCCTGCCATCATTACCAGTTCGGGGATGATGATCCCGGGTTATCGCCCTGCCGCCGATATTGCCGGTATTCTGGGGCTGAACTGAGGCCTGCTGGAGGAAGAGAGTTCGCTAATGGATACCCACTTTCAGCGCATTGAGCGGCTGCCCCCCTATGTTTTCAACATCATTGGAGAGTTGAAACAGGCAGCCCGGGCGCGTGGCGAGGACATTATTGACTTCGGCATGGGTAATCCCGACCAGCCGACACCAGAGCACATTGTGGAAAAACTGCGCGACACCGTCTCGCGGGGTGACACGCATCGTTACTCGCAGTCCAAAGGCATCCCCCGTTTACGCAGGGCCATATGCGATTGGTATGAACGCCGCTACTCGGTGACACTGAATTCTGAAACTGAGGCGATTGTGACACTGGGATCCAAAGAGGGTCTGGCGCACCTCGCTTTGGCGACCACGGGTGTGGGCGATGCCATTCTTGTACCTAATCCAAGCTACCCCATTCACCCCTACGGGTTTGTGATCTCTGGTGCAGATCTTCGCCACGTCCCCATGAGAAGCGAGGCCGGCTTCCTCGATCAGCTCGAGCAGGCTATCCGCAACACCTACCCTAAACCCAAAATGTTGGTGCTGAATTTCCCCTCCAACCCCACTGGACATTGCGTGGAGTTACCCTTTTTCGAGCAAGTTGTAGAAATCGCGCTGCAGCACGAAATTTGGGTGGTTCATGATCTCGCCTACGCTGATCTGGTGTTCGACGGCTATACGGCACCGAGTATTCTCCAAGTGCCTGGTGCCAGAGACATAGCGGTGGAGTTTTTTACCCTGTCGAAAAGTTACAACATGCCGGGTTGGCGCGTAGGTTTCTGTTGTGGAAACCCGGAGCTGATCGCCGCACTGACGCGCATTAAGTCTTACCTTGATTACGGTATCTTTACGCCGGTGCAGGTAGCGGCCATTGCTGCCCTTGAGGGCGACCAGCAGTGCGTGCAAGATATTTGCGAAATGTATCGACGCAGACGAGATGTGCTGTGCCAAGGGCTGAATGAGGCCGGTTGGCAGGTCACTCCCCCCAAGGCCACCATGTTTGTGTGGGCTGAAATTCCTGAAGCGTTTAGACACATGGGATCTGTGGAGTTCAGCAAATTGCTGTTGCAGCGCGGCGGCGTCGCGGTATCACCCGGCGTTGGTTTCGGTGAATATGGTGAAGGGTTCGTGCGCTTTGGTTTGATCGAAAACGAACATCGTACGCGTCAGGCGATCCGAGGTATCAAGCGCGTACTCCGGCAGGGTCCGCCCGTCTCAGCAGAGATTCTCTCGGCATGAGTGATGACAAACTGCTCAATATCGGGGTGTGCGGCGTGGGCACCGTGGGGCTGGCGGTCATCGATATCGTCAATAGCCAAACTGCAATGCTGGCGGATCGCGCCACCTGCCCTGTTCAACTGACCCACGTGGGAGCGAGGCGGGAGCACGTTGATCATCATTACGGTGATGCGCTTGTCAGTCGCGATGTCATGGACGTCGCGCGTGACCCCAATGTGGATGTGCTGGTGGAGTTGATTGGTGGCACCACTGTCGCGTATGACCTGATCAAGCTTGCCATTGCAGAAGGCAAACATGTTGTCACGGCGAATAAGGCACTGATCGCGGAGCATGGTAACGAGCTGATTGCTTTGGCCGAGACGGCTGGGGTGCAGATTCGTTTCGAGGCGGCCGTTGCCGGCGGTATACCTATAATCAAGGTCTTGCGCGAGTCTTTGGCGGCGAACCAGATCACTGAGCTTGCTGGGATCATTAACGGTACCGGTAACTTTATCCTGACCGAGATGAGCACCAAGGGGCGCGCATTTGATGAGGTGCTGGCGGAGGCGCAGGCGCTGGGGTATGCGGAAGCGGACCCAACGTTCGACATTGACGGCACCGATGCGGCCCACAAACTGGTGATCCTCTCTTCGTTGGCTTTTGGCATTCCTCTCAGCATCGATGCGCCGGTGAAACAAGGTATCAATGAGCTCACTCCAGCTGATCTTGAGTACGCCGCTGCCTTGGGTTACCGAGTCAAGCATCTTGGTATTGCCCGCGTTAGCGAGGCGGGGGTGGAGATGAGAGTGCATCCCACACTGATTCCAGACAATAAGCAGTTGGCCTCCGTTGACGGGGTGCTCAATGCCGTGATGGTCTCGGGTGATGCAGTGGGTGAATTGGTTTTGGTTGGACCGGGTGCAGGCGGGGCAGCGACTGCTTCATCCGTGTGTGCCGACGTGGTAGATATTGCGCGCAATATGATGGGTTCGGGCCCAGCCTTGGGTGTGCCAGCCACTCAGCTGGTGGCAAAGCCGTTCATCCCTGCTGGTGATATCGCGAGCGAGTGGTATGTGCGGCTGACTGCGGCTGATCGACCTGGCGTGATGTCTGATATCACCCATGTGCTGGCGAGCCACGAGATCAGTATCGAATCCCTCGTCCAGAAACCACCCGCCACCGGTGCTGATGAGGTGCCCATTATTTTGCTAACGCATCTCGCTTCTGAATCGGCAATGAAGGTAGCAATGAAAGAAATTATGTTGCTGGAAGAGGTGCATTCCGAGTACGCATTGCTTCGAGTTGAAGCTTTCGAACACTGATATGTCTGAATTGACTGGGCTATTTCAATGACAGGAAGTGGACAGTGACCCTCCGCTATCGTAGTACCCGAGGCCAAGCTCCTTCGCTTGATTTCGAGGGCGTCTTATTGGCAGGTCTGGCCAAGGATGGTGGCCTGTATTTGCCGGAGGCGTTGCCTGCGTTCAGTGCCGCAGAGCTCAGTGCCATGCGCGGCATGTCCTATACCGAGCTCGCCACCACTGTCATTTCCCCATTCGTAGAGGGCAGCATCGATCGGGATACTCTCTCGCAGCTGGTTGAGGCGTCGTATCGAGACTTCCGGCATCAGGCCGTTGCGCCTCTGCTGCAGTTGGATCATGACCAATGGCTGCTCGAACTTTTCCATGGTCCTACATTGGCCTTCAAGGATTTTGCCCTCCAATTACTCGGACGCCTGCTGGATCACGTTCTCACTCGACGGGGCGAGAAGGTCGTCATTATGGGCGCAACCTCGGGTGATACGGGCAGTGCAGCAATCGAGGGATGCCGCCATTGCGAGCATGTCGATATTTTTATCCTTTACCCCGATGGCCGCGTGTCCGATGTGCAGCGTCGGCAGATGACGACTGTACCGGGAGGGAACATTCATAACCTCGCGATCCGCGGTAACTTTGACGACTGTCAGGCGTTGGTAAAGGCCAGTTTTGTCGCCGACGCGTTCCTTCCCGAAGGACGCTCTTTGGTCGCAGTGAATTCCATCAATTGGGCGCGGATCATGGCCCAGATCGTGTATTACTTTTACGCTGCCTTCGCCCTGGGCGGGCCCGACAGGCCGGTGAACTTTTCGGTGCCTACAGGAAATTTTGGCGATATTTATGCGGGCTACCTTGCACATCGTATGGGCTTGCCCATCAATAATTTGGTGATTGCGACCAATCGAAACGATGTGCTGCATCGCATGCTGACTACCGGCACTTACGCCAGACAGCCCATTGAGGCCTCGCTCTCGCCCAGCATGGATATTTCCATCTCGTCCAATTTCGAGCGCCTGCTCTTTGACTTATATGACGGGAACGCCACCCAGGTTGCCCAGCTCATGAATGATTTCTCTCGGGGGCAGATCCAGCTTGCTGAGGGCGTACTGGGCAAGGCGCAGGCGTTGTTCACCAGCGCACGCGTATCCGATGAAGAAACCTGTGACGAGATCCGCTACATGTGGCAACGGACAGGGCAACTGATGGATCCCCACACCGCCATCGGCACCCGCGCAGCGAGGCTGTGTAGTCGCGCCGGTGAGGGCCCTATGGTGACCCTATCCACCGCGCACCCTGCCAAGTTTCCCGCCGCCGTCGCCAAGGCCGAAACGGATCAGATACCGCAGTTGCCGGCTCACCTGGCGGATCTTTTCGATCGGGAAGAGCGCTTCGATACGCTTGATAATGATATCGCTGCTATTCATGCCTTTATGGCGGAAAAGTGCCTCTGAAGGCACCCGCCATTCGTCGGCGCCAGGCCGACGTTTCTGCCGCGCTTCAGGGCACTGAATTACCCGATGTGTTGAAGCGTGTATACGCCAACCGCGGCGTTCAGGACCCCGCCGAACTCGCTCTCACGCTCGATCAATTATTGCCGCCGACACAACTCAAAGGTATTGCTGAGGCCTCAGAGCTATTAGCTGACGCGGTGGAGGGCGATGCTCGGGTACTGATTGTGGGCGATTTCGATGCCGATGGCGCCACCAGCTGTGCCATGGCGGTATCGGTATTGCGACAGATGGGTCTCAGGGAGGTCGCTTACCTGGTCCCCAATCGTTTTGAATTTGGCTACGGGCTGACGCCGGAAATCGTCGAGTTGGCCTCAGCCCAGACGCCAGATTTGATTGTCACTGTGGACAACGGCATATCGAGTATTGAGGGGGTTTTGGCTGCGCAGGCGATGGGTATCAGCGTACTGGTGACGGATCATCACTTACCCGGGAATGAGCTCCCGTCTGCAGAGGTGATTGTTAATCCCAACCAGCCTGACTGCGGTTTTGCCAGCAAGGCGTTGGCCGGTGTAGGTGTCATGTTCTATGTGCTGAGCGCTTTGCGCGCAGCGCTCCGGCAGCGTGGCTGGTTTGATACCGAAGGCATAGCGGAACCTAATTTAGGGGATGTGCTGGATCTGGTGGCGCTGGGCACCGTGGCAGACGTTGTGCCGCTTGATCGCAATAACCGCGTTTTGGTGGCAGCGGGTTTGGCGCGGATGCGCAGCGGCCGCGCACGGCCAGGCATCGAAGCATTGTTCGAAGTGGCGGGCCGGGACCATAGACAGGCAAGCGCTTCAGACTTGGGTTTTACCATTGGTCCGCGCCTGAACGCGGCGGGCAGGCTGGAGGATATGTCGATTGGCATCGAGTGCCTGCTGGCAGAGTCATCTTTGGCCGCGAGGCAACTGGCGAAAAAACTTCACAATCTCAATCGAGAGCGCCGCGACATCGAGCAGTCGATGCAGCAGGATGCGATCGCGCAGCTGGAATCATTGGAACTTGCACCCGCTGAGCTCCCCTTCGCCATGACGCTGTTCGACCCAGACTGGCACCAAGGGGTGATTGGAATCCTTGCCTCTCGGATACGGGAGCGTATTCACCGGCCAACGGTTGTGTTCGCCGACGCGGGCGAGGGAATGCTGAAAGGATCGGGACGATCCATCGCAGGGCTGCATTTGCGAGACGCACTGGATCGTGTGGCCACGAGCCACCCGGGGTTGCTAGAAAAATTTGGTGGGCATGCCATGGCAGCCGGTTTGACTTTGGCCAAAGCGGATCTGGACTCTTTTAAGACCGCACTGAATGTGGCCGTAGCCGACATATTGGGTCATGTGGCGCCGGAGCCCACAGAGGACAGCGACGGCGAACTCGTAGCGTCCGATTTCAGCCTTCACTTGGCCGAGGCGCTTTCGAGTGGCGGCCCTTGGGGGCAACGCTTCCCCGAGCCACTCTTTGATGGCAACTTTCAGGTGAGTCGGCACCGAATCGTGGGTGATAAGCACCTTAAACTGACCTTGTCAGCTGACGGAGTCGAGATGGAAGCCATCGCCTTTAATATTGATGTGGACACTTGGGTGGAACGACCTTTGTCTCACATTGGTGCTCTGTACCGGCTGGATGTGAACGAGTATCGCGGCAACCGCAGTGTGCAACTGGTGATCAACGCTTTTTGGCCCATCTAGCCCTTTCAGAGCAAGCCGTTGATATGGCGCGCCGGTGCGCAACCCGCTAGACTCCTGCCCCTTATCAAGATCTGCCCTGCGAGAGCGGGGCATTATTGGAAGCACTGTGGAAATAGCACCGCTTATCAATCAAATCAAAGACATTCGCGCGCGGACTGACGTGCTTAGGGGGTATCTTTGACTACGCTGTTAAACAGGACAGACTGAAAGAAGTAGAGCTCGAGCTCGCAGAACCCAGTGTCTGGGATGATCCCGATACAGCGCAGGCCTTGGGCCGCGAAAGAGCCTCACTCGAAGCCGTGGTGACTACCATCGAAACACTCGATGTAGGGTGTGACGATGCGAGTGACTTGCTGGACCTTGCCGTAGAAGAGGACGACGAGGAGACGGCGCTCTCTGTAGAACAGGACCTCACCTCACTCGAGGCCGAGTTGGGGAAGCTCGAGTTTCGTCGCATGTTTTCGGGTGAGACTGACCCTAACAATGCTTACCTTGATATTCAGTCTGGCTCTGGCGGTACCGAAGCGCAGGATTGGGCCGAGATGTTATTGAGGATGTATTTGCGCTGGGGCGAGGACAAAGGTTTTAAAACCACACTCGTAGAAGCCTCCGCAGGCGAGGTCGCGGGCCTCAAAAGTGCAACGATTCAGTTCCAAGGTGATTATGCATTTGGCTGGCTGCGCACAGAGACGGGTGTTCATCGACTGGTACGCAAGTCTCCTTTTGACAGTGGCGGCCGCCGCCATACATCGTTTGCTTCAGTCTTTGTCTCCCCAGAGATTGACGACAATATCGAGATAGAAATTAACCCCGCTGATCTCCGGGTGGATACCTATCGATCATCCGGCGCGGGTGGGCAGCATGTAAACACAACTGATTCTGCTGTGCGGATCACGCATGAGCCTTCAGGTGTCGTATCGAGCTGCCAAACAGAGCGTTCCCAGCATCAGAATCGAGACAACGCGATGAAGCAGTTACGAGCAAAATTGTATGAAATGGAAATGCTGAAGCGCAATGCGGAAAAACAGGCGATGGAAGATAGCAAGGCCGACATCGGCTGGGGAAGCCAGATACGGTCATATGTCTTGGACGATTCGCGGATCAAGGACTTACGGACCGGAGTGGAGACGCGCAACACACAATCGGTTTTGGATGGCGCACTTGATCCTTTCATTCAGGCATCCCTCAAGCAGGGACTTTGACCTTATGCGTAATGGAGAGACTCGTGGATAACGCGCAGCAACCCGACGACGAGAACCGTTTAATCGCTGAACGGCGGGCGAAACTGTCTGCGCTGCGAGAGCAGGGGCCGGCCTTTCCCAATGATTTTCGGCGCAGCGCTCTGGCGGGAGATCTGCAGATAGAATTTGAGCAGGCGGACAAAGCGGATTTGGAGGCGGCAGGGCATCACCATGCAGTCGCTGGTCGGTTGATCCGCAATCGTGGCGCCTTTTTGCTGATACAGGACGGGTCAGGCACGATCCAGCTCTATATCAATCGGGAAAAATTATCCGAAGACGCGGTTCAGGCCATCAAGACCTGGGATCTGGGAGACATTGTCGCAGCTTCCGGGCCTGTGCATCGCAGTGGCAAGGGCGATCTTTACATCAACATGGACGAGGGGCGATTGCTGACCAAGGCACTGCGGCCCCTACCCGATAAATACCATGGTCTGGTGGATCAGGAGCTACGCTATCGACAGCGCTATGTGGATCTCATCGTGAACCCCGAGGTGCGTGAAATCTTCCGCGTGCGAGCAGCGACGATCCAATGCATCCGACAGTTTCTGGCTGACCGCCAGTTTGTCGAAGTTGAGACACCGATGCTGCATCCCATTGCTGGGGGGGCAACGGCTAGGCCTTTTATCACGCATCACAACGCGCTGGACATGGAAATGTATCTCCGTGTGGCGCCGGAGTTATATCTCAAGCGTTTGACAGTGGGCGGACTGGAAAAGGTATTTGAGATTAACCGTAATTTCCGCAACGAAGGTCTGTCCACCAGACACAACCCCGAGTTCACCATGCTGGAGTTCTATTGGGCCTATGCGGACTACCGTGATGCGATGGACCTTACCGAGACGCTCATGCGTGAGCTGACACAAACTGTATTGGGTACCACCGACGTGACGTATGGCGAGAATACCTTTCATTTTGATCGCCCGTTTCAGCGCATGACGGTTGTGGAGGCCATCCTCAAATACAATCCGCAACTCGGTGCCGAGGATATTGCTGATAGAGAATCTGCAGCCCGTGTCGCAAGCGCGCTGGATATCAGAGTCGAGGCAAGTTGGGGGCTTGGTAAGATTCAGATCGAAATTTTTGAGGAGACGGCAGAATCACAGTTACAGGAACCCACTTTCATCACCGCTTATCCCACCGAGGTATCACCGCTTGCGCGCCGCAGCGATGAAGATCCGTTTGTTACTGATCGGTTCGAATTCTTTGTAGGGGGACGCGAATTGGCAAATGGCTTTAGTGAGTTGAATGACGCCGAAGATCAGGCAGAGCGATTCAGGGCCCAAGTGGCCGCTAAAGAAGCGGGCGATGACGAGGCGATGCACTTTGATCACGATTATATTCGGGCGTTGGAGTATGGATTGCCCCCCACAGCGGGCGAGGGTATCGGCATCGATCGTTTGGTGATGTTGCTGACCAACTCACCCTCTATCCGTGATGTGATTTTGTTTCCTCACTTGCGCCATGAGTAACCCTTTCGGGACGTTAGCTCGCTGGTCAGTCAAGGCCCCTCGGTGCTAAGCTCTAGCCGAGTGATAGGGGAGTCTATAGTGCGTTACTGGCACCACTTGGTCGTATTCATTTTCGTTATTGGCGTCTCACTATCAGGTTGTGGCCTCACACCCGCTGTAGACGGCGGTACCGGGCAGACTTCGGCGGCAGTGACTGAGCCAGAGGGTGTGACGAAGGCTGAACCGATGCATGATGGCGACCACGCCTCTGCCCCGGTGCCCGAGGATCACTTTTACATGGCGATGCATAAGCTGACGGACGGAAATCTTGTTGGCGCGCGAGCATTGTTGGTGCTGCACGCCGCGACCGGCAATCCTATCTATGTTGAAGAGGCGAGGTTAGGCACTGCGCTCCTCGACTTGTTGGAGCAAGGGCCCGGGATGTCGACGAGTTCAACGCTGGATTCTACGAGCGAGCGCATACTGTTACTGCAATCCGTCCTGAGATTGGTCGATGCCCTAGAGGGCGACCTCATTGACCTCAACGATCGCAATCAAGCGCTGTCGTTGGACCTTGATAAGCGTGAGGAGGCTTTGAAGCGCCTGCGCGAGCTTACGCTGGGTCAGCCGGAAGGCTAACGCTGAAAATTGAGCCCTGTGCGGGCTCGCTTTCAAGGGTAATGTGGCCACCTAGCATGCCGCAAAACTCTCTGACGATGGCCAATCCCAAACCGGTGCCACCATACTGCAGGCCCGTGTCCGACTCGGCTTGGGTGAAAGCCTCAAATACACGACCCTGTTGTGCTTGGGTCATGCCTATTCCTGTGTCTTTCACCGCAATGACCAATGTATCTCGAGTCATGTGTGCTGAAACGGTGATCTCGCCATTTTGGGTGAACTTGCAGGCGTTAGAAAACAGGTTGGTCACGATTTGCTGAATTTTACCTCGATCGCTGTGAATGTCGCGCATGCTGTTTTTATCGATATCCAGTATCAACTGATTGTCGTTTTGAAGCAGCAGCGGCGATAGTGCGTCACACACCTGTACGAGCAGTCCGGCTGGATTAAAAATCTCTGTGCTGATCCGCATTTTGCCCGTTTCAATTTTCGACAGATCCAGAATGTCGTTGATGAGGGTGAGCAGCTGCTTGCCAGAAAAAATGATCGTTGCCAGATCGTGATGAAATTGACCGCGGTTTATGTCGACACCATCTCCCAGCTCGTCCTGAAGCATTTCTGAATATCCAATAATGGCATTCAGTGGTGTTCTCAGTTCATGACTGACATTGGCGAGAAACATACTTTTTGCAGCGTTGGCAGAGTCAGCGTCCGCTCGAGCTGTATTCATTTCTTCAATGGCTGTTTGTAGCTTACCCGACATCTCATTGAACGTTCTGGCTAGATCGCCAATTTCACCTGAGTCACGCTCTTCATCAATGCGATAGGTCAAGTCGCCCGATCCAAAGCGCTCGACACCTTGCTTCATTCTGGTCAGGGAAGCATTGGTGCTTCTGATCATGGCAAAAACAAGTGCCAAGGTGATGGCGATGGAGCTGATGAACCCAATGACAGTAATTTGATCTGTGAGCCTGATCGTGCGATCGATCGCATTGGCCTTTTGAACCGCAATAAAAGACTGTCTTTGGTCCAGTTCCTGCAGCCGCTGCTGCGCATTGTTGTAAGAGCGTGCGGCCTCGATTTCGCGCATTGGCCCTGATTGATTATACCTTTCGTAGAATTGACGCCATTGCTCAAGAAGCAGGGTGGCGCTGTCGTGGAGCCTGCGGTAATGGGCCTCTAATTCTTCCCCGCCATAGCCGCTCAGTTGCCGAAGCCGTTCAGAGATAATTTCCAGATCGGCGCGGGCCTGATCAATGGCGATCTCCTCAAGAGGCTCGTCAGTGGTTTCACGCAAAGTTGCCAAGACAAGAATTTGCTGCCGCTTATTCTGCAAATTCTGCTCGAGCTCGGCGGTCAGCTGCGCTGCCGTGACGGCCGCCTGATAGGCCAATGAGCTCTCGTTACGCGCGAAACTACCCCAGAGTGAGGTCGCAACATTAATCGCAAACAGAATCAGTATCGCGCCGGAAAATAAATAGAGCCTGCCTCGTAGGCTGAGTCGCGAACGGCGTTGATTGAGGGCCTTAGCAGGACGCATCAAGCTGCGCTGCAATCTTCGCGAGTAAATCCGGGAAGTCCACGGGTTTTGTGGCATATTCGGCGCAGCCCGCTTCCAGTGCCCGCTGCTTGTCTTCCTCCATCGCATGGGCCGTCAGCGCGATGATGGGAATGTTCCTGATCAATCCATCAAGCCTTGCCTCGCGGCAAGCGGTCCATCCGTCCATGATGGGTAGGTTCATGTCCATCAAGACTACGCTAGGCTGCTGTTTCCGCATAATTTGCAGCGCAGTCTCTCCATCTGCTGCAGTCGTCACCTGATGACCGGCGCGTTCAAGACGCCGAACCAACATGTTCCGATTGGCTTCATTGTCCTCCACCAACAGGATTGTCTGTACCGGCTGAGTCATGGTGCCAGCCCTAACACGGGATACGTAACGATGGCATCCTCGATGCCTTTAGCTAATAGCTCCCGTGGTTCTCCCAGAATGAAAATACCATCAGGTAAGTGATCGCGCGTTGCGGCCGCGATCAAAATTTCATCGGTGTCAGTTTGCCCTTCTATCCTAGAGGTCACGTTCATGGCATGGCCGACGCAGCCATATTTTGCCCGTTGCTCCGAGCCAATATTGCCTGCAATGACGGTGCCTGTATTCAGAGCAATGCGCTGACTCAAAACAGGGAGTCCCGCCGCTTCATTGGCAGCGTTGACGGTGTCCATGGCGTCGCGCATCGCGAGTGCGCACCGCACGGCGCGTTCCGGATCATTATCCCTCCTGCGAGGTGCGCCAAATACGGCGAGAATGGCGTCACCGAGAAACTCGTCGATGGTGCCCTCGTGCTCGAAGATGATGTCGGTCATATGCTCGAAGTAACGGTTGAGTAAGGACACAACATCGGTGGGGGGTAGATGCTCGGCGAGGCTGGTAAAGCCGCAGATGTCGGACATCATGATAGTGACCTCGCGTAAGTCTCCACCTAACTCAAGGCCTTCGGGCGCTTCTAGCAACTGATCAACGATGTCATCAGACAGGTAGCGGCCAAAAGTTCTTCTGATAAACCGTTCATTGCGCTCCAGCTGATGTCGGTAATCCTCTTCTCTGTCATGCCAGCGCTTGCGCTCGATGCCAGCGGAAATGCGTGCCTGCAATAAGACTGGATTGAAGGGTTTTAGCAGGTAGTCGTCTGCCCCCGCTTGAATACAGGCAATGATCTGATCCATATCCTGACGGCCACTGATCATGACAACCGGCGTTGCTCGGAGATCCTCATTTTCTTTCATGCGACGCAAAACCTCTGCGCCACCAATCCCGGGCATCATGAGATCGAGCAACACAACGTCTACCCCGCGTGTCTCCAAAAGTTCCAGCGCTTCTTCTCCAGACTCCGCAGAGATCACGGTGTGCCCGACTCGCGAGAGAAGACGACTAATCAATTCGCGATTCTCTGGCATATCGTCAACGGCAAGAATGACGCCGGGCGCCTCGCGGCGCGGCAAAGGGCCTTCGGTCACCTGAGGCATCTCGAGTGTAATCTGGTTGCTCCCGACGGCGGCTAAAAGAGCGGGTAGCGTCTCTTTCATGACGGGATGGAGCTTCGACATTTCCTCGAATAGCATTTCGGCGTAGCCGCGAATGGCTCCAATCAGATTCAGAAGGTCATGGTTCATATCAGGTGTTGGTACCGCCAGAAGTTCACGCACTCTGACAAACCCTTCCTCCAGCGCCTGCACGTCGGCATCCATCGGCGGGTCAATGGTCACAGTGGGCCGGGCAATAGCAGCCAGCATGGGTTCCGCAGACGACAGTATGCGTCGGGCCCAAACCTCTGGTTGATCTGTCTCTGCCATCTCCTGGGTCGCTCTGGATAGTTGCGCAATCAGTATACCGGTGAAAGAAGTAATGCGAAGCCATTGGCGGCTTGGGGATAGGCGATCAGCACTTCATGGGGTAGTATCTCAACAACTTGGGGAACGAAAATGGGGCACAGGATTTATGTTAGATCAAGTGGAAATATTTCACGGGTTGTCTGACGAAGAGTTGAAGGCACTTGAGGGTAGCAGCACTACCAGGGCTTTCCCCAAGAATACGGTCGTCATCCATGAGAACGACCCTGCAGATTCCCTGTTCGTGATTGAGGCGGGCAAGGTGAAGGTCTACTGCAGCGATAAAAACGGTAAAGAGTTCATCATGAATACGTTGGGTCCCGGGGACTATTTCGGGGAACTGGCGTTGTTGGACGACTCCAATCGTTCAGCCTCGGTGCGGACGGTAGAGAAATCTGAGTTCCGTATCGTGATGAAAGAGGATTTTGCCGGTGTTTTGGAAGATCATCCCGGCATTACTCAACAATTGATCAGTAATCTCGCCGGCCGAGTCCGCAAGTTGACTGCGGACGTGAAAAGCCTCGCTCTGCAAGATGTCTACGGACGAGTTGCCAACGTGTTGATGGATCTGGCGGAGGAGCAGGGTGACGGAACGCTGTTCATTCCAGAAAAACTCACTCAGCAGGATATTGCCGACCGGGTAGGGGCCTCGCGTGAAATGGTGGCGCGTATACTGAAGGACCTGACGATCGGAGAGTACATCCGTTTTGAGGGCCGACACATCATTATCAATACCCGGCTGCCAGCCAAATATTGATTAGGCGTCGTTTTTTGCGCTGACCTCGGTTGAGATCACCCCCCCTTTGACACGCACTTGAAGTGCATCCCCCGAGGTCACTTCACCGGGCCCTCGCACTACCTTGCCTGCTGCATCACTGACAATCGCGTAGCCACGATTGAGGGTTTGTTCGGGCCCCAACGAGGACAATAGCTTTTGTTGGTGTGCTACCTCGGCTCGGGCGCCTCTGAGGCGCTGTCGGATTTGCCGCCCTAGCTGATGGCTCAATTGTGTTCTCTGAAGTTTACGGTTTTCGAGCTGTTGTCTCGGGTGACGCGACTTCAGCCGCGCGATTAACTGCCGTGACGCGCTCTCGCGCATGACGATGTGACGCTGAACGGCGTGACCGAGTGACGAACGATACCGCGTCAATGCTGCCTGCTGCTGCCTGACCGCATAGCCCGGATGCCTCAGGCGTTTACGGAGACTGAGTAGTTGTCCTGAAAGATCTCGATTCAACCGATTGACCGATCGTGTCATCCGATCGGATAAGCCGTCGAGATGCTGCAGAAGCTCAGTTTGGTCGGCCGAAACCAGCTCAGCTGCGGCGGAAGGTGTGGCAGCGCGAACGTCGGCGACCAGATCGGCAATACTGAAGTCGACCTCATGGCCCACAGCAGAAACAGTGGGAACTTTAGCCGCAAATAGGGCTCGCGCCACGACTTCTTCATTGAATGCCCACAGATCCTCCAGCGAACCTCCGCCGCGCCCAACGATCAGCGCATCGAGCCGGAGTGACTCGGTTTGCACCAGTTCGTCAGCGCGTTGAATGGCTGCGGCGATCTGTTCAGCGGCACCCTCTCCCTGAACCGCTACCGGGAAGACAGACACTGTAGTATGAGGGCTTCTTCGGCCCAGCACGGTAAGAATGTCCTGCAGCGCCGCGCCGGTTGGCGATGTCACCACGCCAATGTGCTCCGCATCAGACGGCACGATAGATTTGTGTTCAACGTTGAATAAGCCCTCGGCGGATAGCCGATTTTTGAGCCGCTCGAAAGCCAGCTGAAGCGCGCCCGCGCCCGCGGGGGCCATGTGTTCGCAGATGAGCTGAAACTCTCCCCTGCCCTCATACAGGGAAACCTTGGCGCGTATTTGTACTGATTCCCCCTGATTGGGGCGATATTTAAGGCGGCTGTTCGCCCTGCGGAACATGGCACAGCGGACCTGTGCATCATTGTCTTTGAGCGTGAAGTACCAGTGCCCGGAGGCTGCGGCGGTGAAGTTGCCAATTTCCCCCTCCACCGATACCCAGTCGAAATGGCCTTCCAACAGGTGCTTGGCCTCTCTGTTGAGTTCGCTGACAGAGAACGTGGGCGGGTGGTTGAGCTCGGGCTGCATGATTTAAGTGCTCTCATATCTCTTGGCCGAGAGAGTGGCATGGGGCGGCGAGATTGTCGCGCCTGTGGGCCGTCTGTATACTAGCGCGTTTGGGGAGACCTGATACGCAGGATAAAAGCGTATTGGGCACGATGAGGCGAACATGCTCCGAATTGCACACGAAGGGCTCACTTTCGACGATGTGCTCCTCCTGCCTGGCTACTCCGAGGTGACTGCCAAGGATGTCTCGCTGGTCACGCGTCTGACACGTAATATTCCGCTGAACATTCCGCTCCTGTCTGCAGCGATGGACACCGTCACGGAGACGCGACTGGCTATTGCGCTGGCTCAGGAAGGCGGTATCGGCATCATTCATAAGAACATGACCATCGCCGAGCAGGCTGAGGAAGTCAGGCGGGTCAAAAAGTTTGAGAGCGGCGTGGTCAAGGACCCCATCACGATTGAGTGCACGGCTAGCATTGCTGACCTTATTGACCTGACCCGGGCGAATGGTATCTCTGGGGTACCCGTGATGGAGGCAGGAGATCTCGTTGGCATCGTCACCCGACGCGATATTCGTTTCGAGACCGATACCGCGCAACCCGTGTCGGCGATCATGACTCCCAAGAAAAAGCTCGTAACAGTAAAGGAAGGTGCCCCACTCGAGGAAGTGCAGCGCCTCTTGCATGACCACCGGATCGAAAAAATTCTGGTGGTAGATGATGACTTCGGTCTTAAAGGGCTGATTACCGTTAAGGATTTTGATAAAGCGGAGTCTTTTCCGCACGCCTGTAAAGACGTTTACGGCCAGTTGCGGGTGGGTGCGTCGGTCGGGACGAGCCCTGATACCGATGAACGTGTGGAGGCCCTGGTCCGGGCAGGAGTAGATGTGCTGGTGGTTGATACGGCGCATGGGCACTCAAAAAACGTACTTGAGCGCGTGAAAATGCTCAAAGCGGCGCATCCGCAGGTGGATGTGATTGGCGGCAACATTGCCACAGCCGATGCAGCGCTAGCGCTGCGCGACGCGGGTGCGGACGCGGTCAAGGTGGGGATTGGTCCGGGCTCTATTTGCACGACGCGCATCGTGACCGGTATTGGTGTACCGCAGATTTCCGCGATTGCGAATGTCAGTGAAGCGCTGAGAGATTCGGGTATTCCGGTGATTGCAGATGGCGGTATCCGTTTTTCCGGGGATTTGGCCAAGGCCCTTGCAGCAGGCGCTGATGCGGTGATGATGGGCAGTATGTTTGCCGGAACCGAAGAAGCGCCGGGAGAGGTAGAGCTCTATCAAGGGCGGACTTATAAATCCTATCGCGGTATGGGCTCTATTGGGGCAATGGCGCAAAACCAAGGCTCGTCGGATCGCTATTTTCAGGACTCGAGTGTGGGCGCCGAGAAGCTGGTACCCGAGGGTATCGAAGGCAGGGTGCCCTATAAAGGACCTGTTTCAGCGATTATTCATCAGCTGATGGGTGGCGTCCGCTCGGCAATGGGTTATGCGGGGTGCGCGACGATGGAGAAGATGCGCACTGAACCACAGTTTGTGCGGGTGACTTCAGCGGGTATGTCTGAATCCCATGTTCACGATGTATCGATTACCAAGGAAGCGCCCAATTATCCTGTTCGGTAACACCGCTTTTTTCTTAACGATGACACCTATGGGTACGGGGCCCTGCGCGTGACACAGGATATCCATCGCGATCGACTGCTCATTCTGGATTTTGGTTCCCAGTACACCCAACTGATTGCCCGTCGTATCCGCGAGGTAGGGGTGTACTGCGAGATTGTGCCCTGGGACTCCTCTGATCGCGACATCGAAGCCTTCGCACCCCGTGGCATTATTCTCTCGGGCGGACCTGAATCTGTGCATGCCGCCGAGTCCCCGCGTGCGCCTGAAAGTGTATTTCATCTGGGTGTGCCACTTCTTGGCATCTGCTACGGCATGCAGACCATGGCAGCTCAGCTGGGGGGTGCGGTAGAAGGCTCTGACACTTCAGAGTTCGGCTATGCGCAGATTCGACGGACCTCGGACGCTGGATTGTTGTCCGAGCTGGCCGATGAAACAGATACCGAGGGCAGGCAGCTGCTGGATGTGTGGATGAGCCATGGAGATAAAGTCTCCGTGTTACCGCCTGACTTTGAGCTGATTGCCGAGACCGACAGCTGCCCAATCGCCGGGATGGCTCACCGCGAAAAGCCTTGGTTTGGTATTCAGTTTCATCCTGAGGTAACCCATACCTTACAGGGAGAGGCGCTCTTCACTCAGTTTGTGCTCGATATTTGTGGTTGCGAGGCGCTATGGACGCCAGCGAATATTGTCGAGGACGCGATCACTCGTGTTCGCGAGCAGGTAGGCGACGATAAGGTATTGCTGGGTCTGTCAGGGGGCGTTGATTCTTCGGTGGTGGCCGCCTTATTACACCGCGCCATTGGCGATCAGCTCACTTGTGTTTTTGTCGATAACGGCTTACTCCGCCTGAATGAGGGTGATCAGGTGATGGAGATGTTTGCCCAAAACATGGGGGTTAAAGTGAACCGCGCCGATACCGAAGCGCGCTTTCTGTCCAAGCTTGAAGGCGTGAGCGATCCAGAGGCCAAGCGCAAGGTGATTGGCAATACCTTCATCGACGTATTTGACGAGGAGGCGGGCAAAATTGCGGGAGTGAAATGGCTGGCGCAGGGTACGATTTATCCCGATGTGATCGAATCGGCGGGCGCCAAGACTGGTAAAGCCCACGTCATTAAGTCCCACCACAATGTGGGCGGGTTGCCAGACGATATGGCACTGGAACTTGTTGAGCCGCTGCGGGAGTTATTCAAAGATGAAGTGCGGCGGCTTGGCCTCGAGCTGGGCCTGCCCCGGGACATGGTGTTCCGCCACCCCTTCCCGGGTCCGGGGCTGGGCGTAAGGATCCTCGGGGAAGTGAAAAAGGAATACGCGGATCTTCTCAGGCGAGCAGATGCGATTTTTATCGAAGAGCTGCACAAAGCGAGATGGTACGACCAGACGAGTCAGGCATTTGCCGTCTTCTTGCCCGTTAAATCCGTTGGTGTTGTGGGAGATGGTCGCCGTTACGAATGGGTGATCGCCATTCGAGCGGTTCAGACGATTGATTTCATGACCGCCCGCTGGGCTCACTTGCCCTATGAATTGATGGAGGTGGTGTCTAACCGCATCATCAATGAAATATCGGGGGTTTCCCGTGTGACTTACGATATTTCTGGTAAACCGCCCGCTACGATCGAGTGGGAGTAATTTGTTGAAAATTTCTAAAGATACAATATTAACACTGGCTACATTTTTTTCACTACTGATATTATTTTACGTATTAGGATACTGGTTGATTTATCGAATGGGACAAGCAACCCCATTAATGCTATCAGTTGGTATTGCCACTCTAGTCACTTGTATTATCCGAAAAAGAAATTTAGCTAGTTTAGGTTGGCGATGGGGGGCGTGGAAATATCAGTGGATGAGTTATCTAATTCCTTTCATTATTGTATTGGTCGCATACTTAATAATTTGGATTGGAGGATTTGGAGA
>JAQWUD010000048.1 GCA_029242325.1 Luminiphilus sp.
AAATGGTGGGCCCAGTAGGACTTGAACCTACGACCAATCGATTATGAGTCGACTGCTCTAACCAACTGAGCTATGGGCCCGTGAGGGGTCGCGTAGTTTAACAGAAGCTTATAATCTGGTGCCGCTAATCAATCATCCAGATCGCTTGCCGAATGGCGCTCTGGCGAGCGCTTGGCCTCATCTCCCCACACGCGATTCACCCGTTGACCGCGACGCACGGCGGGCCTCTTCTGAACGGCTTGGGTCCAGCGCTGAACATGCTTGTAAGACCCGACATCGAGAAATTCTCCTGACTCATACAGCATGCCCATCGCCAGCGCGCCATACCAGGGATGAATGGCTATATCGGCAACGGTGTACTCGTCCCCGCAGATAAACTCGCGATCAGCGAGATTGCGATCCAGCACATCCAGCTGGCGCTTCACCTCCATGGTGAAACGATTGATCGGGTACTCGATTCGCTCGGGCGCGTAGGCATAGAAGTGACCGAATCCGCCGCCGAGAAACGGTGCGCTGCCCATTTGCCAAAAAATCCAGGATAAACACTCCGCGCGTGCACTGAGGTCGGTTGGTAGAAATTGCCCGTGCTTCTCAGCGAGATACATCAGGATTGCGCCGGACTCAAACACCCGCGTTGGGGTGGGTGTGCTGTGATCAACGAGCGCTGGTATTTTGGAATTGGGGTTGGCATCCACAAAGCCGCTCGAGAACTGATCGCCCTCCATAATGTTAATCAGCCACGCGTCATACTCTGCCTCGGCAATGCCGACTGCGAGTAACTCTTCCAGCATCACCGTGACCTTCACCCCATTGGGCGTGGCCAGGGAGTAAACTTGCAGCGGGTGCGCTCCCACCGCTAAATCTTTGTCATGTGTGGGCCCGGCGATGGGCCGATTAATCTTGGAAAAGCGGTTCTCTTCGCCATCCTGATCCCATTGCCAGACCTTCGGGGGAGTATAAGTCGGTGATTCTGTCATGGTGTAGTCATCGTATTCGTCGGGGGTGGGGTAGAGCTCGTTTTCGGCCATGTTAGTTTCCAGAGACTAGGCAAGGACGTCTTACTTGGTGAGCTTAACGTGCTGTCTATTGTCGTCGATATTTTCCTGATTCGCGCAGTCACTTGTGCAAGCGGTGCTCTAACGATCTTAGCGCGAATCAGCCGCGCGTTGGCAGTCCGTGCACCATGGTCAGAAACTTCAGCTCGGTGCCGGCACGCCGGTGCTCGCTCAAGGCCTGATAGTCCGGGTCGTTATAGCAGGCCACGGCATGCGCCTCTGACGGGAAAGTGAACATCACCATCCTCCCCTCGCGCGGACTGCTTCCTTCAAAAGTCACCGTATTGTCATCGTAGGTAAGAAAAGTGCCCTCGTGCCGCTTAAGAATGGGGAAAAAGCCTTTCTCATATTCACGATAAGTCGCCGCATCGTGCACGGTAAAGTTACCAACCACGTAAACGGGTACGTCTGACATCGCTATCTTCTTATAGGCCTGCGTACCAGGCGGCAATCGCCTGACTAATTTCTCTGGGGGAATCTTCTTGTAAAAAGTGCAGACCCTTTACGGTAACTTCCGTCTGGTTGGGCCAGCTCCGGCAGAACTCCCGCTGCCTCCCCACCAAAATGGACCCCGGCTCTGCATTCACAAAGAGTTTGGGAATATCGGTTGTCGCCATAAACGCGCCGTAGGCTTGCACCAACTCGACCATGTGGGCCGGTTCTCCCTCAATGGGGATCTGCCGTGGCCAGTTCAGCGTGGGCTGCCGATGGTCAGGCGTATTGAATGGCCTACGGTAGGCGTTCATCTCTTCCTCGCTCAAGTCGCGCAGTATGGAGCTGGGCAGCACCGCTTCCACGAACATGTTTCGTTCCAGTACGAGATCCTCGCCCTTAGGTGACCGAAAACCCTGAAAGATGCCCCGGGCGCTCTCTGGCCAGTCATCCCAGGTAATGGGCATAACAATGGCTTCCATATAGGCAATACCTTTAACGCTACCGGGGTTAAGGCGTGCCCAATGAAACCCCAGCCCGCTTCCCCAGTCGTGAATGACCAGCGTTACATTTTGATCGGCATTAATGGCGCGAAGGAGGCCATCTAAATAGTCGAATGCCACCTGAAAGCTGTAGCGGTCAGGACCTTCACTGGCGAGCAGTTTCTCGGAATCGCCCTGGCCAATAAGATCCGGCGCAATCACGCGACCATACTGTTCGAGCTCGGGAATAATCTTGCGCCACAAGTAGGATGAGGTAGGGTTCCCATGTAAGAGTACAATGGGGTCGCCGGTGCCCGCCTCGAGGTAGGCGATGCGCTTGCCGTTAACGTCAGCAAAAAGTTGATGAATCGACATGGGTACCCTTTTCTACAGCACAGCTCAATTGCGCAATGACAGCATGTACTCGGCAACAAGTTCCCGCATAGGCGCCGAGAGATGATCCTGCGGCGGCATGGTGGGGAAGTCCGGTCGCTTCCTCTCTGGCGCGGCGATATAAGCCGCTATGCTGGTGGCGTCTTCGCCGTATTGTGCCTGAATCGCCAGTGTGGGTGGGCCAATGAGGCGCACGTTGTAGGCGTGGCACCCTGCACAAATTCCTTGATAGACGAGTTCGGCACCCGAGGCATCCGCCGTGATCACGCGTGGATCGGCGGGCTCAGGCAGCATTTTCGTCGCCACGGCGCGAGTGGAGTCCCCCGGTTCCCGCCCGGCAATCGCGTCGTTGGCGCGAATGGTGGGGCTGTCGCAGTCTGCCCAGTCACCCACTCCGTGGGTGCGGTAGGCGCCGCGGCGCGAAATACAGCTACCCCGCTCGGCGTCGGCGGCCCCCTGGTAAGCCAAAATATCGGGCCCGGTGGTGGTGAATTTGGTGAGCATCAGCAGCTTCATCTCACCCTCGGGTGAGGCGCCGTTGTCGAACATCACGTTGTCGCGAATCTGTACCCTGTCGGGATTCGGATCCGAGCCCGTATCGCTGGCGATCTCGGTCACGAAATCCTGGCTGGTAATAATGATGCCGGCGTTGTGATTACCGGTGATCACATTGTCTTCGATAATCACGTCATCCCCTGACATCACAATGATGCCGCTCCCCGCCGGGATCTGTGACACGAGCGAGCCGGGAATACCAAAGTTTGGCGTGTTGTTATCCAGCACAAAGTTGCGCCGGATAATGGCGTCGTAAGAGCTCTTAATAGGAAGGCCGGGGGTGATGAATACCAGAATCCCGCCCGTATTATTTTTGGCGAGGTTGCCCTCGACGAGAACATGACGGCTGTTTTCGATCTCGATGCCGGCAACATTATCGAACACCTGATTGTTACGTACATCAATGTAGTCGCTCATGCCTACGTAGATGGCGGCATCCTCGATCCCAGAGAGGATGTTGTTTTCGATCAAGCCGTTCTCGCCAAATTCCGGGAAGATACCGTACACCCCTGAGTCGATGACCCAGTTGTTACGAATGGAAAAGTTGTTCCCTGCCTGGCCCATGATGGCGTTGCCTTTATAGTGGGTGATCTTGAACCACTCCACCGAAAAGCCATTGCCGGAATAGAGGATGGCATCGTTAAGCTGCTTTTTGCCATCGAGGTGGGGCCAATTGTCGCCCTCGACCACTCCCCGCAAAGTGATGTCATCTTTGTCGACATAGACCGTCTCACTGTAGAGCCCAGGATAAACAAGGATTTCATCACCCGGCGCGGCCACATTCACTGCTTCTTGAATGCGCTCGCCCTCGCGCACTTCAATGATGGCTGCGTGCGCAGCAGAAGCTCCAAGGCTTGCGAGCAATGCCCCGGTGAGGGCGCGCAATCCTGCGGTTGCTTTTGCGGTTGATGTGATCATGGTGTACTGCCCCTCAATGGGCTGTCTGTCAGGGCCAGATTATTGTGTGTTGTCGTGGCCGCATCGGCATTGTGCATCAAAGTGGCCGTGATCGCCTGCTGGCCACTGCCAGCCCGGGACACGGGTAACCCCGAGGGCACGGCCTTGGGAATTTCGGGCATAAAAGCTTCATCAGTGAGCGCACCCAAAAAGTGGGTGAGTAGATCGATCTCTGTATCGCTCAGCCGGGGCTCCCAGATATGCCAGTGAATCATGAGGGATTCGTCCTCAGTCACTTCGTGGCCTCGACCGCCAGTGTAAAAACGCGCGGCGTCTTCCAGCGTTGCCTTTTGGCCGCGGTGCATGTACGGCGCGGTGCGGGCCACGTTGCGCAAACTTGGCACTCGAAATGCGCCGCGCTGGCTGATATCGCCTGTTACCGCTTCGGCACCCACATCTATCAGTTGGTCCGGTGCATCGGCCACACCAATCACAGCGAGTTGTTGGTTGGTAAACAAAGGAGGGGTATGGCACTCGGCGCAGCGAGCCACAAAAGACCGGAACACATTGAGTCCCGCGATCTCCTCGGTCGAGAGCGCAGAATGAAAGCCGTGCGCATACAAATCGTAACGGCTGTTCAGTGAAATGAGTGAGCTCTCAAAGGCGGTAATCGCAGTGTAGACCTGTTCTAGCGTGATATCGGGCGCGCCAAAAGCCTGTTCAAAAAGCGCTGAATAGGTGGCATTGCTATTGAGTGTCGAGAGGAGCCGCGCCGGTGTGTTGTCCATCTCCATCGGTGAATAGAGTGGTCCCTGCATCTGTTCCTCTAGACTCGTTTTGGAGCCATCCCATAACAGCGTCGAGAGAAAGCCGACGTTCCACAAGCTGGGCGCCGAACGCGGAAGGATTTGACCGTCAATGCCTACGGCGCGGGCCTGCCCGTCGGAGAATCCCTGGGCCGGGTCATGGCAACTGGCACAGGACACCGAGCTATCTCGCGATAGCATCGGGTCAAAAAACAGATAGCGACCCAAGTCGATCTGCTGCGGGCTAAAGCCTTCTCGTAGCGGTGGCAACCCGGTTTTGAGCCCGCCAACCCCGGCATCGCGGAGGGACCGGTACTTGCGATAGCGATTGCGCAGATCGCAGCCACCGCTTTCATTGGGCACAAAGGAAGCAGGGCAGGTCTCACTGAGCGTGAAACGGCTATCCGCAAGGGACGTTTCTCTGGCAATGGCGGCAGCAGGGGATCCCATGTGCACTGACACCAACAGGACACACGCCATGCAACGGTTTGATTTTCTCAACACGGCACAGAGTCCGCGGCAGCGCTGAGCGAGGGACTGATGTGATGAGTTTGTTAATCGTGCTTTCACACGTGGCACTCTAAAGAAATTGTCGTGAGTGTAATCAGCGCGTGCGGTGGGGCGGCAGCGTGGCGATAAATGCAATGACATCGTCGATATCATCTTGTCTGTCGAGCGCAGGTGCAAGCCGCGCCATCTGCGCGCCGTAGCTGTCGTCGGGATGCTGACCCCGCAAGCCATCGAGGAAGGCTTGGTAGGCGGTGCGCAGATACCAGTCGCTCACTCCTGCTAGGGCGGGTGCACCCAGTGTGTCATTGCCCAAGGCATTACCACCGTGGCAGGCACTGCACAGGTTCACGTAGTAGTCCTCGCCTCTGGCAGGATTACCCGCGACCGTTGTCGTCGGTGTGGTAGGGGGCAACTGCGTGGTGATAAGGGACACCAGTCCGGGGATATCGTCTTGAGCCACATTGGCAACACTCAATGCCATCCGCTTACCGGCACTGTCATCCGGGTGAGTACCACGGATACCCTCCACAAAGTGCGTGAGTTGTCGTGCCAAATAGGGTTCCGAAAGCTGGGTCAGCGCGGGAGCGCCCACTGCCTGAATGCCTTGTCCGGCATCGCCATGACAGGCTGCGCATTGGGTTTGCCAAATCTCTGCGCTCGGCGCACCCGACATAGAGGCGGTCATGACAACGGCCTGAGTAGAATGAGGTGTGGTGTCGCCACAACTGACCAGACACCCGAGCAGGGCGAGCAGTGTGGCGAGATGGCGCACGCTTATTCGTCGAGGAAGCTGCGCAGATAGTCGGAGCGGGTCGGGTGGCGCAGCTTGCGCAGCGCCTTGGCTTCAATCTGACGAATCCGCTCACGAGTCACATCAAATTGTTTACCCACTTCTTCTAGTGTGTGGTCGGTATTCATGTCGATACCAAAGCGCATGCGCAGCACTTTCGCCTCGCGGGCTGTCAAACCACCCAGTACCTCACGCGTTGCCTCGGTGAGCCCCTCTTCGGTGGCCGCATCGACTGGTGAGGAAATCGTGATGTCTTCGATAAAGTCGCCCAGATGCGAATCTTCGTCGTCACCGATGGGGGTTTCCATCGAAATCGGTTCTTTGGCGATCTTCAGAACCTTGCGGACTTTATCCTCGGGCATTTCCATGCGCTCACCCAACTCTTCAGGGGTGGGTTCACGGCCCATTTCCTGCAGCATCTGACGGGAGATGCGGTTGAGCTTATTGATGGTCTCGATCATGTGCACCGGGATACGGATGGTGCGGGCCTGATCGGCAATGGAGCGTGTAATGGCCTGCCGGATCCACCAGGTTGCATAGGTTGAAAACTTGTAGCCGCGACGATATTCAAACTTGTCTACCGCCTTCATTAGACCAATGTTGCCTTCCTGAATCAGGTCCAGAAACTGCAAGCCACGATTGGTGTATTTTTTCGCGATAGAAATCACCAGACGCAGGTTGGCCTCGACCATCTCTTTCTTAGCACGCCGGGCACGGGCTTCGCCCATACTCATGCGGCGATTGATTTCCTTGATCTCGGCAATCGTCAGGCCGGTGGCTTCTTCGACATTGCCAATCTGGCGCTGCAGGCGCTGAATCTCTTCTTTGCGCTGAGTGATCCGCGTGCCCACGTCTTTCTTGCGCACCACCCGGCTGACCCAGCGGCTGTCGCTCTCGGCGCCCTGAAAGCTTTTGATGAATTCCTTGCGATCCATTCGGCAATCGCGCACCACAATGCGCATGATCTCGCGCTCGGGTTCACGCACGGCCGCAAGCGCAATGCGCGGCTCATCGATGAGCGGATCAAAAACGCGGGGGGTGAGCTTGAAGAACTTAAACAACTCCCCGAGCTTGTTCATCTCGGTGATAGCATCTTTATGATCGCGGCCTTTGGCAGTGATCGCTTTTTCAGTCTTGGTGCACTGGCGCTTTAATGCCGCAAAGCGTTTTTTGGCTTCGACCGGATCGGGGCCTACGTCGGGCGCATCGTCATCATTGTCTCCGCTCGCATTGGCTTTTTGCTCTGCCAATGCGGCCAATTCAGCTGCCGAGGGCACGTGATCGGCAGGGTCCAGATAGCCAATCATGACGTCGGTGAGCTTACGCTCTTCTTTGGGCACCAAGTCGTATTCGTTGCATAACTGGCGCACCACACTGGGGTAGTGGGCGAGGGCCGCCATCAGTTCACGGATGCCTTCCTCGATACGCTTGGCAATGATGATCTCGCCTTCGCGGGTCAGCAGCTCGACCGTGCCCATCTCGCGCATGTACATGCGCACCGGGTCGGTGGTGCGACCCACCTCCTGCTCAACCGCTGCCAGCGCGGCGGCGGCTTCAGCCGCTGCGATCTCGTCTGCTGAGCGATCCCCCCCTGACATGAGCAACTCATCGGCATCCGGGGCCTGTTCAAAGACCTGAATGCCCATGTCGTTGATCATCTGGATAATGTCCTCGACCTGATCCGGGTCGGAGATGTCCTGAGGGAGGTGATCGTTGACTTCGGCGTAGGTCAGGTATCCCTGCTCTTTCCCTTTTGCAATCAGGGCTTTAAGTCGGGATTGCTGATGCACTCGGTCGGTCATGCGGAGCCTGCGTAGGTGTGGCAAAAAAAGAGCCGGCGAGTATAACGGCTTGTGGGCGCAATCACCAACGCCAATGACGGGAAAATACCATTTACCTCACGCGCGTCAAAAAGCGCTTTTTAAAGGCAAATCAACACCATGCAGAGAGTGCGCTGTTCAGCTCCTACCGGACAGGGTCCGAATTTCCTGCGTCAGGCTCAGCAGGGACTGCTTTTCCTCTTGGCTGAGTTCGCCATAGGGCTTTCGCTTCAGGGCCTCAAATTGCTGCCGTGCCGCGTCAAGTGCGGGATGGCGACTGAGTTTATCGATCAGCGCGAGGCACAGCGCCTCTAGCCCGGCGTCATCCTCGATGGTTTCCCGGCCGGCCAATGCGCTGAGAAAATCCCCCTCAGGGGTGCCGAACCAGAATCCCATCAAAGCCGCCGTCGTCACCTCAGGGGACTGCCGGATATGGGCCACTACCTCTGACAGCAGTGTCACATCGCGGCTGCCCTCATCACCGAGCAAACCGCTCGGAACATGAACCACCAGCGTGGGTTTGAGCAGCAGCAAACCGAGCAATCGATGCAATGGATTGCGGGAGCTCGGCGATAGGCTCGAGATTTCGGGGTCGTCCGGCGGCAAAAATGCTTCTGGAGGCGGTTCATCCGGATCCATCGGCGGTGGTGCCTCAGGCGCCGAGGCGGCCCTTTCCGCAGGCTCAGGACGCGGGGCAGGGGGTGGTTGCAGGCGTTTGAGGCTGTCTACATCGATACCGGTTTGCTCGGCCAGTGCCTGATACATGAGCGTTTTGAATACCCCTTCTGGCAGCCGATGCAGATGCGGTGCGGCGAGTTTCGAAAAGCGCGCCCGACCATCCATACTCTCGAGGTCCAGGCCCTCTGCCAGATGCTTGAAAAGAAAAGTTTCCAGTGGATCGGCGTGGTCAAACAGATTTTCCAGATAGGCCGCACCTTTGGCGCGCACCACCGTATCGGGGTCCTCGCCATCCGGCAGAAACAGGAACTTGGCCTGTCGCCCGTCCTGCATGGCAGGGAGGGTTGCTTCCAGGCCGCGAAAGGCCGCCTTGCGCCCTGCCTCATCGCCATCAAAGCAAAATACGACTTCGGATACGATTCTAAAGAGCCGCTCAAGATGGGTCTCGCTGGTAGAGGTGCCCAGCGTGGCAACCGCATAGGGAATCCCGTGCTGGGCCAAAGCGATCACATCCATGTAACCCTCGACCACCACGATGCGTTCGATTCGCCGGGGATGTTTGCGCGCTTGCCATAGGCCATACAGTTCGCGCGACTTTTGAAAAACCGGGGTCTCGGGGGAGTTGAGGTACTTGGGTTTGTCGTCCCCCAGTACCCGGCCGCCGAAGGCAATGACCCGGCCACGCTGATCCTGAATCGGAAAGACCACACGCTCGCGAAAGCGGTCATAGATGCGGCCTTTGTCGTTTTTGACCAGCATCCCGGATCGCATCAGCAACGCTTGATCAGTCTCGTCTGCACCGTTTGCTTGGAGCAGGTTGCCCCAGCCCGGTGGTGCAAATCCGACCCGGAAATCCCTGGCAATCTCGCCGGTGAGGCCACGGCCTTTTAAATACTTCACCACGGTGTGCCGCTCGGGGTGCTGGCGAAGGGCGTGCTCATAAAATTTGCTCGCTCGCTCCAGCGTGTCGTAAAGCGGCTTGTTCTGCTCTCTGGACGGCTCATTGCCGCCCCGCGGGTCATCCTGAGGAATTTCAAGGCCCACGCTGTGTGCGAGTCCTTCGACTGCCTCGCGGAAGTCTAGCCGCTCGTAATCCATGATGAAGCCCAGCGCATTGCCCCCGGCCCCGCAGCCAAAACAATAGTAGAACTGCCGTTCGGGATTCACCGAAAAGGAAGGGGTGCGCTCGTCATGGAAGGGACAACAGGCAGAATAATTTTTGCCTGCCTTCTTGAGTTTAACCCGACGGTCAACCACCTCAACGATATCGACGCGATCAAGCAGGTCATCTAAAAAAGATTGCGGAAGTCTTGCCACGGCTCAGTTGTCAGGGTCGCTCAGTCGCGAGCCGTCTGGGCGGCCCGTGTGGTGTGTGGGCAGACGTTGGCCGTCTGGACAGAAAAGACCAGTGTGACCTGCCGCTATGGGTTGGGCAAGTGCCACCGGCCAATGGCGCTGACAGGCGTGTCCTGGCGATCGGTCAGCCTGGTGAAAAAGGTCTTTTTTTTAAAAAGGTCGGTGAGTCGTGCGATGGCGCCTTTTCAGCCGCGGGGAAACCAGGGGGTAATCAGGCACCCAACTTGGCTTTGACACGCTGGGAGACTTCACCCATGTCTGCTCGACCCTGCAGTTGCGGCTTGAGCTTACCCATTATGGCACCCATGGCAGCCATGCCCTCGGTGTCGATGCCTGCCAGCGCCTCGTCGATCATGGCATCGATCTCATTAGCCGAGAGCTGTGCGGGAAGGAAGGTCTGAATAATGGCAATCTCGGCGTCTTCCTGCTCAGCCAGTTCCGGGCGCTCCGCGTCGCGGTACTGTTTGGCTGAGTCGCGACGCTGCTTGACCATCTTGTCCATGATCGCCAGAGCGCGCGCATCATCAATCTCGATGCGCTCGTCGACTTCAATTCTTTTGAACTCCGCCTGAATCAGCCGGATGGCACCGAGGGTTTCCTTCTCACGCGCTTTCATGGCAGCCTTCATAGCCGCCCTGACCTGCTCTACCAGAGATGGGTTCTCAGTCATGGGGAGTGAATACGAGGATGGGATCTCGACCGGGGCAGAGGTGCACCTAGCAATCCCCCGTAATCAGTAGAGACGCTGACGCTTTCGGTTCTCGCGCGACACCTTTTTGGCGTGGCGCTTCACCGCGGCCGCGGCGGCGCGCTTGCGAATGGTAGTGGGCTTCTCGTAGTGCTCGCGCTTGCGCACCTCGGCAATGAGGCCGGCTTTTTCGCAGGAGCGCTTAAAGCGACGCAAGGCGACGTCAAAGGGCTCATTTTCTTTAACCTTGATGTAAGGCATTCAACTGTCCTGTGTTGTGCAAAATCGCGCCGTTGGGCGCAGACCCGTTTTGAGGGCGCGCAGTATAGGCACCAGCCGATCATTTTGCAAAGCGTTGTAACGTGTTAGTTTTTGCCTCTTTTTCACGCTGGGCGCGCCTCTGAGGCCGCCTTGAAAGCCGAAATGGAGTGGTACAAGGACAATGCGGGTACTGGGAATCGAAACCAGCTGTGATGAGACCGGGGTGGCCCTCTACGATACCAAACAGGGTCTGCTGGCCGACGCACTGTATTCTCAAGTGGACATCCACGCCGAGTATGGCGGTGTGGTGCCCGAGTTGGCGAGCCGCGACCACGTGCGCAAGACCCTGCCATTGATTGATCAGGTGCTGAGCGAGGGCGGAATCTCACGTCAGGAGATCGATGGCGTGGCGTATACCGCAGGGCCGGGTCTGGTAGGCGCGCTGATGGTGGGTGCGACTCTGGGGCGCGCCATTGCTACCGGGTTGGGGGTGCCCAGCCTCGGTGTGCATCACATGGAGGGTCATTTGCTGGCGCCCATGTTGGCTGTGGGTTGGGGCGAGCGGGCCCCCACCTATCCCTTTGTGGCACTGCTGGTTTCGGGCGGCCATACCCAACTGGTTCGGGTAGATGGCCTTGGGCGCTATGGAATGTTGGGTGAGTCCCTCGATGATGCCGCGGGAGAAGCCTTCGACAAAACCGCCAAGATGCTCGGTTTGCCTTATCCCGGTGGTCCTCATGTTGCCAAACTCGCAGAGCAGGGGAATCCCTCGCGCTTTGATTTTCCGCGCCCCATGGTCAAACAGGGGGGGCTCGACTTCAGTTTCTCGGGGCTTAAAACCCATACGCTGACCACGGTGCGTGCCTGCGAGGTCGATGGCACGCTCAGTGATCATGATAAAGCCGATATCGCGCGGGCCTTTGAGTCCGCGGTGGTCGATACTCTGGTCATCAAATGTCGCAGGGCACTTAAGCAGGAAGGGTTGACCCGGCTCGTGATGGCGGGCGGTGTGAGTGCCAACGTGCGCTTGCGGGCTGTGTTGGAAGAAAAGCTCGCCAAAGACGGCTCCGAGGTATTTTATCCCGCTCTTCGGCTGTGCACCGACAATGGCGCCATGATTGCCTACGCAGGGGCACTCCGGCTGGCGGCAGGAGAAGTCGACGGCCCCGATGCCGAGGTCAGGCCGCGCTGGCCCATGACTGAACTTGCAGTGCCTCAGCCTGCGGCGGCCTAGCGGGGTGGATACCGTTTTTATCACGGGCCTCAAGGCTGCGTCGGTGATTGGATGCTATGACTGGGAGCGTGACATTCGTCAGACGCTCGTATTCGATCTAGAACTGCAGACGGATTTTGGCCGTGCCGCAGACACCGATGCCCTTGAAGACGCGCTGGACTACGCCGCGATTTCGAAGCGGATCATCGCGGTGTGCGCGGGTGCGCGTTTTCAGTTGCTCGAAGCGCTGGCAGCACACCTGGCCGATCTGCTGCTCGAGGAATATCCCCTGTCGGGCTTGAGCATGACGATCACCAAACCCGGTGCCGTCCCCGAAGCGGACGGTGTCGGCGTGATGATTACGCGTTCCAACGATCGCGCTTGTTAGGATCTCCGTTTTACCCATCCATCATTAGAGCGATACCACTAAGTGTAAGTGTCGCTGGTTCGCCTGCATTGCAGGTCAGAGTGTGCGCTCACACTGTTTCGTACCGATGCATGGCGACCGAGCGCGAGCGCGCGGTGCGCCTGCGCGATGCAAGGGCTTCATTTTTTGAGTATTAAGTCGATGCGCTCGATTTGTGCTGCCAGAATCGCAGCGCCCAGAGCGGGCCCCTTCAGCGACTGATCGGTGAAATCAGCGGCGCTCACCGTCGCGGCTTCGTCTCTGGCGCGGCGTAAACACTCAATGGTGGCAATCACCTCGGGTGTGTTTTGCTCCAGCGCGCGCACCGTCTCGCAGAAGCCGTCGAAGGGCTCGTCCCGCCGCAACGCATCGAGCCCTTTTAACAACGTCATGCAGTTCTCCGCCTGGCGCAGCGCTGTTTTCATTTTGGGCCGCCACTCGGCAATATGCCGCGCAAGCGATGAAAAAGCATTGGGTGTTTTTAATCGTCCGCTCACCGCTTCGGCTCGTTCGCTGCTCAGGTCCGACAGTAATGCAGCCCATCGGCACTCTGGCCGCTTCGTAAAGCCTGCTGCTCGGGTAAGCCCGGCCACACCCTGTGATACCACCAGCTCGGGGGTCAGCGCTGTAAGAGCGCCACAGTCTTTTAAGACCTGCCAGTAGATCTCGGGAGTTTGCTCGGTGAGGGCTTTCTCTGTCTCTGTCCAGATTCGCTCGGTGGACAGGTGTGCGAGCTCGTTTGCGCCAACAATATCTGTCATCAGTGCGAGCGTCTCGGTTGCAACAGTAAAGCCCAGATGATGATAGCGCGCGGCGAAGCGTGCCACGCGCAGTACACGCAGTGGGTCCTCGGTAAAGTGGGGCGAAACGTGTCTGAGGCGCTTGGTTTCGAGGTCGGTTTGGCCGCCATAGGGGTCGACAATGTGCCCGGCATTGTCCATTGCCATCGCATTGATCGTGAGATCCCGGCGTTCGAGGTCTTCCTCAAGGGTGACGTCGGGAGACGCATGCACCACAAACCCGTGATAGCCCGGCCCCGTTTTTCGCTCGGTGCGGGCCAGCGCATATTCTTCTTTGGTATCGGGATGGAGAAAAACGGGGAAGTCGCGGCCGACCTGTGTGTAGCCCTGTGCGAGGAGCTGCTGTGGTGTGCTGCCGACCACCACCCAGTCTGTCTCGGTAAAGGGAAAACCCATTAGGGTGTCGCGGACGGCGCCGCCAACGCGAAAGATTTTCATGCGGTGACTTTACTGCTTTTTTCAGAGTCCTCGCCAGCGCAAACGAGCGTGGGGTTTGAGATCCAGCGGCGAGTATGTTGCCAAACCGCTCGCGAGTGCGGGCTCTCATGAGGTGAGCGTCTTGACTTTTTTATCGGCTGAGATCGTTTTGGGTATGGATCGGTATGGGTTATCGGCGCAGATAGGCGTGGATAATTGATGGGCATGGTTTATGGACGCGCAAAATTAGCCCGCCGCGCTGTTGGTAATCCCTGTGCAATCACACGCCACGCGTTTTCCCGTTTCCAGCTCATAGGCGATGAGTGAGCCGCCCCATACACATCCTGTATCGAGCGCGATCACCTGCGGGTCGTCTGTTATCCCCTCCAGCGAGGCCCAGTGCCCAAATACAATCGTCTCACCACGTGTGAGGCGCTTTCTGTGGCTGAACCAGGGCGCTACCGTTTTACCCGCCAGTGCATCGGGGATCGGTTTCAGGCCCTTGCTCACGAGATCAAGCTTGCCCTTGCGGGTGCAGTAGCGCATGCGCGTCAGGTAGTTGGTAATAACCCGAAGCCGAGCCATGCCGCTGAGACTGTCGTCCCAAACATGGGGCTCGTTGCCGTACATCGCGCGCAAAAATTCCTGGCATCGCGCGCCTTGCAGGGCGTTCTCCACCTCCCAGGCACGCGCGAGGGTGTCCTTGACTGTCCACATCGGCGGTATGCCCGCATGCACGAGGGTGACGCCGTTCTCGTGATGCGCCAAGGGTTGAAAGTGCAACCACTCGATCAATTGATCGCGATCGGGTGCTTCGAGGATGTCGTCCAGGTTGTCTTTGCGGCTCGGCTTGCGCGCACCACAGGACACCGCCATCAAATGTAAATCATGGTTACCCAACACCATGGTCACGTTGTCACGGTGTGCATAAAACCAACGCAGCGTGTCGATATTTCCCGGACCCCGATTGACCAGGTCGCCCACGCTCCAGAGTCGATCGGTGTCGGGATTGAATTTGAGCTTGGCGAGTAACGCCTTGAACGGCTCAAAGCATCCTTGAATGTCGCCAACGACATAGGTAGCCACAAAAAACTCCATGGAGAGTGCGCGACGCCAGTGTAAGGAGCTTTTGGCGCGGGGAGAAGGCCGACACCGGAGCGTGGCGATGACAATCATTGGTGCTGAGGTAGAGGCCAAGGGGACTCGGGGGTTAGGAGCGTGGGGTCATGTTGTTGGTGTTGGTGAGGTTGGGCTGGAGCTGGGGCTGGGGCTGGGGTTCTAAAACCGACTGACCGACCGGCTGCTGCCTGAGCTATACGTCTTTCTCAGCAGGCGTCGGGAGAGCGCGGGTTAAGGCGATGAAATTTTCGATGCTCAATGTCTCGGCGCGGGCTCCGGGATCAATGCCCAGTGCTCGCAATGCCACGTCATCGAGGTAGCCCTTGAGGTTGTTGCGCAACGTCTTCCGCCGCTGTGCAAAGCAGAGCGCTACGCAGCGTCCCAGAGCAGTTTCGTCTACCTCAACCCAGGGAGAGGTTTTTCGGGGTGCCAGCCTGACCACCGCAGATTGCACCTTGGGTGGCGGGTGAAAAGACTCCGGTGGCACCTCAAAGAGGGCCTCCACTTCACAATGGTATTGCGCCAAAACGCCGAGTCGTCCCCACAGTTTGCTCCCCGGTGCTGCGGCCAAGCGCTCCACTACTTCCAGTTGCAGCATAAAGTGCATGTCTTGAACGATATGGCGCTGCGTCAGCAGCTGGATAATCAGCGGCGTAGAAATGTTGTAAGGCAGGTTGCCGACGATGCGCAGTGGACCCCCCTCTTTGGCTAATGCGCCAAAATCGAAGCGCAGCGCATCACCGCTGTGTAGTGTAAAGCCCGGGTGAATGCTAAAGGCCGCCAGCAAGCCAGCGGTGAGGTCGCGATCCAGTTCGATCGCATCCAACCGGCACCCGCTCCCAATGAGTGCGCTGGTGAGGGCGCCTTCGCCCGGTCCGATCTCAACAATGTGGTCGGGTGTCGCGGGCGAAATGGCCCGTGCGATGGCATCGATGACACCCTCATCGCGCAGGAAATTCTGACCAAATCGTTTTCGGGGTTGGTGCTTACGCATGTTTTCTCAATGAATCAAGACGCGCCGCGCTTATCGTGTGCGCTGTCGCGGCCACCGCCGCCTGCACCAGAATGCGCTTGGATATAACGGGTGCTCAGCGTAACCCTGTGTTAGAGAGTAAGATGTCTGAAGATACATCCCCAGTGTCTCACGACTTGTTGATCGCGCGTTGGGTTCTGAGTTTTGTCTGTACTTATCGAGTGTTGTTGGCATACAAGCCTGTTGGTTTCCGTTCACTATTGCCAGCGCGATGACCGAGTAAATACTAATTTTAACCCTAATATTGAAGCGCTATTTGCCCGCGCGTCACTTAATCTGTTACGCCCGCTGTTGCCAGCGCCCTCGAGTCTAGCAAAGGGGAATTGTCTTGCGGCGCAACAGCACTTTGTCCCTCAGGGGCCACATTGTCTATCCAATGGGGTGGTTACTTGCTCGGTTCGGGCGTTTCACTGCGGGTGTATAGTGAGTCCGTTAGATTGTTAAATAAGGCGGTGCCCTATTCTCAGGTTCCTGACACTGGCCAATACGCTTGCTGTGATGCGCATAAAGGGCGAGGCGAGGCAGTATTTTCTGGGGTACCTTTGGTGGTTACTAGAGCCCATGCTATATGTGGCGGTGTTCTACTTTGTTTTTTTTACTCTGCTGAATAGTCGGCAGCCTGACTTTCTTCAGTTCCTGATGGTAGGCAAGCTAACCTTCATCTGGTTCTCAAAAAGCATCAATCAAGCGGCTAACTGTATTGAGATTAATAAGGGCCTCGTGGCCCAGCTGCGCATTCCTCAAGCACTGTTTCCCATTGCCACAGTCATAGAGGGGGCTTATCGGCAGTCAGTGGTCTTTGGCTTCTTGTTGGTTTTCCTGCTGTTGTCAGATTATCCACTCACGCCAGCCTGGATATGGCTGATGCCCGTGATGCTGCTTAATGTCATCCTCATTACCGGCTGCGCGATGGCGGCCGCGTTACTTGTCTGTTGGCAGCGGGATTTTAGATTGCTCATTCAGCTCGGCACGGTTTTTATGTTGTTTGTGTCGGGCATTTTTTGGGATATCAACACGATCCAGAATACCGAGCTGGTGACGTGGCTTATGAGGCTTAACCCGATGGCCGCACTGATCGATGCCTACCGCCAAATCCTGCTACATGGTCTGGCGCCCGACGCTCATATGATGCTCTGGGCGTTGTCAGAGGCGGTGCTCTTATTAACGGCGATGGCACTTTGTTTCCAGCGATTTCAATTCTGGATGGCGAGAAGGGTGATCAGTCGATGATGACGCTGCTCACGCTCGATGGCGTCTCCATGCGATATGAGGGGCAGCGTGGTGCCACGCGCGGGGAACACAGCGTATTGGCAGGCGTTGACCTTGCCTTGAATGCCGGTGAGCGTCTGGGTTTGATCGGGCGTAATGGCTCTGGCAAGTCAACGCTGCTCCGCATCATGGCAAAGATTTTTGCGCCCACAGCCGGGGTGGTGAGGTGGGCGCCGGAGGTTTCTGTCTCCTTGCTGACATTGGGGCTCGGATTCCGAACAGACCTGACGGGTCGGGAAAATGCCCTGCTTTCGTGCTTATTACAGGGGCTCGCCCGCTCGGATGCGAAAAAAGCAGTCCCAGCGATTGCTGAGTTTTGCGAGTTGGGAGACTTCTTTGACCGCCCTGTATATACCTACTCGGCAGGGATGCGCGCGAGGTTGGGCTTTGGGTCGGCGCTGGTGAATCGATCACAGGTGATTCTCATTGACGAAACCTTAGGGGTAGGCGATGTAGTTTTTCGAGAGAAGGCCCGTGCAGCGCTGTTGAGTGAACTCCACGGTGACAGGGCGGTTGTGTTGGTCAGTCACGCAGAGGCGCAGATACAATCGCTCTGCACCTCAGCGGTGCTCTTGGGGGAAGGCGGTGTCTTGTCGGCGGGCGAGCCGAGTGCGGTATTGTCGGACTACGCGGCGCATTACAGTTGAGCGGTCGGGTCGCTAAGTCGAAGTCAGCCCTGTAGCCACACTTAACCCCATACCACCTCGCTCTACCCATTCTGCGTCTACTGGGCTGGTTTCTGCGCAATCGCCTCAGGACGGTTGATAAACACTACGCGCTGTTTGTTTTTAGTCGTCGATAGGCGGTTTTTGGGAGAGTTCATTTAGATCGGCCTCTAGCAGACTCACTTTTTGAATCAGCCTCTGCTGCGATACCTTCAATTTCGTGGATTCCAGATCTGACATCAGCGCCTTGATGACCAGCGCTCCTATGGCAAGTGATATGCCCAAAACCGGTGCGTAGTTGACTCCCAAAAAGCTGGCCAGTCGATCAAAGATGCTCGGGGCAAAGCCGAGGGAGGCAAACAGTAGAATCGCAATGGTCCATCCCAGTCCGTGGGACACGTGGAGATGGTCCTTGCGCACCAGATATAGTAACAGCAGCGCGACGCTGAGCCCGAACGCCCCCGTCACCGCCCCTACCAGCACGCCGCTATTCCTGTCATTGCGATGATCATGTCCTCAATTTCTTCAAATTCATGGTGGGCCTGCGCCGCTTGGAGGCGCCCAAGACTAAAGTTTGCGCCATATAGTAAGTCACAGCCAGCCAAGAGCTAAAAATTCTTGATTTGCCATCCGCTCTTCTCGGCATGTGTACCGGGCTCTCCACAATGCGAAGCCGCGCTCTCTCAAACATCAGTAGTACACCTACGTCTTGATATTCGAGGTGGTTGGCACTGGGCCCGGCCATCAATGCAATGGCTTTGTCATTAAGGGCGCGATAGCCGCTGGTCAGATCTTTGCAACGGAGCCCTGATGTGAGCCGCATGAGCCACCACGCCACGTGTCGAAGGCGGGACCCTCGCTCCGGACAGGAGCCAATCACAACGTCGGCACTGCCACTGATGATTGGCTCCATCAGTTGTTTGATGTCGTCGGGGCCATGTTGTCCGTCTGCATCCATCGTTACCACGCAGCCCATCTGTTCCCGAAAGGCTGCTCGCAGGCCGGTCTGCGTTGCGCCCCACGCACCCAACTGCTCAGGCAGGCGAATCACCCGGGCGCCCGCTTCCGCGGCGTGTTTCGCCGTTGTATCCGTGGAGCAGTCATCAATGACCCATATTGGGAGCCCGGTGGACTCTTTTATGCGCCCTATGAGGGGTGCAATGGAGGCCTGCTCGTTAAATGCTGGCATGATGATGGCAGCGTTGGTGCGACTCGTTGCTGGGGTGAGCGTGTCGTGGTCTGGCATCTATTTTCTTCGCTTAGCGACAAGTCGGAGTATGACAGAGGAGGGCGATACTGTGCCGGGTTTCATTGCTACCGGCAAAGACCGGTGCCCGATGTGGTCATTGTTGCAGGGAGGTCTTGCCAGAGCAGATGGTATGCAAGGCCAGTTCTCGGTAGAGCGGAGAAATGGTTTTCAGCTCATGCTGTGAGCGCGCCTTTGAACCGCCCGCTAACGCTGTTTGCGGTACACTGCGCCCCGGTCAGCTATTGGCCCCGAGACGGGCCTCCAGAAAAAGACATGGTCAAGCAACACGTCAGCGCAATCCTCGAGTATCGCGATTTTATTTTCGCGAGCATCAGGCGTGAGTTTCAAATTAAATATCTTAATTCCGTTCTTGGCGCGGTATGGACCGTCATCAACCCGTTAGCCCTGATTTTAATCTATACGCTGGTGTTTTCCCGGATTATGCAGGCGCGTTTGCCAGACTTTGACGGAACCTACGCCTACAGTATTTATCTGTGCACGGGCGTTCTCCTGTGGGGTCTGTTTTCCGAGATTGCGGTGAAGGCGCAGACGGTCTTTCTCGAGCAGGCCAGCCTGTTAAAAAAGGTGAATTTCCCCAGACTGTGTTTGCCCATTGTGGTGGCGGGAAACGGGCTGATTAATTTCGCCATCATCTTCGCGCTGTTTGGAGTATTCCTGACCCTGGTTGGATCGCTGCCGGGCATGCCATTGTTTGCACTGTTGCCGATTATTGCGCTCACGGTTTGGCTCGCCGTTGCGTTGGGGATTGCGCTCGGCATTCTGAACGTTTTCTTTCGTGACGTTGGGCATTTTTTTGCCGTGGTGTTGCAGTTCTGGTTCTGGTTGACCCCCATTGTCTATCCGGTCTCGATCTTGCCTGCCGCGGCGCAGAATCTGATGCGTTTCAACCCGCTGGCGAGTTTGATCGCGGCAGCACACGACGTTGTGCTCAGGCAGACCTGGCCAGACTGGCAATCCCTGCTGCCAGCTGTGGGGGTGGCTATTGTGATGTCAGTGGTGGCAGTCAGGCTGTACCTTCGCCACGGCGCTGAAATGCAAGATGAGCTTTGAAGTGGATTCGATCGAACGTACTCAGCCGATTACGCACCAGGCTGGCACCACCATCTCCCTGAATGGCGTCGGAAAGGCCTTTCGCGTTTACGCGTCGCAATGGGATCGCCTCAAAGAGTGGCTTTTGCCTGTCTCACGCCGGCGGCATGTGCAAACCTGGGTGCTGAGGGAGATCACAGCCGATTTTAGACAGGGCGAGGCCGTAGGCATTGTCGGGGTAAATGGTGCGGGTAAAAGCACCCTGCTAAAGATCATATCGGGTATCACACAACCCTCGGCAGGCACTATGCACGTGGCCGGTCGGCTCTCGGCTTTGCTGGAGCTGGGCATGGGGTTTCATCCCGATTTTACCGGCCGGCAAAATGTGCTCACGGCGGGGCAGTTAATGGGCATTCCGCTCCATCGACTGCATGCATTGATGCCCGATATTGAGGCATTCGCAGAGATTGGCGAATACATGGACCGACCCGTGCGGGTTTACTCAAGTGGTATGCAGATGCGTCTGGCTTTTAGCCTAGCCACTGCTGAGCGCCCTGAGGTATTGATCGTTGACGAGGCGCTATCTGTCGGTGATGCCTATTTCCAACACAAAAGCTTTGACCGGATCAGACAGTTTAAGGCTCAGGGTACAACGTTGATACTGGTCTCCCACGATCGGTTTGCTGTGCAGTCTATTTGTGATCGGGCGATCCTGCTTCAGGATGGAACCATCGTGCGAGATGGTGATCCCGAGAGCGTGCTCGACTATTACAACGCAAGCTTGTCCAACACTGAGAAAATCACCCAGCGGCTGCAGGATGGTCGCACTGCAACCGTATCCGGTGACGGGGCGGCTTCGGTATCTGATCTCTGCCTTACGCGAGGGGATGATCAGGATGTTGATGTGCTGTGCACCGGCGATATCGCCACGCTCACGCTCACCATTCAAGCGCAGGAGGATCTGGACAAGCTGGTCTGTGGCTACGCCATTCGGAATCGCTTGGGGCAAGACATGTATGGCATCAACACCTTTCATACGGGCCACCCCATTGGGCCTGTGAGCGCGGGCGAGCGAGTCCGGGTCAGCTTTCGTTTTGCGATGAACCTGGGCGCGGGAGAATATTCGATCGCGACGGCTCTTGCAGGCGGCGAAACGCATCTCGAAGGCAACTATGAATGGTGTGACCTCGCCAAGGTGTTCACTATCATCAATGCTCACCACAAGGCGTTCTCGGGATGTGCGTGGCTTGAACCCGAAGTCGAGATCGAGGCGTTATCGTGATAAAGCGCCTGTTTTCTTTTTTTGGAACTATGAGGAGATCTGAGGATTCCGCTCTAGCAGTAGATGCGCTCAATGAGGTTGAGCCCATCAGCGCCGGGCTATCAGATCAGGAAAAAGAGCTGCTACGCCACCAAATTGCCGTGAAGTGGGATCTGATTCAACGTATCGAAGTGCTAAGAAAGCCGTCGCGATCGCGGACCTGTGCATTGTGTGGGCACTCGGGGCCTGTCGATAGATTTACCGTGTTTGAATCACAGTGCATTTTTGAAGGTGGTGCGATTGTTCGGCATCAGTGCCCCGAATGCGATGTGATTTTTGGCAGTGCACCCATGCTGGCGCTCAGCGCCGAGGAGCTCTCTCAGGAATACGAGTGGCACTATCGTGTGTTTACCGAAGGTGATTCTACTGAGCAGGAGCTACGTGCTTTTTATGCGCTGCGTCCGGACAAAAACAAGAAGTATGTCAATTGGGGCTCGGGTGCTTGGTCAAACACCATCGATGTGCTCCGGGCTGATGGCTGGCAGGTTTACGGTTTTGAGCCCCATGGTTCAGCTGTGGGCGGCGGCGATGCCATCCTCACGACCACGGAACAATTGGTGCAACTGCAGCCGCACGGGATATTTTCCAACAACGTGCTCGAGCACTTGCGGCATCCGGTGGCAGAGTTGCAGGCGATGGCGAGCCTGTTACCGCCCGATGGCCTGATGTCTCACGCAACGCCTTGTTTCGAATATCGATTTGAATTCACGCGCTTTCACCTGTTCTTTTTTCTAGGGCGGTCTCGGGCTTTTTTGGCTGATGAGGCAGGGCTGGCAATTCAGGGCTACGAGGTTGAGGGCGATTTTATGAACCTTGTTTTGAGTAAGCGGTGAGATCGATAGCGTGAAGAGTCCTTTTACATCCTATGCCCAGAACTTTGAGGATCTGATGCTGCATCGGGCTCTTGAATCGGTTGAGAACGGCGTCTACATCGATATTGGCGCGCAGCACCCGGAGATCGATTCGGTGAGCCGCGCATTTTTTGAGCGGGGGTGGTTTGGTGTGCACGTTGAGCCGGTTCCAGAGTACGCAGAAATGCTCCGCGAGGCGCGCCCCGGGGACGCTGTGATTCAGGCGGCGGTGTCCAGTGAGGCGGGGGAGATTTCCCTCGCGGTGTTTCCCGATACGGGCCTCAGTACCGTGGTCGAGAGTGTGGTCAAGGGGCACGCGGGCCAAAACGAGCAGGTCGCCATGAGGAGGGAGGTAGTGCCCGCTGTGACGCTGGCAATGGTTGCCAATGAGGTCGGCAATCGTGAGGTGCATTGGCTGAAGATCGATGTTGAGGGCCACGAGAAAGCGGTACTCGAGGGCTGGGACCCGTCTCGACTCAGGCCTTGGATTTGCGTCATTGAGGCAACGCAGCCTAACTCAACGGAGCCAAACCACGCTGAGTGGGAGCACATTTTGCTCAATGCCCGTTACGAGTGCGTCTATGCGGATGGGCTGAACCGTTTTTATGTGGCGAGCGAAAAAGCGGATCGGTTGCGGCCCGCCTTTCAGACGCCTCCCAACGTGTTCGACAATTGCCAGCTGGGGGAGCACGCGTCGATGTGCCGCGAGCTGGCAGTGCGGCATCATAGAAGGTTGTCTGCGCAGACCAAGCACTATGAGGCGGCGCTGCTTGACGTGACGGAGAGCCGCTCTCAATTGGCAAGGCAGCTGGCGGCCACTACCGCAGACCTCTCTCACCAGTTGAACGTGGCTCAGCAGCATCAAAACGAATTGTTGAACGTGGCTCAGCAGCATCAAAACGAATTACAGATGCGTCAAACGGAGCTCGAGACCGCTTCATACCAGTTGAGCGTGGCGCAGCAGCATCAAAAAGAGCTCGAGACCGCTTATCGGGAGTTGAAGGCTAGCGTGTCGTGGCGATTGACTGCGCCCCTGCGCATTTTGGTGGATTGGACGAGCGCCCTCCTCGGTTTGCTGTTGAATCGCACTGAAAAGCACGCCGATAATCCCTCCACGCAACGATCAAGCGCTGATCAGGATCGCTCTATCAATCTGCCGACGATGTCGCCTGCCGCCAGCGCGTGGAAAATGGAGCTTAGCCAGACAGAGCAGAGTCCCGATTAGTGCGCTTGCTTATCGACATGCAGGGCGCACAGAGCGCCAGCCGCTTTCGGGGTATTGGGCGCTACTCGCTGACGTTGGTGCAGCATTTATTGCGCATTGCCGAGGGTCATGAAGTGCTCATACTCTTGAACGGGCAGCTGGATGCGGCAGCTGACGCGCTGGTCAAGCTGTTCTTGAATGACTTGCCGCGGGAGCACATTGTTATCTTTGAGCCGTTACCGGGAGTGGCTTGGTCAAAGCCCGCCAACCATTGGCGCGCTCGGGCAATGGAGCCAGTGCGGGAAGCTTTTATTGCAGAGCATGAGCCCGATGTGGTGCTGATCACCAGTTTGTTCGAGGGGTACCACGACGACGCCTCAACCTCCGTGAGGGGCGACCTATTAGCAATTCCTACTGCGGTGGTGCACTACGACTTGATTCCACTCGCCAATCCCGACTACTTGCAGCAAGAGAGTCAGCGCGTTTTTTATCGGCATAAGTGCCAGCAGCTGCTGAGCGCTGATTTATTGCTGACGATTTCTGATGCCAGCAGGCAAGAGGTGATCGATAGGTTGGGTGTGCCAGCTCAAGCGGTAACCAACATCTCTGCGGCAGTAGCAGAGGCATTCTGTGCTGGTGGCCAGGACTCGGTGACGGTCCGCCAAGCGCTGCTTCGCTTGGGGATTCAAAAGCCCTTTGTGTTGTACACGCCGGGCGGCTTCGATCCGCGCAAAAATTTTGAGCGACTCATCGAGGCCGTCGCGGCGCTACCAGATGCTGTACGTGCGCAACATCAACTGGTGATCCCGGGCAAGCTGGATGAGGCCATAGCTCAGACACTTACCAAAACGGCTGCCCGGTGCGGCCTTGCGCCTGACCATCTCAAGCTTGTGGGTTACGTGTCCGACGAGGATCTGCGCATGCTCTATCGCTCAACGGCTGTGTTTGTCTTTCCTTCGTTGCACGAGGGCTTTGGACTGCCCGTGCTGGAAGCCATGGCGTGCGGCGCGCCGGTTATTGCGTCAAATACCTCCAGTTTGCCCGAGGTGGTGGGCAATCCTGACGCGTTGTTTGATCCGCTCGATTCAGGGTCGATTGCCGATAAGCTCGCCCGAGCGCTCACTGACCCGGCGTTTACGCGATCGTTGTCGGATCGCGGGCTAAAACAGGTAGCGGCCTTTTCCTGGGAAAAGACTGCATCGCGGGCGCTGGCGGCCCTCGAGGCACTCGCTGCACAACGCGCCAACGTAAAGCCCAGTCAATCCATTCAACAAGGATTATCGGATGCCATTCATGCGAGTGTGGGTGAAGTGCTGGATGACGCAAAAAGTGAGATTGTTGCGCGTTGTTTAGCGAACCATTTTGCATTTGTACAGCAGCCCCAGTTTTTCATTGACGTGACAGAGCTGCGCATGGCCGATACCAAGACGGGCATACACCGGGTGGTGCGCAGTTTGTTGCTCGCGTTTCTGTCATCGCCCCCAGCCGGTTTTGCTGCACTACCCATTTATTACGACGGCACTTCGTTTCGCCATGCCCGCGGTTTTCTCACCGCCTTTCATAGAGAGGGGGCTTCTGCAAAAAACGGGGGCGCCTTGAGCGCAAAGCGCACGGAGTTGGCTGATGACATCGTCGATTTTTGCGCGGGCGATGTGTACCTGGGGCTAGACTTTAATGTGAGTAGCACGCCTGAGGCTGAGGACCACTTGCGGCGGCTGTCTCGTCGTGGGGTGCGCCTGTGTTTTGTTGTGTACGACATGCTGCCGCTGCTGTGTCCCCAATGGTGGCCGCCCGAAATGGAAAAGCGATTTGAGGCCTGGCTGCGCTGTCTCTCGGCAATGGCCGACACCATTTGCTGTATTTCCGCAGCGGTGGCCCAAGAGCTAGAGGCCTGGCTCCAACAGGCGGAGGTGCGAGTACAGCATGCGAACCCGAAGATCCGGCATTTTCATTTGGGTGCGGATCTGGCGAGCAGTGCCCCGACTGCGGGTTGGCCGCCGGGTTACGATGAAATCTGTGAACGGCTGGGTGCTGGCACCACTTTCCTGATGGTGGGGACGGTAGAGCCGCGTAAGGGCCATGCGCAGGTGGTGGCGGGGTTTGATGAACTGTGGGCGGCTGGCGCGGATGTAAATCTGGTGATTCTGGGCAAGCCGGGCTGGATGGTGGCCGACGTGATGGCCGCGCTGGAGTCTCATCCGCAGCGGGGTGAGCGGCTGTTCTGGTTCGAGGCGGCCAGTGATGAATGCCTTGAGGACCTTTACGCCCGCGCGGATTGCTTGATTGCCGCAAGCGAGGGCGAGGGGTTTGGGCTACCCTTAATCGAGGCGGCCCAGCACGGCGTGCCCATTATCGCGCGGGACCTGCCGGTGTTCAGGGAGGTGGCCGGTGACGGCGCGTTGTACTTTAACGGACCCGAGTCTGCCGAGATAGCAAAAGCGGTGGCCCGCTGGATACCTCTATTTGAAGAGGGAACGGCACCCGCGTCTACGGCCATCGAGTGGCTTACTTGGCGGGAGAGTGCATTGCAATTGCTAGCGGCTCTGGAGTTGCCATCCGCGGAGGCGCCGCCGACAACCCCTGAGGAGATGACATGCTGAACCGGATCAGAAACGCGATCACCGCAAGGATATCGGGTACCCCCGGCTCGCCAGCCGCAGTAACCGAGGCGACGTCGCCATTGCAGATTTATTCGGGCTACCAAGAGGATGACTTGCAGCGGATTACCCGAGCCGCCCGAGCAGTCGCATCGCTTGAGTCCGATCACTACGTGGATGGGTTTGGCGTAAAAACACTGTACTCCTGTGTGCCCTTTGCCTCGCCGGATTCGTTAAATACGATGCGGCTTCAGCATCCGATTCCGGACGACGGCTTTCACGCTGAGGGCATAGAGTATGTAGCGCTACTCGATGCGATTGACCGTTTTGCCGGGGACGGCACCTTTTGTGCAGTTGAGGCGGGCGCCGGCTGGGGCCCGTGGTTGGCCATGGCGGGCGTGGTGTGCCGTACTCGCGGGGTAAAAGATATTCGGCTGATCGGCCTTGAGGCCTCCCCGGAGCGGTTTGCGCTGATACGCCGGCATCTGGACTTTAATGAGTTGGATCAGCACCACGGTGTGGCGGTGGATCTGTTTGAGGGTGCGGTGTGGAGCCACGACGGGGTGATTCATTTCCCGGAGAGTGCCGTTGAAGACATGGGCGCGGCCGTTAGCGCCGATATCGCCGACACCGACTACCGCGGCCAGGCTGTATCGACGCGGGAGGTGCCCTGCAGCAGACTCTCGAGCCTGGTGGGGCAGAACCGGGAAGTGGATTTTTTGCACATTGACGTGCAGGGCGCCGAGGGCGAGGTGATCAATAGTCACCTCGATTGGCTCAACCAGCACACCCGCTCCATGATGGTTGCCACCCACAGCCGGCCGCTGGAGGGAGAGCTGATGATGCTACTGAGCGACAATGGCTGGATACTGCAGCGCGAAAAGCCCTGCCGGTTTGACGCGGGCCGCATCATTGCCGACTGGTGCGGGGCCACCACGGTGGATGGCAGTCAGTACTGGATTAATACCAAATCCACGTAATTACAGTTAAAAGGTAGCAAAAGGCATTGACGTCGCTACCGCATTTGTTTAAAAACGTACATGGGGTTGCGAAGGTAAAGGTCGCGGCGTTTTGTTAGGTAAAAGATTTGCCATCAGGAAGCGAAAAATCTCCATAATAGGTGGCTTGACAAAAATAACTGTTTTGGAACAATAGCTGTTGGAACTTAGGATCTGAATTGCGTTTGGGAATAAACATGACGTGGTGCACGTTATGCTAAACGAATCAGCCCTTTGGTCGCTTGGGCTACAGCCGGAACATTGTTAAAAACTACTCTTGAGGAGTTATCAACATGGGTATGAATACCGATGCAGTACAAAGGCTTTACGTAGCCTATTTTAACCGACCCGCAGACCCCGTTAGCTTGTCGGTCTACGAGTCTTTACTTCCCACTGATAGCGTAGCGACGCAGGCCGAGCTTCAGGCTCTGGCGGAC
>JAQWUD010000018.1 GCA_029242325.1 Luminiphilus sp.
AACTTCAACACCTTGCGCAGTGGATTCACCCACATTGACCGCCTGAGTCTCCTGGAAGTCGTTACCGGCCGCATCCTTGATGGTCACAACGGTGTCACGCTGGAGGCTCTCATAGGTGGTGTTGAAGTAGGCCGCATTCAATCGCATGGTGCCGTCGAGCAGATCAGCCTTGAGACCAAACTCGATATTCTCGTTCACCTCAGCATCGAAAGCCGCGCAAGAACTCGGCGAGCCGCAGGTCTCGGAGAAACCGCCCGCTACGAAGCCCGTTGCGAAGCTGGCGTATGCCATCAAGTCGTCAGTGAACTTATAGTCCGCCACGACACGGAAAGTCGTCTTCGTCCAGGTCTCTGAGTTTTTCTGCACATTACCAAACGCCGACTCAGGGAGCGGATTGGTAAATGGTCCCTCGGCTTGATCCAAAGTAATAAAATTACTAACCGGGTTAGCAGCGGTGCCCAAGTTTTGGCGGACAAAGTCCTTCTCGTCATGGGTGTAGCGAACGCCGCCACTCAGGGTCAGGCGATCAGTCACTTCAAACGACCCATCGGCGTAAGCAGCCCACGTTTTTCGGTCTTGGGTGGTGTACTGGATTTCAAAGGTATCGCGGTAAAAATCGGCACCCGCCAACGGCAGAAAGAAACCAAGACTCGCAAAAACATTAAACTCGAGATCATCCGTGTACGAAGCGGTACCCGCGACAAAGTTAAAGGGGCCGTCATACTGACTGGCGACTCGCAGCTCCAGCTGGGTAGTGTCTCTGGTCGTATTTCGGCTCGCGTCATACAGCGACGTATATGCCTCACCGGTATAGGTGCTGGCCAGAATCTCGTCCTGATCGCGCATGCCGGTAATCGCTTTAACAATGTAGTTACCCAGATCAAATTCCATATTCAGGTAGATGCCATCGGCGTCTATCTGGTGCCCACCATTCATGTCGATAAGAGAGTTCTGCGTGTAGCTTTGTCCCGTAATAAACGGATCGCTAATGCCCTGCGTCTGATAGCCAGGGAAACCAATCAGGGGCCAAATATATCCTTCACCTTCGGGGGTATCGTTAGCGGTTGCCGGTGTTTCGGAATCGTCATCGACATATTCGAAAATCAGATCCGCCGCTATCCAGTCGTTGGGCTCCCAGCGGAACTTCAACTTTCCGGCGAACACATCCTTACCGCCAATGTTGCTGCCATCACCGGTTGTAGGGTAGGTAGAGCGAATGCTATCAGTGGAGGGTGAGGCAGGGTCACCCGTGACCTCGCTACAGGCAAAACACAACAGATCACCGCCCATTGGCTTGGTATTTGACCAATAGCCATCGGTGTAGTCTCGAATCACAGACAGGCGTGCCGCAAGGGTGTCGCCCAGAGGCACATTGATAGCGAACTTGAACTTCTCAATGTCGCTGTCGTTGCTGGTGTACTGGCCATAATTCACTTCGAACTTACCGCCGAGCTCTCCGCCCACCTCAGGCTTGATCGTGGTGAAGGCAATCGCACCACCGGTGGTGTTCTTGCCGAACAAAGTGCCCTGCGGGCCTCTGAAGATCTCCACCTGTTCGATGTCGAATACTTCAACAAACTGCGACTGAACGTGGTTAAACGCATAGTCGTCTACCGTCAGGCCCACAGAGGGATCCTTGGTCACCAGAATCGAAATGAAGCCCGTCCCGCGCATACCTCCGGCGATCGCGTTAAAGCCATTCTGCGGTGTTAACGTGACATTGGGCGACAGCTGAGCGAGTTCAGTGACGTCGTTCTGGAAGGTTTTTTCCAACTGCGCGGCAGTAATCGTGCTCACCGCGATCGGGAGATCCTGCTGCTGCACGTCACGTTTGGTGCCCGTCACAATCACTTCCTCAAGGGCCGAGGCCGTGACTTCGTCATCTTGGGCCATAGAAGGTACGGCCTGAGAAGCAATAGCGACTGCGATGGAGAGAACTATTTTTCGGGAAGAGAAACGTTGTCTCTTGAAGTTTATCGTCATGGCATGTGTCCCTGTTAATTTTGGTGTAATTTATTCTGGTTGCTTCAAACTGAGGCAAAATTTATTCGAGGCTTGCTGAACACCAGCAAGTTTCAGATTACTTCCAAAATGCCAGTTATTCAAGGATATGATAGGTGGCATGAGTAAATATGATACGGCTCAAAAAACATGCATAGCGCGAAAATAAAAAGAGTCCGAGACCTATTGGCTTCTAGCGGCGCCGCTGGAGTACTGCTTAGTACTCACGATAATGTCTTCTACGCCTCTGGCTTCAGCTCGGTGATGGATGGATGGCATCTGATCGAACCCATTGCCGCTGTTTTTATCCCCACAGATGCCCAATTACCCATCGTGCTGATCCTCCCAGAGGCCAGCATCATCTCGCTCATTGTCTCCGAACGGGGCGGCCACCCGGTCCACTATGAGCGAATCGCCACCTTCGACATGTTGAACTTCTGCCAGACAGCCCGCGCGGAGGACGCACATTTGGCGCTACCGGACGATCTGCTCGCTGAATTAGGCGAAGTGATGAAGCGGGTAGAAGGGCAATGCGAACACGACATCATCAAAACAATCGCCGCAACCCTCACCCGCCATGTCGATCCGGGGGATTGTGTTCTCTTTGATGATCTGCGCGTCGCCCACCACATCAGGGCCATCACCGGCCAAACAACGGGCGATGCGCTGGACATCATGCTGGCCGCACGCGCCATCAAAACAGCTGACGAGCTTGCTCTCCTCAGGGAGAGTGGCGCTATCGCCGACGACATCATGGCTCATACCATCTCACTACTGGGGGTGGGCGCTTCTTGGGGCGAGGTAGAGAAAGGCGTCGCGCAATACATGATCTCGCGCGGCGTCGATCCCCTTCCAGGTAGCCCTATGCTGTTTGGCGGTGCCTATGACCTCGTATTTCGACCCGATCTATTTCGCACCGCCGTCAGCCGTCCTTTTACAGGCGGGGAAATCGCGATTCTTGAAACTCAAGGACGATACAAAAATTTTTGGATTGATATTAATCGGACCGCCCATATTGGGCCGGCATCACAAGCGTACCGCGATCAATACAGCGCCGTTCGTGACGTTTTCGAAACCATCAGTGCCCGGCTCAAACCCGGTGCCAATACCGCCGATATCTGCCAGTTCCGCGATATTCCTGCAGCGCAACGCTTGGATCCTCCAGAGAAGCTGCTGGTAGTTGCGCATTCTATAGGGCTCGTGCCGTTGGAAAGCCCCGTGCGGTATCCCGGTACCGGGTTCCATAGTGCAAACAAGGGATTTGTTGCAGAGCCCGGCATGGTCATCAGCATCGACTGCCTCTATTTTGGCAGTGGGCTGGGGCCCTCTCACATGGAGAACGTATTCATAGTGAACGACAGTGGAGTCGAGCCTCTATATCAGTATCCGCTGGATCTCGCTGAGGTGGGCTAGTACGCCATCAACGTAGCCGGCGAATTCGCCGCAGTATTAAGGGCGGGCCGCTTCCAAACGGGAACATCGCACCGAGACCCTTCTATTAATGGAGCCCGCAATAGGCCCCGGCTATCACGCAGCAAGAGACAGATGGTAACCCAGGCGCGGGAACCATACGTGAGCCAATGCGTCAGGCCTGGGAGTCACAGCAATAACGGCCTGGGCATCGTCGATCGCCAGCAGCATGCCCTCTGATACACCCCGATCGGCAGAGCCGGTCGAGACGGCGACGTGACACCCAACCCACTCGGACAACGGCTCGGAAGGTGGCGTTTCCGGCAATGTCACCCGCTCACCCGTCTCCAAAGCCTCCCAGGCTGCCCCGATCGTGACATCTTCGCGCTCACCCGCTCCCTGATCCAACATTCTCTGGTACCAGGCGACGACTGGCGCGAACTCGGCGACCAATGGCATCAGGTCGGGCAGTGCACTGTGGATCATCCACAGCATTCCCCAGGCATGAACGTCCCCGATGTCCGGGTGCTCTCCCCCTACGAAAGCCGCGCCGCCAGCCAGATGACGCGACAAGGTGCCGAGGAAAGCCCGCACCTGACTGTTCCGATCCGGATCCACTACCGTCAAAACATCGAAATTCACTTCGGGGAAAACCTGTTTTCGGTCGGCCAGAACTGCTTCTTCCCACTGCGCTTTATAGGTCGCCAAAGCCGTATGCAAAATCGGCGTGAAAAATCGCTCACCCCATGCATACCCGGCAGCGTGCGCCAGCTCGCCCCGGGGATTCAGCACATGCCCTTGCTGAAAATAGCGATCTAACGCCTGTGCAATCATCCAGTTATCGACATAAACATCTGCCCCAACCTGCAATACGGGGGTTCCCCGATACCCTCCGGTCAGCGCCTCAACGTCGGGCTTGGGCGCAATCAGTGGCATCTCAACGCTACGCCAAGCAAGCCCTTTAAGGCCCATCATTTTCTGTGCCTTTTGGGAAAACGGCGAAATATCGTATTGGTGCAGAATCAGTGATTGTTGTGCCATAGCCCTACACACCTCGAGTTTATTTTGACACCGTGAACCGGAATACTCTGAGCGTCAAGGCCACACGCCACTGTCGGCAATGCGTCAATCCCAGGCCAGTAAATCCGTTGAGTGGTGCTAGCTAATCCAGCTAAGCTCTCGCTATGAGCACCCTAGCCGCCTTTTCCGCCGTGGTCGCCGACGCCACCTCTCAGCTAGGCGAGCCCTCGTTTGCCAAAGTGCTGGGCTTGGGCATCAGCGAGCTCGTGGGTGCCGACGATGTATCGGTGATAAGGCATCGTGATACGGGGGCGCCAGTCATTGAATACTCCCTACCGAGCAAGGGGCGTGGTGAGACAACGCTGGATCGATATGTCAAAGGACCTTTTCTGCTCGATCCGTTTTACCGGGCGTCAGAAGTCGAGGGGCGATTCGGCGTCTTCGGACTCAGCAGCCTGGCCCCAAAGGGCTTTAAGGACAGCGAGTACTATCGCACCTGGTATCACGCTTGCGGCTTTCAGGATGAATGTGGGTTGCTGATCAAGCTGGGTCACGGTTCTGTCAACATCGCGCTGGGCATCACCGACAACAGCCGAAAATTTGCGAAGGCGCAGGTTCGAGCATTGCACGATATCTTCCCGGCTGCAGAAGCACTGATGCAACAACATTGGGGCATGCTCAATCCCCAAGTGACCGATCCCTCCAATTTGCGGCATCGGTTGCAGAGCGCCCAGAGCGCATTCGGATCATCGGTGCTCACACGGCGGGAAAGAGAGGTGATCGAGCTGGTCCTGCTGGGCCACAGTACCCGACTGATCGCAGAGAAGCTCAGGATCTCGGGCGAAACCGTCAAACTTCATCGCAAGCACGCTTACGCCAAACTCGATATTTCCTCGCAGGCGGAGCTGTTCTACCTGTTTGTTGATGCGCTCGCCAATCACGTCGGTGATGAGGATCAAGATCCGTTATTGGCGTATCACGGGCAACCGAACCGGGGCCAGAGTGTTTGAATGGCGCCTTCTCCCCTCCATCAAAGACGCTGCGAGGGGGTTTCAATCGCGGTGATCTGCAGGGGCGCCGCTAACGCATGCTGGCACAACATCCTGAGTAGCGCCCCCTGAACCTTGGCGTCAGAGCGGGGATGAGCTGGCATTGATTTAACCCGCAGACCATAACGCATACCATTGCCGGCATTTTTTACCCGCAACGAACCTTTAAGAATCACCTGACGCGGCCGCCTCGATGCTCGAGCTAATCAACTCCTCTCTCAGGGCGGGCCGTGGTGTGTCGGGGTCAAGCCAAATACCGCCAAAGAGCGGCCCAAAGTCCGCATCAGTGATACCTCCAATCGATGCGCCATTGAACCAAAACCAATTCCGATCCTCGGCGCTGACACCAAAAACCAAGTTATCGCCAACGGCAATATCAGGCCAAAGGGCGCCGAGCTGCTCGAGCCATTGCGCCATATTAGGGTGAGCCCGGCCCTGCTGGCGCCAGGCCTTTTGCGTTTCTGTAACCAGCTGGCTGGCGGGGATATCGCGAAGGTAGTGAAGAGACAACTGATAGCCCCCCCCTCCCGGCCAAGTCCCACTAGGCGTATACAAAGCCGAGTCATAAACCTCCCAGAACAATACCTTGAGCCGTGCTTTCCCCACCAGCGGCCACCGCTCGGTCGATAGCACGGGCTCAACGCTCCCCTTCAGATCTGCTTGAATAGGGCCGATTTTTTCAGTGGGGGCGTGCGATGCGTCTTCAGCCGCAGCTATAACAAGCTGTCCCCAAAACAGTAAAGCGATAACAGCGATCCTCACTGCATCACCGCCATGCGGTGGCTGATGCGATAGAGCACGGGTAACAAAAGGGTCCATACACAGATCAAGATCGCAATTGAGACGCTTTCACCCAGTGGCAGCGAGACGGCGCCCAAACCGGCGCCCACCACATAGTTAAAGGGCACAGCTATCCCGCCCAGCATCGCTGCTAGCCACCAGGTTTGACCAATCTTGGCAAAGCTTCGGTAGAGGGCTGCGGCAAACACCCACCAGAGCACGATCAACCACGCCGGCACGATCGTCGCCACATCAAAATCGAAGACGCCCATCACCGTGAGCAGCAGGTCGGCCGCTAAGCCCGTCATGGCGACAGGCAAAAGCCGCTTGAACTCAGAGAAGCGCGCCTCCACCAACGCGAAGTGCAGAGCCAGCGAGAGCAATGCCAGAGGCACCCACGCTTCCCTCCCCAGCACGCAGCAAAACCAGGTGCACTGGAACCACAACGCGTTGAACCAAAATGTATCGACCAGCCTCATAGGTAGGTAAGTACGCGTTCTCCCAGACGACAGATCAGGCCGCGGTTGGCATCGCTCCGTAATGCTGCGCGGTTCGATCCAATGCGATGACGAGTTGGTCCACGAGAAAATCGATCTCCGCGCGCTCGGTCACAAAGGGCGGGGCCATAATCATGGCATCGCCCGTTTGACGCACCATCAAGCTCTGTGTGATGGCAGTGTCACGGCAGTAAACGGCCGCCTCAGATTCTGGCGCGAGTCGCTCTCGCGAAGATTTGTCCCGGACTAATTCCACAGCGGCAAACAGGCCCTTTACCCGCACCTGACCCACAATGGGATGGTCGGCAAGCCCGATCACGCGATTCGCAAAATAGGGCGCGAGGTCAACCACGCCCTGCTCGATAATGCGGGTCTCTTCCAGGATATCGAGCGTTGCCAAACCCGCAGCGCAGGATGCCGGGTGCCCCGAATACGTGAGGCCATGGGCAAATTCACCGCCACCAGACAACAGGACGTCTGAAATTTTCTGACTGACCAGGCTGCCACCCAACGGCATATACCCATTGGTCACCGCTTTGGCAAAGGTCACCAGATCGGGCTCGATATCATAGGTCTCAAAGCCGAACCATTTGCCGGTTCGGCCGAATCCACAAATCACCTCATCGGAAATGAAGAGAATATCGCGCTCGTCAAGAATGCGCTTTACCTCGGGCCAGTATGACTCCGGAGGCACAATGACACCCCCTGCGCCTTGAACCGGCTCGGCGATGAATGCCGCCACTCGGTGCTCTCCCAACTCATCAATTTTCTTCTCCAGCTCGCGAGCCGCGGCGATACCAAACGCCTCTGGGTCAAGATCGGCTCCTTCCTCAAACCAATGGGGTTGCTGAATATGGTGAACGTAATCGAGTCCCATGGTCTGCTTGTGCATGGCCGACATTCCGCCCAGCGAGGAAGCACCGATGGTGCTCCCGTGATACGCATTGTGACGGCTGATAATGAGTTTTTTCTCGGGCTTACCCAACAAATCAAAATACCGATGTACAAACTTGATCTGGGTATCGTTGGCTTCCGACCCGGAGTTCGTAAAAAACACGTGCTGAAATCGCTCCGGCGTCACCTGACACAGGCGCGCAGCCAACTCGGCGGCCGGTTGATTGGAGCACTTGAAGAAGTTGTTATAAAACGGCAGTTCAGCTAGCTGGGCAGCGACGGCCTCTTTAATCCGGTTTTGACTGTACCCCAGGTTGCAGCACCATAATCCCGACATGCCATCCTGAATTTTGTTGCCGTCCGAGTCATAGATATAGATGTGCTCGGCACGACTCATAATACGCCCACCATGGCGGGCGTAATCTCCAAAGTCAGTGAACGGATGCAAGTGATGCGCTTGATCCAGCCGCTTCAGTGCTTGCGTATCGAGCGTCGCGGTCATTCTGAATTCTCCCGATATTGGTGATGGGGGTTTACGCCTGACCAACGAACAAAATCAGGGCAAAAGTAGTATCACATTGCGGTCGGGGCCTGTCAGTAACCCCATAGGGAGAGCTCGGTGGACAGCCGGACGCCTGACGCGCACACTTCGGCCTCAGAAGAGAGAGGATCTATGACGCTGGAGCAGACAGACGAGGCCTACCGCGGCTTGATTTACCCTTGGGGTCGACTGGAGCACCCGGGGGATGAGCCCTTTGAAGTCGCCCCTGGGGTGTGGTGGCTCCGTTTCACCATGCCGGGGCCGTTGAATCACATTAACCTTTGGTTGTTGGAGGATGGCGACGGTTGGACCATCGTCGATACCTGCCTCAATCTGGACAGCGCAAAAGCACGCTGGGACAGCCTGTTCAGCGGTTTCATGCAGAACAAGCACGTCAAGCGCGTAATCTGCACCCATATGCACCCTGATCACATTGGCTTAGCCGGATGGCTATGCGAGCGCTTTGCCTGTGACCTTTATATGACTCAGGCTGAGTTCCTCACGGGCAGCCTGATCATGGGCTACACCGGAGAGCAGGCACCGCCCCCCGCGATCTCATTCTACCACCGCGCCGGGTTTTCAGATGAACAGCTGGAGAATTACCGACAACGTTTCGGCAGCTTTGGACAGTTTGCAACCCCTCTTCCACACAATTACCAGAGACTCAGTGACCGGCAAACGTTGTCCATTGGAGGGCGTTACTGGCAGGTGGTCACGGGTCAGGGACACTCACCAGAGCATGCCTGCCTCTACTGCCCGGCATTGCAGCTGGTGATCGCAGGGGATCAAATTCTGCCGCGCATCACTCCGAACGTCTCGGTATTCCCCACTGAACCCGATGGTAACCCGCTCGAATCGTGGCTGGCTTCCAGCACCCGCTTATTGGGCATGCTACCCGACGACTTGCTGGTGTTACCCGCTCACCAGTCGCCCTTTACGGGCGTCCGGGTGCGCCTCAACCAGATTATAGACAGCCATCGACTGGCACTGGCGGACCTCTATGATTTTTTGATGAAGCCGCGATTATTGCCCGAATGTTTCCAGTGTCTGTTTGGACGTGAAATCGGCGACACCGAGATACAAATGGCGACGGGAGAAACCGTCGCACACCTCAATTATCTCTGGCATCGGGGCAATATCAGCAGGCAGGTGAATGCCGATGGACGTTACGAATATCAAGCTGATCCCGAAGCGCGGTATATCGACGCGGAGTAGCCATCAGTGAACGGGCTCCTGAATAAATTCAAAACGCTCGCCTTCCGCTGGTACTACCGGCGAATCAATCGGCTGGCGTGGGAAGGCGCTCCCGAGCCCGATGTCATGACCAGCTCTCTGCAGCTGCCGTTAGACCATGAGACACTAAGTGCGCGGATTTATCACGGCATCAGCAGCCGGCCTCTGATGATCTACTTTCACGGAGGTGGCTGGGTCATAGGCGATCTTGATACCCACCATCCTTTCTGTCTCAGGCTCGCTCATGCGACCCAGTGTACTGTGATGGCGATTGATTACCGGCTGGCACCAGAGCACACTTTCCCGTGCGCCCACGAAGATGCGATGACGGCCTCACAATGGATTATTGATCACCTCAATGCGCTCCCACCCAACAATGGCGAAGTGGTGCTGGCGGGCGACAGCGCTGGAGGCAACCTCACCTTCGCCACAGCCGCACGAATGCCCGACGAGCCGCGGCTTCGAGGTTGCATCATGATCTATCCAGCGACGCAGCATTACCATGCTGAGTTGCGCTCTTACGTGGAGCACGCCAAAACTGGCCCTCTGACTACACCCATTATGCGGTGGTTCACCGACACCTATCTCAACGGGCTTGCGCCGGCTGATCCCACTGCAGAAATCATGTTCCCGGAAAAACGAACCCCGCTCAAAGGGTTTCCAAGATCCCTGTTGGTGACCGCTGAAAAAGACCCTTTGCGAGACGATGGGAAAAGACTGGCAAAACGGCTCAAATTAGCGGGAACGAATTTGCAGCATGAACATTTTACTCGGGAGGCGCACGGCTTTCCTTGTTCTGAGGGGCCCACCCCCGCGCATCATCGTTTTATCGAAATAGCCGCCTCCTGGATGAAAGACATCAGCTGACGCTGATGTCGCGCAGAATGCCAAGCATTTCTGCTTTGGTCAGTAACCGAGGCGACACGTAGCCATCGCTCTCGTCCATCGCCGCATGAGCAAGCGTCTCCCAGTCCTCGGATTGAATCCGCGGGTCTGTTTCTGCAATGCCCACTTTGCGAATCAGGTCGGTGACTGATTCGACAAAAGCCTGAGCACGCGCAGCGGGCGACGCTGCCTCTGAAACGTGCGTGACCACAGCTAGTTCGGCGAGCGCCGTCTCTGCTTCAGACAGACACGCCTGCAACACATGGGGCAGCGCCAACGCATTCGCCTGACCATGAGGAATGCCATAGCGCGCGCCAAGTTGATGCGCGATCGCGTGTACATTCCCCACGCCCACCTGATTAATTGCAATACCGGCGTGATAAGCCGCCACCGCCATGCCCTGACGCGCCTCCATATCCTCAGGGTGTTGCACGGCCTGTTCCAACCAGCGAAAGACCCCCTGAATCGCGAGGCGACCATTTTCTTTTCGGGTGCCGCGATCCCAAATACAGATGAAGGCCTCAATACCATGGGTCAGGGCATCTATTCCTGTTGCTGCTGTAATGGGCGCTGGCAAACCTACCAATAAGTCAGGGTTGAGTGCCACCGCCTGAGGGAGCAATCCCTCAGCGACAATAATGTGCTTGAGCTTTTCTACGGGGTCTTTGATCACCGCCCCCATTGTCGCTTCGCTGCCGGTGCCCGATGTCGTGGGGATGGCGTAAATCGGCAAAATGTCGTCGGGCACCTTGTTCATGCCCACCCATTTGTCGGGCGCTTCATCACTGGATCGTGTGCAGGCAATAATTTTTGCGGCATCCATCGAAGACCCGCCACCGACTGCAATGATGGCGGTGCAGCCCGCCGATCGCAGTGCCTGCCGCCCCTCAATGACATGCGCGAAGGTGGGGTCGGGATCCACGCCGGCGTACCAGTGCAGATTGACCCCTGCCTCGACCAAGCCAGCCAAAGCGCGCTCTGCCAAACCCAGCTCCTTCAGTGCCTTATCGGTTACCACCAGCACATCGGTATGCCCGATATCCACAATGCGACGACAGAGATCGTCGGTCGCGCCCCGCCCCACATAGGAGAGATGCACGCCTGCAGCTTTATTACCGATCAGCAACTTGATCAGTCCCAGCTTAAAGCCACGCTTGAATCGCCTTACCGGCATTGATCGCACCATTGCGAGATCTCCCAGAGAGCCTGTTGACAGGGTAGTCTATCTGTCCGAGACCATCGGCAACAGCCTGCAACATAACAGAAGGAATTCCGCGCACTATGGACAGACACTACATCGAGTTTGCCACACCCGAATCGGCCGCCGTTCGCTCTGATCCCGCCCCAACCCCCGCTCGCGAAGAGGTCCTGATTGGCGTACATCACGCTGGCATCAATCGCGCAGACCTACTGCAACGCCTCGGTCTTTATCCACCCCCCGAAGACGCCTCACCGATACCGGGGTTAGAAGTCGCAGGCGAAGTCGTTGCGCTTGGTGAGGGCTGTCAGCATTTGCAGGTGGGCGACCGCGTCTGCGCGCTGACCCACGGTGGCGGCTACGCGTCACTGGCCATTGCCCGCGAGGATCATTGCCTGACACTGCCTGAAACTCTCACCTCCGAGGAAGGCGCGGCCCTACCAGAAGCCTTACTCACAGTGTGGTACAACGTATTCGAACGCGGCCAGCTCGCTCGAGGCGAGACAGTACTCATTCATGGTGGCAGCAGCGGAATTGGCTCCATCGGCGTGCAGATGGCGAAAACCATGGGTGCAACGACGCTATCTACGGCAGGGTCCTTGGAGCGCTGCGAAACAGTGCGCGCATTGGGTGCTGAGTTCGTCGCTGACCATCGCGAGGGTGATCTGGCCGCGCAATTCACCCAAGCGGGTTATGCGGGTAAGATCAATGTCATTCTCGACATTGCGGGGGGCGACCTCATGCAATCGAACCTCGATCTCGCGGCACCCGACGGGAGAATAGTCTGTATTGGCGTCATGCGGGGCATGCAAAGCGAGATCAACCTTGCCACGCTGTTTATGAAACGCCTCACGCTGACGGGCAGCACCCTGCGTAGACTCGAGATGACTGAGCGTGCACGGTGTTTCGACGCCATCCGTCAACACGTTTGGCCGCAGGTAGTGGCCGGTGATATCAGACCTGTTGTGGACACCGCCTACCCGCTCGCTGCGGTACTCGAGGCCCATGAGCATATGCGATTGGGAGCACATTTTGGTAAGTTGGTATTGGATTGCAGCGTGCAGTAGATAGCGCGCCAGGCAATCCAGCGTCAACCAACTCACGGCCCGCCGTTATAGATGGCATACTGATCAGGAAGCGAGTCACCATGCCTATCCCAAAGTGTCAACACGCGACCAACGCATTTAAGGCATGGGGATTAATCCTGCCGCTGCTCTTTGCCGGGTGTGGCGATCAGCACGCCGTTAATTTGCCCGACGCCAAAGCAGAAGCCGCGAATCCGGCAGCCGGCGATGTCGGATGGAGCCCGAACCACAGCAATGAGGCCAGCGAGAATAGCGTCCGCGCGAGCCTGCAGGACGAGGGGACACCGCCGGCCGGTTTGAAACGGTTTGGTGTTGCCCCCCACTTTGGTGATCTTGATCGCATGGTGGAGCGACGGGTTATCCGCGTGCTGACGGTGTATGGGCCAGGTCGTTATTTCCTCGAGAACGGCCCCCAAGGTACGGTTCACGCGTATGCCAGCAAGCTGGAAAACATCGTCAACGAGGCCTTCTCAACCGGCCTACTGAGGGTACAAGTGGCCGTTATCCCCGTTGCACGGGATCAGCTCTTTCCCGCACTGCAATCGGGTCACGGCGACATCGTAATGGCCGGCACCACCGTCACGCAAAGCCGTCGGGCACAAGTCGACTTTACCGACCCCGTGAGCAAACCACTGAAAGAGGTATTGATTACAGGACCCAGCGCACCTGTGCTTAACACCTTGTCGGACCTCTCTGGAAAAACCATCTACGTCCGTCTGTCGAGCAGCTACGCCGAAAGTGTTCAGCAACTGAACCGCCAGCTGCTCGAGCAAGGCCTCAACGGTATCCGTATCGAGGCGATTGATGAGGCACTGGAAGACGAGGACCTGATCGAAATGGTCGACGCGGGCCTGCTGTCCTGGGCAATCGTCGACAGCTACAAGCCCCAAATGTGGCAGGAAGTCTTCAACCGAGTCACCGTACGAGATGATCTGGTACTCAGAGAGGGCGGGCGACTTGCCTGGGCGATCAGGCCTGACAGTCCCCAGCTTAAACGCTTCCTTAACACCTTTCTCAAAGACAATCGCGAAGGCACCTTGTTCGGCAACGTTATTCGCAATCGTTACATTCGAGATTTTGACTGGGCGGAAAATGCCATCGGCGCAGAAGAACTCAGCCGATATCGTGCCCTGTCATCCTACTTTCGCAAACACGGGGATAACTATGGGATAGATCCCACTTTGCTCGCCGCCCAGGGCTTTCAGGAATCCCGACTCGACCAGAGTGTGCGCAGCCCCGTTGGGGCGATCGGCGTGATGCAACTGCTGCCCAGCACGGCCAAAGACAAGAATGTTGCGATTCCCAATATCGATGAATTGGAGCCCAACATCGAAGCCGGTGCCAAGTACATGGCGTTTCTTCGGGAACGTTATTTTAGTGGTCCCGAGCTGGATGACCTCAACGCCTCTCTGCTGGCGCTGGCGTCCTACAACGCCGGACCCGGGCGCATCCGACGCCTGCGGCGGGAGGCGGAAACGCGCGGCTATGACCCCAACCGGTGGTTTGACAACGTCGAGGTTATTGTCGCCGAGCAGGTCGGACGCGAAACCGTGCAATATGTTGCCAATATCTTCAAATATTATCTGACCTACCGTTGGATCAATGCTGCAGACGCTGAGCGCTCAGCCGCACGCCGTGCCACGGGGATCGAGGAATAGCAACCAGCGCGCTCAGGCAGCTCCCTTGAGCCGCTCTGTCTCCTCACACCACTCAAGCCGACCCACTTTGGCAAACCGGCGGCGCACCCCCGGAGTGGGACTGAGGTAAAAAAGATCACCATTGCGCCCGGTTAACGTCATCTGGGCACCCGCCTCACGGGCAATATCCGCATTCGCGCGCATGTGCGCCGATTCGCCATGCACGGGAACCACCAGCTTTGGTTGAAGTAACTGGTAAAGATCCACTAACTCCCCCCGACACGGATGGCCTGATGCATGCAGCGGGGCTTCGCTCTCTTCAGCTTCTATGACGTGGATGCCTCGGTTGCGGAATCCCTCCACAAGCCGCTTCACCGACGATTCATTTCCGGGAATGGTTTTAGATGAAAGCAAGACCGTGTCACCCTGCTCGAGTGCCAAATCGGGGTGCGTCTGTGACATCAATTTTTGCAGTGCAGCGCCCCACTCTCCCTGGCTACCCGTCGCCACCGCCAACACTTCATGGGGCGGGAGGTAACCCAAATGCTGAGCATGGATGGGCTGGAAATCCCGTTGTAATAGCCCTACCTGTTGCGCGCACCGGGCCAGCCCATTGGCAGATCGGCCCAAGATACCCAAGTAACGACCCGTGCGGACGGCAAGGGTCGCAAGTGTTTGCATACGCGCGACGTTACTGGAGAAGCAGCCGACCACAATACGCCCTGCGCAATTGGCAATAACCGTACCCAGTGCTGCAGCCACATCCCCCTCCGATGGCGAGTAACCTTCTTTCAGCGCGTTGGTAGAATCACAAATCACGGCGTCAATACCTGCACGACCCAGCTCAGCGAAACGGTGTGATGACCAGGCCGCACCGACGACCGGCGCGCTGTCGATTTTCCAATCGGCGGTGTGCAGTATGCGGGCACTGGCAGTGGTGATGCTCAGGGCGCAGGTTTCTGGTGTCGAATGGGTGATCGGGATCCATTCGACCTCAAAGGGTCCTAGATCAATCCGCTCCCCCGGCGCTATCTCGATGAGAGGTGAAGGCAGCACCCCACCTCTGCCACGAGTCTTGTAGCGCAGGACCGATGCTGCAAAAGGCGTGGCGTAAACGGGGCATCGCAGCTGCTCCCATAGATAGGGCAAGGCTCCGAGATGATCTTCATGGGCATGCGTCACAATCAACCCGGCCAGCTGGTCACGTCTGGCAGCGATAAAGCGCGGGTCTGGCATCTGCACCGACGGACGCAGCGCGCCCGGTGCTTGTTCGAGTGTGATCCCGCAGTCCACCGCCAGCCACTGGTTAGCGACGCCAAAGAGATTGAAATTCATACCAATCTCTCCACACCCCCCCAGGGGCAGAAAAACGACATCGGTGTTACCGGACTGGGTCATGCGCTGATACTCAATGCATGATCACCAACGATAGCCGATTCGAAACTTTAGGGTCTCATCAAGCTTTTCCTTACCTTCGGCAGCGCCGCCATCGTAATCCGCAGTCGCCTCTGCAGCCGCCTCCAACCCTAACAACAAGGGGAAACGAAGCCCAAACGTTGTCCGATAGATCGACTTCTCCATCGACGACAAGTTCACGATATTGATCTGCCGAAAATACAATTTGAGTGTTCCGTCAAAAAACGTCGTCTCGCCGGTCAGATTGATATTCATGCCAGTGTAGTCATTATCTTCAGAGACTAGGAAATCCGTATCAACGTAGGAGATACCGAGCTCCGCATCAAGCTTGAGTCCATCCCGGGAAAGGAGCTTGCGCCCATAATAAGGTCCAAAATAAGACCGCCGCTTTACGTCGGCAAACTTGTCAGCAGTAAACCCGAGGTTCATACCGATGTAATTACGAGGGTCTGTCAGGAAATAATCGTACTTACCAATGACCTGCCAGTTATCTGCCGTGGCCTGTGATTCGGTTTTGGTCACGCCACCATCCTCCGTCGAGCGAATAATGGAACTCGTTTCTTCGTAGTCCGCGCGAAGAGTGACCCGGTCGCGCCGGCTTTCGAGAATGGTTTCCATGTCCAGATTCAGCTGATCCGTCTCGGTATTACCGCGACTGAATTCCACCGCGCTCGTTACCCGACCGGTGGTGTGATAACCGCGACCGGCCTCCCAATCTTCGGGGTTCGCCACATCGAGCTGATCCACCCCCAGTCTGCCTTCGTCTTCCAGCACCAATTCGCCATCAACAATTCTCAAGGCCGAGAGCGACAGGGTGTTTTGGTCGCGGGTCAGCACTTCGATCTCCTGATCGGATTCCAGCAAGGCGATCGACTCAAGGGGGATCACCACATCGCCCATCAGTGCCGTTGTGACATACACTGCGCCATCATGCATATCAGTGATTTCGCCGTAAATCAGGGATTGGTCTGTGAGCTCAATGCGTGCGGGGGCGCTAAAGCCCTCGGTTCGCGACACATTGGCCTCTGCACGAGTCATGCCCAAAAGCAGCAGTGCCACAAACGTGAAGAGAAGGATTAAGTGTATCCTTGGTGAGGGATGAAGCGGACGCGTCATTTATTGTTACTCGGGTTGTCTTGCTCGAACACGCGAACTGTAAGCCAACCGCTCCCACAATGAAATTGCTCAATACGACAGATAATCGCTGACCGTTAAGGTGGCCCCATGGCGCAAACTTTTGACTACGATTTAATGGTGATTGGTGCCGGTTCCGGCGGTGTCAGGGCCGCCCGAAAGAGTGCCGAGTTCGGTGTGCGAGTCGCCGTGGTAGAAGAAAGCGCGTTGGGGGGCACCTGTGTCAACGTGGGCTGCATCCCCAAAAAGCTGTACGTCTACGCCAGTGAGTACGGCAGAGCCTGGCGGGAAGCTCAAGGTTTTGGTTGGCTGGGGGAGCGACCAACGTTTGACTGGAGCACCCTGCGTGACAACAAAAGTAAAGAGATTGCGCGGCTCAATGCGATCTATGAGCGCCTCCTGGCGGCACCGGGGGTCGATATTCTCTCTGGCCACGGCCGCCTCATCAACCCCCACGAAGTGCAGGTCGGGGACCAAATTTACCGCACAAAGCATGTGCTGCTGGCCACAGGCACCTGGCCCAATATGCCCGAGATCCCTGGGGCCGAGCTGGCAATCAGCTCCAACGAAGTTTTCGATCTGCCACAACTCCCAGATCGGATACTGATCATCGGCGGTGGCTATATCGCAACGGAATTTGCAGGCATCTTTAATGGCCTCGGAGCCACCGTCGTGCAGAGCTATCGCGGCGCGCTGTTCTTGCGCGGCTTTGACAGCGCTGTCCGACACTTTCTTGCGGGAGAAATGCGATCGGCTGGCGTCGACCTACGCTTTGACCACCACGTCCATTCTCTGGCACGCAACCATTCGGGGGCGATTACCGCACAACTCTCTGACGGTGCAGAAACATTTGATGCCGTGCTGTCTGCCACGGGCAGAAGACCCAATGTCACCGACCTGGGACTCGAAAATACGGGCGTCACACTGACTGATAAGGGCTACATCGCCGTGGATAACGAGTTCCGCACAAGCGACCCTGCTATCTTCGCTTTAGGCGATATGACGGGAGGCTGGGAGCTGACCCCAGTTGCCATTGCCGAGGCCATGGCATTTTCACAGACTCAATTTGGCCAGCAACCCACTCTGGCAGACTATGACAATATCCCCACCGCCGTGTTCAGCCAGCCGCCAATCGGCACGGTCGGCCTGACAGAGGAGGAGGCGGTGGCAGCAGGACACCAGGTCACCATTTACGAATCCAGTTTTCGCCCGCTCAGACATACTGTGAGTGGCGTTGAGGAGCGGTCCCTCATGAAACTCGTGGTGGATGCCGCTTCTGACCGCGTTCTGGGCGCGCACATGGTGGGGGCCGATGCGGGGGAAATCTGCCAAGGCCTCGCGATTGCGCTCAGAATAGGGGCGACTAAAGCCGATTTTGATCGCACCATTGGCATTCACCCCACCGCCGCCGAAGAATTTGTCACCATGCGAACACCCCGCGACTGAGCGATGGATCTGGCGTCATGGGAAATCGCCGCCCTGATTCTGGCGGGGCTGGCCGGCGGCTTCATCAATGTCATGGCAGGAGGTGGCTCCGTCATTACGGTACCGGTCATGATCTTTCTGGGCATTCCCGGGCCTATTGCCAACGGCACCAACCGTTTGCCCATCATGATTCAGAACATCAGTGCCTGCCTGACCTACTTACGCCACGGTATCCCGCAAAAAGGCATGATCGTGTCCCTGTCGCTTTGTGCGTTACCCGGTGCGGTCACCGGGGCCATGTTGGGCGTCAGGATCCCTGCGGAGACATTCAATCTGATCCTTGCCGGCGTCATGGCACTGGTTCTTCTTGTGATGCTCACCGGTCCACGACTGGCTTCAGTCGGGGAAAGCACTCCAATCTCTCCTCGCCGCAAGCGCCTTGGGCATTTTTTGATGCTGCTGGCAGGGTTCTGGGGGGGATTTATCCAAATTGGGATGGGGTTCATCCTCCTCCCCATTCTGCATCGCGCGCTGGGGCTTGATCTGGTGACAGCAAACATCCACAAAGTCTTTATTATTCTGGTTTACACCACCGCGGCTCTGTTCGTATTTGGCAGTCAGTTACCGCTGCTATGGTGGGTGGGTGGCATTATGGCGATTGGCAACGCAGTGGGGGGCTGGCTCGGCGCCAGGCTGACGCTGTCAGGCGGAGAGCCAGTGATTCGCGTTATCGTGGTCCTCGCCGTCGCAGGGATGATTGTGAAACTGATATGGTTCACCTGAGGGTGTTAACAGGAGCATCACCAAAATGAACAACACCGCGAAAACGAACCTTTTCGGCGCACTGCTTGTGAGCACAGCTCTCTTGCAAGGGTGCAGCACCGCCCAAGTGGATACCACGCCTTCGGATAAATTCGCTGACAAGGGGTATCAGTCTTTTGGTTGGAAAACCAATCTCCCGACGGGCATTTCGGGACCCATGGATGCGTTTTATCGGCTATCCACTACTGTGCGCGAAGTGGTCTCTGCTGAACTCTCACGTAAGGGGTACCGCTTAACCGAGACCGGCGCTGACTTTGTGATCAGCTATGAGTTCAAAGCGACGCTGGAAGGCGGCATGGATAACAGCGCACGTCCCGTCAACCCAACCAGCGCCGTCATCAATCGCAGCCCGGATCCTGCGGTAGTGGATAACGCCTACGCACTCAGCGGGCCAAGGGAAGTTGCCAGCCTAATGCTGCATTTCGAGGATGGCGACAATCTGGTTCCAGTGTGGTCAGCCAGTATCAGTCAGGTCGTGGAGAACCGGAATCAACCTGATATCGACAAGGTGCGACGAAAGCTTCAGCCCGGCGTTGCCCGAGCGTTCCGCGCCCTGCCTAACGCGCGCTCGCGCTGACGCGGTATACCTCCGGGTTCGCACAAAACGGTACCCGTTCACCTGCGATACCCGCGTGCAGATTACCAAGTGCTCGCGCAACCATGGCGTGGCGAGTTGCTGCCGTAGCGCTGCCAACATGCGGCAGTAACACCACATTATCCAATGACAGAAACGGATGATCGATGGGCAGTGGTTCTACCTGAAATACATCCAGCCCCGCTCTGAGCCGGGCCGAGCTCAGCTCGTCCAACAAAGCCGATTCATCGACCAAAGGCCCCCGCCCGGTATTAATCAATACGGCCCTGTCGGGCATCATCGCGAGGCGCGCACGACTGGCAATATGCTGTGTGTCCTCGGTCAGCGCAGTATGCAAGGTCACGATATCGGACTCAGCGAATAGCGCGTCCAACTCGACCCACTCGGCACCCTCGACGGGTCGATAGGTACGGTTCCAGACCAACACCCGAGCCCCGAAACCTGCGAGTCGCTTCACGACCGCTTGTCCGATGGGGCCGAGCCCCACCACACCCACCTTTGCCTGGCTGAGATCAGTACCGAGGAGCAGGTCTGACTGCCACCCCTGTGTCCAGTTGGCGCCCCGAATCCATCGGTCCGCCTCGGCGACGCGTCGGGTCACCCCAAGCATCAGAGCGAGCGCCAAATCAGCGGTGCTGTCTACCAGCACGCCAGGGGTATGCCCAACGGCAATGCCTTTGCGGGTCGCGGCGGCGAGATCAATGTGATCCACACCCACCGAGATCGTCGACACCACCTTGAGCGCCTTTGCGCTGTTGAGCAGGGAAGCCGAAATGGGCTTTGACAAGGCGCACAGCAAGCCCTCAGTAGCTGACAGCAATTCTCCTAAAACTTGCTCAGACAAGCGCTCGGGGCCTGGCCACGTCAGTACCTCATACCGTTGCTCCAGTGGCGCGCGGATATCGTCGGGTAACTCCAGGGTAATGAGACATTTCGGTTTCACGCGTGACTCCCGGGTTAACCCACGATCGGGTCTGGGTCCAATGGGGCCGCAGCGCCGATGTGTCGACCCCCGGTCATGGACCAGAGCACAACCGGCAATACCACGAGACTCGCGCCAAACCAGGCCGACGTATAACCACCACCAACCAGTAGTGCCGAGGCCAAAAGTGGACCCACAATGCGGCCCATCGCCGCTGAGGAGGCAGTCACACCAAAAAATTGGCCGCGGGACGCGGGAGGAACCAGGTGGCTGGCCACCGTATTCAGCACCGGTAGGCACAAAGTAGCGGCCGAAAAAACAGCCAAACCCAGCAAACTCATTGCCCAGGGGCCAGACACGAGGGCTGACAGTGCCAGAGCTGAACTAAAGCAAACGGCTGCGCCACGCAGCACCCAGATATTACCAAACCGATCTGTCATCCTGCCGAGAATATTGCCCTGCGTGACAATCATCACTGCGCCCACCAGGCCAAAAAATAAGCCCACTTCCCTCGCCTGCCAGCCCAGCTCCTCGGCTACCCACAGAGGAAAAAGATACACGGCTGCACTGACCGCACAGGTATGAAAGGCAAATTGGCAGATGAATGAAATCAAGCCGGGTCGACGTATCAGTTCGCGCAAGGGGGCTGGGTCTGGCGCTTCTTTCTGCTGCAGGCTTTCAGCACCAGATGCTGAGACGTCCCTCGGCAACAGTAAAAAAGCGAGCAATGCCGCGAAGCCGGACAAGGCCCCCGCCACGACACAAGGCACAGTGAAGTCAGCTTCACTGCGTGCCAACACACCACCAATAACGGGACCCATCACCAGGCCAACGCCAAACGCGCGTCCAATTAACCCCATTGCTCGCGATCGCTGATCCGCGGTGCTTACATCGGCAATCAGGGCCGTCGCAACAGGCACTCCACCCGCCATCACTCCCGCAACAGCGCGTGACAAATACACCATCCACAAGGTGTCGGCGGCGGCCAACAAAAAATGTGAGCCAGCGCCACCCAGCAGACAGATACCCAGAATAGCGCGTCTGCCAAAGTGATCGGACAAGCGTCCCCATATCGGCGCGACGATTGCCGCCGAAATGCTGTAGCTGACCAGGATAAAGGCAATATCGTCGGTACCCCCACCGAGCTGAGGGGATAAAAAAGGCAAAATCGGAATCACAATGCCAAAGCCGATCAGATCCACCACGATCACAAAAAAGACCAGCCATGCCAGCGACATCTGGCGCCAGCGTTCGAGAAGCTTGGTCAAGACTCAGTCCAGCGATGGGTCTCTGGCAGAGCGAGGTCGAAGAGATCAAGCGTGCGCGCCACGCTTTGCGTGACGGCTGCGTCGAGGGAGGCGGGCTTGGTGTAGAAAGCGGGTACCGGTGGCGCCACAATCGCGCCCATTTCTGTCGCGGCCACCATGTTCCGCAAGTGTCCTAGGTGAAGCGGCGTCTCCCGGACCATGAGCACCAGTCGACGCCGCTCCTTCAGCACCACATCTGCAGCACGCGTCAGCAAGGAAGAGGTCACGCCTGAGGTGATCTCACCCAATGTTCTGATGGAACAGGGCGCCAGCAACATACCCAAAGTGCGAAAAGAGCCACTGGCAATCGAGGCACCCACATTCCGAACGGGATGCCACACGTCTGCCAGCGCCTGGATATCCTTTACCGAACATTCCAACTCATGGTGAGCGGTAAGCTCAGCAGATTTACTCATCACCAAATGCGTCTCGATCGGCAAAGGTTGCAACAACTCCAGTGCGCGCACGCCATATTGCACGCCAGATGCGCCACTGATCCCAATAATCAATCGATCCATAATTGGTCTTCCTTAAGCGAACCTGGGCTACAGACGGCGCCGGTGTTTATAGGCGCGATCTCGCAATGGCTGATGAAAGCCCAGGGACCGGCGCATATCTTCAACAGTCTGGATGAAGACTTAGCTCATCGCGTTGCCCGCTAACCATCACCCCGCAGGATAGCCTGTCAGCCTGATTAGCCCAAGCGCCTTAACGCCGGTCCATACCCAGTGGCGCTAGCTGGAAGTGATACCGCAAGGTGGTAAAGGGTACCTCGCAAGAAAAGGGCAGGGTCACTTCAACACGGCTTTTGGGTTCAAGCGGCGCGGACTGCCGCGCACCCTCTATAGAGTCACCCTCATCGTCCTCAAGCCAAAAGACCCATTCGACGCGAGTCTCGGCAGTCGTATTGTTCACCAGGTCAAATTGCCAGCTGTCGTTTGTGCCACAGGCCACATTCTTGAATTTCACCTGCTGAATACCCGTGTTGGTCGGCACGTCGAGCAAAATGGTGGCAAACGACGGACTCTGGCCCAACGCCGCCGTCGCCCAGCAGTACACCACAAAACTCACTATCCAGCGCATAACACCCTCCCATTTCGGCAAGCGTCGAAGCTTTTCCTTCACTATTCAAGCGCATAAATCACGCGCCAAGCCACCAGTGGGCCCCAGGTCCCATAAAATGACGCAATGGGATAATCAGGGGCCTGAGTACGGCTGTAAAAAAAGCTCTGAAAGGCTAAAGATCTATTTTTGGTCGCCGATATTATTGTCTGTAAGCAAAGAAAAAGGGGTATCTCATGACTCGAAATGGCGCAGCAGCAGTGTATCGCAGTATAGATCTGGAGTCGGCCGTGGCGTCGGCCAGCGCGCATGAATTGGTAAGCCTACTGTTCAAAGAGCTCAACAAGAGTCTTCTGGCAGCTGAATATCATTTCGAGCACGGTAATGCTCAAGAAATGCGCAACCAAGTTACAAAAGCCAGCCGGGTGCTTGCAGGCCTTCAGGGTAGCCTCGATTTTGAAAAGGGCGGCGACATTGCCAATAATTTGGGATCGCTGTATGGCTTCGCCATCAGGCAGCTCTTCAGATCTACTGCCTCTGGCGAAGTGGAGAATGTGGTGTCAGTGAAAGGCCTGATTGCGCCGATTGCAGAAGCGTGGGAGAGTATCTCACCAAACAATCTGCAGCCAGGCGCCGCAAACGTAAGCGATTCTGCTGTGGGTTTAAAACAAGCTTACGCTATCGCGTAAGCAGTTTAGGGCAAAGTCTCTATTGCCGGCACGCAGGCTCTGAGGCCTCTCGCCTCACATTGCGAGAGCACGAACTGAGCGTCGTCAATTTCGCGCTCATCTAGCCGCATTTGCGCCGCGTCTCGAATCTCCTCTCCTTGCGCCTGTCCCTGAGACATCGCGAGAGATGCCCAGACCCAAGCCTGAGCCGGCTTAGCCTTAGTGTCTGTTCCATCCAATAGGATAAAAGAGAGCATGTACTGGCTGTTCGGGTAACCCTCAGCGGCGGTTTCTCTAAAGCCCTCGAGCGCAAGGCGGCGATTCCGGATCTGGCCTTCACCTTCGAAATAACTCAGTGCAATCATGTATCGGCTCTCGACCATGCCCTGCGCAGCGGCTTTGCGAAAATGCATCAACCCTTGTGACCAGCTTTTTGCTACGCCGCGCCCGCCGACATACATCATGCCAAGGTTATGTTCGGCTTCGCTGGAGCCACTCTCCGCTGCACGACGATACCAATCCATCGCCAGGTCATACTGTTGCGCAACACCCAACCCCTCTTCGTAGAGGTAGCCAATGTTGTTCTGCGCTTCAGCATCACCGGCCTCAGCCAGGTCATACCAGGCACGCATCGCCGTGGCATAGTGTTGACGCCCCATTGCAGCGATGCCGGCGCGAAGCTGGTCTTCGCGCACGTCCCCCGCCGCAAACCCGGAGTGGATCAGCAGCAGGACAAGGAATAGGCAGTGTTTAATTACGCTCACGGCCCTTCACTTGCTCTTGCCGATCGAGCGTGCCACCCAGAATCGCGCCTTCACTGATGCATCCCACGTAAATACCTGCGGCGTCCATCACGGGAATCGCCTCTCCCACGAAGTTGCGCGCCACACCCAGCGCTTGCTGTAAATCGTCTTCGAGGTGCAGCACGTGCTGGTCTGCACCGATCAATGACTCTGCGGTGCCCTGCGGTTGAGCGAGCGCCTCGAGGATGTTTACCGTGCCCAGTAGCTGGCCGTCTCCACCGACCACATAGGCCTCAGTACGATTCGCCTGCCGGAGCCGGGCAACAATTTCCTCACCCACCAGCGCACGATCCACCGGCGAGCCCTCTTCCATCTCCAATTCTGAGACCTTGATGTCTCGGAGCGACAGAAATTCACGCCCCTGACGTAAATCAAACCCCCGCATAATCAGTTGCCGGTCAAAAAAGGAATAGCAGAACAGGCGGGTTGAGATGAAGGAAGACATCGATACAGCCAGGATGGCGGCGACGGCAAACTCATAGCTTCGCGTAAACTCAAAAACGATCAGCACAACGCCAATCGGTGCGCCGATAACGGATCCTGCCACAGCTGCCATTCCCACGACGGTCAGCATGGTGATAGCGCCCGGATCATAACCCAGACCCACCGCAATAAAACCAGCGAGATATCCGAGAGAGGCGCCCAAAAAAAGTGCCGGCGAGAAGACCCCTCCGACGAGCCCCAAGCCTATACATACCACCGTCGCAGCCAGCTTTGCCACCAGCATGAGGGCCGCCTCACCGACCTGTTTTTCTCCCGCCAGCAGATCGTTAACAGATTGGGTCCCCAAACCAACGGCTTCTGGCACCAACATGCCAATTAGTGCCATCAGCGTCGCGGCGAGCAGCACCATCGCGAGATCATTGTTACGGGCTTTCGCCCAGGCGGCAGTCCTGAGCAGTGAGCGCATAAAAACGATCGCCAACACGGCCGCCGACGCACCGAGGCCTAGAATCACGGGCAAAAGACCCCAGTCAGTGGGGGTTGCCGTCACAGCATACGGCGACACCCGGTCAAAAAAGAGCGGTGTCACCGCTGCTGCAACAATGGCCGAGACAGTAATCGGTGCTACCGCTCTCACCGCAAAATGCCGTAACACCGCCTCGGAAACCAGCACAACCGCGGCTATCGGTGCTCCGAAGCCTGCTGAAATGGCTGCAGCCACACCACAGGCGACGTAGACGTCTGGCGCCAGTCGCGTGGGGAAAAGCGCTCTCACCTGAGCCCCCACCGAAGCACCAAAGTGAAGCACGGGACCATACTGACCCACCGATGCCCCCGCACTCGCAGAAATGAAGGCCGCCGTGGTCGAAATAAAGCCTTCTCGTGCCGGAAATCCCGCATCAGGACGATGGGCGGCCAAAATGGCATCCGCAGGACCGTGCCAGCGATCCATGCTGAAGGCCTGCTTAAGGCCATAGATGGCGAATGCACCCACGAGCAAAGCCGCCCAGCGGATCAAGCCAGAGCTCAGCGCGCTTTGACCCGCCATTTGATCCCTGATGAGAGAATCGACTGCACCCACTCCCAACACAAAAAGATTGGCCGCCAGGCCGCCCAACACGCCGATCACCAGACCGACAAAAAGTACCCTCAACAGCTCGAGGCCCAGCTCTCTGGGCGATGTATTCAGGAGTAACATTTCAGTGCCGCCGTCTTCTTGAGTGTCTCGACCGGGTACTCCGCGCTGTGCTCCCGGATGTATTGATCAAAACATCGCGAGCGCTCAGCGTCTGTCGGGCCATCCTCGGCGCAGCCAGAGAGGACCAGCAGCAGTCCCACACTCACTACCGCAGAGAGATTCACGGCGCTGCTAACCAGAAATTTGCGCACCGTTACGCCTCTTTACTGATTGTTGAGCTCAAGTTGGCCTCATCCAGGACCCTCCCCAGCCGAATCATGACGCTTGCCATGGTCTCTTCTACCGCAGACGCATAAGCGCGCCTCTGCGCTACGGCCGTATCGACGTCGCCAAGCAACGTTTCTGCGTCCTGTCGCAATGCATTGAGTCGTGTTTCGGTCTCCTCGGCATCTTTTCCCGCGCTCAGCAAAGCATCCTCCAGATTGCGGGTTAATTCGGCCTTTTTCTTCTGTAAAGGCTCCAGACGACCGGCATACTGGCGGTCAGCCGACCGCTCGGCATCCGCCATTCTCTGATCGAGTTCTTCTATCCTGGCCCGCTGTTGACGAATGGCCTCGCGCTGGGACTTCATCCATTCAATGTACTGATCGATCGAATCCTCGTAATCGAGGTCTTCTTCAGGTTCGTCCTCGGAAAAATCCGTCCCGGTAAGACTCTTCAACACCGTGGCTGGCGGTTCGAGCGTTTCCGCACCGAGCTGTTTAATTAACTCACTGGCTTGATCTGCTTCAAGCTGAATCTCGTCAATCTGGCCGCGAATTTTCTCGCCTTTTTCCACGGCAATCGCACTTTGCTCTTGAGAAATCGTGCCTAACTGAGTGGCAAGCGATACCAGCCACTGATTCTCGGTACCCGCAAGATCATCATCAGTGGTCTGTCCGTTTAAGTTAACGTCGATGAAACGCATGCAGCGGCGCGATTCGGACAACCTTTTATCGCCCTGCTCCAGTTCCTGGCAAACCTCTTTGTAATAAGCGAGCGTTTCCAGTTCATTGTTAAATGATTTCTCGAGGGTATCGAGACAGCTGGAGGTCACGCCTTTTAGCGCCTCAATGAGTGAAGAGAGATTGTCCGGGGCACCGGCGTAATGCTCGGTAAAGTTATCGAGTTGCTCTCCTTGCACACTTGCACGCGCTTGATCCACCGCGGCGATCAACTCATCTGCATGCTCGACTGACCCAATCTGTCGCTCAGGTTCATCAGCCGAGGCAGTCACAGGCGCCTCGGGGGCAGAGTCGGCACCCTCTGGATCAGTCAACCCGCCTGAATCACTGGCAGATCCGGGTTCATCCATGCGGGGTGCATCGACCGGACGCGTCTCAACGGGTTCAGCGCTGACCCCTCCGCTGGCTTGAACACTCTCAGAGGCCGCGTCATCAGGCAGGCTCTCCTTCTGGTCAAGACCCTCGCCTTGCACAGCGGTTTCGTTCAATACGACGCTACCAACACCCGCCTGAGGCGGTTCTGGTGTGGGTTCAAACCCCTGGGACTGTGGTGCCTCCAAAGCCACCGATTCTGGCGCCTCAGGTGAGATCAAGTCTGCCGACAGCTCGGCGGCAATGAACTGCAATGCTCTACTATGTTGCGCAAAATCGGCGTCGAGCTGCACCGCAGACAAGCAGCGTTCCAGCACTTCATACCGTTCGCCAATGCTGTCGGCATCTCCTGACAACAAAATGGCGTGGAGCACTTCATGCCTGAAAGAGACAAAACCCTCTGAGAGGGATGCCATGTCTTCCGGTATCTGGCATAGCGCAGCGCCCACTGCGCGAAGGTCAGCATTGTTTTCCGCGTTGATCAATGCGAACTGGTCTGTGACCGCCTTGATCACATCGGTCATGGTTGCCCCCCTTGCGGCCTCCGCCTCTGATGCCGCCCAGACGGCATTGTCTTCCTCCCCCTCGGGCGGTACCTGATCCACTGTCTCTTCTTTACGCTCGCCGTCAGATTTACCAAACAGACCGAAGAGTTTCATGTCGAATTCAATCCCCCGGGCAGATCATCATGGTCTACCTCGGAGACATCATAAATCTGAGCCTGCAGCCGAGGCAAACCCCTTTGGGCTATTAAAAATACCGTTGTCAGCCGCGACAAATGCGCCGCAAGGAGAGGTCGCGGTCTATGTCTATGTCGATGGAGAGAGTGATTCGCAGTCGGCCTCGGTCACGTCATAGATCTGCGCTTGCGAAGTAGGCAGGCCCTCGTAACAGACGCGCACGAATCGCAATTTGCTGAGCGGGTCGGGGAGATCAGGCGAGCGCCGAGCATAGAGATCAAAGCGGATGACCGAATCACTGATGCCTCCCTGCAGGATGAGCAAAAGACCTGTCTGCCCGCTACCCGTGGCATCACCCACCGCGACCGCGTAACCATCCTGACCGGACAGATCACAGTTATCGATAATGATCTCCTCGGCGGGAATGATCGATCCATCACCCTCGGTCGCAGTGATCAACGCGGTATCATAGGGTGTCAGCGTCGCGCCCACCCCGCAGCGTCGTACCTCGGTATCGCCCGCTTCTGCCGACACCTCGTTCTGCTCGATGACAAGATAATCCAGACCGTCCAGTAAGCTGGAGCGATATACGCCCGAGAGGTCTAGGTCTGGCGAGACGTAGGCTTCACCGGCGACGGAGAAGTCCACGTCAAAGCCGGTACCCGTCTCCTCGTAAGAGTAGGCGAGCGACAACTCGCCTGTTTCCTTGTACGTCACCACCAGATCGGGAATGGTGTAAACCTGCAGCGCGTCATCAACCAGCGTTTTGCACTGACCTGTGCCTGAGGCCTCATCGCCACTCACTGCCACATCAGCAACGCAGAGAAGATTGATAAACGCGGTGGTATCGGTTTCCTGCGACTGCCAAAAGAGGGTGCCAGTGCGCGAGAGCACAAAGCCGGTCGCATCGTCGATTTCAGGAATGCTACGGCCCATGGTCAGCGCGAATTCACTCTCCCCACCGCCCCCATAGCGCCCGCCAAAGTTCGCATCGATGTACAACTGGACCTCGTCTTCTGCAATCACATTGCCCGACGTTGCGGTGACTTTTACATCGTAAATACCGGGTAACAGTGCATCCCCCGTCACGGTGGCTGCTGCCGAATCCAGTTCTAACTCAATAGGGCCTTCGTAGGTGATCGTGGCGCTACCTGCAGCACTTCCCCCAAGGGCATAGTTCAGCGAGACGCCCTCATCGGCGCGGTACTTTGTCTCGCCCGACAGCGCGATCGTTAATTGCTCGGTGTCAGTGACGGGGTCTGAACCCACCCCACCCTCATCGGAGGCGGCGCCCTCGCCAGAAGAACCCACCCCGCAAGCACCTGTTAACAAAAAAGCTGACAGCAACCCTCCGACTAGGGCCGCCCTGAGTCCCAAAACGCCCCTCAGCGTGGCCAACGGATTGCTCACTCGGTCAACTCGAGGCAATTCGCACTCTCCAGCATTTCCATTTCCTTTTCGCGACGGTACTTGGACGAGTTCATGTACCAAATCACCAAATAGCCGTAGGTCTTGTATTCCTGACACAGCATGTCGCTCATCGGACCATAGTCGAGCGTCGCCTGTATATCGGGAGAAGGCCATACCAACAGGGCTTGCTCAGAAAAATAGGCATCGTCGATTGTGGAAATGGATTTGAGGTGCTCCAGAAAACCTTTCTGGGATTTGGTGACCGCCTGCAACTGCATTGCGGGCAGCAGCAGCGCGACTACCGCGCCGATACACCACAGTTTCTGTATCACTCTCTTCATCAGGCGCCCCCTTTAACCGTAATTTCTATTCGTCGATTTTGCGATCGCCCTGCAGCGGTATCATTAGAGGCAATCGGTACGGTATCGGCAAACCCTGTGACGGTAACACTGGCGGGGTCAATAAACCCCTGACCCACCAGGTAATCAGCAACCGATGCTGATCGCGCAGCGGACAAATCCCAGTTCGATTGAAACCGCTCGCTGAATGCCACCGGGACATTATCGGTATGACCCGCTACCGTCACTTTACCCGGGCTCCCGGAGATCGCATCGCCCACACTGGTCAGGATCGAGTAAAAGCTTTGCCGCAGATCGGCACTGCCACTCACGAAGGCCCCCTGATCAGCCAGCGAAATTTTGACCTCGTCGTCAATCCGCTCAACGTTTACCAGCCCATTAGCAATCTCTGTGTTAAGACTGGCCTTGATCTGCTCATACTCACTTTGCGCCGCCTGCTCGCGTTCAGCGGCTTCGGCACCCTCGCCACTGTCGTAGCGCTGATCCTGATTGGAGGGAGACTGCAACACCTGAACCTCTGACACCACTTGCGTCTGTGCGGCGGCTACTTTGGCGTAGATAGCCACGGTGTCCTCGTCGAGGCGCCGCCCCTGCTCGATGCCCTCTTTACCCTGCGTTTCACCCTGGCGCTGATCGGCGGTCATCGCCACGCTGATCTTGCCATCGGCTTCTGAGACCTCGACTTTGCCGCTGGCAATCTCCGCTTTCAGTGCGCTACGTACTTTTTGCAGGTCATCAGAGGGCGGCGTGCTCGAGGGTTTGGTCGTGACTTTCAATTCCGGGTCCGGCGGCTGCTCTTCGTCGGTGGTTTGCTCGTTGATCGTGCTCAAGGCCGTGGGCTCGACCTTGGCCTGGCTGAACTGGTCCGCAACGATATTGTCAGAGGTGGGGGGCTCGACCACGGGGACCACGCGCTGAACGCCCATGCTGTCGTTCATCGAACCGCTTACCTCCTTGAACTTCGGCACATTCATCTGCGCAAAGGAGAGGAGCAATACAAAGAAAGCCATTAGTAGCGTTGCCATATCGGCAAAGGTGGCCATCCAAGCCGGCGCGCCGCCGCCCGGACATTTTGGGCACTCTACTGGCGGTAACTCCTCCGGCGGCTCAGGCGGCGGTCCCGGGGGTAGCTCAGGCTCTGGAGGTGGTGCCGCCTCGGCTTCCGCCGCAGCCTGCTCCTCAGGCAATGCCTCCCCGTCTGGCGCTTCCTGTTCGGCGATGTTGTCTTCTTCAGCCACTGATATGACTCTCCAAAACCACGCTCAGTTATCGTCTACGATGACTTCGATACGTCGATTGCGCGCGCGACCCGCTGACGAATCGTTACTATCCAACGGGCGCGTATCGGCAAACCCGGCGATTTGCACATTCCCTCCCTCGAGACTCGTCGAGTTGAGAAGGAAATCCGCAATGGATGCCGCGCGGGCTGCGGATAAATCCCAGTTGCTCTTGAATCGCTCGCTGAATGCCACCGGCACATTATCGGTGTGACCCTCCACCATCACGCTACCGGAGTACTTGGCGAGGCTATTACCCAGCCGAGCCAGCGTCGGTGTGAAGGTTTGCCGAAGTTCGGCTGACCCCGAGGTAAAACTACCTTGGCTGGCGAGACGAACAATAATCTTATCGCCGTCTCTTTCCACCTCTGCCAAGCCCGCAGCGATTTCCTCGGAGAGATCCGCGCGCAATTGCTCGTACTTGGAATTACCAGAGCCCGCGCCACCGCGGCCTCGGCGCTCAGAAGCATTGGCGCCCTGTTGCTTGCCGCGTGCTTTATCGGCCATCTGTATACCGACATCGGAGCTGAAATTCGCCGACACCTCGGCCACCTTGGCCACCGCATCTAATACTTCCTGCGGTACCGCACCCCCAGAGCCTTCACCCTCGGCGCCCTGGCCACCGCCTGCGGCATTTGGCTCAACCAAGGTTACCTTGATTTCGCCATCCTCAATCTTGACGTCGGCCATGCCTTTGTTCATCTCGGCTTCCAACGCTTCCTGAACCTGCAAAAACTCCGTCTCGAGGTTTTCGTCGTACTCTCCCTCCTCGGTTTTCTTTTCGATAAAATCACCGCGAACAAAGTCGGATCGCTGCGTTTTAACATCCAGGACTGAACGCTCGGCTACAGCAGGCGTGAAATTTTCAACCATAATGCTGCGCGCCATCGGGATAGTGACTTTGGGCACGATTTTCTCGATACCAAATGCTTGCTTCAGTGACCCCGCCACCTGCTTGAACTTTGGCACCTCCGTCTCCGCAAAGCTCAATAGCAGCACGAAAAATGCCATCAACAGGGTCGCCATGTCGGCAAAGGTCGCCATCCACGCAGGAGCGCCACCGCCTTTGCAAGCCGGACAATTGTTTTTAGGTTCTTCAGGGGGTCGCGGACCCGCTGGAGGCAGATCGGCTTCGGCGCCCTCCTCGCCCTCTGCTTCTTCACTGCCGTCTTCCGCTGTGTCGGCACCCTCTGCACTCTCAGAAGTTTCAGTTATCAGGTCCTCTGCCACTGCGGCATCGGCTTCTGGGACCTCTTCTGCCGCAACGGCTTCTGGGGCGTCATTCCCTGAGGCCGCATCGGCCGCCGTAGCCGAACCATCACTGGTTAATCCAGCGCTTTCCGTATTGTCGTCAGCAAGCCCAGCCGTGGGATCAATGGCCGCGAGCAGATCCAATTCGTCAGTCGCCTGCTGCTTGATGTCATCAGCAAGCCCAGCCGTGGGATCAATGGCCGCGAGCAGATCCGACTCGTCAGTCCCCTGCTGCTTGATGTCGTCATCTTCAGCCATGACAGGCTATCTCAGACATGGTTAGGCAACCCGGATCACGCAGCCGCGATCCTTTCGCGGCTCTTGGGTGAGACAAAAGACGCGAGCATGTCGCCCAGCACTCTGGGGTTACCCCCTTCCTGCATAAAGAGAATCCCCTCGATAATCAGCTCATTATTGGCCGACTCCAGCGCAGAGGCGTTTTCCAGTTTTTGGGCAATGGGCATACAAATCACATTGGCGAGAATCGCGCCGTACATCGTTGTCAGCAGGGCCACCGCCATCGCAGGGCCAATTGACTTGGGATCTGACATATTACCCAGCATGATCACCAGACCCGCAAGCGTGCCAATCATCCCCATTGCCGGAGCAATCTCGCCCCAAGCAGAAAATATTTTTGCTCCCATCTCGTGACGCAACTTCATCATATCGTTGTCGCGATTCAGCGAGCTCTTGATGATCTCCCCGTCCGTGCCATCCACCAGCATCGCCACGGCCTTAGCCATAAAGGGGTTGTCAATATCCTGCCCTTCGAGCGCAATCATGCCGTCTTTTCGCGCGATATTAGCAAGCTCAACAATCTGTGTGATCAGCTCGACTGGATCGTCAATTTTTCGAGAAAACGCCTTACCCATTACCCCAATGGCACCCAAAAATTCTCCTAAAGAGCAACGGGCCATCACCACGGCAATCGATCCGGCCACAACAATCAGCATTGACGCGGTGTCCACAAAGGCGGGGGCGTTGTCTGAGATCGCCATAAAAATCAGGCCAAATGCGGCCAACAAACCAACGATCGTTGCAATATCCATTCTGGACTCCTCGAAAAACGGGTTCGGTCACACAGCTCCCCATTAATATACCAACACCCGCCAATCGCGTCCTAGCGACCTTTTCGGCATTGCTGCACCGGCTGAGCGGTATCGATACCGCGAAACCTTCATGGAGGATATCGGCCTGACAAACAAATACTTAACCTCCATTTGCCAAGGCCTTGAGAATGCAGTGGGATGATATCGGCCGTAAACGGCTGTGCTATCGTTGAAAACGTCCGATGTGTTCTATGCGTGGAGGCTACAGGCTCGTTTAACCGCGGCGTCGACCTGGGAAATCCCAACTATGGTGGCTCCAGTCACATCCAGCAGTGAGCGGAGGCACAGTTACATGTGTCTTTGATCATATGGCTAGCTGCCGAAATGATGGTGGATTGGGGCAACGCGAGGTCTCAGACACCATATCTCGATCATAAGAGCAGCGGCAGGCAACATACTGAGAGCAGGGGTCAAGTTGCAGAAAGGCTTCAGGGCCAACTCTCGATACGATGGGGATAGATAGACGATGAGCGGTGGATAGACGTAACAGGGGCAGCAAAAGGTTCTAAAAGTGTTGAGTGATTTGCCTAGCAAGGGGGTATCCAATGAAATGGAGCAGGAACCAAGGTCTTATGGTCGCATTGGCGCTCGCCGGCTCGGTTTTGTTGGCCGGCTGCAGCGACCAGCGAAACATGCCCGAATGTGGCGATGTATTCGACAGCCGCCTGGAGAAGTCAGGCTACGAAGTACTAGATGACGGCATTGCACTACACAGGGATACCGGGCTTAAAATTACGCAGTGTGCGGTTGGTCAGCGGATGTCTAATTTCCGATGCCGCGGCGAATCCCTCAAGCTCACCTGGGATGAGGCCATGGCCTACGCAACAGAAGTAGCCGAAAAAACAGGAGAGCCCTGGCGCCTGCCTGAAAAAGGCGAAATGCCTGACTTACTCGAAAGCGAATGCATTAACCCTGCCGCCAATCCCTATATCTTTCCTGACCTGGAGGTCGCGAACTTCTGGACGGGGTCTAAGGGCTTACACCAGGATCGCTTCCGATGCTCGGTATACACCTATCAGGGTCGCGTTTTTTGTCGGCAGGCGCGCAATATCCCGCAGCCGTTTTTACTCGTAAAAGAGTACTGACCTCTAACCTGGAGCCCTGCGGAATAAATAGCGCTGCTTTAAGTCTAAAGTGGGATTCACCTCACCTCTGGCGTCATCTTAGGGGCAAAGCGTCGGCAGTCGCGGCCATCGATACGGCGCACCTCTAAACAAGGCAACTGCCGCGACTTAAATCCGATCACTTCACAGGCGTAAGGGAATGGTTTGTGGTGGGTAATTTTAAAGTACCGGCACTGCCAGCAATTGGGCTTGTCACTCATTTTTTGTAATTTGAGAGGTTTCGCTTGCCTCAACGGGATCATCCAAATTCTGTTTCATGGCTTCCAGGGCCTGCAAACGGCGACGTGGCAGATAGTATTCTTCGTAGGCGCGGTAAGATGTAATAGCGACTAATGCTGCTAGCGCTCCCCAGGCCAGCAGATCGATCAATTCGACCCGGGCCACCCACAAGCGGGCTTCTTCTCCACCCTCCATCGAGCTGGCTCCTACCAGTGCAAGCAGCGGGACCGCGAATAGGAGATAGGTTCGTATCAGCTTACAGACTGCGCAGTCTTCACTGGCCATTTTCAACAACCCCGGTACTTAAATGTAGCTCCAGCTTTTCAGCTGCATCTTCAAGCATACTCGCTAACTTCTTCGCTCTCGGCCCGATGTGATGGTAATACTCTGCAGAAATGTTCAAGTTCTCCTCCAGATTCTCAACCGACTTTGATGCTGCCGCCAGAGCCATCGAGAATCTGGAAGTATAAAAGTGCAATATCGAGCCTTGTTTCCTTAACAGAGGTTGAAGTTGAGCCTCCAAGGATTCAA
>JAQWUD010000028.1 GCA_029242325.1 Luminiphilus sp.
CCCACCCCGGTGTAGTTAAAAGGCCGCGTGATCACGATACCGAGCTTTGCCATATAGGTTTTAGCGAGGTACTCCATCGCCAGTTTACTCACAGCGTAGTCGTTTGCGGGGTGAGTCGGTGACGACTCATCCAAAACCTCGAGGTCAGAGTTGCCATAGACATTGGCAGAGCTTGCCAGAATCGTGCAGAGGGGCGGTGTGGGGGCACTGCTTAGGGCTTCCAGCAAGTGCCGTGTGCCCAGCAAATTAACGCTGTAAAAAGAAGTTGGGTCAGCCTTCGCCACAAAGGCACTGGCTGCCAGGTGCACGACGACATGGGGTTTGGCGCGCTCGTGAATGAGCGCAAGCGTCTCCGGGGTCAGTAAATTTATATTGAGATAACGTGTTTTGTCGGGCTTGGGTTGAACCCCGGCGCCCCAAACTTCCCAACCCGCGCGCGTAAACTCCGCGACGACATACCGTCCCGTAAAGCCCTCGCTTCCTGTCACCAAGACGCGCTGTGTCATCGTTCGCGGGGCCTTAGCCGCCCTGTCTCCGTAAGTCCGCCTCTACCATTATGCTGCAGAGTGCCTCTAACGTAGTGTTGGCGCGCCAATCGAGAACTTGTGCTGCCTTGTCCGCATCCCCCACGAGCAGATCCACCTCGGCTGGTCGGTAGAAGGCGGGGTTCACGCGAATGAGCGTCTTACCACTTGCAACATCTACGCCGACCTCCGATTCACCGGTACCCTCAAAGGCCACCTCAATACCGGCTGCCTGACACGCGAGGCGCACAAAATCACGAACGCTCACGGTGCGCCCCGTTGCCAGAACAAACGTGTCGGGTTCATCCACTTGCAGCATCCGCCACATGCCCTCTACATACTCGGCGGCATAACCCCAGTCGCGCTTGGCATCGAGGTTGCCCAGCTCCAACAGGTCCTGAGTGCCCAATTTTATTCGGGCTATTGTGTCGGTGATCTTGCGCGTAACGAATTCTTTGCCCCGCAGCGGCGATTCATGATTGAACAAAATCCCCGACGCGCCAAAGATACCGTAAGACTCTCGATAGTTGATCGTTGACCAGTGCGCAAACAATTTAGCGACCCCGTAGGGGCTGCGGGGGTAAAACGGTGTGGATTCCGATTGGGGTACGGCCTGCACTTTGCCGAACATCTCCGATGTCGATGCCTGATAAAACCGGATGGAGGTGTCGACGGCGCGTATGGCCTCCAGCAGATTCAACGCACCCACACCGGTGATTTCCGCAGTGGTGATAGGTTGCTCGAACGAGACACCGACAAAGCTCTGTGCGGCAAGGTTATACACTTCTTGCGCCTCGGCTTTCTCCAGCAGGCGAATGGTGGAGGAGAGGTCGGTGAGGTCGTATTCCACGAGATTGAGGTTGGGGTGATTAGTGATCCCGAGCTCGTCTAGGCGCCAAAAATTGACCGAGCTGGTTCGTCGGTATGTTCCATATACGGTATAGCCCTTGCCCAGCAGCAACTCTGTGAGATACGCACCATCTTGCCCCGTGATGCCGGTTACCACCGCACGCTTGCCCTTCTGTGACACGTCTTCATCCTCACTTAGCACAACTGAAACAGGCTGCTGTAAAAGCAAGCCCGGCCGATGGGCGCTGCCGCCCTCATGTTACCAACTAGAACCAAGCTACATTTGATTGCGAGTTGGCTTGGACGCCGCGTATCTTATCATTGCTTCCCATAGGGCTGACGCCCTCGTCTTCGCTTAGTTGCCCAGTTTTCAGGCTCAACTTTTCAGGCCCAACAATGTCATGTCCTGCAAAAAGGCCGAGCTGAATCGTGTGTCTTGGGTGGAGGGGCGTGGGCGCTCAAGTGTGGTTGTGCGATGGTATCCCGCTGAGGGCTTTCTTAAGCAGCTAAAGGTCAACTAACATCCTGCGGCAAGGTTTCGGATGTGGCGTCCAGCGCGTCGTAAACCGCGATCACGGATCGCGTCGAGGCCTCGATCGTGAGGTTCATTTCAAACCTTTGGCGGCCCCGCATACCCATCTCCGTCAATAAACGCCGGTTCTGGGTGAGCCGCCCAAATGCCGCGGCCAAGGCGCCGCTGTCTTCTGGGGGCACCACAAGCCCCGTACTCTCTGCCTCCACCACGGATGTCATGCCAGACCCGGGTACCTTCGATATCACACACGGTTTGCCGGCACTCATGGCTTCCAATAAAACGATGCCAAAAGATTCCGTTCGGTCCACAGAGGGCAAACACAGACAGTCACAGGCCTGAAGCAGCGAGTCGCGTTCGGTATCGCTCACCACGCCATGAAAACGGATGCGATCCTCTATGCCGAGAGACCGGGAAAGCGATTTCAGATGGTCAAACTGTTCCCCATGGCCCACCAGATCCAGCTCAGTATCTTGGGTGTGTGCGATTGCCCGCAGCAGAATATCGAATCCTTTGTAATGCGCGAGGCGCCCAATTCCCAATACCCGCAGCGGTGAATTAGCCCTTTTGTCCCATTCCTGGCCGTGGCTGGGATCAAATCGGTCGCTGATACCCAGCGGGATCACGCAGCAGCGCTGTTTGTACCGCGCCAGTGTTTTACTGGAGTGCAGATACTGTGGCGATGTGGTGATGATCTGGCTGGCGTGGCTCAGGAGGGCGGATTCAAGCGGCTGATAAAAGGGGTAACACAGCCGGAGCAGGCGAGAGCTTTTCGGGGTGAGCACATCGGATTGCCAATGAATCACCCACGGCAGGCGTCTTGCCGAGGGCAGTAGCAGCGCCCAAAAGGTGGAAGGGTTGGGGAGATGCAGGTGCAGTATGCTGGGCCGTTGCCGCTTGATCATGCGACTAAGTGCGAGTGGGAAAGTGGGGCTGATCGGCGTGAACAGCAGTCGAAACCACGAAGCGACGCGCGTGATCGCCACGCTAATCTCATTACTCTGGTAGCGCTCCTCGATGGACTGAATGCTGGCACGTGAGCGATGCACCAGTGCCGCTGACCGGGTTCCCATGCTCACCGAGCTCATCATAAGATCGCGCAGATACGTCTCCATACCGCCGGGATCGGGCGGGAAATATTTGCCGACGTGCAGCACCCTTACGCGGCTACTCTGCTCGTTATGGTCGGTCACTTGCTACCCATTGACAGCATCACGTAACCCTCGCCTTGATGCAGTAGCGCTTGATTTTTAGTGCTGACGAGCCGAGTCGCAACGTTACCGAGATGATCCTTATCTTCACCAAAAAGCACTAGCGTACCTTGCAGATTTGGATCGCTGTGAGCCAGTTGCGCCTCTGTGATTGATGCGGCCCTTAAAGGAAGAAGCATGAAGGGCAGGCGCTCTGCATCGAACCGACCGTTCTCATCTAGGCCGATGGTGAAAACAGCCTGTTCTGCGGTTGGGAGCGAATTCGCAATAAAAGTGGACAATTCCCGTAGATGCGATCCATCCGGGCTTTGCCTATCGGGGGGTCGACTCGATCCGCTGAGTAAAGGGGTTGTCAGTGTGAGTACCTGATTGAAATGAGCAGCGCTGCCAACGAGCCACAGTATGCCTGCCGCGACGATAATTACAGTGGTCGCTCGCGCCTGTTGGGTTCGAGAGCGAATTACCCATAAACCACCCAACAAACAGACCAATAGAAATGCGACAGTGAGCCAGCTCTGCAGGGCAATGGGCGATTCGATGTGCCCCGCAGTCATATTAATTAGCCGCTGATTGATCGGCTCGGGCGTCATCCAATGATTGAGCACCGCGGGAGCAGCGTCGAGTAATGAGTTGCTGAACGATAAGGGCCCCAGCGCCGTTGTAGGAAACAAGCCGGGCTGCACCATATAGCCCATTTCCTTAATGGGTTTTTGCCAAAAATCGGGGTAGTCAGCCATATCCATGAGGGAGTCTCCCGACGCCCTGACGGGTGTGGAGTGCACCCGCGGGGCATCGGTATTGATCCAGTAGAATGACACGGTCTCTGGTGCAGCCATCCAGCTATCTGTGATCAGGAATCGAGGCTGTAGGGTGCCGGATGAGGTCATGGGAGCGGCGGCCACCCCAATCGGCAATCCGTCGCCCACAAATTGATGACCTTTTGGTCCTTCGGCAAGGTCCCCAACAACAGGTCGCAGCTCAGATGCGGGGTACGCCACAGGCGTCGCTTTACCAGCGTCGTTATGGCCGGTTGGCGAGAAGAGGAGCAGCACCAAGGGTAGGGACACCGCTGCGGTGCCGATCGCAGTGATCAGGCCTTCTCTCAGTTTTGCACTTGCGTTGCGCCCTACTACGGGGTTTCCGGCGCTACCTGTGGGGACTGTAATGTGGATCGCTGCGGTGATGGTAACGATGAATACCGGAACCGTCTGAACGAGTAGCCGGTTAATCGCTGTGCCGATCTGCGCATACTCTGAGTGCGCAGATAGCCCAAAAATAAAGGCGTGACAGATCGCAATGCCAATACTCATGAACAGATAGCCGCTCAGTCGGGTACGCTCGCTGATCAAAATACATAGGATCGCGCCGAGGTATAACGGCACAATCAGAAGGAAATTGCCCTGCAAAAGCGTCATCCGGAGGTAATCACCCAGCGGGTTATAGGGTCTGATGGCGACAGTGCCCAGCGCACCCAATTTGATCCCCTCCACATCAATTCCCCAGATACCGAGCGCGCCAAAATTGATGGGTTGCAAGAGCCAGCTAAGTGCCACCAGCAAAAATGTGATGAATAACAGACGCAGTCCAAACGCTTGCCACAGCATCTGAAATCCAATGACTAGTGCTCCTAACGTCAACCAGAGCCAACCCTCGGTCTTCCAGAAACACCCCAAGCCAAGGAGCAGCAAGCTTAGGAAGAGCACTGCGGCTGACCGTTGCCGCATCCAGATGCACAGGCCGGCTAGGCCCATACCGCTGGTGCCCATAACCCAGATATCGGCATAGCCCGCCAGCACCCCGTGGAGGTGAACCAGCGGTGCTGTTGCGAGTAGTGTACCTGCAGTAATCGGTATGAGCGCGTTATCAGGCTTCTGGAGCTTACACAGGCCTATCATGAGCAGGGCGTTGGCAAGAGAAGCAAAAAACCAAGGCAGGCTTGCGGCTTGATCACTCCAGCCGCCGGCCATCGCGGCCGAAAAGGCCGCAATGGCAGACACCGCCGTGGGATACTGGGCCGCGGCTACCGCGTATCCCGCGGCGCCGGAATGTAGCCAATGATCCAGAGAAACAAATTCCAATGCACGGTTAGTCGTGACCCAGGCTTTCGCGCGATACATCCAGGTGGTGAAGGCATCCCACGGAAACACATCACGCGAAAGATTGTTTACCAAAATCAACAGCAAATACGCAGCAATGGCCAGGATGAGCAGCGAGCCGACTCTAGAGGGTGTTGCGAGGCCTGTCATATACGACAGTGTTGAGCGATAGATTGCTCGTTGCCCCAGCAGGAGCACACCTGACGCCACCAGGCAAAGCGCGACAACAAGTTGGCTCGATTGCGTAACGGATAACACCCCAGACCCGAGTATCGAGCTTGCCATGACCGCGCCAATAAAAACGCCTGCGCCCAGCTCTACGCAGGGAGGTAATTCCCAATTCATGCGGCGATTGAATTGGTGGTAGAGGCCTGATCCCGCAATCGCCAGAATGAGGAGGCCCAGAAAACTCATCGTCATGAACCGCGCCGCGTCTGATGCTTTGCCTGATTATATTTATATCTCACCGAAAGGGTGAATCGATAAGCGTTGCTGGACTGCTCTGGCCGGCACAAGTGCACGCCAGCGGGACAGTCATCATGCGCCGCTCGCCTGCGAATAGGACAAAAACGCAGGTAGATCTCAGCTAGTGATTGAGTGCGCCGCTCAGAGCAAGGCGGCACGGGAGGGTGTTTTCGCGGGGATCAGCAGCCGGTGTCTATTTGATCAAGTACCGGTCGAGACTTCCGTTCTTTCCCAGCACTTCACGAAACACAACAGGCATACGGCCTCTGCCAGACCATTCCGTAACCACACCTTTCACAGTGATCCGATACTTTGCCGCTACTTTGCGTTTTGCGCTGGTTTTCTTGTTGGTTTTGGCCCCGCCTTTTTTTGCCCTGCTCAGGTCTTCAGGCTTTAGGCCCATCTGGTTGAGCATCGACATCGCCTTTTTAATCTGCTTGGTTTTTTGAGCACTGCTCTTTTTGGCGGATTGTTTCGCCAAAAATTGTTTGGCCGCTTGCAGGTTGTTAATAACCGCATTCAGTTCGCTAATAGAAACCTGGCTGGCGATTTTTCTTGCCTCTGTTCTCGACTTTCCTATTTTGATAAGCGTTGCTTTTGTCATATACCGATGGCCTAAAGATAACTTCTAGAATTATGAGGGCATAATATTAATATTTCAATTCTGAAATTTTTAACCCAACTGCCGCTCGACTGATTAAAAGGAATTTATTGTAGTAAATATACATGCATAAAGTCGCTTTATATAAAGCTTAATTGTGATGCGCTCCAAAATATTAGGTGCCAACCCGGCGGTGATTTACCAGCAGATTTGCTCCACAATGCTCGTATGGGTCGTGCGTAATACATGCGATTGAAATACAAGGGGGCTGTGTGACAAAGCGCGTTCTGGCAATCGATGGTGGGGGGATCCGCGGCATTATCCCGGCCTTAGTAGTGGCCCAGATCGAAAGAAAAATGAGGAAGCCCGCGAGTGAATTGTTTGATCTGATGGTGGGTACTTCTACCGGCGGCATCCTCGCTCTGGGCTTGTCTCGACCAGGCATCGGGCGGCCTGCGCAGTTCTCAGCACGACGAGTGGTTAAGTTATACGAAGATCATGGCGCAACGATTTTTGAGCACTCGCTGTGGCGAAAATTGCGCACGGCGGGAGGAATCTTAGAGGAGGCCTATTCCCATGAAAATTTGGAGGCGGTGCTGGCGCACTATTTCGCCGACGCCACACTGCAGGACTGCGAGCTTCCTATCATGGTCACCAGTTACGATATTCACAATCGTAAAACGGTTTTTTTGAAAAGCTGGCATAGCGAGCACATGAAAGTATTCTGCCGCGATGCGGCGCGCGCGACGTCTGCTGCGCCCACTTATTTCGAACCCAAACCGCTTGATGCGGGCAGCACGCAGCACATCCTAATTGATGGTGGGATTTTTATGAATTCACCATCAGTTTCTGCCTATGCCGAGGCGCGAAAGCTTTTCCCTCAAGACGAGATTAAATTACTGTCGTTGGGCACGGGAGAGTTAACGCGCCCCATTCCTTACCACCAGGCAAAGACATGGGGCAGTGCGCTTTGGGTGATTTCACTCTTGGACTGTATTTTTGATGGGGCATCCAAAGCCGCGGATTATCAAATGCGACTTTTTCTGGGTGAAGATTATCAGCGGCTGCAGATCCCACTTCACTATGCCAGTGACGATATGGATGATGCGTCAAAAGGGAATATTCGGAATTTAAAACAAACCGCAGGCGAGTTGCTTGCGAATCACCCGGATTTTATCGACCGCTTCTTTTCTTGAACAGGAATATCTAATAATCGGTTTCACCGGCTGCGCTGCACAAAGCGGGCCAGGCCTTCAGCGCATTAGCGAATTGGCGTCCATGATTTTCCAGTGCGTGAGAGTCAACAGGAAAGGATTCGTTGCCTTCACCGCCTTCGTTCATCAAAGAGGCCGTTTGAATACCTTGAAAAAGACGGTCTCGCGATTCGGTGAGAAAGTGTTTCCACGATGCGCTCCCCGGCTGCTCATCGAGTGTCTCGAGCGCTTCAATCTGAGTCACACATTGATTGAGCAAAGCGCAGCGGCGCCCCACCAATTGCCTTTTCACTAAGCCCAGTCTGGTGTCGTGGTCCATTTCAGAAAGGCGGGCGATTTCTTCACTTAAGCCCTGAAGGCGCCGTTCGGGGGTTAATCCCTGCTGATCTTTTGGTTCCCGGCCTAACCAGTCAGCAAGCAAGGTGATACCAGGCCATGCATTGGCAGGCTCAAAAGCAACGTCGCTACGGGGTGTAATGGGGGCGTGTCGGATCGCCCACTCATTGTTGAACACCGCGGCCTCGGGGTGTGTCCGCTGAAGCATAATGCCGAATAATAAATCTTCGTTGCGGCCGGCAGGCAGATAGGGGGGCAGTAGGGTCCTATGGTCGACACCTGTCCACTGAGACATCGCGCCAAACGAGGTGATGGCGGGCGCTGGGTGGCCCGCCCAGCAATGTTGTGGTGACAACGTTTCGTTGATCGAGTTGCCCGTTTCCACAAGGCTTCGGATGGATTGTAGTGGCAGCGACAGCAGCCAGTTGAGCCCTGAAGATCCCGTGTCCCCCCAGGAGCCGCATTGGCTCAATAGCATTCTGGAATCAGGTCCGTATCGAGCAATCAGAGCGCCGTTCATGCCCTGCAAGTCTCTGTGGTCCATAAAGTGGTGCTGAAGCAGAGCGCCAAGTGGCGCACCCAAAGCGTTTTCCATGAGATCAACTGGCGACGCTTCAAGTACTAACGCATGGCGCGCAAGCTCCTCGGAAGAGGAGTGAAAAGTGGCTTCTCGATGATTCATCTCAGCGAATCGGAGAGTGCCTGGCGTCTTGGGAGGGGAGATGGCCTCTGGGAGCGTGTCGTCATCCAGCATCAACGCCCTTTTGCCAACGCTCAACAGCAGGGCCAGGTTACGGGCTAATCCGTAGGTGGGAGTCTTCCCCCACGTGGTTCGATCCAACAACCAACCGATCGAATCTCTATGCTCTGGTGCAGCTTCAGAAAGTTGATTAATCAACGAGGTGCGCGCACGCTCTCCAAAGTAATGGATGGGTACTGCGCTACCTGGTTTCCCTGTTTCGACGATGGCCGCGTTTTCTTGTGCGTGTTGCTGTGACCGGGAGTCATCAATAACCCATAGGCCTTCTGTTGTTTCTGGCGACAATTGCGCCACGAGTGGAAGCAGTAATCTCTTGAGTGCTTCAGGCCTATCGCAGGTCATTATGAAAAGCCTGCAGGGTTGTTTTTCGGATCCTGGCGAGACGTGGGCAGTCAGTCGTTGCCAAGCGGCTTCGCTGGATTCCATCAAGCCTTGTTGGCCAACACTCCTCAACGTTTGGCGAGTGTGCTCACCATGATCCCTCAGCGCCGGTAGCAGCGACAGCACGTGCTGGGTATGCGCCTCTAGCGTGCGAAAGGTTGGGCACAGCTCCAGTGCGCGTGCCACATCCGGTTGAACAAGCATGCCCGCGCCAGTGTGTTGCGCGTGCAGGAATACGGTATTGCCAGGACCTGGCAATATATCCGTTTGATTAAAGCTCCAAAGAGCCTCGTTTTTGGGCGTTGGAGCGGATGTCGTCGCGGAGTAGGAAAAACTGTAATCGGTCATTGCGTTGTTGACGTCCTGGAGCAAGCCTACATTGTATCGGCTCGCCGCCCTCAGTCACGCTCAATTCGCTAGGGGGAAGTTGTTTTGTCGGCCTTAGAGCATATGCATCGAGATCGGGGAGGAAATTGCCCCATTGGAGGCCCGCTATGCGCGCCGTCGCAGTCAAAGAACGAGTTATGAACCTGTGAAAATTGATTTGCTGCAGAGTGTATCTGAACTGTTCTGCACAGGGATTGGGTCAGGCCTCTGAGGTGGCAATATGAATTGCATTGCTGATGGCTGCTCTCAGGCTACTCGCGTCCGCCCGGCCCGTACCGGCGAGCTCAAGCGCCGTACCGTGGTCGACGGAGGTGCGAATAATGGGCAGTCCAAGGGTGACGTTAACGGCATGATGAAACCCCAATGCCTTCAAGACGGGCAAACCCTGGTCGTGGTACATCGCAAGGTAGGCATCGGTGCTGTCGCGCAGAGGGGGAATAAACGCGCTGTCGGCGGGGAGTGGCCCGATAACGTCCACACCTTGAGTGCGGGCCGCCTCGCACGCGGGAGTAATGATCGCCTGATCTTCGGTGCCGAGATGCCCGCCTTCGCCGGCGTGAGGATTTAGTCCCAGCACCACGATCTTAGGCTGGCTTATCCCGCAGCGCGTTCTTAAGTGCGCATCGACAATGTTGACGGTTTCGAGCAGTGCTTGGGTGTCGAGCGCGTCGGGCACTGCCCGCAGTGGTAAGTGGGTTGTGGCGAGTGCAATGCGCAAGGTGTCTGAGGCCAGCATCATGACGGCGCGCTCGGCGTGCGTTGCTGACGCAAGAAATTCCGTATGCCCACTAAAGGGAATACCCGCCTCATTGATAATGGCTTTGTGAACCGGTGCAGTCACCATGGCCTGGCACTCGCCCACCCTGCACAGCTCGGTGGCCATCTCGAGTTGCGCCAGCACAGAGCGCGCATTACCCGGCTCCAAGACGCCCGCTTCACAGGGTTTGCTCAGGGGTAGATCAATGAGCGAAAGCGTGCCCGGTGTATGGGGTTGAGAGTGATTTCCGCTGGTGTAGGGCGCGAGAGAGATCGACAAGCCCAGAAGTTCTGCGCGGGATGCCAGCAACGACCGGTCACCCAGCGCCACCAAGTGAGCATCCCAGGGCGCCATGGCCGCCGTGAGTATTAAGTCCGGACCAATACCAGCAGGCTCTCCTGAGGTGAGGACGATTTTGGGTGGGGTGATGGGGTCGGCGCGCACGGTAACCATATTTGAGGATTACTTGATATCGACAAAGGCCTCTTCGCGTATTTCTCTGAGCCAGGCGTCCAGCTCCTCCTGATATTTTTGCTCGCGAATATAATTGGCCACCTGATTTCTCTGTATTTCCTGTGAAAAGTCTTTGTTGCGGCGCGCTAACACTTCGAGGATATGCCAACCGAATTCGGAGTGGAAAGGCTCTGTCACTTCGCCTTCTGCCGCGCTGGCCATGGCGGCTTCAAATTCGGGAACCATCTGCCCGGGATTGGTCCAGCCCAGTTCCCCGCCTTCAGCAGCAGAGCCAATATCATCCGAGTACTGTCGCGCGAGAGCGCCAAAATCCTCGCCTCCGCGGACTCGCTCAACCAGGTCTCCCGCGAGTTGCTCGGCCGCTTCCTCGTTAATCACCTCGGTGGGTTTGATCAAAATATGTCGCACGTCGGTCTGCTTGACGAGTCGCTCGCCGCCCACTGCATCCGCCAGATACACCAAATGGAAGCCGGAGGTTGAGCGCACCTTTGTGGTCTCTCCGTTAGACAAGGTCGGCACCACTTCTCTGAACATACTGGGCAAATCGCCTAACTTGCGCCAACCTAAGTCTCCGCCCGTGAACGTAAACGCCCCGGCTTCGCTGACCACTTCCTCAAAAGGCGCTCCGCTCTGAATCTCTGCCAGCATCTGATCCACATAGGCTTCCTTGGTGGCCACTTGTTCAGATGATTCGCCGCGGCTGGTGGCGAGCAGAGCCTGAATCAAACGGTACTCCGGCTGCGTCATGGCTTCGCCTTCCTCTGTGCCTAGGAAGTTATCGATTTCCTGCTCTGATATTTTGATGTTGCGCATCACGTTGCCCTGCTGCACCCGTTGGATCGCCAGATCATCCCGGAGCGCTTCGCGGGCTGCGGCATAGCTTTGCCCGCTGCCCTCCAGTGCTTTGCGAAACTGTTGCAGGGTCATGCCGTTTTGCGCAGCCAGACGTGTCATGGACTCGTCCAGCTGTGGGTCAGGGATTCTTACGCCGTAACGATCCGCTAGCTGAAGCTGGATGCTGTCGAGAATCAATCTGTCCAGCGTTTCTCGCACCAACACGTCTTCAGCCGGTATGTCGACAGCACGACTTTCGAGGTTAGCGCGGACAGATTCAACGCGCTCCCGCAGCTCACTGGCCAAGATAATATCGTCGTCAACGATCGCGACGACTTGATCCAGTACCTGCGGTTGCGCGGATATCGTCGCTGGTGACATCCAAATAACGGCCGCGAGTGCGAGCCAAAATGGCATGAAAGAACGGGGATGAAAAGGTGACACGTAAGCTCTGGCCTGAATCATTCAATTGGGCAGCGAATTGTGCGGCAAAACGAGGAAAGATGACATAGCGAAAAGCGGGTGGTGAGTCGGCCGGCGGAATCACGGCCGCTTGGTAAAACCTCTGATCATGTCGGTTAGTAACTCATCTACCCGGCCACCAAAGCCGCCCATTCCCTTGAGCACCACCTGAAGCTGAAAGGAACTTTCCCTACCCAACTTGGGGTCGCTGAAGTCTGCAATTTCCCCCACGAGGGTGTCGATATATCGCATATACAGCAACCGGACCCGCCAGCAGCAGTCGTCATACTCAAACCCCACCATGCTCTCAACGACCTCTGACGCCTCAAGGGAGTACTCGTAGGCACCAAACACACTCCAGGTATCGTTGATGGGGTAGTACGCAGAGGCATTGGCTTGCTCGGTTACGGGCCTGTCCACAAGCGACGGCGGGGGCTCTCGCAACGTATAGCCAACGTTAAAAATGGCGCCTGATTGGGGCATGATGCTCGCCTGTGCGTAGGCGGCATCAAAGGTATTGTCGTTAGGGTCATACAGCAGACTCGAGCGAATCCGCCACTGTGGTGTGGGTGACCAGGTCAGTTCTGCCGCCAAAGGGGAGCTGGCTTCTGCCAAATCAGGGTCGAAGCGATTGAGGCGCACGTCCCGGTCGCGGAAATAAAAGATCTGGCCAAGGCTCGCGCTCAGCCGCTCCTCACCCGTTGCCTTATCGATAAAGCGGGTTGTCACGCCGATCGAGAGCTGGTCCGCATCATCGATACGGTCATTGCCCGAGAACCGGGTATCTCTGAACAACTGGTTATAGCTGAAGGTCAGCTCGGCGCTGTCAAAATCGGGGTGGTTGTTTTGCTCCTCATATTGCGAGTACAGGTAGTAGGCCCGTGGCTCCAGCGTCTGGGTCATGCTGTTACCGCCGAGCGCGGTTTGGCGCTCGAAAATCAGCCCTGCGTCAATACTGGCCATCATCGCACCCGCACTCGGAGATGTATCCTGCAGTGCGGGTAGCTCGTCGAGCTCGTAACTGACCGCACGATATTTCACAGTAGGTTTCAGAAAACCGGCTTGCCATTGCAACGGAAGCGTTGCACCTACCTCGGTATAGAGCCGCTGCCCGGTAACCCGATTGGCGTCGGTATCGAAATGCGAGAGTTGCGTGAGCAAAATGGGCTGTAACCCCATCAAAGAGTGATCCCCGCGATAGGACGCCGTGACCTGCGGCAATTTTTTGTAGTCATTGCGGATGTCCTCCGCCAGCGACTGGAATTGCTCGACATCGAGTCGCACCTGCCAATCTTCCCCAAGCCAGTCCACCCGCCCCAGCTGTTGCAGTGCCGTTTGTCGCTGCGCGCTCAGGCTGTTGTTTTCCAGATCGCGCACGTACTCGGGGTCGCTGGCACGTGTGAACCTGACTTCGGTGCGCCAGGCATCCCCAAACTGTCCGCGGTGGATAGCGTTGATTAGCCAGCGATCACCGTCGCCCTCTGGTTGCGCTTCCTCGTACTTACTGTCGTCGCCAATCCAGCCGCCGTTGAGTTCCCAGTAGCCTACGCTTTCACTCAGCCATCGGCCTTGAGCTTGATGCAACAGCCCGCGTTCCTGAATGTAGCGAGGGCGATAGAGCGCATCATAATGGGGTGCCAAATTCAGGTAGATCGGTTGTGTGATGTCAATCCCGCCTCTGCTGTCGCTGCCAATATCCGGGAATAACAATCCCGATTTGCGGCGCGAGTCGAGCGGGAAGCGGACCCAGGGCAAATACATTACCGGAACTCCGGAAACCTTAAGTTTGGCGCCCCACGCCTGCCCGTCACCGCTTTCGGGGTCGAGTTTTAAGCGGTCTGTCTCTAATACCCAGGAGGGATCATCGGGCGCGCAGTAGGTCATGGCGCCGTCCTGAATCCGAATATCGCCGTCGGCTTTTCTCGAGAGCGACGCGGCCATCCCTGAAAGTTGCCGGGCGTGCAGCACGTACTGCGCGTTCGTAATATCAGCGCGCTCCGAGACGCTGTCGTATCTGATCTCGGATCCTGTAATAACCACGCCGGGTTCACGCAGTGTCACGGCACCTCGCGCAATGGCTTGCTGACTTTGGCGATCGATCTCTACAGTGTCTGCCGTCACCGATCGGTAACCTTGTTGCACCTGCACGTTGCCGCGGAAGAAAAGTGTGGTTTCGGTGACTTCGGTATCGTCTGCGGAGACCTCCAGATCCGCCTCGTTCGGCGGTGTGCTGAACTCTGCATCGGCCAGGGGGTCTGCGAATCGTCCTTTGCACTGCCGGCATCGCAGGTCGGCTTCCTGCAAGGGAATCGTTTTTAATGGCTCCCAGTCGAGGAGCGGATAAACAGGTTCCTCCGTCAGCGTGTCAGCATGGGCGCCCCGGCTGCCCAGTGCCACAGAGGCCACCAGCACACAAAGCGCCAGAGGCCTTTTCGCAAAGAGGGGCTGTGTGGGAGGGGATAGCACGCGACGGCAGGACTCAACCTAACTTGGCCCAGAATCATATAGCATGTGTGGGCTCAATGCTCTGGCCGTCACCACTGGAAACGCATGATAATCTGACACTATTCGGAGCCATTGCGATAGGGGAGAAGCGTGCCCGACTCACCACCCGTAGCCTTTCTCCAGTGGCTGACCCACACTTTGGGAGCGTCCCAAAGCGCGCTGCAAATCACGTTGATTGCGGGCGACGCCAGCCCGCGGCAGTATTTTCGCATCCGTCCATTGGCGGGCAGTTGGTCTGATGCAGCCTCTGCTTTACTCGGCCCCCTTTCAGAGTCCGGCAGTATTATGGGCGTCACCGCTCCCGCAAAAGAGAATAACGATGCTTTCCTGCGCATCCAGACGGTGCTTGAGGATGCGGGCCTGCGCGTCCCCTATCAATTTGCCGCTGATCTCGAGCGCGGCTTTTTATTGATGGAGGATTTCGGCGACAGTTTGTTGCTGTCGCAACTCTCAGCCACCACGGTAGATGCCCACTACACCCGGGCGCTTGAGGTCATTACCCGTATCTCGACCATCGCCTCGGATCAGAGTGCGCCTCGATTTGACGAGGCTCGGATTACCGAGGAGCTCGGGGTCTTTCCCGAGTGGTTCTTGCAACAGCTGCTTGGGTTTGATGAGGCCGATATGCCATCAGAACTGCTGGCTGGCCTGACAGCGCTGCTCATTCAAGTGTTTATGAATCAACCACAGGGTCTCGTCCATCGGGATTTCCACAGTCGAAATCTTATGTGTTTGTCAGATGGCGAGCTGGGCGTTATTGATTTCCAGGATGCAGTAGTGGGGCCGGTGACCTACGACCCGGTCTCCTTGCTCAAGGACTGTTATGTGCGGTGGCCACGCGCTGATCAACTGCGCTGGCTAGCGCATTTCCGATCTCAGCAAGTCGACATGGGTAGGGCGATGGCGGAGCAACACCGGGTAGTGCGCGATTTTGATCTGGTCGGCCTGCAAAGGCATTTAAGGGTATTGGGCGTATTCGCACGGTTGTATTTGCGTGACGCCAAGCCAGACTACCTGAACGATCTGCCTTTGGTGCTCCATTACACCCGGGAGGCACTGGAGCTGCATCAATCCGAGCCCGAGATCGGCGCTTTTTATCACTGGTTCGAATCGAGTGTGATGCCTCGCGTAGCGCAGCAGCCTTGGTATGTACCCACCCCAGCAGTCAGTGCGCCCGGCGAGTGAAAGCCATGATTCTTGCAGCGGGGGAGGGGCGGCGAATGCGGCCGTTGACCGACCATACCCCCAAGCCGTTATTAGAGATAGCAGGCAAGCCGCTCCTGGAGCATCACATCATTCGTCTGAAGACCGCAGGTTTTGATGACCTCGTGGTCAACGCGTCTTATTTGGGGCATCAGATTGCGTCGTTCTGCGGCGACGGGAGCCAATGGGGTGTCAAACTCCGACTGTCATTAGAGGACGCGCCACTAGAGACAGCGGGGGGCATCATTGAGGCATTGCATTGGCTCCAGGGCGAGCCCTTTGCAGTGGTTAATGGCGACGTCTTCACTGACTTTCCCTTTGCGGCGTTGCGACACGCACGCCTGGCTCAAGGTCACGGACATCTGGTACTGGTTGCCAACCCCGAGCATCACCCGCGGGGAGATTTTGTATTGCGTGAGGGCGAGGTGGAGCAGATGCCGGCGCAGGGCGATGACAGGGGCGGCGCGACGGACTCGCTGACTTTCAGTGGTATCGCGGTTTATGACCCGCTTTTTTTTGCAGGCTATGCCCGGGGGAAACGACCCCTGAAACCCCTATTGGATAGCGCCATACGCGACGGCAGGCTGCAGGGTAAGTGCTATACCGGCATGTGGACCGACGTGGGCACACCGGAAAGATTCACGGCCTTGAGCCAATCAGTCGCATAGGCGAGCGGCACCAAGTACCATAGTGTTGGGCCCTAGTGAGAACAGCACTGATGCAACCATTTGTGATTGCACCCTCGATACTGTCAGCAGACTTTGCCCGGTTGGGTGAGGAAGTCGAGCAGGTGATCGGCGCTGGCGCTGACTGGATCCATTTTGATGTCATGGACAACCACTACGTGCCCAATCTCACCGTGGGGCCGATGGTCTGTCAGGCCTTGCGCAAACATGGCGTCAGTGCGCCTATCGATGTTCACCTGATGGTGCAGCCCGTTGATAGCTTGATTGGCATGTTCGCCGAGGCGGGCGCCAGTGTGATCAGCTTTCATCCCGATGCTTCAACCCACGTTGATCGCTCCCTGCAGCTGATCCGCGATGCGGGTTGTGAGGCTGGCCTGGTATTCAACCCTGCTGTGGGTTTGGATCCTTTGAAGTACGTGATGGACAAGGTAGACCTGATTCTTCTGATGTCGGTGAATCCCGGTTTTGGGGGTCAGCGATTCATTCCGTCAACGCTCACCAAGCTCCGTGAGGCCCGCACCTTGATCGAGGCATCGGGGCGGCAGATTCGCCTTGAGGTCGACGGCGGAGTGACCCCGGATAATATTGCGGAGATTGCTTCTGCAGGCGCGGATACCTTTGTCGCCGGGTCGGCCATATTTAACCAAACCTCCTACCAGGCTGTTATTGAGCAGATGCGAGAAGCCCTCGGAGCCATCGCCACCCCGTGATGCCGGCAATCACAATCAGTGCCGAGGAGTTTGCCGCTTTGGCTGATGCGGGTTTTAATCGTATCCCCGTCAGCCGCACGCTGCTGGCCGATACCGAGACGCCACTTTCTACCTACAACAAACTGGCAAAAGGGCCGCGCTCCTTTCTTTTTGAGTCCGTTCAGGGGGGTGAGCGTTGGGGGCGTTACTCCATTATCGGGCTGACGGCCAACACGTGGCTGTCTGTCTCAGGCAACGCACTCACGCTCTATCGCGGTGAGCAAGCGCTCGAGACGACTGAGGTTGACGATCCGCTGGCAGAGATCGAGACCATCAGAGCGAGATATCACAGCGCGCCGATGCCGCAGCTACCCGTTTTTCATGGTGGTTGGGTCGGTTATTTTGGCTATGACACGGTGCGGTATGTTGAGCCACGATTGGCCGATACCTGCCCGTCTGACCAGACCAAGGCGCCTGATATCGTGCTGCTGTTGGCAGAGGAGGTGGTGATCTTTGATAACCTCGCCGGCGCGCAAACTGTGGTGATCAACGCTGACGCCACGAACCCCGAGGCTTATTCCAACGCAGTCACCCGACTGGGTGAGCTCGAGGCGCAATTGGCGTCCCCCGGCGCTTCGCTCGAGCCCGTATCCCTCTCTCCTCGCGATACGGCAGAGGTCGAGGCCATTGTTGAGTACTCAACCGATCAGGAAACCTTTGAGAGCTGGGTTAATCAAATCAAGGAATACATTTTGGCGGGCGATGTGATGCAGGTGGTGCCGTCACAGCGGATGACGCTGCCATTTGAGCGCGAGCCGCTCACCCTTTACCGTGCATTGAGGCACTTGAATCCTTCTCCTTATCTCTATTTTATCGATCTGGGTGACACCCAGATCGTCGGTTCATCACCGGAAATTCTTGTTCGGCTGGAGGCGGGTGAGGTGACTGTCCGGCCGATTGCAGGGACGCGCAAGCGCGGCCGCACTGCTGCAGAAGATGCGGCTCTGGAGCAGGATTTGTTGGGCGATCAAAAAGAGATCGCTGAGCATCTGATGTTGATCGATCTCGGCAGGAACGATGTAGGTCAAATTGCCGAGGCGGGTTCTGTAGAGCTGACTGAGAGAATGGTCGTGGAGCGTTACTCTCATGTAATGCACATCGTCTCTAACGTGGCGGCCAGAGCGAGAGAGGGTACGGGCCCCATGGATGCGCTGCGAGCGACCTTGCCTGCGGGCACACTGAGTGGGGCGCCAAAGTTCCGCGCCATGGAAATCATCGACGAACTCGAGGGCGTTAAGCGGGGTATTTATGGCGGCGCCATTGGCTACATTTCCTGGGCCGGTGAAATGGATACGGCCATTGCGATCCGCACAGCTGTGATCCAGGGCGGTGTGCTGCGTATTCAGGCTGGTGCAGGGATCGTGGCGGACTCGGTGCCTCGTGCTGAGTGGGACGAGACAATGAACAAGGCCCGCGGGATGCTGCGGGCGGTCTCGATGTGCTAGCCGACGGGGCTTGCGCCTGAACCAAAAGGTGGGGATTGAGTCTTAACGAGGGCGCTAACCGGATTCATTTCTTTTCGATGTAAACGATCTCAAATCCCTGAGACGCAGTTTTCCACTCCAACGTGATGTTGTAGTAATCACCATCAATCAGCGCTTCACGGATACTGAGCGTGTCACCCATACCCGTTACTCTGGACCAGCCGAGCTCTACCGTATCTTCCTTGCGGAGGAAGCCTTTGCTGAATCGCGTGACTTCAAAATCCACAGTGCGTTCAGACACTGACCCAAAGCCATCTGTCACGCGGACGCTCAGTTGGTGTTCGCCTTTACCCAAGGCGCTGAAATTCACAGCGGTGGCATAGCCACTGTTCCGAGAGTCGTCGATCTCAGGGAAGAGATTGCCGACATCACCTCGCCTGCCGCCGTAGGGAATATCAAAGCGATATTCGTCATCCACGAACACTTCAATACGTTCAATCTTGTTGCTGGACACCGCCCAGCCACGAATCAGGCCCACGCCGGAGTGCACGCCGCCCTCCACGGGTCCTTCAATCGAAAATCGCAGGTCCGTTTTGCCGTCAAACTCAACGACATAAACCAGTGCAGTGTCTGTATCCAAATCATTCCACTGCCCTGCTGAGCCAAGGTCATAGAAAGGCTCGGGCCAGTCGTTCAATCCCATGGCCAACCCGTTTTCTGCCCCGGTGGCACTGTCGGGTTGCACGCCCCAATTGGTGTAACGGCCGGCGACCGGTGATCCGTTGAAGTCACCTGACCAGAAAGGATCGCGATTATTCGACCAGATCCACTCACCTTCGCGCTCGGCGTCGCTGCCGCCGAGCCAGACAAAAGGCGCTTCTGATCCATCTTCTGCGAGCGTGCGCGCCAGTTGGCTTTTGGTCAAATGCGCCGACACTGCCTCAAAAAGGGCGCGATTCTCGCCTTCGGAATCGACTCGGACGAGATACCCTTTAAGGCCACCCAGCTTCATTTTTGCCGCGGCCGCGGAAGCGGCGGACCAAGAGGCAGGCGTCGTCACCATTTTATAAGTGTGCCCGCCATGCACAAAAATGTGATCGGCAACCGCCGCAATGGGCCCGAAACCCAGAGCAAACATGCCTAATGTGAGTAACGCCTTCTTCATCTTTTTACACCGTGTACCCATACCTTTATGCTAGCACTGGCTGGCCAAGCGTGTCAGTGCGGCGAGGCCTCCAATGCAACGTGCAGCATTATAGGTGACGGTTGCCGTTGGCACCGTATTCCCGCCACCAGGCGAAATCTACGGTTGCCGTTGTGGTAAAAATAACGATAGTTCAGGTGTTTAGCTTCGTTTGAGGTCGGAAAACGCCCGCCTATTGGTTGGGCTATCAACTTATTCAATTAGAACCTGCCCAAAGTGCCACTCGCGTTGACTAGAAAGGCCAAATTAAGGCCGGATTTGGCGAAAAGCCGCCTTTTAACGGCATGATCGTGCATTTTTAGCGATTTTTCGGTAACGTGCGCCCCCCGCTGCGCGTTGAGCAGACCAATCTGTTGCCGAGGGGCTCCAATGCGGCACCGCAAACTGCGCCAACGCGATCAGCGCCATCCTGTTTTCGAGTGGGGTGGACACGAACGATGTCGGGACAGATTGTGGTTCCGTGTTTGCGGGTAGGCGTTTGTGGGTCGCAGGTTGGGGGTAACGGGGCTAGGTCAGTGGCTGTGGTTATTCGGCTTGGGGGTGGCAATTTGCGGGTGGCGGGTTGAACATAGAGAGTGGCCAAATGATGAGCTTTTGGGGGCGGTCCTCATGATTCTCATGATCGACAACTATGATTCCTTTACCTGGAACGTGGTGCAGTATCTGTGGGAGCTTGGCGCGGAAGTCGAGGTGCGTCGTAATGACGCGCTCACCCTTGAGGATATCGCGGTGATGGCGCCTGCGGGTATTTGTATCTCCCCGGGGCCCTGCTCCCCGACCGAGGCAGGCATATCCATGGCCGTCATCGAGCGGTTCGCTGGCCAGATTCCGCTTTTCGGGATATGCCTCGGCCAGCAAAGTATCGGTGCGGTGTTCGGTGGACGGATCATCAGAGCTACTAGCGTCATGCATGGTAAGACAAGCCCGATTCATCATACCGGGGTGGGCGTATTCACCGGTCTGCCCAGCCCTTTCACGGCCACGCGGTATCACAGCCTGGTCGTGGATCCCGACACCCTGCCCGATTGCCTTGAGGTGACCGCATGGACCGCCGACGAGGCGGGCGCTCGAGAGGCGATTATGGGGTTGCGCCATCGCGAATTTGATATCGAAGGGGTTCAGTTTCACCCCGAGTCCATATTGTCCGAGCACGGTCACGCGCTACTTGGACATTTTTTGACGCGCTGTGACGTAGCGGCTAACGGATAGTCCCATGGCAATAGAACAGGCACTCAGGCAACTGGTAGCGGGTCAGTCACTGTCCCGTGAATCCATGCGAGCAGTGATGAGGCGGGTGATGACCGGTGAGGCCTCTGATGCACAGATCGGTGCTTTATTGATGGCGCTCAGGATCAAAGGCGAGACGATTGACGAGATCACCGGCGCTGCAGAAGTGATGAGAGAGTTGGTCACCCCCGTCACCTTCGATGACACGCACTTGATCGATCTGGTGGGCACCGGTGGAGATGGCGCGAATCTCTTTAATGTCTCGACCGCGGCCACATTTGTAGCGTCAGCGGCGGGCGCGGTCGTCGCAAAGCACGGCAACCGTTCAGTGTCCAGCAGTAGCGGGTCGTCTGATGTACTGCAAACCCTGGGTGTCAGTCTGGACCTGACGCCAGAGCAGATCCGCGAGTGTTTGGCATCGGTCGGTCTGGGCTTTATGTTTGCACCCGCGCATCACAGCGCCATGAAGTATGCGATAGGCCCGCGCCGGGAACTGGCAATGCGCACGCTGTTCAATGTGCTGGGCCCGATTACCAACCCGGCGGCGGTCAAACGCCAGGTTTTGGGAGTTTATGATTCTGCGCTCTGTGAGCCTCTAGCCAGAACACTCGCTCAGCTGGGTAGCGTCCATGCGTTGGTGCTTCACAGTGACGATGGTCTGGATGAAATCTCCATCGCCGCACCGACAAGAGGCTTTGAGCTAAGGGAGGGAGGTATCTCCCCGGTCGAAATTCTCCCGCAGGCATTAGGCCATGGGCACGACTCATTAAAAGACTTGCAGGTCGAAACGCCGGACGCGTCGGCAGCGCTGATACGCGATGCGCTGACGGGCGCGGACAGCGATGCGGCGCACAAAGCGCGATCAATTATCGCCCTCAATGCAGGGGCGGGGGTCTACGTTGCTGGTCTGGCTCACGACCTGCGCTCAGGTGTGGAGAAGGTGGAGGCAGTCATAGCTTCCGGTGAAGCCGCTGAGAAGCTGGATACCTTTGTCGCTTTCACGCAGCAGCTGGTCTCACCTGAGAGGGGATCTGCATCGTGACAGCCAAGCTTGCCGCGCCAACGGTGCTCAAACGGATTTTCGACCGAAAAGGGGAAGAGGTTGCTGAACGTCAACGCGTCCGGCCGCTATCCGATGTGCAATCGGCGGCGGCTGTGGCCTTGCCAACCCGCGGTTTCAGGCAGGCGCTTGCCGCCCGGGTCGCCTCTGGCGGTGCCGCAGTGATTGCCGAAGTGAAAAAAGCCAGCCCGAGCAAAGGTGTCATCCGGGCGCAATTTGATCCGGCCGACATTGCCGCGCGCTATGAGGCGGGGGGGGCAACCTGTCTGTCGATACTCACTGACATTGATTTTTTTCAGGGTGCGGATGAGTACCTGGAGCGCGGCCGCGCTGCCTGCACACTGCCGGTTTTGCGCAAAGATTTTACTCTGGACCCCTACCAAATCTTCGAGGCCCGGGCGCTGGGTGCCGATGCCATTCTTTTGATCGTCGCGTGTCTCGACCAGCCCCATCTCAGTGAATTGCATCACTGCGCGCGTGAGCTGGGACTCGATGTTCTGGTGGAAGTGCACGATGGCGATGAATTGGAAGAGGCGCTCACATTGGATGTGGATCTGATCGGGATTAATAATCGCAATCTCCATACCTTTGAGACCTCCCTGAGCACCACTTACAGTCTGCTGGATCAGATTCCCGAGGGTGTTCAGGTGGTCACTGAGAGTGGGCTGAGTTCTGCGGCTCAGGTGACCGAGATGCGGGCCAACGGTGTACACACATTCCTTATCGGGGAGACTTTCATGCGTGCTGAGGATCCGGGTGCCGCGTTGCAAAACCTGTTTCCATAGCGCGGGCCTGCCCCGATAGCGGGTGTTTAATAGAGAGATCAGCTAGTGAGTGAAACAACAATGCAGGGCACAGTAAAGTGGCTGGATGGTGCCATGTTCATCGGTGAGTCCGGTTCAGGACACGCTGTGGTGATGGACGGCCCGGCAGATCTGGGAGGTCGCAACCAATCACTGCGCCCCATGGAAATGTTGTTACTGGGAACCGGTGGATGCGCCCTGTATGACGTAGTGAGCATGCTGAAGAAATCCCGCCAGGACGTGACGGATTGTCGCGTTGAGCTGCATGCCGAGCGCGCAGACGCGGTGCCGGCGATCTTTACGGAGATGAGGCTGCATTTTGTTGTGACGGGTTACGGGTTGCGAGAAGCGCAGGTCAAGCGCGCGGTAGCGCTATCGGCTGAAAAATACTGCTCCGCTTCGATCATGTTCGCTCAGGCCGGGGTAAAGGTATCGCACAGTCATGCCATTGAAGAGGCCGTTGCTCCGGCGGCACACTAGGGCGAGGCGCTAGATCCAGTACGTGGTGCGTGTCATCACCTGACTGGCAACGGTCATCACATCCTTGATGGGCTTGGGGAACTCTTCGCCGCCATGATCCAGCGCTTCCTCTCCATGGCGCTCTTCATCAGACAGCATCTGTTGCAATATCAGCTGTGACTTTCGATCCTCTCCCGGGAGCGCTCTCAAGTGCGCTCGCAAGTGGCTTGCGACCCGCTCCTCCGTGGCATGCACAAAGCCGAGACTCACTTTATCGCCCGCCATGGCGGTGACAGCACCGACCGCAAAAGAAGCTGCATAAAAAAGGGGGTTTAAGCGACTGGGCGTCGACTCAAGCTCCTGCAGTCGTGTCTCGCACCAGGCGAGGTGGTCTGCCTCTTCCTGAGCGGCATGCAATAATTGGCTTCGCGTCGTATCGGTGCGCGCCATCAGTGCTTGCCCCTGATACAGCGCCTGGGCACACACTTCGCCTGTATGGTTGACCCGCATTAAGCCTGCCGCACGCTCCCGTTCCCGGTTGCTGAGAGAGGGTTCGTTATGCCCGGTTGCCGGAGACAGGCGCGCCTCTGCGTGTGGCTGATCAAGGGCTCTTGTGGTCAGCTGGCGCAGTCCTTGATCCACGCGATGCAGTAGCCGGTCGATGCCGGACAAGGCGCGTTGAGGTCGAGCTGTGAAGGGGTCAGTCATGGTGCAAGCTTAGCGGTCTGCCGCGCGCCAACCAATATCTCGACGGCAGATCATATCTTTCCACCGGATATTATCCACGCCGCGATACGCCGCATGGATCGCATCCTTGATCGACTCGCCCAGCGCACTCACACACAGCACCCGTCCACCCTGCGTCACCACGTTCTGGCCTTCGATGGCAGTGCCTGCATGAAAGACCTTGGTGGTCTCGGGCCATTCGCTATCCAATCCTGCAATGACATGGCCTTTCTGATGGGCACCCGGGTACCCACCCGCGGCCAGCACCACGCCCACAGCGGGGCGCGGATCCCATTGCGCTGAGTGGCCGGCCAGAGTGCCTGCCAACGCGCCTTGGCAAAGCGCGACGAGATCGCTCTGGAGTCGATGCATGATGGGCTGTGTTTCCGGATCGCCAAAGCGACAGTTGTACTCGATGACCGACGGATTGCCTGTGGCATCAATCATCAAGCCCGCATAGAGAAATCCGGTGTACGGATTACCCTCTGCGGCCATGCCGCGCACGGTGGGCAGGATGATCCGTTGCATCACCTTTTCGTGCACGGCTTCGGTGACGACTGGAGCGGGGGAGTACGCGCCCATGCCCCCGGTATTGGGGCCTGTATCTCCGTCGCCAATGCGTTTATGGTCTTGTGAGGTCGCCATGGGGAGGACGCTCTCGCCATCGACCATGACGATAAAGCTCGCTTCTTCGCCTTCGAGAAAACCCTCGACCACCACGCGTGCGCCGGCATCTCCAAATTTATTGTCCGCGAGCATATCGTGAATCGCGGCCTCGGCTTCATCCAGCGTCATGGCAACGATGACGCCTTTGCCCGCAGCAAGGCCATCCGCCTTGACAACGATGGGCGCGCCCTGTTCGCGCACATATGCCAGTGCTGGGTCGATGTCAGTAAACACAGCGTATGAGGCGGTCGGAATATGGTGCCGGGCCAGAAAATCCTTGGTAAAGGATTTACTGCCTTCGAGCTGTGCCGCCCCTGCGCTGGGCCCAAAGCAGGCCAAACCTTCACGGGTAAAATGATCCACGATACCGGCGACCAGCGGCGCCTCGGGGCCAATGACCGTCAAGGCACACTGTTGCTCTCTGGCAAACTGGGCCAGACCCTCGATGTTCATAGGATCCACGTCAATATTGGCGAGTTTAGGTTCGGTGGCCGTGCCGGCATTGCCAGGTGCCACATATACGCGCTCAACATATTTCGGCTCTGCGAGTTTCCAGGCCAGTGCGTGTTCACGACCTCCACCACCTACAACGAGAATATTCATTTGCTGGCCCCTCAGTGACGGAAGTGACGCATGCCCGTGAACACCATCGCCATATTCGCGCCGTTCGCTGCGGCGATGACCTCTTCGTCGCGCATGGAGCCGCCGGGTTGAATCACAGCAGCGATGCCCCGCTCGGCAGCATTGTCGATACCGTCACGGAAGGGGAAAAAGGCGTCGGAGGCCATTACGGCACCGCCCACTTGAAGCCCCGCATGCTCGGCCTTGATCGCCGCGATGCGGGCAGAATTGACCCGTGACATTTGCCCGGCACCCACGCCGATCGTGCGCTGGTTGGCGGCGTAGACGATCGCGTTACTCTTTACGAATTTAGCCACATGCCAGGCAAACAGCAGATCGCGCCACTCTGCTTCGGTCGGCGGCCGCTCACTCACCACAGTCAGGTCTTCGCGAGTGACCCTGCCGTCGTCCCGATCCTGAACCAGCAGGCCCCCGTTCACGCGCTTGAAGTCGCGCGCTGTGACAGGGCCACCCCATTGTCCCGTGCGCAGCAAGCGGACATTTTCCTTTGCCGAGACGGCTTCAATCGCCGCCTGTGAGACTTCTGGGGCGATGATGACCTCGACAAACTGTCGTTCGACAATGGCGGTCGCTGTCTCACCATCGAGCTCGCGATTAAATGCAATGATGCCGCCAAAAGCGGATTCGGTATCAGTGTGAAAGGCTAGGTCATAGGCAGTGAGGGAATCGGCCGCGACCGCCACACCGCAAGGGTTGGCATGTTTGACAATCACGCAGGCGGGCTCGTCAAATGTTTTCACGCATTCCAGCGCGGCGTCCGTATCGGCAACATTGTTGTAGGACAGTGCCTTACCCTGAAGCTGCTCAGCGGCGCTGACCCCCACCTCTCTCTGCGTTGCCTCGCGGTAGAAGGCGGCGCGCTGATGCGGGTTCTCCCCGTATCGCATTTCCTGAACCTTGTGCAGTTGCAGATTGAAGGTACGGGGATAGTGCGCTGAACCGTTCTCTGTGAGCGTGCCAAAATGATTGGCAATCATTCCGTCGTACGCAGCGGTATGCTCGTAAGCGCGAATGGCCAAATCGAATCGGGTGCTCAGCGTTGTGTGGCCATCGTGCTTGTCGAGTTGTCCGATCAGTCGCGGGTAGTCTGCCGCGGAGACCACAATGGTCACATCACGGTGGTTCTTGGCTGCCGCCCGCACCATGGTAGGGCCACCAATATCAATATTTTCCACCGCTTCCTCGAGTGAGCAGTCTGCTCTCGCCACGGTCGCCTCAAAGGGATAGAGATTGACGACAACGAGGTCGATGGGGGGGATGTCATGCGCGGTCATCACCTCGTCATCGGTGCCGCGACGGCCGAGAATGCCACCGTGGATCTTTGGATGCAGCGTCTTTACCCGACCATCCATCATTTCCGGGAAGCCCGTGTGGTCCGAAACCTCCACGACGTTTAATCCTGCCTCCCGCAAGAGTTTGCAGGTGCCACCGGTAGAGAGGATCTCGACGCCCCGCTCGGAGAGCGCGCGGGCAAATTCAGTGACACCGGTTTTATCCGAGACGCTGATAAGGGCGCGCCTGATAGGGGCCAGTCCGGCTTCGCTCATGTTTTATCTTTTCCTTTTTTCAGATGTTTTGGTGGAAGCAGCAGCGGAACCGCTTCGGCTCCTTTTTTTGCGCTTGAGAGGTTCAGATTCGCTGACCAATCCGTACTGGCGCAGTTTCTTGCGTAAGGTGCCGCGATTCAGTCCCAGCATGCTTGCCGCCTGACTCTGGTTCTGATTGTTGTACTCAAGTACGGCCTTGAGGAGCGGTTCTTCGATCTGGTGGAGCACCATGTCGTAAATACCACTGCAAGGCTCGCCATCGAGGGTATCAAGAAAATGGGCAATCGCCTCAGCAGCACTGTCTCGCAGAGGAGGTGGCCCTGTTTTCTTGCTCGATCGCCGCGTGGCGGGCGCTGCTTTCTTAGGTGTGTTCATGCGGCCAGGCGGCCTGTTTGTTGCTGCAAGAAATGCTCGTAGGTATGCATCTGGTCAAGCTGTTGCTGGGTGTTATCAATAGCATTGAAGCATCGTCGCCATTCCCGCGCGGTGTCGGTGTGGAGCGCTCCCTGAGACACCAGCGCGTCCAGAAACCACGCCTGATGTTTTCGGGTGACCCTGACTCCAAAATGTTCCCCGTGAAACCCGTGCAGACGAGAAATATGTCGTCTGTGGATGCAGGCCTGATGCGCGATGGAGGGCGTGGTGGCGTCGGCCTTGGGGGTGGCGAGTGCCGATGCGATGGCGCCGGGCAACCAGAGCCGCCCTTGCGCGGCACGGCCAATCATGACGCCGGACGCGCCCGTTTTGCTGAGGACCGAGCGCGCCTTCGCGGCGCTGTCGATATCCCCGTTGGCGAGGACGGGAATAGACACTGACTCCACAATCTCTGCAATGGTGTCGTATTCCGCCTCACCCTTGAACCGGTCTGCCCGCGTGCGGCCATGCACAACCAGCATCTGAACACCCGCATCTTCCGCAATCCGCGCGATGGTGCTGCCATTGCGATGTTCATGGTCCGTCCCGGTTCGGATTTTTAGGGTCACGGGGATATCCAGGGCTTTCACCACCCTGTCCAGGATTCGACCCACCAGCGCCTCATCGGCAAGCAGGGCAGAGCCCGCGGCGCGACGGCATACTTTCTTTGCCGGGCAACCCATATTGATGTCAATGATCTCAGCGCCCAGCCTCGCATTGAATTGGGCCGCTTCAGCGAGTTGTTGCGGGTCCCATCCTACGATCTGAACCGCGCGGATACCGGCGCGCTTGCTGTGTTGCTGCCGCAGGCGGGATTTCCGTGTATGGGCAAGGCGCGTGTCCGCAGTTTGCATCTCACCGACGGCCAAGCCGGCGCCCAGCTCTATTGCCAGCTCACGCATGGGCAGATCAGTCACCCCCGCCATGGGCGCGAGGAAAACGGCGTTGCAAGGCTCGAGGCTGCCAATATGCATCGGGGTGCGGGACTCGACTGAGGGGCCGACAGTGTAATAGAGCCATGAAACATCGGGAAGTCGCACTGCCTATTTTCTGGGCACTCAGACACCGCGTTCGCCGCTACGGACCTGTAGGTCAGTTGTTCTGATGGCCCTTCCCCACAGTGAGTCTGTACTCTGTAGGGATGCCCACTGTGTAGGGACCGAAGTGCTGGCGAGTGTCATCCCGGGCGTGGCAGGCACAGGGAGGGAAGGCAGAGGAAGAGGGGGAATAGAAAAAAACAGGAAAAAAGAAGGGGGCAGGCGGGATGCCGGCAGGAGAGGGCATCACCCGAGGCCGCACTGGGCCATGCCGTAATGTGCCGAGAGGCAATGTCGCACTGGGTCCAGAAGCAATATGCGTCGATAATGCACCTAACTTCTCGAAAAAACGGGTAAATGACCAAAAAAGTAGACTCTATCCCCAAACTAGGACACACTCGCCTCCCTCTATAATACCTAGGTGGTCTGGCCCATGGCAGCGATCCTCGTTCTTCACGGTCCCAATCTGAACTTGCTGGGCACCCGCGAGCCTGAAATCTACGGCTCCGAAACGCTTGAAGAGATCAATCATCGGCTGCAGGCGGAAGCGGAGCGTGCGGGTGCCACCCTGAGCTGTTTTCAGAGTAATGGGGAGCAGGAATTGATCGAAGCCATTCATCAGGCTCCGATGGAGGGCACCCAATTCATTATCGTGAACCCCGCCGCTTTAACACACACCAGCGTAGCGCTGCGTGATGCGCTGACCGGGGTCGATATCCCTTGTATCGAGGTGCACATCACCAACGTCTATGCTCGTGAACCTTTTCGACACCATAGTTACATCTCTGACATCGCCGAGGCAGTGATCTCTGGCCTGGGCAGTTTTGGATATGACTGTGCCTTGGCTGCCGTGCTGCAGTCGCTCGATACCCATTCCACGAAACATTGAAGGAACAGACATGGACATTCGTAAAGTCAAAAAGCTGATCGAACTGCTCGAGGAATCGAACATCGGTGAGATCGAGATAAAAGAAGGGGAGGAATCTGTTCGCATCAGTCGTAACGGGACCGTGCCAGCCCCGGTAGCCTATGCAGCCCCCGCGCCGGCGGCGCCAGTACCGGCGCCTGCCCCCGCGCTGGGCGATAGCGCTGCGGTGGAGAGTGCTGCTCCCGCACCCGCCACCGACAATGCTGTGCTCTCGCCCATGGTGGGCACCTTTTACCGCTCGCCCAGCCCCGACGCCAGTGCGTTTGTGGAGGTGGGGCAGACCGTGCGGGTGGGTGACGTGCTCTGCATTGTTGAAGCCATGAAAATGATGAACCAGATTGAGGCAGACCGCGCCGGCACGGTGACCGCGATTCATGTCGAAAATGGTGCGGCGGTTGAATTTGACCAGCCACTGATTTCTGTTTCCTGAGCGTGGGTGAGTTAACCGAAAAGGACATTTCCCATGCTTGAAAAAGTGTTAATTGCTAACCGCGGCGAAATCGCGCTCCGCGTACTGCGAGCCTGTAAGGAATTGGGTATCAAGACCGTTGCCGTGCATTCCACGGCTGATCGTGAACTGAAGCATGTGCGCCTTGCTGATGAGGCCGTCTGTATCGGCCCACCCCCTTCGGCTCAGAGTTATTTGGACGTGCCCGCCATTATCAGCGTTGCCGAATTGACCAACGCGGACGGTATCCATCCCGGTTATGGCTTTCTCTCCGAGAATGCAGATTTTGCCGAGCAGGTAGAGAAAAGCGGCTTTACCTTTATCGGCCCGACCGCTGAAACCATCCGGTTGATGGGTGACAAGGTCTCTGCAAAGCATCAAATGCGGCGCACGGGTGTGCCGATCGTGCCCGGCTCAGACGGCGCCCTCCCTGATGATCCTGAAGAAGTCCTGCGTATTGCCTGGGAAATTGGGTTTCCCGTTATCGTCAAGGCAGCAGCGGGCGGTGGCGGTCGCGGTATGCGAGTGGTTCACAACGAGGAGGTGTTGCTCTCTTCGATTCAGGTGACCCAATCCGAGGCACAGGCCGCGTTCGGTTCCCCAGTGGTCTACATGGAGAAATTCCTGCAGCGGCCGCGTCATGTGGAGATTCAGGTGCTGGCTGACGGGCAAGGCAATGCCATCCATCTCGGTGATCGCGACTGTTCACTGCAACGCCGGCATCAGAAAGTCATTGAAGAAGCCCCTGCGCCGGGAATTGATGCGGCCCTTCGTAATGAGATTGGTCAGTCCTGTGTGCAAGCCTGTCTCGATATGGGATATCGCGGCGCCGGCACGTTTGAGTTTCTGTATGAAGACAATGGCTTCTACTTCATCGAGATGAACACCCGGGTGCAGGTTGAGCATCCCGTGACCGAGATGATCAGTGGCGTCGATATTGTGCGCGAACAGCTGCTGATCGCCGGTGGCGAGCCGCTGTCAATCAAACAAGAAGACGTGGTGCTCAGTGGGCACTCTATTGAGTGCCGCATCAATGCAGAAGATCCGCGCACTTTTATGCCCTCGCCAGGCACTATTAAGACCTTTCATGCGCCAGGAGGGCATGGCGTGCGGGTCGACTCGCATGTTTACAGTGGTTACACGGTGCCACCCCACTATGACAGTCTGATCGGCAAGGTCATCACCTTCGCCGATACGCGAGATGCGGCGTTGGCGAAGATGCGTCAGGCCTTAGATGAGCTTGTGGTCGATGGGATCCGCACCAATGCTGCACTGCATCGCGAGCTCGTCACCGACACCTCGTTTATGGCCGGGGGCGTTAGCATCCATTATCTAGAGAGTAAGCTGGAACACGAGCATTGAGTGAGTCCGCCACCTGGCAGGAGCTGAAGTTCAGCACGTGCAAGGAGCGGGTTGACGCACTCGAGACATGGCTTTTCGAACAGGGTGCATTGTCGGTCACTTTGGAAGACCAGGCTGATCAGCCACTGCTTGAGCCCGGGCCGGGTGAAACCCCACTGTGGGATAAGGTGTACGTGACGGCTTTATTCTCGGCCGATTGCGACTTGCAGCCACTATTGACGTTGGTACCGGAACAATGGGTAGAGGGAACGCCTGCTGCGCCCACAGTGTTACAAGACCGTGAATGGACACGCGTGTGGGAGGATCAATTTCATCCGATGCGGATGGGACACCGCCTCTGGATCTGTCCCAGCTGGACAGCGCCTCCCGACCCAGACGCCATTAACATTCTGCTCGATCCCGGTCTGGCATTTGGCACCGGAACACACCCCACTACCGCAATGTGTCTTCGCGCCCTCGATAAAGGCGTGATAAAAGGTGCCCGCGTCGTCGATTACGGCTGCGGTTCGGGCATTCTGGGTATCGCTGCTGCGCGCTTGGGTGCAGTGTCGGTGCTGGGCGTCGATAACGATCCACAAGCGCTCACTGCCAGCGCTCACAACGCAGAGCGGAATGCGGTTGATCCTGATCAATTTGCGACGGTCATGCCGGACGCCGCCTTGATTAAAGAGTGGGCTGGCTCGGCGGACTGGGTTGTGGCCAATATATTGGCGGGCCCATTGATTGAGCTGGCCCCCATCTTGATGGCGCTACTGGCGTCCAACGGGCGACTTTTGCTTGCAGGTCTGCTTCAGGATCAGGCTGCCGAGGTGATCGACGCTTTCGCTCCACCTGTAACGTTGTGTATCGCTGAGCAACAGGAGGAGTGGGTTCTGCTCCAGGGCGGAAGCATCTAACGACTCTCGGTTAAAAGGTTTTACTGGCGCGCTGAGTGCGGCGCCGCGTGGCTTGGGAGTATCTCGAGCAAGGGTGCGGTATTGAAAGCGATGGCATCAGCCCGCTTAGCCTTGGGCGAGTAACTCCCTCAAATCAATCAGCGCCGCGTTGGCCCGGGATATATAGCTGGCCATGACGAGGGAATGGTTAGCCCACAATCCAAAGCCCGATCCGTTGAGGATTATCGGGCTCCAGACCGGTGCCTGCGCGGCTTCCAGTTCGCGGATAATCTGTCGCAGGCTGACGGTGGCATTTTTCTTGGCAAGCACGTCGGCGAAGTCTGCTTCGGCTGCCTTGAGAAACTGTGTGAGGGCCCAGGCGGCACCGCGGCTCTCATAGAACACATCATCTATCTCACGCCAGGGCGTGCGCACCAGCATTTCATCTGGCGCACTGGTAGATTGCGCTGCAGCGGTGTCGCCAGCGAGGTCTGTATTGAGTCGCCGTTGGCCTACGCTGGCGGACAGCCGCTGTGACAGACTACCGAGGCGTTTCTCAATCATGCCCAGCCAGTGGCTCAGATTATCCGCGCGCGCGTAAAACTGTGCGCTAGCGTCGCCAGATGTGGCGAGCCGCGCGCGATACGCCTCCAGAAAACGCCGTGCGTCGCCATACTCACTCTCCGACGCGGGAAGAATCCAGCTATCAGATTGGAAATTAATCCGTGGCTCGGCGAGCGTGAGATCAACATCTTCTTTTGACTGCGATTGAGAGCGGCTGAGGACCTCCCGTAAAGCGCGGGCAAGGTCCCGACATTGCACCAGCACGCCGTACTCCCAGTTAGGCATATTGTCGAGCCAGACACCGGGTGGGAACACGTCGTTATGCAAATAGCCGCCGGGCTTCTCCAGCAAAATGCGGATGACTTCCTGCAGCGTCGCCACCGTGGTGTTCCCGGTCACCACGTCCTGCTCAGTCGCCGTTGCGTAGTCTTCGGAGACGGCCCGCACATCAAGTTGCTCGGGCATGCCGCTCCAGTAAACCCCCACACCACTGGTGACCAGCAGATAGATGCCCAGAAAAACCGCTGCCGTTTTAGCGAGCGCGCGAGGGTCGGCGCCTGAAGTGCCATCATTGAATGGCCGTCGCCATCGCGCAAACAGGCGTGGTGTCCCCGTATCTGGCGCTTCGGTATCAGATGGCGTCGCGTCTGCCATCAGTGATGGTCCCCAGAATAGTCAACGTGCGACATGGGCGCCTGTCTTTGCACCCTTGCCTCAGTGCACACAGGGTCCCGTGATGAGGCAATGGCGCACAGTTGGACAGCCGCGCCCTCCCTCGGGGGCTCATCGAAGCCCATCAGCATAATGTGTCGACCACCCGGCACAAACGCCATGGATGCGCCGGGCGGCACCGTCACTGAATCCAGGGGCACCATACGGCGCTGATCACCCTCTGCAATGACGTCGTGCATTTGTGCATCTGCGCTCAATGCACTGGTGACGCCAGTCACGGTAAAAGCGCGCATGCTGTCGTTGACCAGCTTGCCGTAAGCAGCCGCTACCGACGCGCCAGGGGGAACACTACGTACCCACGCCCCCTCCCAGCGAAGCGTTTCCTCGGCCTGTGTGATCGGCATGAAACCGGCGAGAAAGACCGCAAAAAGCGACTGACACACTGTGTATTTCATTTTGTATTCCTGCTCTTGGTGTTATCTCGCTGCCGATTCGGGTGGCGTCATGGGTCTCGCCAGCGTGACGCATGTTCATCCTTACTTGATATGGTAACGCCTTTGCGCGCTGCGCGGTGTGCGGGCGGACCTGTCACGTTTGCAATGCCGGATTGGCACTGGGGGCGGGTGCAGGCCACCCCATCACCGGGCAGCAGTTTCCAGCGCGTCCAATACAATGCTTGTTGTCAGTAACTGCGGCAGGATGACTGGCGCGGACCCCTCGGGGCCTCCATACATCACATAAAGCGGTATCCCGTTGCGACCGTGTCCACGCACAAACTTACCGATCACAGCATCGTAGTGGGTCCAATCTGCCACCATGTAGGTCACGCCTGCTTCGGCAAAGGCGCGTGTCATATCGGGGGTGAACAATACTGCCTGCTCATTGGCGAGGCAGGTGATGCACCAATCCGCCGTGACATCCACAAATACGGGTTTACCCTCGGCACGCAGAGCGGATAACGCCATTGGGGACCAGGCAACAGTTCCTTCGCGTGTCGATGGGGCGCCTGCCTGAGGCGTGTCGCCTCGTACGCTGCCCAATCCGACCGCACAGATCAGACAGGCTATGCCCGCAAGTCGGGCACCTTGCCCTCCCCGCAGCAGGGTCAGCCCGAGGGCCAACACCACCAGACCAGCGCTCGCTGCGGCCATGGTGTCCACGCCCGCTTGTTTACCCGCTACCCATATCAGCCAGACGGAAGTGAGATAAAGGGGAAAGGCCATCAGGTGCTTCAGTGTGTCCATCCACGCCCCTGGTTTAGGCAGCCAGCGCCGCGCGGTGGCGCTGGCGCTGATCGCCACCATCGGGGTCGCCATGCCCACTCCAAGGGCTGCAAATATTGCCAGTGCCTGCGACGCCGGCTGGGTCAGGGCAAAGCCCAGCGCACTGCCCATAAAGGGCGCTGTGCAGGGACTGGCTACGATCACGGCCAGCACCCCGGTAAAAAAGCTGCCCCGGGTGCCTGGGGCGCTCGCTAGGCTGGATCCTATGTTCATCCATTGGCCACCCAAGAGCACTAAGCCCGAAAGCGATAACCCCATGATGGCAAACACATACGCGAGTCCGATGACAAAGCCGGTCGACTGCAATTGGAAGCCCCAGCCCACCCATCGTCCGGCGCTCTGCAGGGTGATCAGCACGCTGGCGATCAACAGAAATGAGCACACCACACCGGCGAGATAGGCCAAACCGTGACGCCGGTGCTGGGCCGGATCGCCGGTTGCGAAGCTCAACACCTTGAGTGAGAGGATGGGGAAAACACAGGGCATGGCATTGAGAATCGCCCCCCCGAGAAAAGCGAGTCCCAGCGCCAGCAGGAAAGTCATATCGGTTGCGGCGGGCGAAACCTCGGCCTGAGCGTCACTGACAGGTGGGCGAGCAGCGGAGATCAACACGCTGCCCAATGCGGTATCTACGCGCAGGTATTCTGTCTCTGGGGGGTAGCATAACCCGGCGTCGGCACAGCCCTGATACGTCACTGCAAACGTCAGGGTGGGCTGCCCGGGGGGTAGCGTCGCTGTCAGGTCTGCTTCGTTGTAATAGACCTGCACATCGCCGAAAAATTCATCCGACTTGGCCAACGCAGGGGGAAAGTCGATGGTGAGCGTACCGGCTGCCGCATTGTCGAGTTCCCGCACCTTAAACGCGTGTTGATACAGGTAGTAGCCCTCAGCAATTTGCCAATACAGGCGCAGACTGCCGTCGTCCGATAGAGCTCCGTCGAGGCGATAGGCCTCTTTGACCGGTAGAAACGCGGTTTGTTGCTGCAGCGCCTCTGCCAGGCTGTTTTGCGCAAACCCTTGTGGGCTCAGGCTCGCGAGTGCCAGCGTAATGATCAGGACGATCATTGAGGAGGTCGCCTCACAGGAACGGCGGGCGAGCGTGAGATAAGAGAGAAGCATTGGGGGTATCCCGACGGTCATCACCGGTCAATCACGGTGATAGCGCAGCCGGGTGCCGTGATCGAGGGACAGGCGAATTTCTTCGGCGCTCAGCTCGGAGGGAAAGTACACGCCCGAGACCTTGGCATGCATCAGACTCGCGCCTTCCAGATTTGTTTCTCTGAAGTCGACCCCGCTGAGATCACAATTGCGAAAATAGGCGTTTGAGAAATCGAGGCCGCGCGCGTTCATCTTGCGCAAATCGCGGCCCCGATAGTCGCCGCCGGTCAACTCGCTGGTGTCCAGTGAATCTCGACTCACATTAAACTGATCAATATCTTCCTGACGCAACATTTGATAGAGCGGATCAGGCTTGATCACCGGTTTGATTTCTCTTTCGCTCATGGGCTCCGTCTACCTTGTTAATGTTGCGGTGGGGTTAGTCACCAAAAAACTGATGGCGTAGCGTGAGACAGGCATCCTGATCCAGTCTCGGCCCGAAGTATTTTACTACTTCCCCGGCGGCGAGGGTGGCAAATTCTGTTGCGCGCAGATCGCTCTCACCGCGAGACAGGGCATAGAGAAATGCACCGGCGAACATATCCCCCGCGCCGTTGGTGTTAACGGCGGTCACTGAACGAGCGGCGACCTGGTGTAATGTCCTGCCATCCCAAGTGAGGGCGCCCTTGCCGCTAAGAGTGATCACGAATCGTCGGGCGACTTTTTTGATGGCGTCAACTGCAGCATCGAGGGATGCGCACTGACCCCACTCAAGTGCCTCGGCTTCATTGCAGAATACCAATTCAACCCCGCCCTCAACCATCGCGGTCATATTGTCTCGAAAAAACTTCACCATGCCCGGGTCAGAGAAGCTGACAGCCGTGCGCACATTATGCTGCTCTGCCAGCGCCTTCGTTTTGAGCGCCGCCGCATGGCCTGTCGGTGAGGTGACCAGATAGCCCTCGAGATAAACCCACTCTGAATTCCGTATTGCCTCCTCGTCTACTTCGTCTGTCGATAGGCTCTCCGAAATGCCCAGGTGCGTATTGAGTGAGCGCTCTGCGTCAGGCGTGATCAAAACAACGCACTTCCCCGTGACGCCTTCCTGCCTTTGATCATTCAAGCCGTGCGTGACGCCGGACTGTTCCAGGTCAGCCAGATAAATGTTGCCGTCGCTGTCATTGGCCACTTTGCAGCTCATGTAGGTCGGTGCGCCCATCAAAGCGGTTGCGATCATGCTGTTGCCCGCGCTCCCGCCCGAGGCATGGCGGGCACGAATGAGGTCATTGGATAAGTGTCCGATTATCTCGGCCTGACGCGCCTCATCGACCAATGTCATCATCCCTTTCTCGACGTTGATTGCTGCCAACACCTCATCTGTAACCTGTATCTCGGTGTCGACCAGTGCCGCGCCAACAGCGTATGCCGCGTAAGGTTTCACAAGCATGATCCTGTCGTATTTTTAGGAGCGCCATCATACCGGAAGCCCACTGTTTCTGCCTCGGCTGCGGCGACGTCCCGAGATATCGATAGCCTTAACCGTTATGATGATCCGCACCATTCACCATGCACTGTTTATACCTGCGGAAGCAGTTTTTGCTATTGAAAGGGAACCGATGAGAGATCTGACCCGGCAGCTGGAAGACCGCCTGCAGCGGCATGTTAAAGCAGAGGCCGGATTTGAGCCGCGCGCCGGTCGAGCGGCGGTGGCGATCATGTTGCGGGAGGGTGCTCAAGCCACCGAGATGCTGATGATTCGTCGGGCAACGCGAGAGGGTGACCCCTGGTCTGGGCATATGGGTTTTCCGGGGGGGCGCCGCGATCCGCAGGATTCTTCAAACTTAGCCTGCGCACTCAGAGAAACCGAGGAAGAGCTGGGGGTTGATCTTGCCCAGTGGGGCAGCGCTGTGGGCGAGCTCTCAGATGTGAACACGGGTTGGCGTAAAGACCGCCCCGAGATGCTGGTTACACCCTTTGTGTTCCGGGTTGCATCCTTGCCCCCTCTTACCCCCAATGACGAGGTCGATGATGTGGTGTGGGTGCCTCTTGATTATCTGATGGTTCAGGAGAATCGAGAGCCATTAGCGTGGGAGTGGAAAGGACAGAACTTGGAGACCGACTCCTATCTCTACGAAAGCTATCGCATTTGGGGCCTGTCGTTGATGATGATTGACGAGATGATTGCGCTGCTTAAGCCATGAGCCACTCAGGTGAATCAGCGTTGGTTTTGCCCCGTAGCCACACGCCTTGGCCTATTGATCTGAATCGCTGGCGGAATCGTCTGGTAGCCAGTCTTCCTGCCCCCTCAGAAAGCTGCGTGTATCAAGAATCAGCGTATCGACTGCTTCTGGGCGTTGCCGACTGGCCTCGACCAGCGCGTGTTCGGAGACGTCGCCGTTCAGGTACCCGGCGATGAGCTCAATCAAAACGGGCGACATATCCGGATGATGGTAGAAGCGAGGCATGTCGGGCACAAGGTTGCCCATCGCGGTATTACCGTTGACCCGTAACCAGTATCCACCGCAACTTGAGAGCACGTAATCGTACTGACGACCAAAGCTCTGGTTGGGGGTAGAGGGGTTGAAGCCATCCTCGGGGACCTCGCGAATCTGGGAAAGCGCCATGATCCATCGCGAGCCCTCAGGGAAGTCATCAGCAGGGGGGCGGCAATACGTTCGCGTTTTCATCCACACGCGTACCGGGTTCAGCCAGAGTTCACCCTTGAGTGAAGTGATGGCGTTGATATCGACCGCGTTACCTTTTTTTGCGGTGACGTCGCCCAAGATCACTAGATCCGCGAGCGGTGCGAGCTGCGAAAAACTGCCTTCCCAGAGGCAGCCACAATCGGCTTCGGTCGCCTCCGGCTGGGCGTGAGCGACGGGCGCGAGTGCAAGCACCAGCAGCGCCCTTATCATTGCGATAGCAGGCTGCCCCAAAGCGACTTATCCGTTCAGTAGCCGCGCCGCATCCATCGCAAAGTAAGTCAGAATGCCGTCGGCGCCTGCGCGTCGGAAGCACAGCAGCGATTCGAGCATGACCGCCTCGCGGCTGAGCCAGTCCTGCTGAAAGGCGGCTTGGTGCATGGCGTACTCGCCGCTCACCTGATATGCGAAGGTAGGTACTTTTAGTTCGGTTTTGACGCGGCGCACGATGTCGAGATAGGGCATGCCGGGCTTCACCATTACCATATCGGCGCCTTCCTCTAGATCCAGCGCGACCTCATGCAATGCTTCGTCGCTATTACCTGGATCCATTTGATAGGTTTTTTTATCGCCCCCTTTAATATTGCTGGCCGACCCTACCGCGTCGCGGAAGGGTCCGTAGTAGCTTGAGGCATACTTGGCGGCGTAGGACAGTATCAGCGTATTGATGTGCCCACTGGCCTCTAGCGCGGCACGAATGGCGCCAATGCGGCCGTCCATCATGTCCGAGGGCGCCACTACGTCAGCGCCGGCACTGGCGTGACTCAGTGCCTGTTTGACCAGCGTTTCGCTGGTGACATCATTGAGTACGTAGCCCGATTCATCGATGATTCCGTCCTGTCCATGGGTCGTGTAGGGGTCCAGCGCGACGTCGGTGATGACGCCTATATCGGGCACCGCAGATTTCAATTCAGCGACGGCTCGCTGAACCAGCCCATCGCTCTGGTAGGCGGCCTCGGCGAGAAGGGATTTACCGTCTTGACCCACGACCGGGAACAATGCCAAAGCGGGAATACCCAGTGTGTGCGCTTCCTTCGCCAGGCCGATGAGCAAATCGATACTCAGTCTTTCGACGCCGGGCATGGAAGGCACCGGTCCACGTTGACTAGAACCCTCCAGCACAAATACCGGGTAGATAAAATCTGCCGGGGTCAGCGTGCTCTCGCGGACCATATCTCGGGCAAAGCCCGCAGCGCGCAGCCGACGCATTCGGGTATGAGGGAAGGGTCCGCGTGCAGTCATATTGCTACTCCCGCAAATCACAGCGCCGCGAATGCGGCGCGGGCGGCATCCACAGTCGCGGCGATGTCATCGTCGGTGTGGGCAGCTGACATAAAGCCTGCTTCAAAGGAAGCCGGGGCCAGATAAATGCCGCTGTCCAGCATGTGGTGAAAAAAGTGGTTGAACGCGTGGACATTCGAGTTGATCACCTGATGGTATTGGGTCACTACGTCGTCTTCAGTGAAGAACCCACCAAACATTGAACCCAAGTGATTGGTTGTGAAGGGGACCCCCGCATTGGCCGCCGCGTCGCGCATCCCCTGACAGAGTACCTCTGTACGGCGGAACAGGCCCTCATAGAAACCGGGTTCACTGATGATCGACATGGTGGCGAGCCCCGCAGCCATGGCGACCGGGTTGCCAGAGAGTGTCCCCGCCTGATAGACCGGCCCCAGTGGCGAGATCTGTTCCATGATGTCGCGGCGACCACCAAAAGCGCCAACGGGCATGCCCCCGCCAATCACTTTACCCAGACAGGTTATATCGGGAGTGATGCCCAGATAGCCCTGTACACCGCCGGTGCCAAAGCGAAAGCCTGTCATGACCTCATCAAAGATCAATACCGCGCCGTGGTGTGTACAGAGTTCTCGCATTCCTTCGAGGTATCCCTCTACCGGGGGAATGCAGTTCATGTTCCCGGCGACGGGTTCGGTAATGACACAGGCCACCTGATCTCCCAGCTCGTCCATCGCGGCCTGGAGTGCACTCAGATCATTAAAAGGCAGTGTCACAGTGTGCTGGGCCAGCACGTCGGGCACCCCCGGTGAGCTGGGTACGCCAAACGTCAGCGCACCTGAGCCCGCCTTAATCAGTAGTGAATCCGAATGCCCGTGGTAGCAGCCCTCGAACTTGATAATTTTGTCGCGACCGGTGAAGCCTCGTGCCAGGCGAATGGCGCTCATCGTGGCTTCAGTACCCGAGCTGGTCATGCGAATTAGGGGCATGCTGGGCACCAGCTGACTGATCTTCTCAGCGAGTTCAATTTCAATTTCTGTAGGGCAACCGAAGCTGAGACCACTTTGTGCGGCTTCGACCACCGCCCCGCGCACTCCGGGGTGGTTATGGCCCATGATCATGGGGCCCCAGGAGAGTACATAATCGATGTATTGCTTGCCGTCGGCATCAAAGAGATAGGCGCCGTCGGCCCGTTCCATAAACCGCGGTGTGCCACCGACCGCTTTGAACGCGCGAACAGGCGAGTTCACCCCGCCGGGGATAGTGTGTTGCGCGCGCTCGAAGAGCGCTTCAGATCGACTCATGACTACCCAATTTGTTTGAGTTTGCTCAGATTATCGCAGGCCGCGGAGTTCCGCGCACCCCGTTGGGATCACTGCCCCGAGATCGGTCGCAGGTAGACCAACAATACAATGGCAAACAGGAATACAACCGGCACCTCGTTGAAAATGCGGTAAAAGACATGGGTTCGTTCATCTTCCCCGCGACACACCCGTCCCACATAGATCCCCGTTTGAAAGTGGTAACCCACCAAACAGGCGACGCCCAGCAGTTTAGCGATCATCCAACCGGATGACAGGTAGTAATCCCATTGAAAAGATAAGCGCCAGAGCCCTAGACCGATAGCGAGAAACATAAAGGGGGTGACAAACCGGTAAAGCTTGCGTGCCATTACCGCGAGCACCTGCTTGGTATCAGGCACGTTGCTCTGAGCGTAGTAAACCAGTATCCGGGGCAAATAGAAGATGCCTGCGAACCAGCAGACGACAAAGATGACGTGAAAGCCCTGAATCCACAGCATGCGGCTATCCTTTTGCGCTTTGGTAAAAAGCCCGTCCGGTCATGACACTGCGCGATCGATCATGAGACAGTACGCGCCCCGCAACACTAACAGAAGCAGGCGCGAAAATGATCAAGGTTGGAGTGGTCGGCGGAACCGGATATACGGGCGTGGAGTTGCTGCGTATATTGTTGCGTCACCCGGGCGTCACCGTCATGGTCATCACCTCGCGAGGGGAGACTGGCCGGCGGCTCGATCATCTTTTTCCCAGTCTGTTGGGTGCCTGCGATCTTCAATTTACCGACCCCGCTGAGGCTGACTTCTCATCCTGCGATGTTGTGTTTTTTGCCACGCCGCATAACGTCGCCATGCGCGAGGTGCCTGCGCTCTTGGATGAGGGTGTGCGGGTCATCGATCTTTCGGCTGATTTTCGCCTAAAAGACGTAACCGAATGGGAGCGGTGGTATGGCGAGACCCACGCAGCCCCCTCGCTCTGCGAGGAGGCGGTGTACGGATTGCCCGAGACACATCGCGATGCGATCCGCGAGGCGCGGTTGGTGGCTTGTCCGGGCTGTTACCCGACCGCTGTGCAACTGGGTTTTCTGCCACTGTTGGAGGCAGGGGTTATAGATCCTATGCGATTAATTGCGTCCTGTGGTTCAGGCGTGAGTGGCGCAGGTCGACAGGCTAAGCTGGGCAGTCTGCTGACTGAGGCAGGCGAGAGTGTTGCCGCCTACGGTGTGGCGGGTCATCGGCATTTACCTGAAATGGAGCAAGGGTTGGCGTCGATGACAGATGCGCCGATACAACTCACGTTTGTGCCTCACTTGATGCCCATGAGTCGTGGCATCCACGCTACGTTATTTGCGCCGCTTACTAAAGAGGTGGACCTGCAGCACTTATTTGAGCAGCGTTTCGCCGCAGAGCCCTGTGTCCACGTGTTGCCCGCGGGCGTTCATCCGGCGACGCGCAATGTTCGGGGCGCCAATACCTGCCAGTTGTCTGTGGCGCAACCCCAGGGCCGGGATACCGTGGTTGTGATGTCTGCGATTGATAACCTCGTAAAAGGCGCTGCCGGCCAGGCGGTGCAAGTGATGAATCTCATCATGCAGCAGCCCGAAACGGCTGGTCTGGACGGCATCGCGCTGGCCCCCTGAGGATCCTATGACTTCCCCCAGCTCAGCAGTCACGCCATGAATCGCCACCAGCATCGCACCGTGATTAAGCGCGTCCACCCCCATGAGTGGCGATGGCGCCTGGGGGTTGCGGGGGCCGCTTTGCTGGTTGCCTTGGCCGTGGGCTATCTCCTGGGCGCCAGCCGGGAGGGTGAGGTTTCTTTTTTCGATGACCCAGAGGAACGACTACGAGATCAGGTGGCGCAATTATCCCTGGAAAGAGAGGCGGATCAGCAAACGATGCGTGCGCTCAGAGGTTCGTTGGCTGAGCAGGCCTCTGAACTCGGAGAAATGCGCGAGATGCTCGCCTTGTATCGCGGTGTCATGGTGCCGGAAGAGACAGAGGGGCTGGTGGTTTTAAAAGCGCCCAGTGTTGCGTACGACGCGGTGGATCAGAGCTTCAGGGTGGTCTCGCTGGTGCACCGAGGGCCGGGAGATTTTGCCGAGTATCGGGGTGAACTGACGCTGGTAGTGGAGGGAAAAGCGGCGGGTGAATCCTTATCGATCAATCTTGCCGAGCTTGACACTGCCGCGGAAAGTAGTGTATTCCCTTTAAGATTCCGATATTTACAAAAGGTTCAGGTAGCAGTTTCTCTGCCGTTGGGGTTTGCGCCGGAGACGATCTTGTCAACGATGCGGCTCTCTGAACCCAGACAAAAGGCGTGGGATCGTCAGGATGCCATTGTTGAAGGTATTGGGGGGAGTCCGAACCTTGTAGGGGCAGAGCGCAACGCCTCAGACTAGAGCGAGATCATGATCGGCAAACTGCTCAACAAGAACAAAGGAGTAATCATGCGTAATCGAAAGGAGACCGTTGTGACCAACTCAGCATCAGGAAGAACCACCCTCATTTCACCCGGGACCATTGTTCGTGGTGACATCAGCTTTACAGGCCAACTCGATATAGAGGGCGAGGTAATGGGTAGCATTCAGGCCGAGCCAGGTCAGGAGGCCATTCTTCGCGTCGTAGAGGGGGGCAAAGTGGCCGGTGAAGTCAAAGTACCCCATGCTATGGTCAACGGTAACATCGAGGGCGATATACACGCCACAGAGCGACTTGAGCTGGCTGAGTCAGCCGTTGTGGATGGTGACGTCTACTATAATCTCATCGAGATGGCAGTCGGTGCCAAGGTGAACGGGGGCCTTCGTCACACCAGTAATGTCGCCGACGACCTCGCGGTAAAGCGAGTGGCAAAGGCAGCAGAAACCACGCCCAGCCCCAGCATGCCCTAGGCCAATAGTTAGATCAGGCCACCGGTGGCCCTGCGCCACGGGTGGTTTTTTATTACACTAGTCCCGCCCCAATAAGCGGGTTGATGGAACACATCACCATGTCTGTGGTTGAAGCTTTTGATCCCAATGAAATTCGGTTGACTGATAACGCGGTGGCCAAAGTGCGTGCGTTGGTAGAAGACGAGGGCAATGCGGGCTTAAAGCTCAGGGTGTACATCACCGGAGGGGGCTGCTCTGGTTTCCAATATGGATTTTCGTTCGACGAATCGGTGAGCGAGGATGATATGGTGATCGAGCGGGAAGGTGCGACGGCATTGATCGATGCGATGAGCTACCAGTATCTCGTTGGCAGTGAGGTCGATTACTCAGAAGGGCTCGAAGGCTCACGCTTCGTTGTCAATAATCCTAACGCCACCACCACCTGCGGCTGCGGCGCCTCGTTTTCTATTTGATCTGCTGCCCGGCAGAGATGCTTGGGCGGCGTGACTTAGTGGTGCGCTCGCGGCACTGAGCCAGTCGGCAACGAAAGATCAGATCGGTGCTACCACTTTCCGGCGCTATGCCTGATAAATGGCACCCAATATGCGGTAATCAGCCGCTCCAGTAACCTGCGGCAGGTTGCCCGGGTTGCCTGCGATAGTCTGCTCAGCGAGCCACGCAAACGCCCAAGCTTCGACCCACTCCGGATCAACCCCTACTGCCTCTGTTGAGGTGACGACGGCGGGCGCAAGTCGCTCAGTAAGTCTTAGCATTAAGCAGCGATTACGGGCGCCGCCGCCACAGATGCGGACAGCATCAAGGGACAGAGCGTCCAGCGCCTGTGCAACGCTCTCAACCGTGAGCTCCAGCAGAGTGCGCTGAACGTCTACGGGTGACTCGGACCCCTGCAGATGTGCGTTCACCCACCCTAGATGAAATGCTTCCGGCCCCGTACTTTTGGGTGGCAACTGCAGAAAATAGGGGGATGAGAGCATGGATTCGAGCAGAGTCTGCAGCACTTTCCCCTCGGCAGCCCACGCACCATCTTTGTCGAACGCCACTGCCCGATGCTGTGTCACCCAGGCGTCCATCAAGGTGTTTCCTGGTCCGGTATCCCAACCCGTTACGGATCCATCGGCCAGCAGTGTTGTGATGTTGGCAATGCCACCAATGTTCACGATGCCAATCGAGGTGTCAGGCAGCGCAAATTGTGCCCGGTGAAATGCCGGTACCAGTGGTGCACCCTGACCGCCGGCCGCCATATCGCGTCGTCTGAAGTCAGCTACCACGGTAATCCCCGTGCGCTCTGCCAATCGATTGGCGTCTCCCACTTGCACCGTGTATGGGGTCTCCCCTTCGGGGTGATGTCGCAGGGTCTGACCATGCTGCCCGATCGCTGTGATCTGGTACGCGCTCAGATTGGCCTTGGCAAGCAATGCCAGCGTCACGTCGGCGTACTCATCAGCGAGCTGTGAGTCGAGGGTCGCCAGACGATGCAATTCGTCGCTGTCAGTAGTTCTGAAAGCGAGTATTTCCTGGCGCAGGGGCGCTCTTAGCGGCTGGTGGTAAGTGGCGATTAATTCAGATTCCTCACCGTGACGTCTCACCAGCGCGGCGTCGATGCCATCAGCGCTGGTGCCAGACATCAACCCGATGAAGTAAGCGTTACTCACTCTGCACGCGCCAGTTGTCGGGCATCGCGCAGGCTGGCCAAGCGCTGGGTCGGTTGCTGAATCGCGGCAAGGTAGCGGGGGATCTCCTCCTGTGGCAGTGAGCGGGCTTTAGGCAAAATTTTGTGCACGGTTCGCGGGTTGCGGTGTACACCGTTAACCAAAAACTCGTAGTGCAGGTGCGGCCCGGTAGCGGCCCCTGTTGATCCCACGGTGCCGATGACTTGTCCTTGTTTCACCCGGGCTCCTTTTTTTACTCTCTTGCGATGGAGATGCAGGTAGTGCGTTTCAAATTGCTCGGTATGCTGGATAAAAATGTAGTTTCCGTTGGGTCGGGTATAGCCGGCCTCGATGACGCGGCCATCTCCGGCAGCGTATACCGGGGTGCCCCGCGGCGCTGCGTAGTCGGTTCCGCGGTGAGGCCGCTGGGTCTTGTAAATAGGATGCAGGCGATTGGGGTTGAAGTTAGAGCTTACCCGCGTGAAGTCGAGCGGAGCTCGCAAAAATGCCTTGCGCATACTCACGCCAGACTCATTGTAATAGCTGGTGTCGCCCTCTATGTCGGTGTACCGGTAGGCCTCAAATGTTTCGCCTTTGTTGGTAAAACTCGCTGCTAGAATGGGGCCGTCGTCCAGATGCTCGCCGTCTAGCATCAATTCCTCGTATATCACATGGATGGTATCGCCCGTGCGCGGATCGAGCGCAAAATCGATCACACCGCCAAAGATGCCTGCCAACTCCATGATCATCGCATTGCCCAGGCCCGCCTCTATACCAGCCAAAAAGAGCGAACTGTCGATAGTCATCGAGACCTCTCGCGTAAAATGGTCAGGCTCCCGAGTGATTACGGTAGCCTGATAGCCTTCGGGCGTGCGCTCGTACAAGGTGGTCACCAAGGGGGACTGGACGTGGCGCATTGCCAGCAGGCCGCCCTGATCATCAGTACGAAAGCCTATCCTCTCGCCCGGATAGATGCGGCGCAGAGACTGCCGCTCGTTGGATTTCGCCACGCGATAGAGATCGGTATCGGTGAATCCCGCCTCGGCAAATAGTAGGCTCAGGTTATCTCCCTCGCCCACCGTTAAGTCTAGCCACTGGGGTTGCTCTGGCTGAGGGTCGGCTGGCTCCTCGATAATAGCGACCGACGCCACGATGGGCGCCGCGTTGTCTGGCTCTGGTAGTAGCGGATCGCTTGCGGTGGGCCCGTCATCTGGGGGTGCGCGCAGCGTCAGTATCGCCACCATCAGAAGTGCGCCCGCCGTGACATACCACACCAACGGTTGCTGGTGCATCGGTGTGGCGGTCACCTCAAGCGGCGTCGCTCCACGTTGCGCGTTTTTGCGGTGCATATCGAGATATCTGACCTGCGGATGACTGTATTATAACCAGCCTTGCTTCGACTTCGTGTTTCGTGGCCGGGAATCAAATGGCAATGCTACTGATCCCAAGATCATTGGATTATGGGATACTTAGCGGCCGCCCGTCGCGGCTAATTTCATCAAATCCACCAAAACTCGGGGGTAACACACCGACCCATGTCTAGCGATTTATTAGCGGATCTTCGCGCGCGGGGCCTGATCTTTCAGGTGGCGGGTGAGGATGCGATAGAAGACTGGTTAGGCAGTGAGCCGCGCACACTCTACTGCGGTTTTGATCCCACGGCCGACAGCTTGCACATTGGCTCACTCGTGCCCCTGTTGGTGCTGAAGCGGTTTCAACAGGCGGGCCATCGCCCCATCGCCTTGGTCGGTGGGGCGACAGGTTTGATTGGTGACCCCAGCTTTAAAGCCGCCGAGCGTCAGCTCAACACGCCCGACGTGGTAGCGCCCTGGGTCGCGAAGTTACGTGAGCAGGTGAGCCAGTTCATCGATTTTTCAGGTGAGCCATCGGCGCTGGTGGTCAACAACCTTGATTGGACACAGGGCCTTGATGTCCTGAGTTTTCTCCGTGATGTGGGTAAACACTTTTCCGTCAACAACATGACGGGAAAAGAGTCCGTCAAACAACGCCTTGATCGAGAGGGCGCAGGGATCAGCTTCACCGAATTCAGCTACATGATTCTGCAGTCGCTGGATTTTGCAGAGTTGTATCAACAATATGGATGCGGGCTCCAGATTGGTGGCTCGGATCAATGGGGAAATATCACGGGGGGTATTGACCTGACGCGTCGCCTTCACGGTGCGCAGGTCTTCGGGATTACCTTGCCATTGGTCACCAAGTCTGACGGTACTAAGTTTGGTAAAACCGAGGCCGGCACGATCTGGCTGGACGGCAAGAAAACGTCTCCCTACGCGTTTTATCAGTTTTGGCTGGGTACGGCCGACGCCGACGTATACCGCTTCCTGCGGTACTTCACCTTTTTACCGGTGGAGGACATTGACGCGATTGAAGCCGCCGACCAGCGTCAGGATGGCAAGCCAGAGGCGCAGCCCATTTTGGCGCGAGAGGTGACTGCACTTGTCCACGGTGGCGAGGGTTTGATTGCAGCGCAGCGGATTACCGAGGCACTGTTCTCCGGTGATCCCAGCCAGTTGGGAGAGGCAGATTTGCAGCAGCTTGCTCTCGATGGTCTGCCCTCTGACGCCGTCACCAGGACTGAATTTCCGCCCACCTTCAGTCAACTATTGGCGCAGTGCGGTGTGGCAGCGGGGAAACAGATCAAGGACGCCCTGCAGCGAGAAGCGGTCTTGGTCAATGGCCAGCCGGTTACAAGGGACCCCACGGTTACCTGCGATGCGGCGCTCGATCGCTCCACCGCCTTGCACGGCAAGTACTACCTGATTCGCTTTGGTAAAAAGAAATATCATCTCCTTACCGAGGCCTGACGGGTGTTGTTATTGAGTGCGCCGCCATCGCCGCCATTGCACTGCGATGCAGTGTCGCCCCCGAGCCTGAACAATGATGCCTTCCTCTGACGCAGCGAGGCGACTCGATGATGCGGATCTGCTCATGCGGGTTCAGCGTGATCTGCAAGCAGGTGCGGATCTACTTGCACCGCTGAAGCCGGCGGTGACCGTGTTCGGTAGCGCCAGACTGGGACCTGACAGCCCAGCGTATCAATGTGCACTGCGGCTTGGGCAGGATCTGGCGCGTGCCACTGTGCCCGTGCTCACTGGCGGTGGCCCCGGCATTATGGAGGCCGCGAATCGCGGTGCAAGCGGGTGCGGTGGGGTTTCAGTGGGGTTGAATATCGAGCTGCCCTTTGAGCAGCACCCTAACCCTCACCTCACGCATCAGCTGCAGTTTCAGGACTTCCAAACGCGCAAGCTCATGTTGACTCGTTACTCCCGGGGGTTTGCTGTATTTCCCGGTGGTTTTGGTACCACAGACGAGCTGATGGAGTTACTAGTGGCTTTTCACAATGACCCCGGTGCGCGTAAACCGGTGGTACTGATAGACAGTGCTTTTTGGTCCGGATTACTGGATTGGTTCACCGACATGCTGGGCTCTCGGGAGTTGATCGATCTTCCCATCACTGATTTGATGACGGTGGTGGAGGATGAAACGGTCGCACTGAAGATGCTTCTTGATTGAGGGCTCCAGGTAATTGCTGGTGGCACTTGACCGAATTCCTGGAGCCTTCTTTGTGTCTTCCCGGTGCCTGAAGGGGCGGCAGGGGCGCCCCAATAGCGCAAGCAATGATCGTGTAATGAGTTGATATCGAGTGAAAAACCTCTACCTGATGCGACATGCAAAATCGAGCTGGGACGATCCGGTGCGGTCAGATATCGAGCGACCCTTGAACCCGCGCGGCCAACGTGACGCACTCCGTATGGGAGAGGTGCTGGGTGCTCGGTTGGCCCCGATGACGTTTCACGTCAGCCCCGCAGCGCGCGCGCAGCTCACTTTCTCCGGATTGCAAATGCGATGGCCAGGGCTGACAGCATCGCATGGGCTGACGATACCCGCGCTGTATACCTTCGATTATCGAGCCCTAATCCAATGGATGGCAGGGCAAGGCACTGAAACACAGTCGCTTGCCCTCGTGGGCCATAACCCGGGATTGACGGACCTCATCAATTTCCTTGTCGGCCACGATACGTTGACTAACCTACCGACTGCCGGTTGGGTTGAACTGGCGCTCGACATGGAGGGTTGGGCTGAGATGCCCCGGGCGGAGGGTTCGGGTCAGCTGGACTACCGATTATTTCCACGCGAGCTCTCCGAGGCCATTTGATGCTACCCGTGATTTTTGGTCTATCTGGTCCCGTGCTGACAGCCAGTGAGCGGGCGTTTTTTCAGTCTGTCGATCCGGCAGGGTTTATTTTATTTGCCCGAAATATTGAACAGCCGAGACAGCTTCGCGCTTTGACAGACTCACTGCGTGCGCTTTCCGGGCGTGATCAACTTCCCATTCTGATCGATCAGGAGGGTGGACGTGTTGCCCGTCTTGGACCACCACACTGGCGGGGCTGGCCCGCGGCGGCGACATTGGCGGTGGCTACCGGATTAGAGCGGGAGGCTGATATTGCCCGCTTACGCGAGCGGGTGCGATGCAACTATGAGGCACTGGGGCTGGAGTTGGCGGCGATGGGCATCACCGTTACCTGTGCGCCCGTGCTCGATGTGCCGCAGGCCGATGCGCATGACATTATTGGAGACCGGGCCTTTGGTGTGGCGCCGGATCGTGTGTCGGTGCTTGGTCGGGCGTGCCTGAAAGGGTTGCAGCTGGCTGGTGTGGGCGGCGTGATCAAACATATTCCCGGTCACGGCAGAGCAAGAAGCGATTCTCATGAAAGCCTGCCCAGCGTCTCGGCACAGGCGGAAGAATTGGCGACGGATTGTGCACCTTTTATCGACCTTAACGATGCGACCATGGCCATGACGGCCCACGTGGTTTACGAGGCCTGGGACACAGAACACTGCGCCAGTATTTCTGCCCGCGTCATTCAGGAGCAGATTCGGGAGGCCATCGGATTTGATGGGCTCTTGATCAGCGATGACCTCGATATGAAAGCGCTATCGGGTGATATATCGAGTCGCGCTGTGGCCGTGCTGTCCGCAGGCTGCGATATTGCGCTCAACTGCTGGGGCAGGCTCGAGGACATGGAGGGCATCGCAGCGCAGGCCCCAGCCATGACGCCGCGCGCCACTGCGCGCCTCGCTGCTGCCACCGCGCCGCTCACCGTAACCGCAGATACGCCAGCGCTTGCCTCGCGCATTGGTGCCTTACTGGCCCGGAGAGACGCCCGTGCATAGAGTGATCCGGGGGGTGCATTGGCGCACCGATTGCCTACAATGGTGCGATGCCCAGTAAACACTTCTTTCCGCTATCGTACCTGCCCCTGTTGCTCGCCCTCGGGGGGTGCGCCGCCCTCACGTCAGGGGGAGAGGATGATGCACCGACCCGTCCCGAGAACGGTTGGCAACCTTGTGAAGGGGAGCGGCCGCGAGTGTGCACGATGATTTATGACCCCGTATGTGGACGGCGTGATGACGGCACCGTTGCCGACTATGCCTCCCCGTGCAATGCCTGCGCCGATGTCTCTGTGACGGCTTGGCATCCCCAGACCTGCGAGGAATAACATGTCACTCACTAATCGTATCTTGCTTGCCATGGTCGCGGGCATCGTCCTGGGTTCCTTGCTTGAAGGCTTTATGGGGGTCATTGATCCGGAGGGAGGCGTGTATGCCTTCATCAAAAATGGATTGATCCTCGGTGTGTTTGATGTGTTGGGGCGGGTGTTCATTGCGTCGCTGAAGTTGTTGGTCGTGCCGCTGGTCATGGTGTCGCTGATCTGCGGCATGAGCTCTCTGGGCACAAGCAGCCGCATGGGCTCGATCGCAGGCAGAACGATCGCACTGTATTTGTTTACGACCGGTGTGGCGGTGTCGCTGGGCTTGACGGCCGCGTTATTGATTGGCCCGGGCAAGGGTGTTGAGGCAATGACCTCAGCCGCTTTCGAGGCCAAGATCCCCCCGCCCCTGACCGACACTCTGGTGAATATCTTTCCCAGCAATCCCTTCAAGGCAATGGCGGAAGGGCAAATGCTGCAGGTCATTGTCTTTGCCCTGCTGGTCGGATTCGCCTTGACCCGAGCGGGCGAGGCGGGCGAGCGATTGGCGAATTGGTTCCGCGACATGGAAGTGATCGTCATGAAGATGGTCGGGATACTGATTGAGCTCGCCCCCTATGGTGTTTTTGCACTGCTGACAAAACTGTTTGCCACTATGGGATTTGGAACAATTGTCGATCTGGCGGCGTACTTTTTTACCCTGCTCGGGGTGCTCCTGTTCCACGGCTTGGTGGTTTACAGCAGCATGCTGAGGACATTGACAGGCTTGAGCCCTCGCATCCTGCTGCAGAAAATGCGGCGTGTGTGGGCATTTGCTTTTTCTACCGCGTCATCTGGCGCTACCTTACCGATTACGTTACGCACGGTGGAGAAGCGTCTCGGTGTGAGCAAAAGCGTTGCCGGGTTCTCTATTCCTTTGGGAGCGACCATCAATATGGATGGCACGGCGATTATGCAGGGGGTTGCAACCGTATTTATTGCTCAGGTGTACGGCATAGATCTGACTGCCGGGCAGCTCTTGATGGTGGTCCTGACGGCAACGTTGGCCTCTATTGGTACGGCAGCCGTACCGGGAGTGGGTCTGATCACGTTGGCTCTGGTATTACAGCAGGCGGGACTCCCGGTCGAGGGTGTTGCATTGATTATTGGCGTTGATCGCTTTCTCGATATGGTCCGCACCATGGTGAATGTGACCGGCGATGCGACGGTCGCGACGATCGTGGCGCACCGGGAGGGTCAGCTCGATCACCAGATCTATGGTGACCCGGAGGCAGACCATGATGGCGATGTCGAGGAAGCTCCCCCAGCAGGAGCCTCAGTATGAGTCTTAAAGTGCAAGTGGTACCGGTAACGCCGTATCAGCAAAATTGTTCGATCATCCAGTGCGAGAGCACGGGCCTCGCGGCCATCGTGGATCCGGGTGGGGATGTCGAGCGCATCGAGGCGGCGATTACGGCCATGGACGCTACAGTAGAAAAAGTGCTACTCACGCACGGTCATCTTGATCATTGTGCCGCGGCTGATGTACTGCGTCAGAAGCTCGCTGTGCCGATGGAAGGCCCTGAGCAGGGCGACAGCTTCTGGATCGACAAGCTACCCGAGTGGTGCGAGATGGCGGGCTTTCCTCGAGCGGAACCCTTCACACCCGATCGCTGGCTCGAGGATGGCGACACGGTGTCCGTGGGTGAGCAGACCCTCGAGGTGATTCACTGCCCCGGACACACGCCGGGGCACGTGGTGTTTTTACACCGGGAGACGCAATTGGCGTGGGTGGGTGATGTAATATTCGCCGGTTCAATCGGGCGGACAGACTTTCCCAGAGGCAATCACGAGCAATTGATCCACTCCATTCGTGAAAAGCTCTTTCCCATCGGCGACCACATTCGCTTTGTTCCCGGGCACGGGCCTGACTCTACTTTTGGGCATGAACGTGCGAGCAACCCTTTTGTGGCCGATAAACGGTACGGCTGATTAGTGGGTGGGGTAAGGCACGCCTGCAAAGACCGTCGCCGTGACCTTAATGTGCCTGAGCGCATCGCCCGATACCGTCAGTGGGTCTGCCTCTAGCACAACAAAATCTGCTCTCTTACCCGCGCGAATCGAGCCGATCTCGTTCTCACGCCCAATTATCCGTGCCGCGCCTGACGTGACAGCCTCCAGTGCTGATGCACGGGAGAGCCGCTCTGTCTCGAGCCCCTTTGCTCCACTGATAGTTTTACGCTCGCTTGCTGCCCATACCAGCGTCAACGGGGACAGTGGCGCCATGGGCGCGTCTGAGTGCAGGGTGATAGGCACTCCATTGCGTTCAAGCGACCCCAAGCGGGTCATCTGTGAGGCGCGATCTGGTCCAAGCCAATCTTTCGAGTACGCCTCTGACAAAATGTAGTGGTAGTAGGGATTCACTGAGGCTTGCGCGCCGAGTTTCGCCAGCTGCGCACTTTGCTGCTCAGTGCTGTAGGCGAGATGCTCGATAGTCGCGCGGTGATCGGGGCGAGGAAAGTCTCGCTGCAGGCCCTCGACGAGATCGAGGAACCGACCGACCGCGGCGTCACCGTTGGCGTGTGCGTGCAGTTGAAAGCCTGAACGCCAAAAGACTTCAGCGTAGGCACGCAGTACGAGCTCCGGCACCATCCAGATGCCTTCGTGACCGTCGAGATAACCGGGAGGGCCCATTTGGGCCAGCCCCGAAAAAATCGCCCCATCGATCATGAGTTTGAAATGATTCCCCACCAGCACTCGCTCGTCATTGGCGGCTTGCCAACCAAGAATCTCTGCTAAGGCTTCTTCGGGTGTTTTCCCGCGGCTCAGAAAGTCGACAATGATCGGCGTCAGGATCAATCGTACGGGCACGGGGTAGGCATGGGCTGCGGCGCGCACGCTAGCAATTTCACCAGCGGGGTTGCCGAAGATTCCGGTACCCATGTCTAGCGCTGTTGTTACCCCCGCCTGGTGCAACATGGCGAGAAAATTAAACATTCCGCCACCAAATCGCTGGGGTGAAAAGAGAAAGCCGAGTTTGGGCACCACGGCCTTGAGACCATTTTCGTAGAAGTGACCGCGCTCCCAGTTTGCGCCTTCTTCCATCTGCGCATCGGCGGCGGTGACTCCCAGCAATGCCCAGGCCGCATCATTCCCAATGAGCTCATGAAAAGAGCGGTGCCACAGCATCACCGGTTGGTCGCCAAACCAGTCATTGAGATCCTGGCGCCAAATCTCGCCATGCCACAGGGGGTGATAGCCCCAGGTGATAAACGGTATGGTGGCGTCGGTGTGCTGGTTTACGAGTGCTTTGAGCCGCGTCCGGTAGCCTTCGGGACTGGTTTCGCCCGGAAATTCACCGGTTGGCAACGACCAATCATCGGGTGCCAAAAAAGGGAACTGCGTCAGTACGGCCGGCAGTGCAGGATGTACGTGTGGATCAATAAAGCCCGGTAACAGAATGTCGTCTGCAAACCGTCGGTCAATTCTGCCGGCACGGGCCGCCACCAGAGGTTGTAAGCTTGCCTCGGAGCCTACGGCGATAATGGACCCTCCCTCGACTGCCACTGCGGTGGCAGTGGGCAGGGCGGGCTCCATGGTGCGAATCAATTGGGCCGTATACACCACCAATTCGGCCTGCGCGGGCAGCGCAAAGAAAGCCAGCATTGTCAGCGCGCGACGCATCCAACCAGTTGTCAGGCGTAAAGTCATCAAGGACCCCTCAGGCAGTAGCGCTAGCGGATGACTTTAACCCAATCTCCTGTGCGGGGTTCGCCGGTGGGGTAATAGCCATTGATGAGTCTGAGTTGGTTCTCCGCATCGGGTAGTTTGACGCTGCTGGCGAGCGAGGCGAAGGTCGCGCCCCTGGGCACTTGAATGTAGTGCAGGGTATGGCTGGTCCCGGTGACTTTTTCCCGTGCGGTCAGCGGGCGAAAGCTGTCGATAATCTTGCGAAAGCTATCGTCCGCCTCAGCGAGATGAGTTGCCTCGCCCTCAAAGAGAAAACGATAGCTGTGATCGATGACTGCCAGCCGCACCGACTGCTCATCGCTTGAAGCGACGCCTGTGGATCCCGTCAGTCCATATTGCGCGACCGCCTCAAGGTCGGTGACGTCGCCCTGAGCGCCCGCGAGCAGGCTGGCTTCGGCGTCCTGATTGGCGTCGATACGCGTGAGCCCAATCGTCAGCGTTTGGCTACCATCCCCCGACGAGGCGACAATTTCCCGGCTGGTTTGTCTGACGCTCCAGCCCGGCGGGTGGGCGAAAGTGAAATTCAGTTTATTATGATAAAACCGGTCGGGTTCACTCTGAGCCGCCGCGCTGGCGCCGTACACCAATCCTTCGGTTTGGCGGCGATACTCGCCGGGCATTTCCGGATTTTCCGTCATTTCTGTGAGATCCAGTTCATTGGCGGCCTTGATCACGGTCTGTAAACGCAGGTCGTTGCGGGGGTGGCTGGCGTATAGACCATGGTAAGTCCCGGAAGGCTTGCCGCTGGCCTTTGCCTGTACGCGGCGGTACTGCTCCTGATCCTTAAGGACCCCGATGACCGATAGCATCGAGTCGACGTCATAACCGGTTTGATGCAGGTACTCGGCCCCTGCCGCGTCAGCCTCGAGTTCCATGTCTCGGCCGAATCCCGAAATGATCTCGGCTCCGTACATACTGGCGGCGTCGTAAACATCTCCCGAGCCAGTGAGGATGTAGGCGGATACGGCGGCTACTTTGGAGGTCATCTGAGCAGTTTGTCTGCGGGAATGGTGGCTCTCTGTGATGTGCCCGATCTCATGGGCGAGTACACCCGCGAGTTCCGCTTCGGTATCGAGATACGTCAATAAGCCCCGATTCACATAAATAAAGCCCCCCGGCATGGCAAAGGCATTGATGTCTGGAGAGTCCAGTAGGGTGAAGGTAAAGCTCGGGCGCGTAATGCCGGCATCACGCAAAAGGTGCTCGCCAATGCGGCGCACGTAGGCATCTAACTCAGGGTCTTCATAAATACCGATGTTGTCGATTAGCTTCTGGTGTTCTTCGGCAACCTCTTTCGGCATCTCCACTGATTTCCCCCCCACGGTGACCGTAGACGAACTGCTCGCGCATCCAGCCAACAGGACGGCAATCAAACACAGTGAGAGTGGGGCGGGCAGTAATCGCATGGGTATCACTCAGTGGTGGGCAGAGAGGTATTCCAATAGTTGATCACCCAGACTATCGCAGGCGGTGCCCTGAACCGGGGCGATAATAGGGATGGGCACTACCACGGCGGGCATATAACTTTGACCGCTGGCCACCGCACTAACCTTGCCAACCTCGACTTTGTCAGTGAAGTCCCAAATAGTGGCCTCGTATTCCGATTCGGTGCCCCAGGTGCCAAACCCGAAGCAGCCTGCGACACCCGGCCCGATTCCGCAGCTCATGGAGCCGACGCTCTCGGTGTCGACCGTCTTACCGTCGATCCAGATCATGTACTCGAGTTTCATTTCGGCAAAGCGGTCGGCTACCGGCGGCAGCTGCAACAGGTAGTCAATGGCCTTCGGTTGCATGGGCGCGGTGCGGGGTTCAAACCAGGGATAGAACTGATTGATGAAGGCAATCTCGTGAATCACCTCGATACTCGGATCGCCACTGTGAATGTGGTCGCCAATACACTCGATAAAATCGAATTCCGTGTCGTAGTCGGGAGCATGCCGGCGGCCGAGAATGACCACACTGGACTCGCCAATGCCATCGACCGGTTCGTTATAGGTCATCTCATCCACGGTGGCATTGACGCAGCCTCCGAGAAGGATCGCGATGACAAACAGTATCGTCCAAGTGCAAGCACGTTCGGCTGGTTGCCGCTGCATCAATCTCCCCCCTTGCTCGCGTCTCGCTCGGAGGGCAAGTCGGTTTCAGTCTGGGCGCTTGGTGGCGTGATGACGGAGGACGTTTTCGTAACCGTTTCATCAGCTCGTTCCTCGCGACCACTGCTCTCAGGCAACACGCCTGCGGGTGCCTCGGGTAGGCTGTCCGTCACCGAATCGTCGGCAACGTTAGCCGGCGTTTCGTTGGCACGCTGATGGCGTGTCGGGATGGTGTTGAGCCACGATGCCACTTCGGGAGTCGCGCCAAATGTCGTCACAAAATGTGCGCCCGCATCCCGCAACGCAACAACTGCTGCCAGATTCACCGCCTCTTCGTCGGTTTGCAGAAACGCTGTGGGCGTTTTTCCATAGGCAGTGATAGGCCAGAATGCGAGCCGCTCATCGGGACTGAAGGTCAGCGCCCCATCATCTTGCTGATGGATGGCCGAAGTATCCACCAAGCGGAATTCGTAACGCATCCAGATCTCATAGACTTTTACATTGGTATGTGTGGGGATGGTGTACTGTAGCTCGGCTATGTTCGGGATGAGCACGCCATCAATCTCTCCGCCGTGTGCCTGCAATGCTTCTGCGCTCTGTAGGTGAATCACCTGTTCGAACATTCCGGCAAAAAGGGTATCCCAAAAGTGAACCTGTGCTTCTCCGGTTTTGACTAGCCAGTCAGAATCCGCACGTCCTTTTGCTTCATCAAAGAACTCGTGCTCAGCGAAAGCAGGTGGATAAATTACACCAAGGGTAATAGGCAGTGGCTCCAGCAGGGGTTTAGGGAAGTTCCCCTCAACGATCACCTGCTTTGAGGCGCACCCTGCGAAGAGCAGCGTGAGGCAGAGCAAAACGAGCGAACGTCTCAATCCGGACGGCTCATGGTCGAAAATCGTTGAGGCCAACGAAGCTACCCCCATTTCTCAGGGTGAGTTCCCGCATCAGTGTAGCAAACCGAACCCCCGTCGCCTGTAACTCCGGGGGCCTGATGAACTGTACGGGAAAGCCTACTCCGTGGATGCGCACGCGGCGCTCCCCACTCGCGGCTTCAGCATTGAGGCGGTCAACTGTTCTGACCACTTCCTGAATAGAAGGCCCTGTAAATTCATCGCCAAAGACATAAATCGAGATCTTCTTGCCCGGGTCATAAAAAGCTCTGACTGCGTTGGTAATGCCCTCAACGGGTGAGGAATTTGAAAACACGTTCCAATTTCTCAGGTTTTGCAGAATGAGGCTGCGTCGGGCAGGCGTGTCGGGTATCCACTCGCCGCGGTAGCGGCTGAAAAGATAGTTTCCCATATCATTGAGGACTTGAATGCCCTTTACCTCTGGATAGATATTGAGGGTAGCCTCCATCTCCAGCAACATCCGCTCCCAAGCATAAGAAAACATCGACCCCGACGTATCGATGATGAAAATGATGTACTCGCTATCTACCGGTATGCCACCAATGAGCTGGTTTTTTTTCTGTGCGTTGCGGCCGAGCAATCGCAGCTCTTCCTCAGAAAGTTTTTGTCTGGCAATGGCGAGTTGCTCTCTGACAATGGCATTGGCGTTTTGCGAAGTACTGAGGGCATCATAATCGGATCTCGTCCGCGCCAGAGTGCCCTGCAGGATTGCGATACGTTCCTCAAAGTCTGAGACCTGCTCGCGTTTGACTTCGAGGTCGCGGTTGAGAATGGTCGTTTCGCCACGTATCTCAAACAGCTGCTCTGTCAGGTCAGCCACCACTGCTTCAGCTTCCAGAGAAGCTTCCTCAATGACCTGGGGTTGTACGGTTTTAGTAATCATGAGCAGCAGTATGATCGCGCCAAAGCCGCAACAGATCACATCCAGGAAGGACAGTGAAAATTCGGCGGGGGCGCGACGGGTTTTCATTCTGTTTCTCTAGGGCCAATCGGTTGATGGCGAGAGAAAACTACCTTTAGAGGCTCGCGCCAGTTGCCAGAATTCAGAGGCGGCCATCGGGTCCCCTTCCATCGGGAAAAGGATGGTATTGACCGGTACGCCAGCGGGGAGTTGCCTAATCGCCTCACGAAATAGCTTGAGCCGCTCTTCGCCAGAGATCCTGCTACCACGAGGCGCTCGCTCGCCCTGTGTCGGGAGGCCATCTGTGAGCAGAAAAATATTATCCGGGGGTTCCGGGAATGCTGCGAGTGCCGCGAAGGCATTATGCAGGCTGGTCCCACCAGCGGGCACCTGTGCTCGTAGCGCGGTGCTGATTGCCTCGAGCTTGGGCGTGTCCGCCACTTCGAGCCACTGCCCTTCAGTGTCCTCCAGAGCAGGCCTCGCCTCGGTGCCAAAGGTGACGACCTGAAATTGCGCATTGACGGGTAATTGGGCGGTCAGCCAGTCGACGGTATTCAGGGTTCGGGTCCATTTACCCGCTTGTTTCTGCAGCTCGGCATCCATGTTGCGCAGCCGGATCACGTTGACCAGTTGATTGGCGAGCATACTCGCAGACGTGTCGACCATGATCACGATGCGTTGCCCACCTAGGTTGAGCCCGGTCAGGTATTGCCGGTTACCTTCCCCCACAAACTCACGAGCGCTACGGCCCGCCTCGGCTTCTGCGGCTTCCTCCAGAAGACGGATCTTTTCCTCGAGCTGATTGATTTCGGCCTGCAGTTTTGCCACGACCTCACTGTCACTCACTCCCGATTCTTCGATGGAGGCGATCAACGCCTCATACTCACCGAGCTCTTCAGTAATCCGGCGAGCGAGGCCATCAGCTTCCACAATTTCCAGGTCAGCTTCATCGAGTGCGTTGCGCAGGCGCACGAGGCCCTCCTGCCCCTCGCGAATATCCTCCTCGAGCAAATCGACCTCTGAAAGCACCTCTGCGTTGACGGTTTGAAGCTCGATCTCCAGCGAGTGATCGATAATCAAAAAAACCAATACAACGGCGCCGAATCCACAGGACATGATGTCGAGGAAGCTCAGATTAAAAGTGGAGGACTGCCGATGACGACGCGCCATAGATCAGGGCTCCACAGTGATGAACTGTATCTCGATCCCGCTCACCGAGAGTCGATCACCGGCCTTCAGCATCATCACGCCCTCTGCGGCGCGATCGTTTAGCTGTGCCTGTGCGTTTGGCTGGATGGTGATTTCGCTCTGCCCAGATATCACGACACCTGCCGCGAGGGAGGCGCTGGATGCTAACGGTGTCGCATGGCCTGCGACCAGTTGATGAGTCACGGAAAATGAGAGCGACTCGTGGCTCACCGTGGCGGCCTTGCTGCTTGCGTCAGCGGCGGGGAGCGTGTCGTCACAGGGCGCTTCGCGCTGAAACGTTAACTCGCCGTCTTGGGCTGGCATGGCGCTTGCAATTCTCGGCAGCGCGTCGGCGCTGATGGTGCTTGCCGGGTGAGGCAGATTGAGCCCGGGTAGCACAGATAGGAGTGCATCGAGGGCAATGTGCGTGACATCGTGATGGATGAGTGGCGAAAGGGCTTTACTGAATGCAGCCCCAACTGACTGCAGGATGTCTGCGCTGATGCGTGCCGCATGCCCATCGAGCGTGCAGTTCACTTCACTCTGTGTCGCAAGAGATCGAAGGAGGTCAGGAATTTGTTGATAGAGGCGTTGCTCCGTGTCGGCCCGGCGCTGAGGATCGAATCGGGTTTGTGCCACGAACTGTTGGCCGATCAACTCCGCTATCTCGTCCATCAGGCCCAACAGTCCATGGCCGGGCAGCAGCTGGGTCTCGCCGGCGCGAGCCAGAGTGTGCTCCACAAAGACAGGAGTGATGCTGGCTTGGTGCAACTGTAACTCTACGTGGGCACAGGATTGTCCGGCTGCAGCGCCGGCGAGTGCACTGCGGTGCACGACGCTACTGACGGTCACGGGCAGGGTCTGCAGGATTCCCAATAACAACGACAGTTGATCGGCTTCCATCGATCCGGGAATGATCAGGGTGAGCTCGCCACTGACGCCGTTTAAAAGGGTTTCAAGATGCTCATGTGCGAGGTCTGCGGTGTGGCGTGCCGGGCCCAGTGCCGGGCTCAGGGCTTGTGTCGACAGCCGATGCCAGTACCGGTTATTGACCTCGCGCGGCACCCGGCGGGCCTGTTGCCAGGCAACTTCGCCAAATTGATAACGCCCTTCACTGAACCAAGCGAAGCCGGGTGACCACGTATCCTGTTGATCTCGCCAAAGCCGCAGCGAAGCATCATTGCAGTCAAGCAGGAGCATCAGTTACGGGGTACCGACAGGTGCCGCAGCAGATGGCGATCAATATAGCGTTGCGTGTTGAGGACCAGGCGCTCTTGAGAGAGTTGCAGTTGGTGTAGTGCAAACATAATGATGATGGAGAGCACCAGGGCCACGAAGGTGCTGTTAAACGCAACGCCAAGACTCACCGTGACGCCGGAGATATCCCCCTCCACGGCCTTGTAGGCCTGACCCAGTGCGTCGCCAATACCCCGTACGGTGCCAATAAACCCAATCGATGGAATCGCCCAGGAAATGTAACGGACCATCGAGAGCTCCGAGTCGAGTCGATCGGCTTCAATGTCGCACTGCTCGCGAACTGCATCGGAAACGGCGGGAATACTGCCCGTGGTGGTAAAGCGGCTCAGCGCATTTGCCAGCGCGCGCGGCAGCAAATAGTCCTGCTCCTCTGTCGACAGCGCTTCGAGTGAGCGGGATTGCTCGCGCGCATCTCTCGGCAAGATGCTGGTGCCCTCGGGGATGGCAATGAGATCGCGATCGAGCATAAGCGCCTCTGCGCGGGTGCGGGAAGCTTTGAGTCCCATGATGGCGAGCGCCCACAGCATCAGAATGAAACAGGTTTCCTGCTCGTAATCTTTGATGACGATCGCCAGAGAGCGGTTACCCGTGGGCGCCTCTCCCGCAGCTTGCTGTGCTGCCTGAACCGCGAGTTGAGAATCTGCGCTGGGGCGAATGACGCCCACGTAAGCGGCATGAACCAGAATGACAGCGATGAGCAGTGCAAATAGCTGATAGAGGAACTCCGAGGGTAAACGTAGTTTCATAGTGGGCTCCTGTCGGGCTCAGATATCCACGGGGAAGGACACGGAGAGGTCTTCGGAAATAGATTCGCTCGGCTCATAGTCCAAAACCGTGCCAGAGGCACCTGGTTCTGGTGTTGCAGCGGCCTCGTCGACGGCTTGACCAGCACCTGCGTCCGAGATCGCGATCTCGCCTTCTTCGGGCGCTCCTGAAACACCGGGTGTGTCCTGAGCGAATACGGTGTTTGCGACGCATGCGCACAATGCCAGTGCATAAAACGCGACATGATGCCGTGCGACCCGAACGCTATTCTGCATAGCGTGCAATCCTGAAGCCAAGGTCATCCCGCCCGCGCTCGCCGTAATCGCGAAAGGTCAGCCGCAACTCGGACAACCGACTCAGCGCCCAACTGCCTCCGCGGATAGCGTAATTGTCGCCTCGCTGCGCGCCTAGTGGGTCGATAGCCAGCTCGGCGTTGGCGGAGGGAATCCGGTATCCATCGTGCATCCATTCGGCAACATTACCACCCATGTCGTGCAGTCCGCGATGGTTGGGAGGAAAGCTCCCAACCGGTGCCGACACCACGAACTGGTCAGTGTAGCCATTGAGAATACGACCCGTGACCAGTGCTGAGGTGTTGTCTGCTACGTTGGTGACCACTCGGGTGGGCGGAAAGTCGTTGCCCCAGGCAAATCGCCGCACGGCATCTCCTTCGGTCCGTGCCGCAAAAGCCCACTCCGCTTCGCTGGGTAAACGGTAACCCGTGCTGCTGGGATTAAAGCCAGTGATGATCCCTTGTTTCTCTCGGTAGAAGGGGGTGAAACCCTCGAGTCGGCTGAGCCAATTGCAAAAACTCGCGGCTTGCTGCCAGCTGATGCCCGCGACGGGTTGATGATCACGATCCAGCGAGTAGCTCTCGATGAGACCGGAATCGTGACTGGCCTCGAACTGGCGAAACTGGGCATTGGTGATTTCTGTTGAAGAGATATAGAAGGCGCGCTTCAGCTCCACCGTGTGCTCGACCTCATTGGCCCGACGCCCGGGATCCCGGCGTGAGGCGCCCATGGTGAAGGGGTTTTGAGTTTCCAGAGCGGGATCAACCAACACCAGTGTTTGACCCAGCGCCGTGGTAACAGTGGGCGTCATGGCGGCTTTGCGCGCGGCGGCCTCAGTCAGCAAAGACACGCGAACTTGCTGGGGCAGCCCCGGCTTCGGTAGCACTTGCGTGTCGAAACCGGCATAACCTGCAAGACGCACCTCGATCCGGTGGGGCGTAGCGGGCAGGGAGAGCGTTTGATTACCGGTGCCTACTACTTTGCCGTTCACCAGTAGCGCTGCTTCGGGGGGCAGAATCGTTACGCGCACTTCGCCCAAGTCTGGTTCGAGGGTGATCGAGCGGCGGGTTGTTTCTCCTTTTGCCAAGGTGAGCGACAGCGTAGCGGGGCGGTAACCGGCTCGAGAGAGGCTGATGGCATGGCGATCGCTGGGACTCAAAGGCAATACGATGGGGGTGAGTCCGGCGAAAACCCCGTCGACGGTCACGCCGGCCCCGGCTGGCGTGCTGTTCAGCGACAGCGTTGCATCAGCCGGAGTCAGTTCGATGCTGCCAAGATTCTGATTGATACCCGCCACGACAGTGAGTGCGACCGTCTCGGGCACGTAGCCTGGCGCGCTCAACGTCAGCTCATGTTGACCCGACAGTATGGAGACGCCTTCCGGTGTGATCTCGGTGACTTGGCCGTCCACGGCTGCGGTCACAATGGCGGGCGTACTATTAAAGCGCACGGCTGCCCAATCTGGCACCAGTGCGATATTCACCATCTGGTTCTGTTTGCGGCCAATGACCTCGATGTCGCCCCGCCAAGGCTGGTAGCGGGGCAGTGCGGCGCTAACAGCATACCGGCCTGCCTCGAGCGTGAGGTCACTTACCGGGGCCGGGCCAAGGGACAGGTCGTCGATTGCGATCTCAGCCCCTGCAGGTTCTGTGGCAATGCGCACGGTTCCGGGCAGGGGCGAGAGCCGGATTTCGAGTTGCTGCGTGTCGGCATCGCCGACGGTGATCGTTTGCTCGTAAGGGCGATAGCCCTCAGCAGCCACATTGAGCAAGTAGTCTCCCGGTCTTACTAGCACGCGATTGCCAAACGACCAACTCAGACCACTCAATGAAAACGTGGTCTCGCCCTCCGCATCGATATTGAGCGTGAGCGAGCGTGCAGTGAAAAGGAAAAAAAGCAGTGCAGCGATTAATAGCCCTGCAATGGCCATCGCAATGTGAGGGGCACTGACACGTTGCGTCGGATTGGGTGCCTGACTGAGGGGCTCGAACGCGGTCGGTGCCAGCGGCTCACCGGCACCCTCGGGGTTTGCTGGCGCAAATGCTTCGGGCGTCAGTGTGTTGTCACGGTCATTCATGGTTCTCGCTCAAATCGCCTCAACGCAGCGCACATCAACGGTGTTACGCTGATCGGGCCGCACCTCAAACGTCACTCTGACATCGCGATACCCATTGCGCATGCCCACGGCAGTATAAGAGCCCGGCCTCAGTGACAGTGTCTCTTCGGCAAGTGAGCCCAGCCGCCTGACCCGTAGCAGGGTGACATCGGTAAGACTGTCGGAAGTGATCGCCACTATGACGGGAGTGCTGGCATAGTCCAATGCCGCGCGCGCCGCCGTGATTTGGCTGAGCAGCTGAGGGCCCGGATTGGCAATGGCCTCGGCTTCGGCAAGGGTTTGCTGCGCCAAACCCATAATCCGCGCGTCGACCAGTCGATCCCGCTCCGCCGGTAGTTTCTCAAGGCGTGTGTCGAGTTCAGCTCGTGGCGCAGCGCGGGCCGCGCCTTCTGTTGCAAACAGCATCAATGCATCGATCTCTAGCGCCGCCTCATAGTGCGTCAAGGCATCGGTCCATCGCTCTTCGGCCTCTGCTCGAGCACCCTGCTCCCTCAGCCTGATCAGCGTGCTTTGTGTCCGCGCCTGATCCAGCTCCAGAAGCGCCGAGGCCGGCTCAGGTGCGCCGGGTATGAGCTGTGCGGCACTGCGAAACTGAGTCTCGGCGAGATCAAAATCTTGGGCGTTCAAAGCGGTATAGCCACCGGTCATGGCGCCAGTAAATTGCTGTCGTGTCAGCGCGGATTGCAGGTCGACCAGACGTCCCTGGGCACGTTTGTGTGCGGGGTCAGCGCGTGTCGCATTAGCTGCTGCGTTGACTGCTGCAGCCAGGTCACCCGATTCCTCGGCCTTGGTGGCAGCGGTTAGCGCATCGACCACTTGCGGGAGTGCGCCAATACGGTCATCCAGCGCAACCAGTCGGATATCAGCGGGTGCCATTTCGGCGAATTCGTTCAATCGGGCTTGCGCGCCGAGCACATCGCCCATCTCGATGGCCGTCAACAGAATGCCGTGCAGGGATTCAATTCGCTCAGGCAGGCTGCTCTCTAAGGCTGAGAGTTGATCCAGAGCCCCCTGATACTGCGCTGTGGCCTCGATAAAATTCCGCTCTCGATAGGCCGTATCTCCCGATGCGGCTTTTCCAAGGGCTTCGCCATAGACCGGCTCCCCCCACCGCTTGGCACCGCGCTCGGCAAGCGATGCTTGTAGGCTCAGCAGTGATTGCAGTATTTCCTGTGCATCGCGCCTTAGAGCGCTTTCCTGGGCCTCAGCAAAAGGACTGCGGCCAGTGCCGGCATCGGTTCCAGTGTTCTGCGACGTTGAAGCGCTGACCGCATGGTCCTCGCTGTTTGACGACACAGGGATGCCCGGCCCCGACTCTCCGTGGCTCACGAGTTGAGGCAATACAAAAAACACAAAAAGCAACAGCGCGGAAATGACCGCGAGGGCGATATAGACCAGCCGCGACTGATCACTCTTGGTTGCTACAGCAACCGACTCAGGGACACTGGTAGCAGGCTCAAAAGTGGTAGCGGAGAGTGGTTGCTTCTGGTCTTCGGTCACGAGTCCTGCGTATCAGACGCTGAGGTGGCGTTATCCGTGGGGTCTGCTGGCGGCTCCAGCGCTGCGATTTCCGCCGCATAGATATCTGCCAATAACTCACGCCACTGGTCGTATTGGTCTTCAACGCTACCGCTGAGTCGGACTGTGCGATCTTCCAGCTCGATCACCCGGGGCGTTATCGCAGCATCCAGTGATTGCCCCAGCTCCTCAAGCGCCAGCGAGTGGATGTTCGATTCGGCACGTTTCTCAAGGCCGCTTTTCAGCAGCGCGCCGCCGCCTATGACGCCCACCGCTCCCGCACTGCGGGTAGTCCTACTACCCGAAGTTTGGGCCAGCACGCCTGCAAGGATCGCAGCACCCCCGGCAATCATCTCTCTTTGAGATTCTGCTTCCAGTTCGCGCAAGGCAACGGTTTCCTCATAGCTCGCTTTGCGCCACTCCTGGTAGGGCGTGTACATCTCCTCGGCGAAGCCCGTGTAATGCCCCTGCAGGGTGTCCACAAAAACGTAATGCCGCTGACGAAGCCCGCGAATGCGGTTGAGCATGGGGTCATCTTCTGCTGGTAATCTGCGCAGGCTGATATGCCCTGAGGCATCTTCTTCGAGGTAATTAGAAAAAGCGCCACTGGCGAAGTCTCGGGCGAAACGCATTTCTGCGACGTGCCGTATCGCGATGCGATCTCCTACGGGTAGCGCACTGAATAGCGCCAGCATGTCGTTGGCGATCATACGGTAAACGGCGAGGAAGGGGTCTTGCTTGACCCGGGTGCCTTGCTCGTAAGCATAGCGGCTGGTGATCCCCTGATAACGCTTATCGAGCCACAAGGTGCCGCGCGCATCACTGACCAGAATTTTGAGCTCTAGCCCTTCGCCATCGGAGCGTAAAATCGAGCCCTGCACCAGCAGATCTGAAAATTGACGCGCATCGGGCACGACTCTCACGGCGCCCCAACCACCTTGCTCGGTCAGCACCTCGGCCAGTTCGGTTGCCATAAAGGTGGCCTCGGCCCGGCGAACCTCTGGGTACACCTGCTCCTCGTCCTCAACCGCACTGATGCCCGGGTCGAGAATAACCACGCCCACGTCCAGGAGCTCCGCTTCGGGTGCCAGTGACTCGGGAGCGTCAAGTGTCGGCACGGATGTAGATTTAACGGTTTCGGACACGCAGCCCGTCAATAGCAGCAGCCCCAGAGTGATCGAAAGCAGGGCCTGCATCATGAGTCGGGCTCCTTGATGCCCTTGTACTTGCGGTATTCACTCCAGAGCTTTTCGCGCACGGCGGGGTCCGGTTCTCGCATGGCGGCTTCTCTCAGCTGACGCGCCACCACATCGTCATCATTGCCGCTGGGAATGTCGGCGGGTGGGGGATACTTCGCAGCATCTGCCGGCGGAGCGCCACTGCGACCCCCTATACCACCACCTACAGAGCCGCTGCCAGCACTTGCCATAACGCCACCAGGGTTCGGCGCTTCGCTTTCTCCAGACGCGGCGCCCGATGACGTTTGCGCGGCCGGTGCGGCTCGCTCCCTCGCGGCCTCACGCTGCCGTTGTTCTTCATCGTAAATGATGCCATCGAAATCTCGGGTGCTCTCATCGAGCTGCCGGTCAAGGATCGCCACCTGTTCTGCGGCGGTCATGGGGCCGGCAGTGCCACGGTCAGATTCCATACCCCCACTGGCGCGCGTTCCCGCGCCTGTCGGACCGGAGCTGTAATCGCTATCGCCCGCGTCCCCCGCCGTTTGCCCATTACCGGCCTGGCCGCCGTCGCTATTGCTGTTCGCCGTGCCATCGACAGGTCCCGTACCGTCCGATGTGCCCTCACCCTCGGAGCCATAGTCCTCATCGAATGTGGGCAGCGTGTCGACCATCGAGGGTAAATCGGCCCCTCCGGCCATGTCGCCAAAGCCCGGCTCAGAGTTCGAGCCGTCGCTGCTCGCCCCGGATTCTGCGCCGGCATTGCCGTTACCCGGGTTAGTGGCTCCCCTGCCGGGTGCGCCGCTACCGCCGCTATTCGCACTGCCAGAGCTCGCACTGCCAGAGCTCGCACTGCCAGAGCTTGCACTGCCGGAGCTCGCGCCACCACCACCCGTGCTGCCGCTGCTAGAACTGCTCGACCCCGAGCTACCGCTACTTGAAGAGGGCGTGCTTGGCGCGCTCGCACCTCCAGCGCTCGGTGAGGATGCACCCGAACTGGAGGAGGGCGAGGGCGGGGTGGGCACGGAGGGCGTGGTGGGCGTGCTGGCTGAAGGGCACCCCATCAGAGTCAGCATGGCACTCACCACTGCGCCTGCCACGAGGGGACGCACAGCGGTCTGTGATGGTAAGAGAGCGGTTTTCAACAATTTCATTTCGGTTGCAGCGCCATCGCCTCCTAGTCAAAAGGGGTCAGATCAAAGGACCATACAATCATACCAGTGTCTACAGTCTGCCCCGCCTGATAACGAGGTCGGAAGCGGACTCGTCGCATTGTGCGCAGTAATTTATCCGCGGCGGGATCCTCCGCCAGCTCAGTGGTGGTTGCGGCTTGCTCCCGCGGTTCAGCCCCCTCGTTCTCCGATTCCTCGACCGGTTCAATCTCTTCGGCCGGGTTCAGGCGCTCCAGAGCGGTGATTTTCCCGGCTTCATTGATCTGAAACTGCACGATGAGTGGCCCCGATGCATCCCGCCGGTAAGGCGGCAGTGGACGCAAGCCATCGATATCGGGAAGCGGTGTTGCAGTCTCGAACAACGCTGCACGCGTTAACGGATCATCCTCGGGGGGCGGTTCGACATAAGGGGTTGCATCGTTATTTTCGATTTCGGCGTTGGCGATAGATGCAGGGTCTGTTTCTACCTCTGATGAGGCTTTCACTGGTTCAGCGGTGGCGCGGTCTGGCTGGGCCACGCTGGTTTGATTCGCTGCTGTGTTCGGCTCGGCAAGTGCCAGCGCATCTGTGGTCGCTGCGGCGTCTGTGCTTGTTGCCTGCTGCGTCGAGGCCCTATCGCCAGGGTCGGGCTGTACAGAAGGTGTATCGGCGGACGCCCGGTTTTCGCTGGCCACAGACGATGGTTCCTCGAGTGCCTCGGGTAGCGGCGTGATCCGGCGCCATGCGCGTTCATAGTAGTCACGCGCATCGGCACGCCGACCCATCCAACGGGACCAGTCGCCCAAGCGAGTGAGGTCTTGGGCTTGTTCACCGGCGGGCACATTGTTGAATAACCTCAACCCATATATTGCGAGGAGCACTGACTCGCCTCTTCGATAAACGCCCCCGAGTGCTGACGGCTGGCGACTGCTTGCGCGGTCGAAAGCGCTGCCCGTCGCATTTGCGCGCTGAAGCGTTGCGAAGCGGTATTGCAGGCGAAGCATGCCCTCCAGCGGTTTGAGCAGTTCCATTGATTCACTGCCAAATAGTTGCGAGCTTTGGTTGTAGGCCAGTCGGTAGTATTCCCAGCTGCGGGCAAGATGCTCGGGGTGTGTTTCCTGCTCACCGAGGCGTAATTCCCATGCCTGCTCAGCCCATGCGCCTTGATCCAGTAATGCGGCGATGGAAGCAGGTGTGCCCTCGAGGGCTTCGGATTCCACCCGCGCCAGGTAGCGTTGCCGCTCATCGACCTCGTCATATCGCCCCAATACAGTGAGGCTCCGGATCTCTGCCCGGAGCAACGGGAGTTGGTCGGCGGCATAAAGTCCGGATTGCACACGACTGACGTGCACGCCGCGCTTCAATACCGTTGCTGCCTCGGCATGTCGTTCGAGGGCCTGCAGATTCAGCCCGAACCCGAGTAATTGCTCTGTGAGTCCCGGTGCGAAGGCGCCGGAGCTCGCTTCCATATTGTCGATATAGCTGCGATACACCCCTAGCGCGCTGGGTTCTGGTGCGGGGGGGGGCGGCCGCTCAGGCTCCAATGGCGCCGCCATATCGATTACGATGGGCGCCGTCTCGGCCTCTGGGGTTTCTAAGGCCGATTCCTGGGCAGCGCTAAAAAGAGGTAGGCCCCCGGAAAAAATCAGGGTCAGATACAGCAATCCTTGCTTGGCTGACGGGTGACGCATGTGGCCCAAGATCTCTTTCCGGCGCGCAATACGGCCTCCCAGTATAGAGCGATGTGGCAAGAAAAAGCATGTGCCTATGGATCAAAAAGGGTCTGCGGCGGTGAAGCGAGTGGGCGGTGACGAAATGCTATGGCAGTTGGCAGCGCTCGACTCCGCAAGCCCGAGGGCAACCATGCCATTGATGAGCAAGTGAGAGGGGGTTATGGGTCAGTTTAAAGCGGATACTTCGGCGTCGTTGAAAGGCGGTTCGGTGTGGGCGGGTGAGATCCGGCGGGGATGGCGGATTGGCTCAGCGGCTAATGGGGGTTACGTACTCGCACTGGTTGGGCGGGTGCTCTCTGAGGCCCTCAGCCAGCCCGACCCCCTGAGTATTAACGCGTTTTATTTAGCGCCAGTCGAATTAGGCGATGTCGAAGTGGCGGTACAGTCCCTCTCTGAGACGCGCAGCACACACTTTGCTGGCGCCGATCTGCGCCAGCATGGACGCTTAAAGCTGCGTGCCACAGCGGCTTACACCGATCTCGATAAACTCAGTGGCCCCGATTGGACCAACGTGACCCCGCCGGAGGTGCCCGCATTTGACAAGGTGCCCGCACCTGCGCTGTCGCATCTGGAGATTCATCAGAGCGTCGAGATGCGCATGGTGGAGGGTGCCGAGGTATTCACCGAGGGTAAAACCAATGGGTCAGGAGCGATTACTGCGTGGCTGGCTCATAAAGATGGCGCTGCGCCCGCGCCCATCGACTTGTTGATGTTTGCCGACATCCTGCCGCCGCCGGTGTTTACGCTTTACGGCGCCTATGGCTGGGTGCCTACGGTGGAGCTGACGGTGCAGGTGCGCCGCAAACCCGCTGCCGGGCCGCTCTTGGCGCGACACACTACGCGTCAGGTAACGCGGGGGGTGGCCGAGACCGATACTGAAATCTGGGATATCGACGGCATTCTGGTCGCCATGGCCAGGCAAACGCTAAAGGTGCGGATGCCCAAGGCCGATTGACTCGGCCTGCGGCAGCGCCATTAGCCTGCTAGCGCGCGCGGTGACCGGCGCTGCGAGGGGCAGGGCTTCTATTGCTCTGTCGCAACATGTCCCCCGGGTCGACGCATGTCGGAGAAACCCTGCATCCACCCCCCGTCGATTATCAGCGAGTTGGATCGGCCGATTGTCCGCCGTGTGGGTGCGAGGGTATGGCCCCACTCCGCGAGGATGTGCTGTGTGTCCGCGCTGATGCCCGGCTCGATCAGCGCACGATCTGGCATCCATTGGTTGTGCACGCGCGGCGCGGACACTGCGGCTGCAATATTCATGTCGAACACCATGGCATTCAACATAGTTTGAAGTACCGTGGTGATGATCAGCGAGCCGCCGGGACTGCCCGTAGCCAGCCAGGGCTGGCCGTCTTTGAAGACCAGCGTGGGGGTCATGGAGGAGAGTGGGCGCCGCCCTGGAGCGATGGTGTTCGGCTCACCCTGAATCAGCCCGTAGGCATTGGCTGTATTCGCCTTCGCCGCAAAATCATCCATTTCGTTATTGAGCAGAATGCCGGTCCCGGGTACCACGATATGTGAACCAAAGCTGAAGTTGAGCGTGTAGGTATTGGCGACCACATTGCCCTCCGCATCGGCCACTGAATAGTGTGTTGTATCAGGGCTCTCGTCGAGGACCGGGTTGCCCGGCCCGATTTCTTCTGGGCCTTTGGCGCGGTTCAGATCAATGAGTTTTCGGCGTTCTGCAGCATAATCCTTGCTGATTAAACTCTCGACAGGAATGATGGTTTGATCAGGGTCCCCGAGATAGCGGCTACGGTCGGCGTAAGCGAGCTTCATGCTCTCTATCAATCGGTGCAAATAAGCCGCGCTGTTGTGGCCATAGGATTCGAGCGGATAAGGCTCCAGTATGTTCAGCATCTGCAGTATGTGGACACCACCTGACGAGGGCGGTGGCGCCGAGACAATCTCGAAGTCGCGATATGTACCGCGCACAGGAACGCGCTCCAGCGTCCGATAGTTGGCCAGATCCTCCGTGGTAATCAGGCCCTCATTGGCGGCCATGTCGCCGGCAATGAGGGCTGCTGTTTCACCCGCATAAAACCCGGCCGCACCTTGGTCCCGGATCCGCGTCAGTGTTCGCGCCAGATCAGCCTGCTGAAAGTGTGATCCGGGCGCAGGCGCCCTGTCGGCGCCCTGCAAATAAACGCGCTTCGCTTCTTCGTTTTGCGCCAAGCGCTCAGCCCGGGCGCTCAAGCTCATGTGCAGTGCGAGGGAGGTATCAAAACCCTCTTTTGCTAAATCGATCGCCGGTTGAATTACCTGCTGGAGGGTCAGTTTTCCGTAGTGCTCCTGCGCGTGTACGAGTCCGGCCACGGTGCCCGGCACCCCGGCGGCCTGATGCGAGAAGTAGGCCTTGGTCTGATCCACGGTGCCATCTTCTTTCAGGAACATTTCTCGCATCGCGGCGGCCGGCGCGGTCTCGCGGTAGTCGATGAAGACCTGCTCATTGGACTCAGCGAGATGGATAAGCATGAACCCGCCGCCGCCGATATTGCCTGCACGGGGGAGCGTCACAGCAAGTGCAAACCCGGTAGCGACCGCGGCGTCAACGGCGTTGCCGCCTTGCTTGAGCATGTCGAGTCCAATGTCGCCCGCCAATTTTTCCGGGCTCACTACCATGCCGGTGCGGCCATATTCAGGCAGGTAGCGATTTTGATAATCAATAATCGGTGCATCGGCGACGGGCATCGCGGGGAGGGTGTCCTGAGCATCGACCTTGCCGCTTCCGACGGCTATTAAACCCAGAGCGAGGGTGAGTGGGCAGAGAATGATTTGGGTGGCAACAGATCTGAGTGGCATGCGATGTTCCTGACAGATGAAGCGCTTCATAGCAGCTCCCGGGCGGGTAGCGGGCAAAAAAGGTGCGTGAGGCTAACATAACAACTCACCCAACAGGCAAGGGCCTGCGCTACACTTTAGGCAGTTTCACCCGAAAGAGATTCCATGCGCTTTAGTGAGAACAGACGGCAGTACACGTTGGGCGGCCTGCGTCGGCAGGATCTGATGGCAGACCCTGTGGCGCAGTACATCTGTTGGCAAGATCAGGCGATAGCGGCTGGGTTGGCCGACCCCACTGCTTGTGTGTTGGCGACACGCCAGCCCGAACATACCTTGCGACAGCGCATGGTGCTCATGAAGGGAATCGATGAAAGAGGCTTGATGTTTTATACCAATTACCACAGCGCCAAAGCCGCAGCGCTGGCGGAATGTGAACAGGCTTCTATGTTGTTTCCCTGGAACGAGCTCGACCGCCAGGTGTCGGTGACCGGCGCGATCCTGCGGGCCAGGGAAGAGGAATCTGATGCCTATTTTGCATCGCGTCCCCGCGACAGCCAGTTGGGTGCCTGGGCCTCTTCTCAGAGCCAGCCGATAGAAAATCGTGACGCCCTGATGCAACAGCTGGGCGATATGGCGGCGCGATTTGGAGATGGCGAGATCCCGCGACCACCCCACTGGGGAGGTTACCGCCTTGTGCCCATTGCCTGGGAGTTTTGGCAGGGTGGAGAGGATCGTTTGCACGATCGTTTTCGCTACGACCCCATCGATTCTGGCGGCTGGCAGATTACGCGGTTGCAGCCCTGACCCACCGCGTCCGTTGTGAGGTCAGATGGCTCTGCGGCTGAAATAGTGCGGTATTGTGGCTAGTCCGAGTAGCTGCCGCCGAATCAAATCCAGGCCGGCGGCGGCGACCAGCTGCTGAAACATGGCGCGATCAGTGGGCAACACGGTCCGCAATGTATGCATTGTGTCCTGGGTGCCCCAGGCGAGCCATACGGTTCCGACGGGTTTTGCTGTGGTGCCGCCATCAGGGCCAGCGATACCCGACACGGCAATACCAATATCGGCCCCGGACCGAGCAAGCGCTCCGCTTAACATTTGCCGCACTACCGGTTCGCTCACGGCACCTTCGCTTTCCAGTGTCATCTGATCTACGCCCAGCACGGAGTGCTTGATAGAGTTGGCATAGGTAACGAAGCCGGCCTCGAATACAGTGGAAGAGCCCGGTTCGGCAGTCATCATGGCGGCGATCAGTCCGCCGGTACAGGATTCCGCAGTGACCATCTTTTTACCCTGATCCCGAAGTACCTGCTGTAGGGCGCTTGCGAGGGTAGTGTCTGCTTCACCCAGAATATGGTCACCGATGAGCCTCTCCAGTATTTGGCGGCACCGGTCGACATCGGGTGATGCGGATGCTGCGGTGAGCTTGATCTCCAGCTGAGGCATACCTGCGCGGAACCCCAGCACCACTTCGGGAGGCCAGGGTTCGGCGTCTGCATCAATCAGCGCCTGAGCGGTGGATTCACCGATACCAAAGGTCTGCACTCGGACCCGATGGACGCCGCCGCCGCCCACTATGCTCACGATCCTGTCGCTCACCTCGGGCAGCATCGCTTGGAGCTCTCCCGGCACCCCCGGGGTCGTGATAATGAGCGTGCCGTCCACTTCGATCGCGAAGCCCACTGCACTCCCCCGTGGGTTGCGCACGATTTCAGCGCCTTTGGGGAGCCACGCCTGTTTAAGGTTGGCATCATTGGGTTCGATGCTGCGTGCGGCGCACCAGTCTCTCACATGCTTTTCAGCATCAGCGTTGATAACGAGTGCGACGCCGGCGGCTGCGGCTACCAGCTCTGCGGTCAGGTCGTCCTGGGTTGGTCCCAGACCCCCGTTCATGATCAGGATGCGGGCAGAGCCGGTGGCGCGTCTGAGTGCCGAGACCAAACGCGCGCGGTCATCTCCCAAAGTCATCTTTTCGGCCACGGAATGACCCCACTCTGCGAGCGCCTGCGCAATCATGGAAGAGTTGGTATCGACCGTATCACCGCTCATCAGTTCGTCGCCGGTGAGTAGTAAATGGATGTCAGTGCTGATCATGGGCCGTTTCCGCTTCGGACGCCTGAATAAGGGGGTGAAGGGTAGCGTATGACAGAGGCGGGAGTGGTGCTTTTATTCAGCCGTTGGTGAGACGCCTCCGGCGCTGACGTGACCAGCGGCTGGCGCCTCACTTGTTTCACCCGTGGCCTCGCCAGCTGTCGCATCGACTGCCTCTGCGATGGGTTCTTTTGGTGGCTTAAGACCACACCCCTCGCCAAGTGAAAATTGGGCGAGGAAATCAGCTTCCGCCGGCGCGCCCTCAAATTTAACCTCCACCGGTTGCATCAACTGAAACCGTCTGGTGGTGCTGGTGAGGCTCATAGTCCATTTATCGAAGCTGAATTTTTCTTCCTCGGGTCGGAGGTCCACCAGGCCTTCAAGACCACTCTCCTGGAGTTTGACGGTAAAGCCCGAGCTGGAGATGTGGCTCACTCGAGCGGTGAATTGCTCTCGACCACTCGCTTTGAGGTTGTTGAGGTAATGCGCGCTCAGGCGACGATTGGCAGCGGATACAGCCTCTCTGCTTATCGCGATTGCGCGGCTGATGTCCGACAGTTGCCCTACGGGATAGCGAACGCTGTTGTCACCCTCGAGGCAGGCGCTGATCTGCAGATGAACAAAGAAATCCAGTGCCTTGCGGAGTGGCGAGGTGAAATTCGTGTAGGCCTCAGTGGCGAGCCCCATGTGCGGACCGGGTTTATCGCTCAAAACAGCTCTCGACAGCAGGCGATTGACCATTTCCCGCAGGGGTAGGTTGTGCTCGTTCTGGTTCAGGTTTGAGAGCACTGCACGATAACCCTCTACCGTTTCGAGAGGGGTGTCTTTCAGATCGGTGCAATGTTTTTCGAGAAACGTTTTCGCTTCGGTTAGACGATCAGAGCGAAACCCTTGGTGCACAACAAAAGGCCCGGGTGCAGCGGCATCACGCAGGAAGCCCGCTGCGCACTTATTCGCTGCGATCATGCATTCTTCGACCAGATGCTGAGAAGCCAGCTTCTCAAAACTGTCGATCTCAGCAATCTTTTTATCCTCTCCCAGCAGCCATCGGTACTCGCGCCGATCTTCCATCACTAGTTCGTTCTGCTCTCGCCTCGCTCTCAATGTGCGATACACCTGCACCAGTGCCTCTAGCGGGTTCGCATGGGCAATCAAGTCGTCGCTGTTTCCCGTCACGTAACGGTCTACTGCCGCATAGGCGAGTTTGGCACGCGAGCGAATAACGGCTTTTTTAAAACTATAGCTCGAGATGTCACCGGATTCGTTGATTTGCATCTGACATACCAACGCAGGCCGCGGTGCTTCTTCTACCAGTGCGCACATTTCCTGACTGATGGCCTCCGGTAACATCGGTATGACATGCCCGTGGAAATAAACCGAGGCTCCGCGCTGCGACAGCAGGCCTGGTAATGCCTTCATGCTTCCCAAATAAGCCGTGGGATCTGCCACTGCAACGGATAGTTGCCAGCCGTCCGCCGTCACCTCTGCGTGCAGGGCATCATCAATGTCCATCGTGCGGGCTGCATCAATTGACACAAATGGCAGATCGCTCAGGTCAATACGAGAGGGATCTGCCAGTGGCTGGTGTGCTGATGCGGTCTCTATGAGTGTTTGTATTTCTTTCTCGCTCCAACCCTCCATCAGGCTGGCGCGCGCAGCGCAGTAGAGGTTCTCTATCCCGGGTGTTGCGCTATCGCCCAGCCGCTTCAGCACTTTTGCCGAAGGTTTGCCATCTTTGATGGGGTGCCTGAGCAGTGCGCAAGTCACCATATCTCCAACCGCGGCACCATTGCGGGCATGCGGAGGGATGAACAGCCATCGCGTCAGGCCGGCCACGTCAGGTACTACAAACACAGCCCTACCTTTTTGCACAATATGGCCTACGAACTCATCGAGTCCGGCTTTAACCAGACGTTCGATATCGGCAACCGTGCGCCCGGGTTTTTCTTTTTTGCCTTTGACAGGCGTCGCCGGACGAATACAGATTGCTACCCGGTCGCCGGGCAGCGCCTTGAGCATCTCGTCTGGTGGGATGAAGATCTCGCGTCCATCCTCCGTGACCGCAAAACCATAGCGGTGCTGAGTGCCTTTGACAGTGGCCTCGGTGTGCTCTTTTTGAGCCTCGAGTTGGTCTCTGAGGCCTTTGAGCTGGGTCATGGCGTTGCGATCGAGCATGGCCGGTATCGGCTCCTGAAGAATTTGACAGAGTGCGACACCTTTGATGGTCAGTCCAACACCGATATCGCTCTGCACTACAAGGTGGAAATGCTATCGAACTTCGGACGCGATGTCGCGGCAGGTTTTTTCACCACTTTTTTTCTCGGAGTCATTGACAGCAATAGGGCGCGCCGGTTTACTGAACCTGCCCGAAATGTGGAGAGTAGGACACCGTCTGTGCCGATTCTAGCCGGCCACTTATGGCCGCTGAAGCAGACCTCATCCGGCGCGAACTCAGCGCCGCAGCTTTTTCACCTCGAAATTTTGCCTACACTGATTGCGCTAGCTGAGGCCAGCTTTTCGTTGGTTTCTCAGCTCGATCTCTTTTTTATTTGTTCCGCTAGGAGGATGCATGTCCCTGACCGCAGCCGAGACCCATGAAGTTACCAAGCTCGAACCTGCAAATCGCAAGATTTATGTGTTGGACACAAATGTACTGCTACATGACCCCACAGCTTTGACGGCTTTTGCCGAGCATCGGGTGGTGATCCCGATGACGGTTCTGGAAGAGCTGGATCACATCAAAGACCGTCGGGATAAGAGCGTGAGTCGTGAAGCGCGCATTGCGATCCAGCTAATCGACAAAGTGGTGGGTAGCGCCTCACCCCAGGAGATACAGCAGGGTGTAGACATTCAAGGCTCAAATCTGGATGAAAACCGGCTCGGGACGCTGGCGATTTTTCCTGATCAGCTGATTGCTGAAGATGCAGAGGTGCCCTTCCTCAATACTAACGAGGATCAGGCCAACGACAACAGGATCATCAATGTTGCCCTAAGGCTAAGCGCCGATAACCCAGGTGCCTTTGTCTGCCTGGTGACGAAAGACATCAACATGAGAATCAAGGCCAAAGGCTCTGGCCTTCAGCACGTAGAGGATTATCGTCATGACCGAGTGCTTGATGATATTGATTTACTCTCCACGGGTTACGAGTGTTTCTCAGGCGATTTTTGGGCCGCGATAGAGCAGGTTGACACTGTTCGTGAAGAGAGCCTCACCCTGCATCGCATCCCAAGGGCTGAATTACCGAACGCGTATCCCAACCAGTTTATCTATGACGAGCAAGACTTCATTGCCTATGTCGATCATGTTGACGACGACTATGTCTACCTTGCTGTGGATAGCCGTGACCATCTGATAAATCAGCGGTTCTGGGGCCTGGCTCCGCGCAATCTGGAACAGGCCATGGCAATGCGGCTGCTCGACAGCGAAGACGTTGATATGACGGTGCTTACTGGCCCTGCAGGTTCTGGTAAAACGCTCCTGGCGCTGGCCTATGGCTTACACGCCATCCTCGAACAGCGGAAATACAGCAAGCTGATCGTTGCCCGTTCAACACCGCCCATCGCCGAGGAAATAGGGTTTTTGCCCGGCACTGAAGAAGAGAAGATGGCACCGTGGCTGGCAGCGTTTGACGACAACCTTGAGATTTTGCATGGCGGTGACGAGTGCGCCAACGGCAGCATTGAATACGTTAAAGAGCGCGCGAATATCCAGTTTAAGTCGCTCAACTTTATGCGTGGCCGCTCGTTTAACAGCGCCTATATCGTGATCGATGAAGCACAAGGTCTGACGCAGTTCCAGCTTAAGTCAATTATCAGTCGCGTGGGCGCCGACTCAAAGCTGGTGGTGTTGGGCAACCTCGCCCAGATCGACAATAAGTATATTTCTCCTTTGACCTCGGGGCTGACCTATCTTGTTGAGAAGGTGAAAAACTATCCCCACGCTGGCGTGATGCACGTCAATGGCATCGTACGCTCGCGTCTTGCGGCCTTTGCAGAAGAGAATTTGTAGGCACTCCGAGGCTAGCGGGCGCGGCGTCGGCTCAGCGGATTTGTTTTTCTACGGACTCTAAAGGTCCGTCGAACATCAAGAACTCGAGGCGCAGCTCCACCCGCCATGCGCCTTCGCGATCGAAATAGGGCTCATCAACGCGCCAGTTATAGCTGGGCTCAATCTCCCAGAATAAAAAATCCCGGAGAGCCTGTCTGCGCAAACGCAGACCGACTTTATAGTTCTTTACAAAGTCGTAGGGCTCCGTCTGCCCGTCTGCCCCGATGTAGAGCCAGCTAGCGCCCACCCGGCCGCCGTCACCCTCCCAGCCGCGCGCGTAGGAAAGGCTCGATGACCATTCTGTGCCATCCGTCTCTTCTCCGTAGAGGAGCTTTGTGTAAGCACGGACCAGCTCTCGTTCACGCAGCGCTTTATCCAGCACGAATCGCGAAGTGCCGTAGCCTCCCTCACCCAGGTCGTAAGTAAACCGCTGCGTGAATCGAAAATTCAGATCTTCGGCGAAGGCGTCCTGGTAAACGTACTTCACGCCCGGCTTGGGGCCAGAGCTGCCGAAGCCTACAGTCAGGTCAAAGCGGTGATGTTGAGCTTCTGTGGGCCCCACCTGGTATTGCAGGCCGATGCGATCTTCGGAAGGGTCATCGACGCCTTCGTTACTGAAGTCGTCCATGTCCTCGCCGCGGAAAACTAGATCCAGTCGCTTGGAGATTTGTGGCAAGCTCACTTTGCCGCCTAGCCGAAATTTGACCTCGTTGTCGAGCCGACCATCCCAGTTGTAAATGGTGCGCAGGCGGAGTCGGGAGTCAGCTTGTTCGAGATCTCGCTCGTCGTTTCCGAAGAAGTTATCGACCCACTGTGTCATCTCGTTTGCTTTGGTCGTAGCATAGTCGTGCCCGGCATCAATCCAGCGCTCGTCATCGGCGTCTTGAAAGGGATCTGGCAGTAGCGTTTGCTGTTCAAGGCCGGCTTCGATAGGAGTGTCATTGACCACCGGGGTATCGGCTTCGCTTTCAGCGCTGTCCTGCGCAGATGCAGTCGACAGTGCAGCAGTGAAAACCAGAGCAGCCGGTATAAGTGCAGCAATACTGTGGGGAGGAGTGCGCATGGTCGCCACCAAAAAGGCTGATGTGCTCTAGGTTACACTACCCCCATGGAATCTGTAATGACTGCCCTGCAGGCAATTTTGCCCCAGCATTGGTTATCGCGGTTGATCGGTAAGCTGGCTCAGCTGGAGCAACCCCTCTGGCTGAAGAATGTGCTGATCCGGACATTTATGCGCCGTTATGGCATCGATTTAACCGACGCAAGCTGTCGAGCTGGAGCGGATTTTCCGCATTTCAATGCGTTTTTTACGCGCTCACTGCGAGATGGCGCGCGACCACTTTCGGAGGCGTTATGGTGTCATCCTGCAGATGGAGTGCTGAGCCAGCGCGGCAATATTGTTGGCGCGGAACTTGTGCAGGCCAAGGGACGGTCTTACTCGGTTGAAGCATTACTGGCGGGCGGCGGCGCTGAGGCCGATCGCTTCGCCAACGGCTGTTTTGCTACGACCTATCTTTCTCCGCGAGACTATCATCGGGTACACATGCCCGTCCGGGGGCGATTGCTGCGCACGCGGTACGTGCCGGGTGATCTTTTTTCGGTTAATGCGGCGACGGTCGATCGTGTCCAAGGGTTACTCGCGCGAAATGAGCGGTTAGTGTGCTTTTTCGAGACAGATCGGGGCGGTGTTGCATTGGTTCTCGTGGGCGCCATGATTGTCGCGGGAGTTGCGACAGTCTGGGGCGGTCGGGAGGTGCCCGGCACGGGCGCGATACGCGAACAAACCTGGCCTGCTGATGAGGCGCCGGTTTTGGAAGTCGGGCAGGAGATGGGGCGGTTTTTCCTCGGCTCTACGGTGGTACTGGTCACTGAATCATCAGATTTGGACTGGGTAGATCAAGCGGGCGATGCGGTTCGTGTGCGTGCTGCCCTGGCACACGCAGCCGCTGAGTCGTCACCGACGTAGCGTCCTCTCGTTCTGAGCAGTCAGGGGGTATCCTGCAGGCTCGCCCTGATTTGCTGGTAGCTTGAAAACCGCTCGGCGAGGATTTCCCCTGCCGATGCCGCGCCTTTGAGTGCGCACCCCGGTTCGTTCAGGTGCTTGCAATCGCGGAACCGGCAGTGCCCCAGATAAGGCAAGAATTCCCTGAAGCCACGATCAACGTCCTCCGGTGCTACGTGACCCAGGCCAAACTCTCGCACGCCCGGGGAGTCAATGAGTTTACCTGCGCCCGGCAGGTGAAACAGTTCAGCGGTGGTAGTGGTATGCCGGCCCTTGTCGGCCACTTCCGATAACGCCCCGATGCGAATTGAAGCGTCGGGAAGCAGTCGCTGGATCAAAGAGGATTTACCCACGCCAGACTGCCCTACCAATACCAGTGTGCGCTGGCCAATCACATTGAGTAAGTCGGTAGCATCAGGCATGTGGTGATCGGTAGTGAGTGTGCGGTACCCCAAACCTTCGTAGCGGGCTAACTCATCAGGCAAAGTCGAGTCTGTAATCAGATCGGTTTTATTGAGCACTAGGACCGGTTCGACAGTCATATGCTCAGCCGCGATCAGGTACCTATCGAGCAGGTTGGGTTGTAGCGCCGGTTCAGGCGCAAGGACAATCATGATCAGATCAATGTTCGCAGCGACAGGTCGCAGCGACCCGTGACTGTCTGGTCGTTCAAGGACGTTGCGACGTTCCACCACCGCGGTAATGACACCGGCTTCTTCGCTGGGCATCCACAGTACGATATCCCCAGCCACAGGAGAATCCAGATGAGAGCGAAGGTGACACAGCATTCGGTCACCTGATGCATGCTCTACCAGCGCTTGCTTGCCGTATCGCGCAATCACCAATCCACGCTCGCCGTGACCTGGCGACGCGTCAGCTGAGTGTGAGCGCTGTGCCTTGATGCGCCGGGTCTGTTGTTCGGTGAGGCGACTCTTTTTCATCGTGATAGTGTATGCCACCTAAGGCTGTCTGGCCCGCTGTTGGCATTGACGCCCTCCACAATGAGATGCCGCGGAGGTGAGCGATGACGCTCAGCGATCAAAACCTGGTTTGGGTGGATATGGAAATGACGGGTCTGATGCCCGAGGTTCATCGGGTAATCGAGATCGCCACCATAGTGACCGATTCGAATCTGAATGTGCTGGCGGAGGGCCCGGTCATCGCGGTGTATCAAAACGACAGCGCGTTGGAAGCCATGGATGAATGGAACACGCGGACCCATACCGGTTCAGGGCTTGTCGAGCGGGTGCGATCCAGCCACTTTTCGGAGCCAGCCGCATCCGATGCGGTGAGGGATTTTCTAGGTGAGTGGGTGCCATCCGGTCAGTCGCCAATGTGTGGCAACTCTATCTGTCAGGATCGGCGTTTCATGGCGCGCCACATGCCTGAGCTGGAGGCTTTTTTTCATTATCGCAATCTTGATGTCAGCACCCTGAAGATTTTGATGCAGCGCTGGCGTCCTGATCTGCCACCTGCCCCGAAACAGGGTGCGCATCAGGCGCTGGTGGACATTCGGGAATCTATCGAAGAGTTACGGCATTACCGAGCGCATTTCCTGAAAATGGATTGACGCTTTCACGCCGATTGTGTGTGCTGTGCGAGCGCCCATTGCACGTGCTCCCGCACCAGTTCAGAGGGATCCTCAAGCGCATTTTGCAACGCGCTGACAATAGTGTCTGAAGTCTTGGCGTTACCCAGTGCGATGGCGATATTGCGTCGCCATCGCTCGAAACCGATGCGACGGATGGCTGATCCCTCCGTGCGGGTTAAAAAAATCTCTTCGCTCCAAGAGAAGCAGTCTATGAGCGTGATATCGTCGAGCTGGTGTCGTGGTGCAAAGTCTTGCTCACTGGTCTGGTGGGCAAACTTGTTCCAAGGGCAGACCAGCTGACAGTCGTCACAGCCATATATTCGGTTGCCCATGGCGGCGCGCAGGGCTTCTGGAATGCTGCCGGGATGCTCAATAGTGAGATAAGAAATGCACCTGCGCGCATCCAGCACCCACGGCTCAACGAACGCATTGGTCGGGCAGATATCTAAACAGGCGCGGCAACTCCCACAGTGCTGTGTTTGCTGTGGTGCATCTGCCGGTAAAGGCACGTCGGTATAAATCTCGCCAAGAAAGAACCAAGATCCTGCCTTGTCGTGAAGGAGCATGGTGTTCTTTCCGATCCATCCCAGGCCCGCGTTTTCCGCCAGCGCGCGCTCCAGTACCGGCGCACTATCCACGAAGGCACGATAGTGCCCCTGTCCGAGCCGAGATTCGATACGCTTGGCAAGCTTCGCCAGTCGGGATCGCATCAACTTATGATAGTCACGCCCCAGCGCATACCGCGAGATATAGGCTTTATCCGACTGTGCGAGTATGCCCTCTGGGTCGGCACCGTGCGGCAGATAATCCATTCTCGCGCTGATAACGGTGCAGGTGCCGGGCACCAGAGCGGAGGGGCGGCTTCGCTTTTTGCCGTGCTCACCCATCCAGCTCATTTCGCCCTGATGACCCTCGGCCAGCCACTTTTCGAGGTGCGCTTCATGTGGCTGGAGATCAATCCCAGTAAATCCGAGTGCCTGAAACCCAAGCTCTTCCCCCCATTGCCGGATCTGAGTCAACAGATCCAGCGCCTCATGATTGCGGTCTGTGCTGATAGGAGGATGTGTCATGGCGAGATTGTGACAGATGGCGGGTCGGTCAAGGTACACTTCTCACATGACCGCACATCTCGACCACACACTCACTGGTTTCCTGGCGAATGAAGCACACACTCTATCGTTGGGAGAGCAGGTGGCAGAGCGGATCACCGCGCCGGCTGTGGTTTACCTGAACGGACAGCTCGGTGCGGGTAAAACCACGTTTAGCCGCGGATTCTTGCGTGCAAGGGGGCACGCTGGTTCCGTTAAAAGTCCTACCTACACGATTGTTGAACCCTACGAAGCACTGCCGGGTGGGCCTGTATTTCATATGGACCTGTACCGGCTGAGCGGAGCCGGTGAGCTCGAATATCTCGGTCTTGATGATTATTTGCATGCAGGCGGCCTGTTGTTGGTCGAGTGGCCTGAGCGGGCTGATGGCCATTTGCCCTTGCCTACCGTTTTGATCACCCTGACCCCGGAGGAAAAGGGTCGCCATGTATCACTCCGCGCGGCGGATGAGGCGGTGCTTGAAGGACTGGTGATCTGATATGGCGCCGCGCACGCATCTTTTTTGCGGTTTTTGGGTTCGTGCCACAATTACACTCGTGGCAACGCGATCGGTGTTCTTTGTCGCAACAAGCTTCCTGGTCCTGGGCGTTCTGCCGGCGCGGGCGGCGACTGTAGAGGCGATCAGACTATGGCGTGCCCCCGATCATACCCGGCTCGTTTTCGATCTTTCTGAGGAGTCAGCTTTCAGCAGCTTCTCGCTGGCAAATCCGTCACGATTCGTGGTGGATCTGAAGCAGACTCGATTGGCCAGTTCACTCGATGCGCTGCCGCTTGCGGGGACGCCAATTCGTCAGGTGCGAGCGGGTATTCGTAAAGGCACAGATCTGAGGTTGGTTCTGGATTTGAGCGCGGAGGTCAGAACCTCGGTATTTCTATTGCTGCCCAACGATGTGACCGGTTATCGAGTTGTGGTTGATCTGTTTGACTCCCCGGTGGCGGAGCCTCAGCCCGAGCCTGAACCCGTTCTCTCTGTGGATGCCCTCGATACGCGTCGGGATATTGTTATTGCCATTGACGCGGGGCATGGCGGCGAGGATCCCGGTGCTTCCGGGCCTGGAGGGTTGCGCGAAAAAAAGGTGGTGCTGCAGATCGCGCAACGGTTGGAGCGTCAGTTTGCGGACGCCCCCGGCTTTAAGCCGGTTTTAACGCGGACCGGAGATTATTATGTCGGGCGGAAAAAGCGACGAGATCAGGCCCGAGCCATCAAGGCTGACCTGTTCGTCTCGATCCACGCGGATGCTTTTACCAAGCCCTCGGCCAATGGCGCATCGGTTTATGCGTTGTCGCTCAAGGGCGCAACCTCTGCGACGGCGCAATATCTGGCGGACACTGAGAGCGTGTCCGATTTGATCGGAGGCGTTGCCACGACCGACGGAGAATCGATACTGGTGGATGTGCTTGCGGATCTGTCTATGACCGCGACCCTCGATACGAGTCTGAAGGTGGGCGCATTGGTGCTGGAGCAGCTCGGTGGCGTTGCTAGGCTACATAAGCGTCAAGTGGAGCAGGCGGGGTTTACGGTATTGAAATCAGCAGATGTGCCATCGATTCTCGTCGAAACTGGGTTTATTTCAAACCCTACAGAGGCTCAGCGGCTTGCTACCCCCGAATATCAGGATAAATTGGCTCGGGCGATTCGGCGCGGTGTGCAGAGCTGGTTCGCGAGGCAACCGCCACCCGGCACCCTGCTGGCATGGCAGCGGGAGCAGGGCGGCCGCGGGGTAACAATTGCCCCGGGCGATACGCTCTCGGAGATTGCTGAACATTACGGTGTTTCAGTCAGCGCCATCAAGGCCAGCAACGGGCTGAGTCGAGATGTCATTTATGTGGGCCAGACCCTGTTGATACCGGAAGCCTGACAGTGCCGATTCGTGTTTTAGAACCCAGACTTGCCAATCAGATCGCCGCGGGGGAGGTGGTGGAGCGGCCGGCTTCGGTGATCAAGGAGGCCGTTGAAAATAGCCTTGATGCCGGCGCCACCAAAATCGATATCGATATCGAGGCAGGTGGCACCCGTCTGATGAGAATCCGCGATGACGGCAGCGGGATTTCAGAATCGGATCTCGCACTGTCTCTGGCCCGGCACGCCACCAGTAAAATCGACAGCATCGAAGACCTCGAAGCGGTTGCGTCGCTAGGCTTTCGTGGCGAGGCACTGGCGTCGATTGCTTCGGTCGCGCGCCTGATGCTGACCGCCAATACCGAACCGGATTCTGCCAGGGGGCATCAGGCGCTGTGCGACGGGAGGGAAATGGCGGTATCTGTGCGACCTGCACCCCATCCGCGTGGCACCACTCTTGAGGTCAGGGATCTTTTTTACAACATGCCTGCCCGGCGTAAGTTCCTGCGCACTGATAAGACAGAGTTTGGCCATATACACGAGGTGGTGAAGCGCCAGGCCCTCTCACGCTCTGACGTCACGTTTACGCTGCGCCATAATGGTAAGCAGACCGCTCAGTTTAACCGTGCTTCCGGCGAGCGGGAGATGGTTCGCCGGGTGGCCGCCATCTGCGGCACGGAGTTTGCCAAGCACGCCGTCGCTGTTGAACGTGAGGCAGGGTCGTTGCGGCTCTCAGGTTGGGTGGCAGAGCCTACCTTCTCCCGAAGTCAGGCTGACTTACAGTATTTTTTCGTGAATGGGCGTGTGATTCGCGACAAGCTGGTATCCCATGCGATTCGCCAGGCGTACAGGGACGTGTTGTTTCACGGTCGTCATCCGGCGTTTGTACTTTTTCTGACACTCGATCCTGCCGGTGTAGATGTCAACGTTCACCCCACCAAACATGAAGTGAGATTCAGAGATAGCCGCGCTGTTCATGATTTTCTGTTTGGGACTCTGTCTCGCGCATTGGCCGACGTCCGGCCGGGTGATACGAGTGCTGAATTTACTTCGCTTGAGAATGGGCAAGGCCCTTATGGAGCCCTACAGAGCGGAGGCAGCCTCTCACGCCAGAGCGGATTGTTGGGCGGGTTGCCCCCAGGTCGTAGCATTTTGTCATCCGCACAGGGATTGCGCAGTGGTTACCCAATGACATCCAGTACGGTGTCGCAACCCGAGTTCTCGCCAGACTCTGTTGATGTGCCGCCGCTTGGCTTTGCGATTGCACAGCTGCACGGTGTTTACATTCTTTCAGAGAACCAGCACGGACTAGTGATGGTGGATATGCATGCGGCGCACGAGCGTGTGACGTATGAGCGACTCAAGCATGCGCGCGATGGCAGTGGTATTACGCGGCAACCCCTGCTGGTGCCGCAAACCCTGGCCGTCTCCAATCGTGAGGCTGCCATTGCCGGTGAACAACAGGCTGAGCTGTCGGCATTGGGTGTGTTGGTGGAGCCCGTTGGTGAGGAGACGGTGATTGTCCGGGAAGTGCCGGCGGCGCTGATCGATTCAGACGTCGAGGCTTTGGTGCGCGATGTGCTCGCTGATCTCTTGGAGTTTGGGACCAGTGATCGCATTCATGGTTCCCTCGACGAATTACTCTCCACAATGGCCTGTCATGGATCGGTTCGCGCCAATCGACGGCTCACGATTCCCGAGATGAACGCGTTATTGCGCGACATGGAGGAAACGGAGCGTTCGGGACAGTGCAATCATGGTCGTCCGACCTGGGTGCAGCTGGGCATGAGCGATTTGGACAAGTTGTTTCTCCGCGGTCGCTGAAGGTGAGCGAGCGAGTGCTAGCGCTCATGGGCCCGACCGCCTCCGGTAAGTCGGCCCTTGCCGAGTGTCTCGCAGAGCAGGTTGGTGGTGAACTCATCAGTGTCGACTCTGCGCTCATCTACCGTGGTCTTTCTATCGGGGCCGCCAAGCCAGACTATCCGCATCATCTTGTGCATATTCGCGACCCCAGCGAGCGCTACACCGCGGCCGACTTTGCGAGGGACGCAAAACGCTGTATCGATGAAGTGCAGGCGCGGGGTCGTCACCCCATTTTGGTGGGTGGCAGCATGCTGTACTTCCGCGCATTGCTGCAGGGGTTTGATGTAGTGCCCGCCGTCGATGCGCGTATCAGAGCTGATATTGAGGCCGAGGCCCAGAAGACAGGATGGCCAGCGATGCACCGGGAACTTATGTCAGTGGACCCCGTGACTGCTGAGCGACTGCATCCCAACCACAGCCAGCGGATCTGTCGGGCACTTGAGGTTTATCGCGGTACGGGTGTGCCGCTGAGCCACTGGCAACGAGGGGCTTCGCTCCCTGCCTCTCCCCGCTACGAATGTATTGCGTTGTGCCCGCAGGACCGGAGTGTTCTGCATGCCCGCATCGCAGATCGGCTCGACGCCATGTTCGACAATGGATTTATCGACGAGGTAAAAGCGCTTTTTGATCGCGGAGACTTGCATACCGGTGTGCAGGCTGTCCGCGCAGTGGGATATCGCCAGATATGGGCCTATCTGGAGGGCGAGATCACGCTGGAGGAGTGCCGGCTGCGTGCTTTGGCGGCCACGCGACAATTGGCCAAGCGTCAGCTTACGTGGCTGAGAAGCTGGCCAGCACTTGCTTGGCTACCCACGGATCAGCGCGGTCAGCTGCTGGATGCCGCCGACGAGCCTGCGGACCCGCTGATACCGGACCTGAAGGGGCGGGCCGATTCGGCGTCTGGGGGGTGGCGGGAACGCATTCTTGCACTGATGCGGAACTTTTAGCTGACGCAAAGATCGTAGTAGAATACGGACACTCCACCTCCGGTGGAGTTTTTTGTCGCTAATCTATTGGCAGCCGTAACGCGTTTTTCGTTAAAAGCGCGTGGTGTTGACTGTGAAAACAAAGGAGTTCCCATGTCAAAAGGGCATACGTTACAAGACCCTTACCTTAACGCCTTGCGCAAGGAAAGAGTCCCCGTTTCGATTTATCTGGTCAACGGCATCAAGCTTCAGGGACAAATTGAGTCTTTTGACCAATTTGTTGTGCTGCTTAAGAACACCGTCTCGCAAATGGTTTATAAGCACGCTATCTCAACTGTTGTACCTGCGCGCAACGTAAGATTGCCGGCAGCAGATGGTGACGCCTCGACTGAAGATTAACCATCAGTGCACCTCCGGCTGGGTGGTCCTGAATAACCATGTTTTTTGAGCGCCATCAGGGCGGCGAACGCGCTGTTTTGGTTCAGCTCCATTTGGCTGGCGCGACGCGCGATCTGAGTCTAATCGAGTTTGAGGAGTTGGTGGCTTCAGCAGGGGGCGTGCCGGTGGCGACTGTTACGGGGTCCCGCCATGCTCCCAGCGCGCGCAGCTTCGTGGGCCAAGGAAAGCTTGAGGAGATTGCTGCTGCCTGCCAAACGCATGAAGCGGAGCTTGTGATCTTTAATCATCCGTTGAGCCCCAGCCAAGAGCGTAATCTCGAACGGGCGTTGTGCTGCAGGGTGCTGGCAAGAACGGGCCTGATTCTTGACATCTTCGCACAGCGGGCCAGGACCCATGAGGGTAAATTGCAGGTTGAGTTGGCGCAATTGAGTCACATGAGTACCCGCTTAATCCGCGGCTGGACGCACCTTGAGCGCCAAAAAGGTGGAATCGGCCTGCGCGGGCCGGGCGAAACGCAGTTGGAGACGGATCGCCGGTTACTGCGAGCGCGCATCAAGTCTATTGAGTCGCGTCTTGAGCGGGTGCGCAATCAGCGCGAGCAGAGCCGACGAGCCAGAAGGCGAGCGGAGTTGCCCGTGCTGTCATTAGTCGGTTATACCAATGCTGGGAAATCCACTTTATTCAATCGGCTCACGCGTTCAGAGGTTTATGCAGCGGATAAGCTGTTCGCCACGCTGGATCCCACCCTCGCTAGGGTCGATATTGAGCACCTTGGCCCCGTTTTGTTTGCAGATACCGTGGGGTTTATTTCCGACTTGCCGACGACGTTAGTTGAAGCCTTTAAGGCCACACTGGAGGAGACGGCAAACGCGAGCCTGCTGCTTCACGTAGTCGATGTGTCGGCAGTCAATCGAGAGGAGCTAATGGCTGATGTTGAGTCGGTGCTGGGCGATATACAAGCCGATGGACTGCCGCAGCTGGTCATTTTCAATAAATTGGATTTGCTCGAGCAAACACCACGCATTCTCAGAAATGCAGAGGGCGAAGCGGTTGCGGTTTATGTTTCGGCTGTCACAGGTGACGGACTTGATCTCTTGTTTGACGCGATTCGGGAGCGCCTGTCAGTCGCGCTATTTGACGAGGAAATCCGGCTTGAGCCAGCCAGTGCGCGATTGAGGGCGGCTCTGTACGACTTGGGTGCGGTGTGTGGGGAGACGTGGGAGCCCGACGGTAGCAGCCTGTTGCGCGTGCGCTTACCCCTTGCCGATTGGCGCCGATTGAATCCCGAATAACCTTTCAGGGAATAGTGTTGCGAAAGCCACCGCTCTTGCCCGTGGTTTTGTTAGACTACTGTGCTGACTAACGAGGAATGTGACTATGTCATGGAATGAGCCTGGGGGCGGTAACAACGGCCCTCGTGATCCCTGGGGTGGCGGCAATCAGGGGCCGCCAGATCTCGATGAAGCCTTCAAGAAGCTGCAGCAGCAGTTTGCGAGCTTGTTTGGCGGCGGCAAGCGCGGTGGTGGACCTGCCAAAGGCGGCCTGTCCGGTGCGTTGATGGGCGTCATTTTTGGCGGCATCCTGATGGTCTGGGGCCTCATGGGATTTTACCAGCTGGATGAGCAGGAGCGCGCTGTTGTGCTGCGCTTCGGCAAGTATCACGCCACGCTCACCCCCGGCCTGCAATGGAATCCGCCGCTGATTGATGAAGTGATCAAGGTCAATACCACCAAGGTACGCGTCGCCGGCCTGCGCGAAGTCATGCTGACAAAAGACGAGAATATCGTTGAGGTAAGCATGTCGGTGCAATACGTCATCGATGACCCCCGCGACTTTGTGCTGCAGGTACGAGACCCCGAAGTGTCGTTGCAGCATGCAGCGCAGAGTGCGCTGCGTCACGTAGTGGGCGACACAACTATGGACCTTGTTTTGACGGAAGGTCGAGCTGCGATCGGTTTTGAGGTGCGAGATCTTTTGCAACAGTATCTTTCGGATTACACCACCGGCATTCAGGTCTCGAAAATCAATATCGATGAGTCGAAGCCCCCAGCCCAGGTGCAAGGCGCGTTTGACGACGTCATCAAGGCGCGAGAGGACGAAGAACGGGTCAAGAATGAGGCGCAGAGCTACGCTAACGGGATTGTGCCCGAAGCGCGCGGTGGTGCGCAGCGCGTGTTGGAGGAATCCAACGCTTATCGTGATCAGGTGATCGCCCAGGCCGACGGTGAGGCGCAACGCTTCAACCAGTTGCTTGCCGAGTACCGAAAGGCGCCGGAGGTCACGCGAGAGCGCCTTTATATCGACTCCATGCAGTCTGTATTTGCTAACACCAACAAGGTGATGGTTGATGTGGACGGCGGTAATAACGTGCTTTACCTGCCGCTGGATAAAATGGTGCCGGCGGCGGGGCAGCCACGGGCGACAGGTGGTCGCTCCGCGGTGGGAGAGCGTGACATGCGTGAGATCGTCGATCAGGTGACCGAGCAGCTGCGCCGTGACCTCGATGCGGCGGCTGCAAGACGGGGAGGGCGCTAATCATGACCAGACAAACGCTGATAGGCGTGGTAATGGCCATCGCCTTGGTCGTGCTTTCAAACAGTGTGTACATTATTCGAGAGACGGAGCGCGGTGTGTTGCTGAAGTTTGGTGAGGTGGTCGATCCCAACCTCGGGCCAGGCTTGCATCTCAAAGTGCCCTTTGTGAACAGTGTGCGAAAATTCGATGGCCGCATACTCACAGTAGACAGCAGCCCGGAGCGCTTCTTTACGCAAGAGAAGAAAGCGCTCATCGTGGACTCCTACGCCAAGTTCCGCGTCACGGATACGGCCAAGTACTACACCGCTACCAACGGTGAAGAGAACCGAGCGGCAGGCCTCCTGGCCCAGCGCATTAACGATGGGCTCCGAAATCAGGTGGCAGTGCGGACAGTGCAAGAGGTAGTGTCGGGAGAGCGGGATCAGTTGATGCAGGCGATCACAGCTCAACTTAACGAAGTAGCGAACGAGGAGCTGGGGGTTGAAGTGATCGATGTTCGGGTCAAGAAAATTGACCTGCCGCCTGATGTGTCGGAGTCGGTTTACCGACGGATGAATGCCGAGCGCGAAAAGGAAGCGAGGGAATTACGCTCCGAGGGTAAGGAGCTTGCTGAAGGAATTCGCGCTGCTGCCGATCGCGAAGTGACGGTGATTGAAGCGAATGCCTTCCGGGACGCGGAAATTGTCCGGGGTGACGGCGACGCTGAAGCCACGCGTATCTACGCGGATTCGTTCAATCAGGACCCGGAGTTTTATGCTTTTACTCGGAGCCTGCAGGCATATCGGGAAACCTTCAATGCGGGTAGCGATGTGATGCTACTGCAACCAGACAGCGAGTTTTTCCGCTATCTGCGAGACCCCAAGGCCAAGAACTGAGCTGTCCGTAAATAGTGGGGCGCGCGTCGCGCCCCCTCAGTTTAGCGATGTCAGCCTGTGTTATTCTCGCCTGAGTGCTGGTTGCGCCATATCACCCTGACGGAACATCACGATGACCACTGAAAATCGCTGGCTATTGCCAGAGGGTATTGACGAGCTGTTGCCTGAACGCGCACGCCAATTAGAGGCATTGCGTAGGAGCTTGCTTGATCAGTGTGCGACTTGGGGCTATCGCTACGTCATTCCGCCTCTCGTTGAATTTACCGACTCGCTCCTCATTGGCCTCGGAGCAGACCTCGACTTGATGACCTGTAAATTCACGGACCAGATGAGCGGTCGTATGCTGGGTATTCGTGCGGACATTACTCCTCAGGTTGCGAGAATGGATGCACACAGCTTGGCCGAGGAAGGTGTGACACGTTTGTGTTACGCGGGGTCGACTTTGCAAGCTGTCCCGCAAGCAGTTGTCGGAGGGAGGGCACCGATTCAATTGGGCGCGGAGCTCTTTGGGAGTGATTCCATTGCGGCTGATATCGAGATTATTCTTTTGTTGCTGTCAACGATTGATCGGGCAGGGATCGATTCGGCTTTGACGCTGGATATCGGTCATATTGGTATCTATGACGCATTGTTTTCCAATGAGGATCTGGAGTCAGCGCTCCAGCAACAAATGTTTGACGCACTCCAACGCAAATCGACACCTGATATTGAGCGATTGTCCACATTGCTGCCATCGGCCACCGCCACAAAATTGCGGCGGTTGGCGTCGCTTCATGGCGCGCCTGATGTGCTGGCAAAAGCCCGTGATGCCTTCAGCGACGAGTCCGGCGTACTGGCCGCGCTGGATAATCTGGAAGCGATACTGGCCAGAGTGCGAAAGCGGTTTCCCGAGGTCGCGGTCTACATCGACCTGACGGAGCTTCGTGGCTTCCGGTATCACACTGGTCTTGTATTTGCAGTCTATCTGGAAGGGTGGGGCACAGCGGTCGCCAAAGGGGGGCGTTATGACAGTATCGGCGCGTCTTTCGGTCGCGACCGTCCGGCAACGGGGTTTGCGATTGATCTCAAAGCGTTGGTGGATGGCTTGAGAATAAATAGTCCGGACCAGCCCCCCATTGTGGCACCTGAAGGGGATGACCCCACTCTTGAGCAAGCGATCGACGCGCTCCGAGCGGAGGGCAGAGTGGTAGTTCTGGATCTTGAGCAGAGCGCCCGAGTGACGGGCACCCAATACTTGGTGCTCAGAGGAACTGACTGGGTGGTAGAGGAGTTCTCATGAACCACAACGTGGTAGTGCTCGGTACTCAGTGGGGTGACGAGGGAAAGGGAAAAATTGTCGATTTGCTGACCGAGCAGGTCGATGCCGTAGTGCGATTTCAGGGTGGACACAATGCAGGTCACACCCTGGTAATCGGTGGTGAAAAAACCGTCCTGCATCTGATTCCCTCAGGTGTGTTGCGCGCAGGTGTGCAGTGCTTGATAGGGAATGGCGTGGTCCTCTCTCCAGAGGCGCTGTTGAAAGAAATTGATACGCTGGAGTCGAGCGGCGTGCCGGTCAGGGATCGGCTGAGGGTTTCTGCGGCCTGCCCACTGATTTTGCCTTACCACGTTGCGCTTGATCAGGCTCGTGAGTCTCGCCGGGGTGAAAATAAGATTGGCACTACAGGGAGAGGTATCGGGCCCTGTTACGAAGATAAAGCCGCCCGGCGAGCACTGAGATTGGGTGATTTGCGAGACGCTACCCGCTTCGCGTCCTCGCTCGAGGAAGTGCTCGACTATCACAATCATGTCCTTGAGCATTATTACGGTGTGGCGCCAGTATTGCAGGCTGCAGTCCTAGATGAGGCGTTGGCGCACGGAGAGCGCTTGCTGCCCATGATGGCTGACGTGACATCGCTCCTTCACGAGTACAGGCGGAGCAAGGCAAAACTGCTGTTCGAGGGCGCCCAAGGTTCGTTACTCGATATTGATCATGGCACGTATCCATTTGTAACCAGTTCCAACACCACGGCGGGTAGCACCGCAACGGGCTCAGGTTTTGGGCCTCTATTCCTTGACTACGTGCTGGGTATTACCAAGGCGTATACCACCAGAGTGGGCTCCGGGCCTTTTCCCACAGAGTTATTCGATGAGACCGGTCTCAGATTGGCTGAGCGCGGCCACGAGTTTGGCGCAACGACCGGGAGACCGCGCCGCTGCGGTTGGTTTGATGCCGTTGCTTTGCGCACAGCCGTTAACATTAATTCGCTATCGGGGTTGTGCCTGACCAAGTTGGATGTACTGGATGGGTTAGAGGAGATTTCAATCTGTGTGGGTTACACCAACGATCAGGGGGAAACTGCAGCCAATCCGGTTGACGCAGTCGATTACGACAATCTACGACCCGTTTATGAATCGATGCCGGGATGGAGTGAGTCAACGGTTGGCCTGAAGTCAGTTGACGCGCTCCCCCCTAATGCGAGAGCTTACATTAAGCGGATCGAAGCTTTGGTGGGCGCGCCGATAGATATTATTTCCACAGGGCCGGATAGAGAGGAAACGATCTTACTGCGCCATCCTTTTGGGGCATAAGTGCTGCTGGCCGCGGGACGTCGCATATCTTGCTTGTAACAAGTGCCAGTCACATGCGCAGAGCAGTCCCTTTATTTACCGCTCAAGGTCTTGAGGTCACACCGGCGGCAACGGATTATCAAACGCCGCTGCAGGTGGGCCCACTATCGGGCTGGGTGCCGACAACGGAAAGGCTCTCTCGTGCCACTCGCGCGCTACACGAGTGGATGGGTTATTGGGTCTACCAGCGCCTTGGCTATTTTGACGCGGGGATTGCCTCTGGCAACTAGGTGATCAGACGTAGCATTTTTTCAGGTCGCTGTAGTTGCGACCGGTCCACCGCCTGAAGGCGCGATAAAAACTGTTGACCTCGGCGTAACCCAATTCCCATGCAACGCATTTCCCCGGTAGCCAGCGTTTTTCGAGCTGCAGGGTGCAGCGGTGGCGGCGGACGAGATCAAGTATGCGTTGATAATTCGTGCCATCGGATCTAAGGCGTCGTCTTAGTGTGGTGGGGCTGATGTGCATTGTATCGGCCACTTCTTCAGAGCGTAGCCTCGATAAATCCCCGTTAAGCAGTAATTCGAGGACTGATAAGGTCGTCAGTGACAGTTCATGCGGTGGGCGTCCAGTGGCACCCATGGCCAGCTCAACGGGCACATCCGGCGAGCGTCGCTGCGACACGTCCTGCAAGGCTTGCAGTGGATTTTCGAATAAAACCTTGTGTTTCGACGGTGCTTTTTGCAGATAGAGCGGATAATGGGTACCGAGTGATACGTTGCCTGAAACGGTATTTCTCATGTTAACTTCCTTGTCGATTGCTAGTTGCCCACAGGGGGTCTCAGATCGGGACATTCCTTTGGCCCGGCCGATTAGCATACTGAATATCGCCGGATGTGCCAGCGGTTAGACCGAAAAGGATGGCAAGAGTGCCGACTATTCGACCACCCAAGACCCGTTCTGTGAATCGCTTGCCGACGCGTTGTTAGATTGGTGGGCGCTGAAGCGGGGGCGTTAGGGTAGCCTCTGTAGCGGGGTCGTTTTGGCACAATACAGCGGATGCCGAGGCATACCTTGCTGCGTTATGCCCAGACAGAATGCGCCCTTAACAGTTCCCTGTATCTGCTGGGCGCGCCCGAGCAAACCACCACCGTTGCCCCACGCTGCGATGACAATGGCTGACTCACTCACGGCGCGCTGCAACCAAAGGTTGGTGCGCTGTCCGACAGGGTCAGCGACTTCCGTGAGGACTGACGGATCAGTGGCGCACAAAGCAAACAGGTTGACCAATAAAAGGGAGCCGTACCCCCATCGCTGTGCAAAATCAACGCAGCGCCTCAAAGTAGGGTCGTCTTCATGAGCTGTTGCGGTTGACGGATTGAGTCCAATAAAAGCACATTGGCCGCCAGATGTCGCCCATCTCCGCCGCAACCAGTATCGATAGCGCCCGCAACGTGAAAAACCCGCTTTGCCGACAGAGCCTGATGGGTGACAGGTCATTCCCTCAGGATACATTCCTCAGTGATCGGTCCCATATCAGGCGCCGAATTCTGATAGATATCCTGGATGTTATAGGTATACAGTGCCCGCTCACGATAGCTGCCACCATTGCGCGCAATACAGGTTTTGAAATAGGGCTGCTGTGTTTCGGGGTAAATTGTGGCAACGGGATTCTGCTGCTGCATAACACAACTGCCGAGTAGCATGGCCATGATCAGGCATACGCTAACTCGGTAGTGGAAAAACCTTCTCTGGCGGCTTGCCTCGTTGTGTTGCACCGCTGCGCAGGCACCTTGTTGATCGCTATTTTTCGTCACCATAACCCATCTACTGGAGGCAGAGTAGGGTCTGGGGCAAGGCTTCATCAACGCAGGCGCTAATAGACACTGGCATCGAGAGAATTTGACCGAGAGCGGTTGGTCGTGACGTGTCTCGCTACTCGATTCGCGACGGTGGTGAACATGATATTGTCTTTCGGCTTCGAGCGCTGCAGCGATGTGGGGTTCCGATCCCATCATCGCGAAGCTGGGGCTTTGATGGGCCTTTATACACAGCGAGCGCAATGATCCTTGCAAAGGGGGAAGACATGATTTTGTTAACGGGTGCGACAGGCCGAGTAGGTAGTGCGGCCGCGGCGGCGTTGTGTGAGGCTGGCCAGTCTTTTCGTGTTCTGGTGCGTGACGCCGACAGATTTTTGTTGTCCGCACCGTTTATCGAGGTCATCGAAGGCGACCTGTCGGATGTCGCCAAGGTAAAGACGGCATTGTCCGGGATCGATCGTGCACTGTTGGTAATGGGTAACCATCCGGAGCAGGCTCAATTCGAGCGGCGATTTGCCACGCAGGCGGCGGAGGCCGGGGTCAGTCACCTGGTGAAGATTTCGTCGATGGAGGCGTCTGCCGAAACGGTTGCTGTGTTGCCTCAGAATCACTTTGCAACGGAGCAACATATCGTTGATTTGGGCCTAGGCTGGACCTTTCTACGCCCCAACTATTACATGCAAAACATGCTGATGTATGCCAACTCGATACGGCAGGCAGGCACATTTTCACTGCCGCTAGGCCTCGCCACAACGGCAATGATCGACGCGCAGGATGTGGGGGAGGTGGCGGCTGCTGCACTCACGCAGGAGGGGCATGAGGGAAAAACACACCTGCTCACCGGCCCCGATTTAATCGATTTTCATGGCGTCTCCCGGCGCATGAGCAGTGTGCTGAAGCGCGAAATAAGCTATGTAGAGCAGACCCCAGAGGCTTTCCATGCCGTTTTGGAAAACGTCATTCCCTCAAAGTGGCAGCTCGATGCTGTGTGCGAGTTATTTGCCGAGATTGCAAAGGGCTCCTTGAGTTCCAGCACCGACACTGTAGCTCGTATTCTGGGTCGTCCTGCGGCGTCGATCGAGGATTTCACTCGACGCTATTTGCCCGCTTTTGGCGCTGACCTCCCATAGGAAGCGCTGGACAAGTGCTGATGTGTTGGTTTCTCGCTCGATCTAGAAACGCCGCAGAGAGCCATCGTTGTTATGATGTGAGCTTTTAGTCGCATCAGGTTGCGGGAGGAGAGGGAAATGCCGTCAATGACCTTGCTAGGGTGGTTTCATACCGTGATGGGAGTGGTAGCAATAGGAACCGCCATTTTCACGCTGCGGCAGCACCGCGTGATCAAGTTTGCGACGATGTCAGGTCGGTTATACCTGTTGATTACGCTTGTGGTTGCCGGGTCGGCATTGGCGATTTATAACCAAGGCGGATTCGGTGTCGGGCACTGGCTAGCGGTGCTAACTTTGTCGGCAGTGTTGTCGGGATACCTGTTGGAGGCATACCAACCGCTGGGTAGTCGGTCCATATACCTGCAAACCGCCGCCTACTCAGCGACGGTGCTATTTCATATGGTCCCCGCCATCACGGATTTTTTGAGGCGTTTGCCGGTGGGCGACCCTTTTGTCGACTCTTTGGAAGACCCCCTTGTGCAATCTTTTCACCTCGCTTTTCTTGGCGTTTTTGTGTGTAGTGTCCTGTTGCAGTGGTGGTTACTTCGCAAAATGACCGCATCAGAATAGGGCCTGCCGCATGCTTTTTTTGGGCATAGCTTTGGCATTCGTGGCGGTGGTCGTCACCTGCTTGGTGATCATAAATCGCTGGATGGTGTCGGGAAGGCCACAAGACATGGGCGACGACGATGACCTGCAATAGACAGTCGTTGATTACCCATCACGCTAGAAACAAGGCGGATCTTTTGCGGCGTGAGAGGAGGATAGGAAACCTACAATGAGAACTTTAATGGCCGTGACACTGGGAGTCGGCACCTACGTGGGATGTATGTCTACGGGCTGGTTTAACGGATTCATCTCCGCTTTTATGGCCACCATCGTATTTGTTTTTGTTAGCGTTTTTCGAGGGTTCAAGAGAAAACAGCCCGGTACTGACCTCGAGGACATGGCAGATTAAAAAGCGGGGTGGTGTCCGTTTCTGCGCCGTGTTCTCAGAACGTTACGGCGCTGCGCAGTACCGATTCAGTGTATCTGACTGCCTGGTGCTGAGGATGAGTTGGCGTGATGTGAGGGGTGAGCGACCCTGAAGCTTTGCCCGCGATGGTTGAGGTAATTTTCATATACCTCGAGTAAGTGCATTGCGTGGCTAAGCATGCGTTTGGATCCTTCATGACCCGTCTCTGCACCGCTGCAAGCGGTTGACAGCAGTTGTTGATTAACGAGGAAAGCAAAGAATGTGTCTGGCAGATGCGGGTATCGTTCCGAGAACTGTCGGACAAGCGCCAAGGCTGCCAGCCCCACCTCTTCGCTGACGCGAAGGATTTCCTGATCGCTGGTAGCCTGATCTTTCCTGGCCCGATATTCAACGAGATCCACTACCTTTTCAGCCACGTTACACCGCCTCTTCACATACAACCCGCACAATGTATTCATCGGCTGACGCGGGAGGAATCTTTAGCGGTCTATTGCGGGCGAGGTAAGCGACAGGGCAAACCCTATCGCTCGGAGTCGTCAGGAATCTCCTTGGTGGCGCTGTGGCCTTGAGTGGTGTCAGCCCTTATCGGGAAGCAACCAAAATTTGAACCGGCTTTGAATTCTGATGTTCACAAGATAGATGGCGGTTGTCGCGCGGGCGCGCTCCCACGCACTAGGCCTGCTTTCGATAAACTTTCTGTTCGTCACCAGAAGCCGCTCTTCAATGCGATCGAGGTCAGAGCACATGACTTTAAGGGATTCTCGTTGCTCAGCCACTTGGATCGTTTCCGCTAGCATCACTTGTCACCTCATGTAGTTGTGACCGAGTTGGTTAACCACAACATGTTGACGAAGTGTTTAGGTTACGCCGCATAGCCGTCGCCTTGTAAGTCCAAATATCACCAGTTTATGGGAGCTTTTGATTGGGCCCGCTCAGTGCGGATACCCACCCATGGTGGTGCAAAGGGAGATTAAAAGAGCGTGTGCAGCTGGCTAAGTGACATCACAAGGGTACCAAGAGCGAGGAAAACCAATCCGCTGCGAAACGAATCACGGTGCTCAACGCTCACAGGCTCAGAGCGGCGATGTTCTGTCGGTTTGAGCTGGTGCAGGTCGACAATAGCGGCCTCGAGCGCGGCGCGTTCTTCCCCAGTGATCAAGATCTGTTGAGATAGTCTTTCCATGACATGTCCCTCCTGTTTGCGCACTATAGCAATATGAAAATAATGTTGCAATATGCAAATTATGCCGGCCCATGGCCTAGCCCATATGTTTCGGGGGCAAAGATTGACGCGGGCTTACGCGATGCGGTGACGGCGGGTCGAGAGATCACGATGTTTCTACCCGCGGTGGGGAGCCACCTGACAAATCGCTAAGTTTCGACCGCATCGGTGAAGGTACTGTGCCTGATTCCATGGCAGTAGGGGTTCACTCAAGTTGCCCGCTTCGGGGTTAGCTAGGTGAGGGGGTTGGGACGTCTCACCCGAATATCCCATCTTGGTGTGCGGCAGCTCAATACTGTAGCGAGCGCCATTTTCACGATTCTTGCCGATCAATTTTTCAGGCGAACGTCCGATGTCTATTCTAATAGTGCTTATTGGAAGAGAGACATGTTGGAACGAGGCGGTGTGACACGGATCATTCGCGGGAACTTCAATGGCCGCAGCGCAGCGGCCAACCGTGACGGAGCGTTGGTTGGCCTAGATGCGTCCTCTAGGCTAGGGTATCAGTTGGATGAGTCGCGGCGGCAGTTGCTGCGGCTAGAGCGACACGCTGACCGCGTTCTCCGCCTGATTGCCAGCCGTCAGGGCTAACACGTTTTCCTGTAAATCTCGGAGACGGTGTCGTTTGTCGTTTGGGGTGGCCATTTCCGACTGAATGCTCGCTGGAGCAACTCGCCCCCGGTCATCGCGTCCATATCGGTAGCATTTGTCGTGGCATAGTCCATAAGCACCTGCTTGAGGGTGCCCAGCCCAGTGCCCGCAGGTATGCAGGCTTTGCGCCGCATTCTATCAATATCCGCATCCGCCCAACTGCCTATGTAGCCGGCGCACCAACCACTGTCATAGCTGGTCTCACTGGTGCAGTTGGCTACCACGCCTTTGGCGCTGTAGTAGCTCGCCGTAGCGTGTTGAGCTGACAGACTGAAAAGCAAAGCAGTAAAGAGTGCCGAGCTTGCAAGCTTCATAGTGTTACCCCGTAACGATGACTGAAATGGGCTGGTTTACACTTTTTACCCACCGCAAAACACTACCACTTCGCCTCGGGCTGTGGAACACAACTGATGCCGCCGATGATGACACGTTAGCGGAACAAAGATATCCGGACAAGTTACTGAGGCTCAAGCGCTCGCCTGCGGCCGAGAGACGATCTCCGAGGCCGGTGACTCAGGGTTGTTGCCGGGAGTATTTCTGGTTGTTGTCGGTGTAGATGAGAGACAACAGCGGCGTCCTGAGTTAGGTTGCGCTCAAGAGGGGAAAGGGAAAAAACGGATGTTGACTGGGGCTTGTTTTTGTAAAGCAGTGAAATACCGGGTGCTGGCTGATTCGGCACTGCAGGGTCTGTGTTACTGCACCGACTGCCAGATCGTCGGCGGTAGTTCGCATTGGGTGTCCTATGCCGTCGCGCCATCGGATTTTCGTCTGGTTGAAGGCAGTCTAAAGGCGTACGCCTATGACTCTGCATCCGGGCGCGAAGTCGTACGATGCTTCTGCGATCATTGCGGGACGCAGATTAAAGTCGAATCAACCGCATTGGATGTTGTGTCGGTCAATGGCATGACGCTCGATGATGCAGCGCGTTTCTCACCTCAATTGACCTATTTCAGTGCCAGTGCGCCGAGGTGGTGTGAGGTGGATAACACGCTCGCAAAATTTGAAGAGATGGGTTGAGCGACCGAGTGACCGAAAGCGGTCTGGCCTCACGCGAGTCCGAGGGTGGCGGAAATAGCGTTGGGGTGCGACACATGAGACGGACTCCGCATCACAGCGCGCGCATTGTCGATTATGGCCTACCGGAACCGTCCGTTAAGCGGAGCGCTCTGGAAAGGGCCTCATCAAGGGTGGTTACAGGTGTCGCCCCTCTGTATAAAACCACCGGCCATCAATCTTCAGAAAGCGGCTGATTTCGTGCAGGCGATAACCTTTGCCGCTTATTTTGTATCGAGCGATATATTCCACCAGTCCGGTGGAATCTGCCTCCATGCCGGCCTCTGTTGCCCGCACGCTGAGCCCTAGCCAGCGCTGCTCCGGATCAAAATTGATCTTGCTGGGCCGCGTCTCAGGGTGCCACGTGTCGAGGAGATAGTGCTCGTTGCAGAGTACAAAGCCAGAGTAGCGTGACCGCATAAGCTGTTCGGCTGTTTGGGGTATTGCGTCACTTTCAAGATAGCGCGCACAGCACCCCGTAAATTCCGCTTGGCTGCCGCAGGGACATAAGTTGGTGTACCCAGTCGCGCGAGGTTTGCCCATAGCGGCACCGTATCCACCCGATGTGGGCTTTGCAAACGGTATTCTTTGCGCCAATGTGAGGGGGTTTCAAATAGAATGCCCAGACAACGAATGGTGAGGCTCACATGGCGCTGACAATCAACGGGATAAAGACTGACCTCAGCAGTATTGATCCAGATACTCCCCTTCTGTGGGCATTGCACGATCATCTCGGTCTTGTGGGAACCAAGTAGGGGTGTGGCATTGCGCAATGCGGTGCCTGCACCGTGTGGCTCAATGGTGCGCCAGCCCGCGTCTGCCAGCTCAGCGTCGGTGCGTTGAGCGACGCCGATCTCACCACCATAGAGGGGTTGGCGGCAGACAGGCTGCATCCTGTACAGCAGGCGTGGATTGACCAGACGGGGGCAAGCTGCCGTTGCCAGATTGTCACTGTTCATGATGGCTTAGCAACAGCAGTGCTATCTAACTTTGGTATCACTGTTCGGCCCCATTGCTGCTACTTTATCCTTTAGTAAATTCTGGAGATAATCTACTCGCCAGTCACTATCCGCATGACACTCCCTTAAAGCCAACTGACACTGATATAACCCAGATGGAATTGACCATAGATCAAGCCTTGCAACAGGGTGTTGCGGCACATAAGGAAGGCAAGCTCCAAGATGCTGAACGCCTCTATCGCGCAATCTTGCAAGCCCTGCCAGCACACCCTGACGCTAACCATAATCTGGGTGTATTGGCTGTGGCGGTTGGCAAGCCCCTTGAAGCTATTCCGCTTTTCCAAATGGC
>JAQWUD010000032.1 GCA_029242325.1 Luminiphilus sp.
AGCCGCGCACGTCAAGCGCATCGCGCAGGCCGTCGCCAAGAAAATTGAGTGAGAAAAGGGTGAGCGTTAGCGCACAGCCCGGGAAGATGAGCAGCCATGGATACTCTTCCATGGTCTCGGCGCCGTAGCTGATGAGCAGACCCCAAGAGGTTGCGGGTGGCTGGATGCCCAGGCCCAAAAAGCTGAGAAATGCCTCCAGCAGCATGACGCTGGGGATTGTCAGAGTGGTGTAGACGATGATCGGCCCAAGTGCATTTGGGACAATATGCTTGCGGATGATCGCCGCCGGAGACAGGCCCACTGAAATGGCAGCCTCGACAAATTCCTGCTGCCGAAGCGATTGCACCTGCGAGCGCATAATGCGAGCCATGGTCAACCATTCCACGGCGCCGATCGCAAGGAACAAGAGCAAAATGTTGCGTCCAAATACCACCATTAGCAGCACGATGAAAATCATGAAGGGCAGGGCATAAAGAATGTCGACTAGGCGCATCATCACCGCATCCACACGGCCACCCGCATAGCCTGCAACGGCCCCCCAAGTGACACCGATCAGTAGCGCTACCGCGGTGGCAATAAACCCTACTGCGAGTGAAATGCGGCCGCCGTACATGATTTGGGTCAGCACGTCCCGCCCGAAGATGTCTGTGCCGAGCCAGTGTTGAGAGGACGGAGGCGAGGCCCCGAGATCCAGATTTTGGGCCTCGTAGCTGTACGGTGCGATCCAGGGCGTCAGCAAGGCGACAACCAGCATAAAGAGCAGCACGCCGCCGCCAAACACCGCGAGCTTATTTTTGCGGAGGCGCAGCCAGGCGTCGTGCCAGAGCGACGAGCCCTGTTCGGCGTCTTCGAATATCTGGGTGGCGGTATTCATGAGCCACCTCCTTGAAACTGCTGTCGTAACCGCGGGTTGAGCCAAGCGGCGACGACGTCGCTCACCAAGTTAAAGAACACGATTAATGATGACAGAAACACGGTGGTGCCGAGGATCATGGTGTAGTCGCGATTGAACGCCGCCTGAACATAGAACCGGCCCAAGCCTGGAATCTGAAAGATCGTCTCTACCACAAAAGAGCCCGCCAACAGGCCGGCAAAGGCGGGGCCGAGAAAAGCAATAACGGGGATCAGACCGCCGCGCAGAGCGTGTTGCGTAACCACTCGCCACTCGGGCAGGCCCTTGGCTCTGGCAGTACGAATGTAGTCCTGAGAAAGAATCTCGAGCATTCCGGCACGGCTGAGTCGGGCAATATATGCAGCATAGGCGGAACCCAACGTAACGGCGGGCAGTATTTTATCCCCCGGTATATCGCCCCAACCGGTGATGGGTAGCCAGTCGAGCCAGATGCCAAATACCAGCACCAGCAGCGGTCCTAATAAAAATGACGGCATACAGATGCCAATCATAGCGAGACTCATGGGTACATAGTCCTGCACAGTATTGGGTTTGAGAGAGGCGAATACCCCAGCGGTTACACCAATTACCAACGCAATGATCAGGGCGTATAGACCCAGCTCTGCGGTGACCGGTAGGCCTGAGAACAGAATTTCATTGACGCTGCGG
>JAQWUD010000043.1 GCA_029242325.1 Luminiphilus sp.
CGGGGAAAATCTGACGAATCAGAGGGCGCGCAGACTACTGCCTCGCACGCGCGCTGTCAATTTGTGCCCGGTGTTGGGATAGCGTGATTTGCTACCGGTGCTCACAGGTTTTCCCGCGTATAATAAAAGGGTGTTCTCCAACCGGCTGACTCCAGCCATCGGACTTTCTTTTGGCGCCACGCCGCAAAAACAACGACCCAACTCCGTCTTCTGATCCGCACGCCGCTCGGGAGCGTGATCGTTACGCGCATCCCATCCCCAGTCGCGAAGTCATTCTCGCCATGCTGCAAGCGGCAGATGCGCCCATGGCCTTTAATGGCATTGCTGAGCAGTTGGGGTTGAGCGTCGAGCGAGACCTGGATGCACTGGGTAAACGGTTACGCGCTATGCAGCGCGATGGTCAACTTATTTCGGGCAGACGGGGCGCCTATGGCGTGCCCCAGCGCATGGATTTACAGCGTTGTCGGGTGATGGGCCATCGCGATGGCTATGGCTTTGCGCGTCCGCTGGAGGGCGGAGACGATCTGTTTCTCTCGGCCAAAGAGATGTACCAGGTCTTCGATAGCGATGAGGTGCTGGTAGCCGTGGCGGGCGTAGATCGTCGTGGGCGAGCTGAAGGTCAGATTGTTGAGGTATTGGTTCGTGCTCACACTCAGGTCGTGGGTCGGTACATGGAAGAGAGTGGTATCGGCTTTTTGCTGCCGCATAACACCCGCATCAAAAACCACATACTCATTCCGCCCAAGGCAAAGGGTGGTGCGCGCCATGGGCAACTGGTCTCGGCGACCCTGACAGATTATCCCTCTGCCACGCTGGGGGCCAAGGGCCATGTAGACGAGGTGCTGGGGGATCATCTGGACCCCGGGCTCGAGATTGACGTGGCTATTCGCGCTCACGGTATTCCCTGGGAGTGGCCCAACGAGGTGTTGAGCGAGGCGGGCGCTTTGGGTGAGGAGCCGGCGGAGGCTGACAAAGCTAACCGGGTGGACTTGCGCGCCATACCGTTTGTCACCATTGATGGAGAGGACGCACGAGACTTTGACGATGCCGTCTGGTGTGACCAGAGCGGCAAGGGCTTCCAGCTTCGGGTCGCGATTGCGGATGTCGCTCATTACGTGCCGGTTGGGTCGGCCCTCAATGAAGAAGCCAGCATCAGAGGTAATTCGGTGTACTTTCCTGAGCGGGTCGTGCCGATGTTCCCGGAGGTGCTCTCCAATGGCTTGTGCTCACTCAAGCCCCGAGTTGACCGCTTGGCAATGGTTTGCGAGATGGAAATCGACCAACACGGGCAGTTACAGGATTACAGATTTTATGAGGCCATTATTCACTCTCACGCGAGATTAACATATACCGACGTGGGCGACGTGATCGAGAGTGGTGATAGCCCGAACGTGCCGGCAGAGCGCGTAGCCGATATTCAACGGCTTCACGGGCTTTATCGGATTCTGCGAGTTGCGCGTGAACAACGCGGAGCGCTCGATTTCGAGACCCAGGAGACGCGCATCCTCTTCGATGAGCAACGTAAGATTGCGGCGATCAAGCCGGTGTATCGAAATGACGCACACAAGCTGGTAGAGGAGTGCATGCTGATCGCCAATGTGGCGACGGCACAGTTTCTGGAATCTCTCGGGCAGCCCGCATTGTTCCGGGTGCACGAGGGCCCAAGTGCCGAGAAGCTTGAAAATCTCCGAGCATTTTTGGGTGAGCTCTCGTTAGACTTGCCCGGTGGCGTAAAGCCCACCCCAGAGCACTATCAGTCTTTACTGAGCACAGTTGAGGGGCGCGAGGACGCGCACATTATTCAAACGATGCTGCTGCGATCACTCTCCCAGGCTGTCTACCAGCCCGAGAACGCCGGTCATTTCGGGCTTCACTTTGAGGCCTATGCGCACTTTACGTCGCCAATTCGCCGCTACCCAGATCTGCTGGTGCATCGCGCTATCCGTGCGGCGATTCGTGGCGCTGTAAAAAGCGGCCACGTCGAGCGGGTGAAAGGTGCCCGCGCGCTAAAGCAGAAGGAGATTTATCCTTATGACGTAGGCACGATGGTGGCGTTGGGCGAGCAATGCTCCATGACCGAGCGCCGCGCAGATGATGCGACCCGAGAGGTCGATGCTTGGCTTAAATGTGAGTTTCTCAAGGACCGGGTTGATGAGGAATTTGGCGGTGTTATCGCGGCAGTGACCAATTTTGGTGTGTTCGTGGAGTTGGATGATCTTTATATCGAAGGTCTCATTCATGTAAGTGCACTGCCCGGAGACTATTACCATTTTGATCAAGCCAAGCAGCGGCTTGTGGGCGAGAGAACGCGACAGGTCTTTAAGTTGGGGGGCGCTGTCACGGTGAGGGTGGCCCGGGTGGATCTTGATAATCGCAAGATAGATCTTGAACTCGCTGGCCAAGTGTCATCAGGGCGAGCAGCTCCTCAAAAGCGAAGAGGGTCTGCCAAAGCCACTGCCACCCAAAAGGGCAGAAAGTCCAGCTCTAAGGGCAGTGCTGGAAAGCCGTCGGCGTCGTCATCGACTTCGTCAGATTCCTCGCGATCCGGAAAACCTGCCAAGAGTGGCAGGTCGCCATCCGCCAAGAACGCCGCAACGCGCAAGAAGAAGAAGCGCTAGGCCATGACAGAGGTCGTTATTGGTTATCACGCCGTCGAGAGCCTGATCCGCCACGAGCCAAGTCGCGTGGCGGCAGTGCAAGTGCAATCTGACCGGCAGGACAAACGCATGCTCACCCTTTGCGAGCTGGCGCGTAACCAAGGGGTTGCGTTGGTGCTGTGTAGCAAAGCAGAGCTGGATGCCAGGGTGAGTGGACGCCATCAGGGTGTCGTCGCCTTGCTAGATCCCACTGGTCAGCGCGCGCGCGCGGACATGATCAGCGAGACGGATCTTATGGACAGGGTGTCGCAAATCAGCGCACCGCTATTACTTATCCTAGATGGTGTGACAGACCCCCATAATCTGGGGGCATGCCTGCGCAGTGCTGACGCAGCGGGTGTGACAGCGGTTATCTTCCCTAAGGACAAGAGCGCGGATGTAAATGAGGTGGTTCGCAAGGTCGCCAGTGGTGCAGCGGAGGCGGTGCCATGGGTGCGAGTCACCAATTTGGCGCGCACGATTGAAGCGCTCAAGCAAAAGGGGGTCTGGATCGTGGGCACCGACGGCGATGCGGATGAATCACTCTATGACCGCGACCTCACGGGACCTTGCGCCTTGGCCATGGGCTCGGAGGGAGCCGGGATGCGGCGGCTGACCAGAGAGCTGTGCGATTTTGTTGTCAAGCTGCCCATGTCAGGCTCGGTATCTAGCCTCAACGTGTCGGTTGCAGCGGGCATCTGTCTATTTGAGGCGGTTCGCCAGAGAGGCGCGCATTGAGCCCGTTTGCGGTGAAACCTTTACCAAATTTCGCCGTTGCAATGCCGCGTCCGGCTTTGTAGACTCCGCTCCTCAAAAAAATTGGTCGGGCCTGAAAAGGGCCCATCCTCCTTGCCACACCCTCAGACGGGTGGCTGTAAACCATAGGGAGTACGCGAGTGCGACACTACGAAGTTGTGTTCATGGTCCATCCGGACCAGTCCGAACAAGTCCCAGGCATGATCGAGCGATACAGCAATGTCATCACAAAAGATGGTGGTACCGTGCATCGCCTGGAAGATTGGGGCCGACGTCAGTTGGCTTACCACATCAATAAAATCCACAAAGCGCATTACGTGATGATGAATGTGGAGGCCTCCAACGAAGCGATGGAAGAGCTCACCACCACTTTTCGTTACAACGACGCAGTGATTCGCAACATGGTAATCCGTCGTGACGAGCCAGCATTGGATGAGTCCCTGATCATGAAGGCTGAGCGCGAGGATAAAGAGCGCAAGGCGCGATATCAGGAACGTCAGAATAACGACGCGCGTCGCGCGGCGGAGCCTGCTGGAGACGCCAAAGCTGAAAGCGAGGATGCGCCCTCCGAAAAGTCAGAAACAGCCACTGAGGAATAAGCCATGTCACGTTTTTTTCGTCGCAGAAAGTTTTGCCGATTCACAGCCGAGGGCGTGACAGAGATCGATTATAAGGATCTGGATACGCTCAAGCAGTACGTCTCCGAAACGGGAAAGATTGTGCCGAGTCGTATCACGGGCACGAAAGCCAAGTATCAGCGGCAGTTGGCGACGGCGGTAAAACGCGCGCGTTTCCTCGCCTTGTTACCTTATACAGACGCACACAAGTAAGTATTAAACATGCGCGGCCTCGCTGAATTCATCATGCGCGGCTGGTGGCAGGCACTGGTGGTTGCGGTGCTGGGGTCAGGAAGTCTGCTGTTTGGCTGGATCAGCGCGGCGGCCATTGCGCTGGTTACCCTGAGACAGGGTTCAGCTTCCGGCGGCTGGTTGGCCCTCTGGGCAATGCTACCCGCTGTGATCGTTGCCACGATGAGTGGCGATATGGGGAGCGTGATATTGCTGCTGGGGGCCTTCGCTCTGGCGGTGATTTTGCGGGAGACAGTGAGTCTCTCTTTGGCCGTGATGGCAAGTGTGCCGATGGCGATGCTGGGTGGGCTGGCGTTGGTGACGCTCAATGGTGCTTTTTTGGAGGAGCTGGTTGCGACCTTCAACCAAGCACTGGCGCAGTTAGAGCAAGACATTGCGAGTGAACAACAGGGTGAGTTGGCCTTCACCACGTTGTCGGTGCCCCAGGTGGGGGCACTGCTAGCGACCGGTAATACCGTGGTCGCGGTATTGAGCTTACTACTGGGACGCTACTGGCAAGCGCTGCTGTATAACCCAGGAGGGTTTGGCGCTGAGTTTCGAGCCCTGAGACTGCCGCAAGCCGCGGTGGTGATCATGGTTGGGACAGGCGCGTTGCTCTGGTGGCAAGGCGCGGAGTGGCGCATCTGGAGCGCCGCGGCGGTACTGCCCTTGACGGTAGTGGGATTTGCCTTGGTGCACGCTTATTCGGCGCACACCGGCAAAGGGGTTACTTGGTTGACCCTGATGTACACACTGTGGATCGTGCTCGATCCTGTGAAGTGGCTATGGTTGGGATGCGTTGTTGCCGACGTATTCTTCGATTTTAGGGCTAGATGGAACACACCGTCTGGCGGGAGCGCAAGCAGTGAATAAGCTGCTTGTTGAGCGGGTTGAAAAAGTCGGTCGTTAAAGCGGTTAGCAGAGGAAAGAATGATGGAAGTTATTTTGCTCGAAAACATTGGCAATCTCGGTGCGCTGGGTGACAAGGTTGATGTCAAGGCAGGGTACGGGCGCAATTTTCTGATCCCTCAGGGGAGAGCGGTACCCGCCACGGAACAGAATGTGGCGAAATTCGAGGCGCGTCGTGCTGAGCTGGAGGCCGCAGCGGCCGAGACGCTCGCCGCTGCACAAGCGCGCGGAGAGGCGCTGACAGCGCTCGGAGCGGTTGAAATTGGTGCGACCGCGGGTGAGGAAGGGAGATTATTTGGCTCTGTGGGCACTCGTGACATTGCTGAGGCGCTTACGGCGGCTGGTTGCGAGGTCGACAAGGCCGAGGTGCGACTGCCTGAGGGCGTAATCCGCGAACTGGGTGAATTTGAGATAATGATCCAGCTCCACGCAGAGATAGCAACCTCTGTGGCGATCCACATCATTGCTGAATAATGCTCTGTAGCGGGCGTCGGCCCGCTGCCTCATTTCCATATCCGCTGGCGTGACCACGCCGTCGCAGGTAATCTATTCGACCCGCTGACATTTGTTGGCTCCTCTGGGCGCGGCCCTTTTGGCGTCATCAATGAGCATATAAGAAGGTCAGATCTTGGAGTCGGTGAAACCTCAGGATTCGGACGTTGCCCGGATTCGCATGCAACCCCAATCCGTTGAGGCGGAGCGGTCTGTTATTGGCGGCATTTTGCTGGCACCTGAAAGCTGGGATGCCATCGCTGAACTGGTCGACGCCGGCGATTTTTATCGTCCTGAGCACCGCGCTATCTTCCGTCAAATCGCCTTATTGGTGGATCGGAACGAGCCAATCGATGTCATCACCGTTGCCGACCGGCTCCTTGTTACGGGAGAGCTCGATGCGGCAGGTGGTCATACCTACCTTGCCGAACTTGCTGAGCAAACGCCAACAGCTGCCAATGTCCGCGCTTACGCGCGCGCCGTGAGAGAACGCTCGCTGCTCCGAAAACTGATTGGCGCAGCGCAGGATATTGCAACAGCAGGGTTCAGTCCGGAGGGGCGAAGCGCCGATGAGCTCGTTGATGAGGCGGAGCGGCTCATCATGGCAGTCTCCGAGAGCGGGCCTAAATCAGGTGGGCCTCAAAGCATGGCTCCGCTCCTGACTGGCGCGTTGGAGCGGATTGAAGAACTCTATAACACCGGCGGTGAAATTACGGGATTGACGACGGGTTTCATTGATCTGGATAAAAAAACCTCGGGCCTCCAGCCTTCAGACCTGGTGATTGTGGCGGGTCGACCTTCGATGGGCAAGACCAGTTTTGCCATGAATTTGGTGGAGAATGCAGCGGGAAACACGGATAAACCCATCGTCGTATTCTCCATGGAGATGCCCGCTGAGCAGCTGGTGATCAGAATGCTGTCCTCACTCGGCAAGATCGATCAATCTCGTGTGCGAACCGGTAAATTGCAGCAGGACGATTGGCCCAAGTTGTCCGCGGCGATGGCCAAACTCAAAGACAAGGCGATTTTTATCGACGACACGCCTGCTCTGACGCCCACCGAGGTCAGGGCTCGAGCCCGGCGCCTCGCCAGAGAACACGGTGATCTGGGCATGATTATGGTCGACTATTTGCAGTTAATGCGTGTGGCCGGTACTTCTGAGGGCCGCACGGCCGAAATATCTGAAATTTCGCGTAATTTGAAAGCGATTGCGAAAGAGTTCCGGTGCCCTGTTGTTGCACTATCTCAGCTGAATCGGGCGCTGGAACAGAGACCCAATAAGCGGCCCGTCAATTCTGATCTCCGTGAATCCGGTGCCATCGAGCAAGATGCCGATGTGGTGATGTTTATCTACCGGGACGAGGTTTACCATGAAGACTCGCCCGATAAAGGCGTTGCTGAGATCATCATCGGAAAGCAGCGTAATGGCCCAATAGGGACGTGTAGGCTCGCGTTTCAGGGTGAATTCACCCGCTTCGAAAATCTGGCAAGAGATGACTATGCCGGTTATTGAGGGCCGAATTTTCCGTTTTAATCATCCCTGCATCCTGGCGCGCTGAATAGGGTTATGAAGTGAGGGAGCGGATGCTGCCCATTAATTTTTTTGCCTTGCTCGACATGTTGGGGGGCGACACGCAGCGCGTGAGCACGCTGCTGCAAACCTTCTTAAAAGAGCTTGCCTCGGATCTGGAATCGAGTCAGCTTGCGCTGGAGTCTGGTGATATGGGGTCTCTGCGAAAGATAGCGCATCGCGTAAAAGGTACCAGCGCCAACCTGCATGCCACGCTGGTCTCGGCGGCGGCACGTGAATTAGAGCAGGCTTGTATCGAAGGCACTGCCTCAGCTGTTGCCGCCACGCAGCGTGTGATGCAAGAGCAAGGGGAAATCTTGATGGATGCGATCCGTGACTGGCAACAGCGGTTGGCCACTTCGGCCTGATCAGAGGCCGATCTCTTTTCTGAGCCGCGCGAGATGGGTCGCTTGCTCCTCGGGGCTGGGCACTGTTTCTTCTGGCGGTGAAATACTGACCCGCTCGGGTCCTTTAAGCGTCTCTCCTCGAGCGGCTCTACTCACCCAGCGCTCGTAATGCTCTCGGAACACGGGCCAGGTTTTGGCCTCGGGCTCGTTTGCCAGGAAAAACCAATTGCTGTCGCGACCCGCTAGATACACCGCAGGGTGCTGCCATGACGCCTCCACTTTGGGTGAGGGGGCAAGGCAGGCCTCCCGGTAGGCATCATAGGGTGACGGCAAGCCCAGGTCACTCAAGGCGTGATGGCAAGCGTCAATCATCCTATTTAGGGTGGGCAAATAATCACTGTTTTCGATCGCATGTTGCGCGGCGCGCAAAATTACTGCAGTGGGATAGGCATCCAGCGCATCCAGCCACAGTCGCTTCACTTGCTTGACCTGTTCGGCGTCACTCCACGCAGCGTAGTACTGGTTATGGTAGTTCAACCGAAAGAGCGCAAATACCTGGTTGATGGCCTCGACGGCCTGATTATCTGGGGGAGAGGTGGTTTCAGTTAGCCCAGCTGGTGTCGGTGAGGTCATCGTTGAGGCTTCGGTCTTTTGAACGATGCCCCGAGCCAGTGTTGCTGCGTCCTGCTTCTCCGCCATGTTGGTCTCCCTCTCCTGCAGGCCGGCACTGGCGCTTGACGTGTTGCAGGAATTTACTGTTCCAAGAGGTGTGTACCTCGTTACTGTCGACCCAGTACATCACAAATTCGGGCAACAATGCGCGCGCTGACTCCTCACTAATGCCAGCGAGGCGCAGCGTATCGTAGACCGCGGAATCGGGTTGCCAATTGCGTGGTATGCGAGTGGGTTCGGTACTGTGGTGCATCTGGCTGGTGTGTCTTAGCCAGCGGCGACGCACATGTTCTACAAACCGGCTATTGATTTCCTTTGGTGCCCCGCCGCGCTCGCTCCAATAGAGCACGAACTCGGACCTGACAGATTCAGCGAACTCCACATCGATATCCGCCTGAATCAGAATATCCAGCGCATCTGCACTGGGTTGCCAATCCCGTCCAAAGGACGGAGGGGGGCGCACCTCGAACGCCAGCCGCGGCGGCTGTTGTTGTTGCCAGCGCCCGAGTACATGTTGCCGGAACTGAGTGTCGATCTCTCTTCCAGGTCCCGGTACGAAGCTGCTTTGGGCCTCGCGAATGGCATTTTCTGGGATGCCGTGATTCAGTGTGAGGAGCTCTATTAAGGCATGACTGGGCACCCAGTCAGGTTGTTGGGTTACCGTGTTCCTTGTGCTGTCTCCAATGATGGTGGGCGTCTCTGCTGCGGCGGTGTCTGCCACTCTCAAAATGAGTTGATTGGGTCCGCTCTGCGCCGCGCGAACCAAAATGCCCAAAGCCACCAGCTTTTCCGTCAGCAACTCAATATGATCCACGGACCAGAAGGGCAGAGACTGATGCAAGGAATTCAAATCAAAGGTCGCCCAGTGGTGGCCTGTGAGGCGCGTCCCCAGCTTTTGCAGTAGCACCGCTTCCTCAAGCCCAATTGTCGCCGCAAGCTCCGGTGAAAACGTGAGTTGTCGATCGGGGATGAGTGAACCAAATTGCATTGGGTGACGTGCAGACTGGAAAGGCCTGTTAGGATACCGGCTTAACTGCACCAATACACGTTCTACGATCAGTTTCTGCGGAGTTTCTCGTGGCCAAGGCAAAGACAGCATTTGTTTGCAGTGACTGCGGTGCCGATTTTCCAAAATGGCAGGGTCAATGCGGTGAGTGCAACGCGTGGAATACCTTATCCGAGATACGGTTGAGCTCGGCAGCGGGTAAGACAGTAGTGACGTCTCGCGGGGGCGCTCGTTCGGGGTTCGCGGGCAGCAAGGCGGCGGTGCAACGACTGGAAGAGGTTGCGGTTTTGGACCTCCCCCGGCTTGCGTCGGGTTTTGAAGAATTCGACCGAGTGCTGGGTGGTGGCTTTGTTCCCGGGTCGAGCATTCTCATCGGCGGGCACCCGGGAGCGGGCAAGAGCACCTTGCTGCTGCAAACCCTGTGCCGCCTCGCAGCACAGCACAGTGCGCTGTACGTCACCGGCGAAGAGTCGCCGGAGCAGATCGCCCTTCGCGCCAGCCGCCTCAACCTGCCCGCAGATCAGCTTCAGTTGCTCGCTGAGACCGATGTAGACGAAATCTTGTCCTCGGCTTTGACACTGCAACCGCGGATTTTAGTTGTTGATTCCATTCAGGTGGTGCATAGCGAGACACTGACGTCAGCCCCGGGAAGCGTATCGCAAGTGCGGGATTGTGCGGCGCAGCTCACGCGCTATGCCAAGCAGACGGGCACTGTGTTGATTCTGGTGGGGCATGTCACGAAAGACGGTAGCTTGGCCGGGCCCAAAGTGCTTGAGCATATGATCGATTGCTCCATTTTGCTTGAGGGTGATCACGACTCTCGTTACCGGACTCTCCGAGGGCAAAAGAATCGATTTGGCGCGGTGAATGAGCTGGGCATCTTTGCCATGACCGACTCGGGCATGCGCGAGGTCACCAACCCGTCGGCAATTTTTCTTGATCGCTCAGAGCATACGGCACCGGGAACAACGGTTGTTGTTGTGTGGGAGGGTACCCGGCCGCTGCTAGTGGAAATTCAAGCGTTGGTAGACGACAGCTCTTTGGGAAATCCGCGACGGGTGACAGTGGGGTTTGAGCAAAATCGATTGGCAATGTTGCTGGCTGTATTGCATCGCCACGCCGGGATTCATGTTGGGGATCAGGATGTTTTTGCCAATGTGGTAGGCGGCGTCAGGGTGACGGAGACTTCTGCCGACTTGGCTTTATTGCTGGCGGTAGTGTCCAGCCTGCGAAACCGTCCACTTCCCAGAGATTGGGTGGTTTTTGGTGAGGTCGGGTTATCAGGTGAGATCAGGCCTGTGGCAAGTGGACAGGAGCGGATCACAGAAGCCGCCAAGCACGGCTTCAAGGTCGCCATCGTGCCCAAGGCCAACACACCTCAAAAACCGCCGCCCAACCTAAAGGTGATTCCGGTGACCAGGCTCACAGAGGCGCTTGAGGCCTGCGGGTAGCAAAGGTGAAGCTATTCGGGTGCGCGAACCGGCGCCGAGATTACTTTAGCTTGCGATGTTTTACCCGGCTCGGTACCGCTGCATCAGCACCGGCCCGGTTGCGTCGATCCGCCTCGTAGTCGGTGTAATTGCCTTCATGAAAGACCACGTTGCCGTCATCCTCGTACGCGAGAATATGGGTGGCAATCCGGTCAAGGAACCATCGGTCGTGCGAAATTACGAGTGCGGAGCCGGGAAATGCCAGTAATGCTTCTTCCAGAGCCCGCAGTGTTTCCACATCCAGGTCATTTGTCGGTTCATCCAGTAGCAGCACATTGGCGCCCTGTTTGAGGAGCTTTGCCAGATGCAGTCGATTGCGCTCGCCGCCGGAGAGGTCTTTGACAAATTTCTGCTGATCTGAGCCCTTGAAGTTAAAGCGGCCTACATAGCTGCGCGAGGGAATCTCGTAGGTCCCAATGCGGATAATATCGTGGCCGTCCGACACCTCCTCCCACACCGTTTTGCTGCCATCCAGATCGTCGCGGGATTGGTCAACATAGCCTAATTCGACAGTATCCCCGACGACGACTCCGCCACCATCGGGTGTTTCAAGCCCCATCAAGATCCTGAAGAGGGTCGATTTACCCATGCCGTTGGCACCAATGATCCCCACGATACTGCCCTTGGGCACGACAAAGCTCACGTCTTCGAACAACAAGCGATCGCCAAAGGTTTTTCTTAAACCGGCCACCTCAATCACTTTGTCTCCAAGTCGCGCCCCGGGTGGAATATAGATTTCGTTGGTTTCGTTACGCGTCTGGAATTCCTGTGAGCTCAGCTCCTCAAATCGCTGCAGTCTCGCCTTATTCTTGGCTTGACGCCCCTTCGGATTGGAGCGGACCCACTCCAGCTCCGCCTTGATCGCTTTTTGATGTGACGCTTCCTGTCGCTGTTCTTGTCCCAGGCGCTTCTCCTTCGCCTCCAGCCAGTTGGAATAATTTCCTTCGTACGGGATCCCGCGCCCCCGGTCTAATTCCAGAATCCATCCGGCCGCGTTATCGAGGAAGTAGCGATCGTGAGTGATGGCCACAACGGTGCCGGGAAAATCCTCCAGAAAGTGCTCCAGCCACGCCACTGACTCTGCGTCTAGGTGGTTGGTAGGCTCGTCCAGAAGCAACATGTCAGGTTCTGAGAGGAGCAGGCGCGCCAGCGCGACGCGGCGCCTCTCCCCGCCTGAGAGCGTCTCGACGTTGGCCTCCCACGGAGGCAGCCTCAGTGCATTGGCCGCTATTTCAAGTTGCGTATTCAGGTTGTGTGCATCGCTCGCCTGAATAATATCTTCCAGTCTCGCCTGCTCCTTTGCCAGGGCATCAAAATCGGCGTCTGGTTCCGCATAGTCGGCGTACACCTTCTCCAATCCGGCCAATGCGTCGATCGCATCCTGAACACCCTCTTCGACATTGCCGCGCACATCCTTTTCCAGGTTCAGTTGCGGCTCCTGCGATAGATACCCAATCTTGATATCCGACTGCGGGCGCGCTTCACCCAGTATGTCGGTATCGATGCCCGCCATGATTCTCAAGAGCGTTGATTTACCTGCGCCGTTGAGTCCCAGTACGCCAATTTTGGCGCCCGGAAAGAACGACAACGAAATGTCTTTCAGGATTTCTTTTTTCGGCGGGACGATTTTTCCCACTCGGTTCATGGTGTAAACGTATTGCGCCACGAGCAGACTCCATAGAAAGGTAACGGGCGGTTCGAACGCGGTATACCCCGCGACTGTGAGCGTTGTCAGAGGAGTGAGAGTGTACTGAATCGCCGCGGATCACGCTCACTTTTGCGCGTTTTGCACCGGTGAATTTATTCTTCCCGGATCTCAACGATCGTGGATTTGATGACATCTTCAAGCTTCTGTTCTGTCTCGTTCCACACCACCAGACGCTCGCTGCTGGGATGAGCCGGTACGGCTGCGTCTTTGAATTCGATAGTTTTCATCTCACCGCTTTTCCAATGCTTGAATGTCATGAACTTCTTGGGCATTAATCCGTAACCTCTTTGTCTATGCCTGACGTGTTACGCAGGGATTCAATCAGCGCAGCAGTGCGTTTGCGCCTGCCGTAGCGATCGAGCACGGGCTCGCTGTGCTCAAAAGCGATGCGGGCCGCTTTCACTATAGTGCGATGGGAGCAGTACTGGGATCATCTTCCGTTGGTTGATAATCAGATGGCATGAGTTCTTCGTGAAATGAATCTGCCGTAAAAGTGGCCTCTTGATGCATGTCGGCAACATGAAACAGGGCATCGCCGGCATAAACAAGTGGCAGATTGGACCGGCCGATGATGACGCCGGCGGTTGGCGATCTGACTTCTGTTTCCTCGATCCCGAGCGGATCCGCGATGAGGCCAATCACCTGCTCTTTATTAACCTGAGCCCCCAGCGGCACCAGCACGCGGTGAATGCCACTCGCGGGTGCTCTCAGCCACTGAGTCTGACGACTGAAAATAGGCTTATGGCGATTGCTGGCGCGACTTTTGCGCAGCATGCCCAAATGCCTCATCACATTTACCACACCTTTTACACCCGCGCGGATGTGTACCTCATCGAATCTCAGGGCTTCGCAGCTCTCATAGAGGATGACTGGCACACCCAGTTCGGTCGCACACTGGCGCAACGAGCCGTCGCGGACAGCTGAGTTGATCACCAACGGAGCGCCAAAAGCCTCTGTCATTGCCCGCACCTCCGGATCACTGAGTTCCGCCCGGATTTGCGGAAAGTTGCTGCGGTGCCTGCCCCCCGTATGCAGATCGATGCCGTGGGTGCAGTGAGACACAATTTCCTGCATAAAAGTATGCGCAACTCTGCCCGTCAGAGAGCCCGTGGCGGAGCCTGGAAAACTGCGATTCAGGTCACGCCCGTCAGGTAGGTAGCGTGAGTGGGAAATAACCCCATATACGTTCACGATGGGTATTGCCAGCAGCGTGCCGCGCAGCTTGCGCACATCGATTCGCTTGATCAGCCGGCGAATAATCTCAATGCCGTTAATTTCATCCCCGTGGATGGCGGCACACACAAACATCGCAGGTCCAGCACGCTTGCCGTGGATCACATGTGCCGACATCGCCAGATCATCGTGCGCGTAGGTGGGCGCAACCGGTATCTTTACGGTTTTCTGCTCCCCGGGGGCAATCAGTGCGTCGCCAATTTTGAAGTGAGTGGCAGCCGTGCTACCTGCCTTGTCGTGGGTAGGCACAGCTTTAACCTTTTACTCGGCGCTGCGATTTCCCTGTGTGCACGTGGGACTCGATAAATTGAATGATCTTGCCTGCCACATTGACACCTGTCGCTTCCTCGATGCCCTTGAGTCCCGGCGATGAATTCACCTCCATCACCAGAGGGCCGCGAGCAGACCTGAGAATGTCTACTCCCGCCACATTCAGCCCCATAGTGTGAGCCGCCTTGATCGCCGTGCGCCGCTCGAGGGCACTGAGCTTGGTGAGTTTGGCGCTGCCGCCGCGGTGGAGGTTGGAGCGAAATTCACCTGCGGCCGAGGTTCTCTCCATCGCCGCTACCACTTTATTGCCGATCACAAAACATCGCACGTCTGAACCACCGGCTTCCTTGATAAATTCTTGCACCAGAAAATCTGCGCCTAATTCCTTAAACGCTTCGATCACTGATTCTGCGGCTTTGGCCGTTTCTGCAAGGACTACGCCGCGTCCTTGTGTGCCCTCGAGTAATTTCACTACCACAGGCGCTCCGCCCACCAGTTGAATGAGCTGGCGCGTATTGGAGACATCATGCGCAAAACCGGTTGCGGGCATCCCCAGCCCTCTCTTAGATAACAGCTGCAATGCCCTGAGCTTGGAGCGAGAGCGACCTAGTGGAATGGAACCTACTAGCGCATAGGTATCCATCATTTCGAACTGGCGAATGACCGCAGTGCCGTAGTTGGTAATAGAAGCGCCAATCCGTGGAATGATCGCATCAAGGTGGTCCAACTGCTGCCCGCGATACCACACCGCTGGTTTGGCCGAGCTGATGTCCATGTAACACTTGAGGGTGTCAATGACACGACAATGGTGGCCCGATGCAATCGCTTCTTCTAATAATCTGGAGGTACTGTAGAGCTTGGGGTTGCGCGAGAGAATGCCTATTTTCATCATGATTCCGGTGGGTAGTGCCGACTCCCACCCTGCAAGAAAGAGCGTCGCGGGAGTACGGTAGCGTCGTGTGGTATTGCAGTGCGACCCAGCAACATGCGGAATGTCATTGTGCTGCGATCGGTCAGCGTAATATTGATGGCCGATTGTAATGACCCGAGGTCGATATGAGTACGAATCACGGGCCTTTTTTCCATATTGCCGCCAGAGTCTTTGACATTGCGGTATTCCTGCACGGGTACTTCGCAGACGACACGGGGGGCATCTCGCTGCTGCATCGGATAGAGGCTGAAACGGACCCAATCAAACTGATCTCGCTGGAAAATGGTGATGTCCTGGGCATTGAGTGCGCTCGTTCGAGCGCCCGTATCTACTTTGACCTTGATCCAGGGTACTTTGAGTTCGGGCAGGGCCAGCCACTCTCGCCAACCCACCGCCAGCGGGCGACTCAAGAGACTCTCTGCACAGATAGCCCACGTCCGATACCGTAGTATTCGATGCCAAGCGCCTCCAAGTAATCCGGATCGTAAAGATTTCGACCGTCGATGATCACGGGGTGATTCAGGCGCGACTTGATATCCTCAAAATCGGGTGACCTGAACGCTTTCCACTCGGTACAGATTACAAGGCAATCAGCCGCGTCGATCGCAGCCTCTTTAGTTGTCGCGAACTCGAGATCACTGCGCTGACCATAAATCCGAGCACAGGCCTCCATGGCTTGGGGGTCAAATGCCTTGATCCGGCCGCCGGCGGCCCAGATTGCTTCCATCAAAGTCCTGCTGGGCGCCTCGCGCATGTCGTCGGTATTCGGCTTGAACGATAAGCCCCAAACAGCAATTGTCCTGTCATTAAGACCCGGACCGAAGCGCGAGAGCACATGATGCGAAAGCTTTTGCTTTTGCCTTTCGTTGGCGTTGTGGACTGCGGTCAAAATCTGCCCGTCGGTGCCGCTCGCTCGTGCTAGCTGCTCGAGTGCCTTCACATCTTTAGGAAAGCAGGAGCCGCCGTAACCTGCACCGGGATAGATGAACTGATAACCGATGCGTGGATCCGAGCCAATGCCTTTGCGGACCCACTCCACGTCAGCACCGACGGCCTCGGCAATGTTGGCTATTTCGTTAATAAAACTGATCTTGGTTGCCAGCATGGCATTGGCGGCGTACTTGGTGAGTTCAGCACTTCGGAGGTCCATAACCATCATTTTGTCGCGATTGCGATTGAAGGATTCGTACATTCTTTGAAATTCGGCGACCGTGTCCTCGGATCGTGCGCCTACAATAATGCGATCGGGGCGTAGCGCATCGGCCACGGCAGAGCCCTCTTTCAAAAATTCGGGGTTCGAACAGACCTCAAAGGGGATATCGACTCGTCGATCAGCGAGTGCGTCATCGATCACGCGGGATACTTGATCGGCCGTTCCGACAGGCACAGTAGATTTATTGATCACGACTTTTCGCGCAGTCATGTGCTGCGCGATGCCACTGGCCACTGCCATGACAGCGCCCAAATCCGCATCACCCGCCTCAGTTGCGGGTGTACCCACGCAGATAAAAAGATAGTCGCCGTGCTCAACCGCGTCTTGGGTATCTGAAGTGAAGCGGAGCTTCCCCTGCGCGACACCCGCTTTTACCAAATCACTGAGCCCGGGTTCGAAGAAGGGCAGCTCGCCACCTTGAATTAGCTCGATACGGGCCGGATCAATGTCCATGCAGACCACGTTGTGCCCCACCTCGGAGAAAACCGCCGCCTGCACAAGACCGACGTACCCACTGCCGAAGATACTGATCCGCACATTATTTCTCCCACCAGATAATCGCAATATCCTATACGGAAAACCGTTACTGTCTATAGCGCCGAGCCGACAAATGCCTGACGTAAGACCCGTGTTCGGCTAACATTCACGCTCGCCGAGCCTTTGAGGCTTTGACCGCCCGATATTCATAAGCAGGATGCCACCATGAACCATGCAGCCACCCATGTTTCTCATTATCTCGATCGGGATGTGCAGACAATCGAAGCGTTCGATCAGGAGCTTTGGTCAGCCATGCACGCTGAGGAAGTGCGCCAAGAACAGCATATCGAGCTGATCGCATCGGAAAATTATTGCAGTCCCCGCGTGCTTGAGGCGCAAGGATCTGTACTGACCAATAAGTATGCTGAGGGATATCCCGGAAAGCGTTACTACGGTGGTTGTGAGTTCGTCGATCAGGCAGAACTGCTGGCGATTGAGCGAGCAAAGGCGCTTTTTGGCGCCGATTTCGCCAATGTGCAACCGCATTCCGGCTCCAGTGCCAATATCGCGGTCTTTCAGGCTTTGCTGCAACCCGGAGACACCGTATTGGGTATGAGCCTTGCCGACGGAGGGCATTTGACCCATGGTGCGTCGGTTAACTTTTCAGGCAAGATTTATCATGCGGTTCAGTACGGCATTGACCATGACACGGGATTGCTTGACTACGACGCCGTGAGAGAGCTTGCGATAGCGCATCGGCCCAAGCTCATCATCGGCGGTTTTTCCGCTTACAGTCGGGTTCTGGATTGGTCCAAGTTTCGTGATATTGCCGACGAGGTCGGTGCGTACCTGCTGGTCGATATGGCGCATGTGGCGGGCCTGGTGGCCGCGGGCGTGTATCCGAGCCCGATTCCTCATGCAGACGTGGTCACTACAACTACCCATAAAACTTTGCGCGGGCCGCGCTCTGGGCTCATCTTGGCGAAATCCAATGAGACGCTGGAAAAGCAGTTCAATTCAGCGATTTTCCCCGGCGCACAAGGAGGTCCCTTGATGCATGTGATCGCGGCGAAAGCGGTTGCCTTCAAGGAGGCGATGGCCTCTGAATTCGTGGATTACCAAAAACAGGTGGTTCGCAATGCTCAGGCGATGGCCGATCGATTCGTGGCCAGGGGCCATAAAATTGTCTCGGGGGGCACCGATAACCATCTCATGCTCCTGGACCTCATTGGCAAGGAATATACGGGCAAGGATGCCGATGCAGCGCTGGGTGAGGCCTATATCACCGTGAACAAGAACGCCGTGCCCAATGATCCACGCTCTCCCTTTGTGACTTCTGGTTTGCGACTGGGTACGCCTGCTATTACCACCAGAGGGTTTGGTGTCGCGGAGGCAGAGCGTCTGACCGATTGGATCTGCGATGTTCTGGCTTCACTCGAAGCAGGAACGTCGGCTGAGCAGATCCCCGCGGTGCGAGAGCAGGTGAAAGCGCTCTGTGCCGATATGCCTGTTTATACCCGGTAAGGAGGTGGGTGCGTTTAGTGCGCCCTATTCGAGATGCACTGTCCTTTTTGTAGCACTGACGAAACGAAGGTGATTGACTCGCGCTTGGTGGCTGAGGGGGCTCAGGTGCGACGAAGACGTGAATGCCTCAGTTGTGCCGAGCGCTTTACCACTTATGAGGCCGCGGAACTGGTCTTGCCCCGCATCATCAAACAAGATGGTAGCCGCGAACCTTTTGACGAGCAAAAACTGCGCGCGGGTTTGTTGCGCGCCCTCGAAAAGCGACCGGTTTCCGTCGAGAGCATTGAAGCGGAAATCAATCAGATTAAGCATCGCTTGCGTGCGACCGGTGAGCGAGAGGTGAAATCTCTGCAGGTGGGTGAGCGGGTGATGGAGTCGCTGAAGGCGCTTGATCAGGTGGCCTATGTCCGCTTCGCCTCGGTATACCGAAGCTTTCAGGATTTAGCCGAATTTCGCGACGCGATCGAATCTCTCGAGGCCGAGCCCAATCCCAATCCCAATCCGGGCGATCAGCCTTGAATACAGCAGCAGATCGTATGCTGATGGAGCGTGCGATCGAGGTCGGTCATTTGGCCCGCTTTTGGTCAGCACCCAACCCGCCGGTCGGGTGTGTGCTGGCTCGTGGGAGCGACGTGATCGGAACCGGATTCACGCAGCCGGCGGGTCAGCAGCATGCAGAGATTATGGCATTGGGTGAGGCGTTGGATCCGCACGGTGCGACCGCCTATGTCACGCTGGAGCCCTGCAGTCACTATGGTAAGACTGGTCCGTGTGTGGATGCACTGATCACTGCCGGTATTAGCCGCGTCGTCTTAGCAGTAGAGGACCCCCACCAAGAAGTGTCAGGTCGAGGTATTGCCGCTTTGCGCGCCGCGGGTATAACAGTTGACACAGGGTTGTTGGCAGACAGGGTAGAGGCCGATTTGGCCGGGTTTCTCCAGCGCATGCGCAGGGGCTGGGGTCGTATCACGCTCAAATTGGCCGTTTCCCTTGACGGCCGAACCGCCCTCGCTTCGGGTGAAAGTCAATGGATTACGGGGGAGGCCGCCCGGCGCGATGTGCAGGCACTGCGCGCGCAATCCGACCTAATTGTTACCGGGGTGGGGACCGTGCTCGCTGATGATTGTCGCCTGACCATCAGGGAGGACGAACTCCCGCTGGACGCTGAAAACACGGCGCGAGCGCTCGCTTATCCCCCTGCGAGAATGGTCCTGGATTCCAAGGGCCGCACGCCTGCAGGCGCTGCAATTTTGGCCGGGCCACCCGCGACAACAGTTGTCGCGACCGAAGCGCCGCCGGCACTCTCCATTGCAAGCACCGTGCTGGAGTCGGGTGAGCAGGGGCGCGTGTCCCTGGCAGCATGGGTCAAACTGCTGGCAGCGTTACAACATAATGAGGTGCTCGTTGAGGCTGGGCCAAGGCTTGCCGGCGCGCTGATCTCCGAGGGTTGGATCGATCGCCTTGTGCTGTATCAGGCGCCCAAGTTGCTCGGGCAGACAGCGCGTCCGATGGCTGCATTTGAAGTGGGCGTGTTGGCTGCCGCACCCGAGTTTAGGATTCAGGAGGTGACCCGTCTGGGCGATGATCTGCGTATGATTGCAACGCGAGATGCTCCACCTGATTAGTCAGTGAATTGGGTTGGGTGTTCTTTTGCCTTAAAAAGGAGCAAAGGTGTTTACAGGGATTATTCAAGCTGTTGGTCGTATTGCTGCTATTGAAGCTGGCGAGCTCGACATACGGTTGCGTATCCAGACGGAAAAGTTACCCCTGGACGACGTTGCGCTGGGAGACAGCATTGCGACCAGCGGAGTCTGTCTGACGGTGACGGAGCTGCCCGGCGACGGTTATTGGGCCGATGTCTCCCCGGAGACACTATCGACGACTACGCTTGGACACAGAGGCGTTGGTGATGCGGTCAATCTTGAGAGATCCCTGACCCTGAGCACGCCGCTGGGTGGTCATCTCGTGAGCGGGCATGTGGATGGTGTGGGTACGATCGAGTCGATTGAGGAGGACGCTCGATTCTGGCGCGTGCGAATCATGGCCCCAGAGAATCTTGCCTGTTACGTCGCGATGAAAGGGAGCATTTGTGTTGATGGCACCAGCTTGACGGTGAATAAAGTGGATGGGCGGTGCTTTGAGCTCACGATCATCCCGCAAACGTGGGAGGAGACCGTGTTCAGTGACTACCAGGTTGGCACTGCCGTTAATCTGGAGGTCGACGTGATCGCCCGCTATTTGGAGCGCCTGATGCAATTTGACAATGGCGAAGGCAAGCGGCATCCCGATGAGTGAGTGCGCAGACATCGACAAAGTGCTGAGCGCGCTCCGGCACGGACATACCTGCCTCATGCTCAATGAGAACAGTGCTGGCGGCGTCACCGGTTTTGTCGTGGTGGGTGCAGAGCACTGCGAGGCCAGCCACATCGCATTTATGGCGCGGCAGGCTCGGGGGCTGGTTTGCCTTGCCATGACCCGGAATCGCTGTGCGGAGCTCGAGCTGCCCCTCATGGTAGAGAGTGATGATTCGCAATCCCCTTTCACGCTTTCCATAGAGGCGGCAACGGGTATCGATACCGGCATCTCCGCGGCTGATCGAGCGCGTACAGTGAGAGTCGCGGTAGATTCAGCAACCAGGCCCGCTGATCTAGTGCAGCCTGGCCACATTTTCCCGATTTCAGCGGCGGAAGGCGGCGTGCTTACGCGAACCGCGCCCGCTGAGGCAGCAATTGATTTGGCAACGCTGGCAGGATTGACGCCCGCCGCAGTCTTTACAGAGGTGCTCGACAGTGCAGGTGCTGTTGCCGACGCGCCGTTTCTGGCGCAATTCGCGGCACAGCACGAGCTGGTCGTGGGCCGCGTGTCGGAGCTTGTGACCTACCGGCTGACCAACCAGAAAACCATTGAGAAAGTCCGTAGGGGTGCACTGCAGAGCCGTTATGGTGAGTTGGATCTCCACGCCTACCGAGATACGACGCATGGCCGGATACACCTGGCGCTGACAAAAGGCAACATTGAGCCCGATAGCCCCACACAGGTTCGCGTGCATGTGACGGCGGTATTTCGTGACTTGGTGGGCACAACACTGGAGGATCATATGTCGTGGTCGTTCGATGCCAGTTTGAAAGCCATCGCTGAAGCAGAGTCAGGGGTGCTGGTATTGCTGCGCAGGCCCGAAACGGTGGAAGATCTTTTGGGTGATATTGATCGGGTGTTGGGGCGAACTGAAACAGACGGAATCGCCAATGCTGACGGTTACAACCAGATCGGCATGGGAGCGCAGATTCTCCGGGATCTGGGAGTGGGTAAGATTCATCTGTTGGGTGCGCCAGTCAAGTACAATGCACTCGCCGGCTTTGGGCTTGAGGTGGTTGATTTTGTGGCGCCGCAGGATAGCCAAGGCTAACGGAAGGATTTAAGGGCTCATGGCGAATAAAGGTATCGACAATTCGGCGGCGCGGGTTCAGGGCAATGACGGTGGTTACTTCATTATAACCACGCGCTGGAATACCGAGATCGTAGAAGGGCTGCTCTCTGGTGCAAAGGGAGCGCTGCTCGGTGTCGGGGTTGACCCACGGCAGATACGTGTCGAGTGTGTGCCCGGTGCTTTCGAGATCCCGCTGGCCTGTCAGGCGGCAGCTGCGAGATCTGACTGTGACGCAGTCATCGCATTGGGTGCGGTGATTCGGGGTGGTACTCCCCATTTCGAGTACGTTGCTGGCGAGTGCACCCGCGGAATCGGTCAAGTCGCGCTGCAGTCGGGCAAGCCCGTCGCCTTTGGTGTACTGACGGTCGATACCCTGGAGCAGGCCATGGAGCGCGCAGCGGATAACGAAGAAAACAAGGGCGCTGAAGCGGCACTGAGTGCAGTCGAGATGGTCAACCTGCTCAGGGTGCTCGCAGACTGATGTCGCAACCCAACGCACTCGCGGCGCAACGGAGAAAGGCGCGTCATTTTGGTCTGCAAGCCTTATACCAGTGGAGCATGGCTGGATCGACGCTGTCTGACATCGAGGCAGAGTTCCGCATGGATAACGATTTTCGTCACACGGATGGCGAGTACTTCGCTGCGCTGCTCAGAGGGGTGGCATCCGATGTCGACGCGCTTGAAACACTCTTTTCTCCTTGTCTCGATCGCACGCTGGACGAGTTAGATCCTATTGAGCGCAATCTTTTGCGCATGGGGACTTTTGAACTACGCGATCGCATCGATGTGCCATACAAGGTGGTGATCAATGAGGCGGTGTCTCTCGCCAAAAAATTTGGTGCTACCGAATCACACCGATACATCAACGCTGTGCTCGACAAGGTGGCGCGGGAATTGCGCACTGTGGAGCGCCGCGACGGGCATTGATGGCAGCCACTGAGTTCCAGCTCATCGACCATTTCTTCGCCGGTATTGGCGACTCTTCTTCTGTATTGCTGGGTATAGGTGACGACGCGGCCGCGCTGGAGCTACCCGCGGGGCATGTGCTTCTAGTGTCTACCGATACCGTATCGGAGGGGGTGCACTTTCCCAGAGGCACCCATGCCGTGGACGTGGCCTATCGCGCGGTCATCGCGGCTGCGAGTGATTTGGCCGCGATGAGCGCTGAGCCCTTGGGTATGCTGTTGGCACTGACCCTTGCGCGGACAGATAGCGAGTGGCTGGCGGGGTTTGCAACGGGCCTACGGGAGGCTGCGGCGATCACGCAGCTGCCTCTGGTGGGCGGTGACACAACGCAGGGCGCGCTGACAGTGTCCATCACCGTGTTAGGCTCGGCTCCCCGAGCGACATACTTGACGAGACAGAGCGCGCAACCGGGTGATCGTCTTTGCGTTTCCGGAACTCTGGGTGATGCCGCCGCAGGTCTATCTATCCGTCTGGGAGAGACCGTAGCGGATGATCAGTCCGCTTTATTTTTGACCGACCGGTTTACGCGACCCTCTGCGCGTTTGGCATTGGGTCAATTGTTGAGGGGGCATGCCACCTCTGCGATAGATATATCGGATGGATTGCTCGCTGATGCGGGTCATCTCGCAAGGTGCTCTGGTGTGGCGCTCGAGGTTGATTCAGCCGCACTGCCCTTGTCGGAGGCAATGCAGACCATCGCTGATGAGGCCCAGCAGTTGAATTGGGCGCTGGGTGGCGGTGATGACTATGAGTTGTTATTCACGTTACCTGCGGATGCAACACTGCCATCGGGATGCACGGAAATTGGCCGCGTTCGCTCAGGAAGTGGCGTATTTTGCGACGTGATGCCCGAGCAGACGGGGTACGAACATTTTGTCCGATAAGATTTCGGTACCAGAAGGCGCCGCTATCCGCGATGTTGCCACTTTTCTCGCCAGTGGAGCCGGTGTCGGACTCTCTCGCTGGGCACCCGGTACCATGGGCAGTGCACTGGGGGTGGCGGTCGTATGGCCAATCGAGGAGCCCTCATTAATACTGTGTTGGTCGGCCTGGGCCCTCGCGACCGTAACGGCCATCTGGGCTGCGCAAAAGGCGGGAAAGTCCTGGGGCGTGGTCGACCACCCCGCCATTGTGATCGACGAAGTCGTGGGGGTATGGCTTGCGATTCTGCTGCCTATGAGCCTGCTATCGGTTACGACGCCTTCGCTTAATCTGCTTATCAGCTGTCTGCTCGTATTCAGAGTCTACGACATTGTAAAGCCTTGGCCGGTGAATTGGTCTGAGCGACGTTTCAAGGGCGGTCTGGGCGTGGTTTCGGACGATCTTGTTGCCGGTGCAATGGCCGGCTTTTGTGTAACAGCGGGTTATATAGTGGCCAAATTGCTGAGCATTTGATCAGTCCTGATGATTGGGGTGACGCTAAGTGTCACGCCGCACCATCTGCTGCGCCAGTTGCCTCAGTGATTCTGCCTTTGTTCCAAAACCGCCCAGGGCGTTCAGAGCTTCTGCCAAAAGGGTTTCGGCCTCGTCTTGAGCGCCGTTAAGGCCAAGCGTGCTGACGTAGGTCGATTTTCTCGCCTGCGCGTCTTTGCCGGCCGTTTTGCCCAGAGACTGGCTGTCGCCCGTCACGTCGAGCACATCATCGGTGACCTGAAAAGCGAGTCCAATTGCCCTGGCAAAGCGCAGTAGCGCTCTTCGTGCGTCCTCGCTTGCGTTCGCACAAATCGCGCCTGCCTCCACCGAGGCGCCAATGAGTGCGCCGGTTTTCAAGTGGTGTATTTTCCGCAGCGCATCGACGGAAACGGCCTGTTGTTCTGCCCCGAGGTCGAGTGCCTGACCACCCACCATCCCCTGAAAGCCGACTGCGGTACTGACGACTCGCAAGATTTCCAGCTGTTGCATGGCGTTGAGCGAGTCGATTTCTGTGAGGCGTTGAAACGCGGCTGCCTGCAATCCGTCGCCTGTCAGAATGGCTGTGGCTTCATCGAATGCACGATGCAGGGTGGGGTGGCCTCTTCTCAGGTCGTCATCGTCCATGGCTGGCAAATCGTCATGGACGAGAGAGTAAGTGTGCAGGAGTTCGACTGCTTCACCCACGGGCTCTGCTGACTGAACGGGCTTACCTGCAATTAATTCGGCGCTAAGCCGCACAAGGCGACTCCGCAGCTGCTTCCCGGGATGCTGCGCGAGATAAGCAAGAGCCTCAGTCAGCCGTGGGTCGGGGCAGGTCAGCCAGGCAAACGGTTCCATGCGAGTGCTAGTCTTCCCCCTCAGCGTGTTCCTCATCTGGCAGTGATCCATCCTCCGCGACTTGTGCCACTCGTTGCTCAGCTACTTCCAAAGTGTGCTGAATAGCGCCACTGAGCTTGACACCCTCCTCGTAGAGTTTGAGCGCGGTTTCCAGCTCGATTTCAGGGTCCTCAAGTTGCTCCACCAGCTCAGCGAGCTTCGCCATCTGCTGCGAAATGCTCAGGGTGGATTGAACTTTGGGAGTTTTAGCCGCTGTTTTAGCCACTAGGGTGCCCTCGATAAAGTGCGCGTCAGAGTGCCTGTTGGGTCATGCTGGGCTGGGTGCTTCCAGCGATTGAGATGATGTCGTCTGCTGTCAGCCCGGCCAATTGACGGCATTCGTTCTGGCCGGCGTGAGCAATGAAGTGATCGGGTATGCCAACTTGCCGCACCGCACAGGTGACGCCAGAGGCCGCGAGAAATTCTGCTACGGCGCTGCCCGCGCCTCCAGCGATTGCGTTTTCCTCGAGTGTGATCAGGCAGTCATGGTCCTCAACAAGCGACAGGATCATTTGTTCATCGAGCGGCTTCACCCACCGCATGTCGACAACCGAAGCATTCAGTGTTTCGGCGGCGATTAACGCCTGATCGAGCAACACGCCGAAATTCAAGATCGCCACATTGGCGCCCTGCCGGATCATCTGCGCTTTACCCACAGCCACCGTATTCAGGTCCGGTTCCAGCGCCGCCCCGGTGCCCTCTCCGCGAGGGTAGCGGACCGCAGCCGGCCCGTCGTGCAACCAGGCGCTTTGCAATATCTTGCGGCACTGGGCTTCATCGCTGGGTACGCCGATAACCATGTTGGGGACACAGCGAAGGAAGGATAGATCGAACGTGCCATGGTGCGTCGGCCCGTCTTGGCCCACTAAACCGGCGCGATCAATAGCAAAAGTGACATCCAGGTTTTGTAGTGCCACGTCGTGAATCAGCTGATCGTAGCCGCGCTGCAGGAACGTGGAATAAATCGCCAGGACGGGTTTCAACCCATCGCAGGCCATGCCCGCTGCCAGCGTCACGGAATGTTGCTCGGCGATGGCAACGTCGTAGAATCGCCCGGGATATTGCTTGGCATAGCCCACCATGCCAGAACCCTCACACATGGCGGGGGTAATCCCCACGACACGCTCATCTGCTGCGGCCAAGTCGCAGAGCCATTGCCCAAAGACGTCCTGGTATTTGGGCGCCTTCGGCTTGACGGGGGTAGGGGTGTTGGGAGCGGCTTTGGCGGGCTCGAGCTTGTTGATAGCGTGATACCCGATCGGGTCCCGTTCTGCGGGCGCGAAGCCTTTACCTTTGATCGTTCGGATGTGTAGAAACTGAGGGCCTGTAAGATCGAGCATCAGCCGAAGGGTGCTCACCAACTGCGGTAGATCATGTCCATCCAATGGTCCGATATAGTGCCAGCCCAATTCCTCAAACATGGTGCCGGGGGCCACCATCCCTTTCATATGCTCTTCGGTTCTCTTCGCCAGATCCCATGCGCCACGGACATGCCCCAGAATTTTTTTGGAACCCTCGCGCAGCGCAGTGTAGGTTTTGCTGGCCCATATCTTGGCGAAATAAGTTGCGAGGCCACCGGTGTTGTGCCCGATCGACATCTGGTTGTCGTTGAGAATGACCAACATGTTCGGTCGCTCGTGTCCGGCATGCGCGAGGGCTTCAAAAGCCATACCACCCGTGATAGCACCATCACCGATTACCGCGACGACCTTGCGATCAATACCTTGCTTTTCAGCGGCAAGCGCCATGCCCATGGCCGCTGAAATACTAGTAGAGGAATGGCCTACGCCAAAGGTATCAAACGGGCTCTCGCTGCGTTTCGGAAAGCCTGATAAACCCTCGATTTGGCGCATGGTGCCCATGCGATCGCGCCGCCCCGTGAGAATTTTATGCGGGTAGGTTTGGTGCCCAACATCCCAGACGATCCGATCGTGAGGCGTATTGAGGACATGGTGCAGCGCGACGGTGAGCTCCACCACGCCAAGCCCTGCACCGAAGTGGCCGCCCGTGCCCGCCACGGAATAGAGAAGATCGTGTCGCAGCTCCTCAGCGAGTCGAACAAGCTCGCGGCTCTCCAATCCCCCCAGTTTGCTGACCCCTCCCGAAACACCGTCCAGCAATGGGGTGTCCGGCCGGATTGTTGGCAGTTCTTCAATCATGCGCCGGATCATACCCCAACTACTTGATTTGCGACGCGTAAAATTAAGGCGCGTCAAATTGTTTCCGAAGGCGCTCTAGCGCCTTTCGTTCATGCTTGCCCGGCTTTTGCGTTGGGCGAGCCAGGGCGCCAGCTGCCTTGCGCGCCTCTGCCGCGCGCGCACGTCGGCCGATGCTGGCTTCAGTTTCCTCATAAAGTGTCTGTGCGATCGGCGCAGCCCGCCGCTGCTCGCTGATCGCCTGCACGACGATTTCGTATTCGTCCCAGCCTTTACGGATTCGGAGTACGTCCCCAACGCTAATTTCCCGAGAAACTTTCACCCGCTGCCCGGTGAGCTGCACCTTGCCACCCACAATTGCATTTTTCGCCAGGGTTCGCGTTTTAAAGAACCGTGCGGCCCACAGCCATTTGTCGATGCGGGCCTTCACAGCCTTGGTGTTGGGGTCAGTCAACGCGAGGCAGCCCTTCTAGGATTTCATCGAAATGAAGAATTGCAGGGAATTGGGTGTGCTCGCGAATAGCCCGACTGGAGTCCGGTTGCCGCAGGGTGATGAGATGCGACACGCCAAAGTGATGTGCAGATTGGAGCACATGCTCAGAATCATCAACAAACAGAGTTCGACGTGGGTTAAATGCTCTGCGCTGTGTTAGCGCGTCCCAAAATGCCGGTGTCTCTTTGGGGGCGCCCAGTTCGTGGGAGGTCAGCATCAGATCAAACCATTGTGTCAGGGGGAGCTTTTCAGCTTTCATTTCCAGTGTAACGGGGTGGGCGTTTGTGATCAGAACAACATCCAGATGGCTGGCATGCAACCTTTGCAGAAATAACTTCGCCCGAGGCCGCCAGCGGATGCCATCGGTGTAATTCGCCTTAATCGTTGGGATATTTAGTTCGAGTCTGTTGCCCCAATAATCCAGGCAGTACCAGTTCAGTTTGCCTTGCTGTTCGGCAAAAACTGGCGCCAGCGTCGTCTGGCTGGCCACCACGTCGAGACCTCGCTGGCGACCCCAATGCTCAGGAATCACCGTGCCCCAGAAATGGTTATCAAACTCCAGATCCAGTAGCGTGCCGTCCATATCCAGCAAAACCGTATCGAGTTTTGACCAGTCGACGGCTGTGACGGAATGAGAGTGGGAAACAGTAAGTGCCATCGAGTGCTACCCTGTAGCCATGAGCGATCCCCACTATAGCGGCAACCCTGTTCTTGATGGAGCGCTGCAACAGACAAATCTGACTTTTTCGCAATTGCTGTCGGCGCTTCGCCGCCTGGCTGCTGATGCTTCGCAATGTGTGCTGGATCTTTATGCGGTGGCAGGTGAGGTGGCTGTGACGCAGAAGTCAGATGCAAGTCCCGTTACCGAGGCTGACCACGCCTCGCATCGACTCATTTGCAATGCGCTTCAGGCGCTGACACCCGCCATCCCGATTTTATCGGAGGAGTCTACGCTGGAGCAGTTGATTGGGCGCAGGGATTGGCCAGTGTGCTGGATGATTGATCCACTGGACGGTACACGGGAGTTCATTGAGGGCACTGGCGAATTCACTATCAACATTGCGCTGATCGTTCAGGCGGAGTCGGTCATGGGCGTGATTGCCGCCCCCAACCGAGGTTACGTTGACGTGGGCGTTCCAGGTTGGGGCGCGCGCCGCTACACCCTCGATGAGGGTGATGGTGATGGGAAACTCTTACAAACTCGGCGGCTGGATACAGCCTCCCCGCTCACAATGTCTGCCAGTGCGCGACATCGCGAGGAGAGGGTAAAGGTGATGATGGATCGCTTGTCACCTTTGGCCAAGGGGGCGCAGCGATTGGATGCGGGCAGTGCGCTGAAGTTTAACGATCTGGTGTCCGGACGGGCGGATGTCTATCCCCGCACCTCCCCTTGTTATGAATGGGATCTGGCGGCTGGCGACGCGCTGGTGCGCGCGGCGGGGGGCAGGGTCACCACGCTTGAGGGAAGCGCTATTCGCTATAACCAGTGGGACAGCCTGAAGGCACCCAAGTTTATTGCGGCTGCGGACCCCGATATTCCGTATACCGAAGTGATGCGGGATCCCGAGATGTAGCATGCTAGGGCGCAGCCGACGCTTGTCAGCTTTGCCAAAGCGCAGTTAGATTTAAGCGGAAAGCGTTGGTTTAGGGTGAGACATGACAGATCGAGTGGAACCAGATCAATCGGCAGCCAATGAGGAGCTTTCTCTCTCTGAGCGGTTAGGGTTATTACAAAATCAGCATAGAGGACTGGATCAGAAGATCACCGATTTACAGACTCGTCCCTGGCAAAACCAATTGCTCGTTCAGCGTTTAAAAAAAGAGAAGCTTAGAATCAAGGATGCGATCAAGCGCTTGAAAGACGAAATGATTCCCGATCTGAACGCCTGATTAATCGCTCACCACGCACCCTTCCAACTGCAGCAATGTTTCCTTGATAGTGAGGCCTCCTGTGAATCCTGTGAGGCTGCGGTCGCTGCCAATAACGCGATGGCAGGGCACAATGATCGGAATCGGGTTGCGGCCAACAGCTCCCCCTACCGGTCGCGCAGCGCGCGGGCGACCCACTGCCACGGCGATGTCGGCATAGCTCACGGTATGGCCAAAAGGGATGGCCACCAGTGCCCTCCAAACGGCCTCCTGAAAAGAAGTCCCCTCCCAGGCAAGCGGTATCGAGAAGTGGGTAAGGTCTCCCCTGAAATAGGCAGACAGCTCTTGCTTGCTTTGCTCCAAAATAGGATGAGAGCGCTTTGGTTTGCACTGGCGCAGATTTGCATCAGGAAAGCGGATGCTGGTGAGACCCAAGTCTGTGGCCGATAATTGCAGCACACCCATGGGCGTCGCCAGCGAATCACAGCAGAGGGTCACAGGTTTCCCACCTTTGTTGACTGAAGGTCCGCGGGGGCAAGCAGGATGCCCATGCAAAGCAGTAGCGTCGGCAGCTCAAGCCAATGGGTGAGGGTTGAGCGACTGTCTACGGCGAGCCATTCGGGGAGCGTTGTGCCACAGAGTAAGGCTGTCAGCACTAGGCTCAGCCGCTGTGTGCCCATCAATCCCAATCCGAGCAAAACAAACAGTACACCCCGCCCGGCCTCAGTCAACTGCCTCTCAGACAGTGGGTTATGCCATAAGGCAGCGATCAGCAGCACACCGATGACCAGCGCCAGTATCATGGTCAGGAGCCGCAGTTTTTCCCGTACTTTGGGTAACGCAACGGGCATGGTTATCCATCTATCTAGTCTCCAACTCAAAATAACACGTGCTTCACTCACGTTGGGCGCTTTGAGGAGAATTAGGAAGCAAAGCGCTCAAGGCGCGCGCATCCATGCGCTGATGAGTCTGGCTCCTTCGGTATGATGGCGAGATGACGATGGCCCCTTTGGACAACACGATGATTACCCGGTCGCTTTCCGATGATGCCTCTCGGGTGTTGCGGGTGATCGTCCGGCAGTCGGTCGGTTCTACGAACGATGAAATTAGAGCGCTGGCTGATGCGGACAGCTTCCACGGGTCGGTGGTGCTGGCAGAGGAGCAGACGCAGGGGCGCGGGCGCCGCGGACGGATGTGGCACAGCCCTGCGATTGCTAATGTCTACTGTTCTATGGGCTGGCAGTTTTCTCACTCAACGCCACACTTATCAGGCTTGAGTCTCGCGGTGGGTGCGATCGTGGCCGATATGCTGACCTCGGAATATAAAGTGGATGCCCAGCTGAAATGGCCTAATGACATCTTTTTCAGTGGCCGCAAATTAGGTGGCATATTGATAGAAATTTGCGGCAGCAATAAAGGAAGGCAGCAGGTCGTGATTGGTCTGGGTTTGAACATTGACATGCCTGAACAGGCTAACAGCGCGATTAATCGACCGTGGACGGATCTGCGCGAGATCCTCGGAAGGGGAGTTGACCGAAATGAATTGGTCGCGGCGCTGCTGACTGAACTCGCTGCCGGGATGGCGCGTTTTGGAGACGGGGGGTTGGCCCCCTGGCTGAACGCCTGGCGGCAGCGTGATTTTTTGAAAGGACGTGCGGTCGTCGTCGATGGCACGCCGCCAGTATCGGGAATTGCCGCTGGGATAGATGACAGCGGAGCGCTGATCGTGGAGACTGAAGTCGGGCCACAGTCTGTCGCAGGAGGAGAAGCAAGCTTGTTGGAAATTGGATCCCTTCGGTGACCCATTCCTCACTTTTTTTGCTGCTGGATGTTGGCAACTCGGCGATCAAATGGCGCCTGGGGGATGCCGCCAGCCTGTTGGAGGCAGGCGGCGAATGTGACGGTCAGGCGGCGCTATGCAAGGCAGTGGCGGGCTTGGATTGGGGATGTGTAGCGGTAGCCAGTGTGGCGGGTGACGCAATAGATGAGGCGTTGGTCGGTGCTTTGCAGTCCGTCAGAGACGCCCCCTGCTGGCGTGCCCAGCCCCAGCGCGAATGTCTGGGACTCACTAACGGTTACCCCGATCCGGGTACGATGGGGGTAGATCGCTGGGTCGCGATGATTGGTGCTTGGCGCGAGCTGGGCGGCCCCCTGTGCATTATTGACGCGGGCACGGCCACGACCGTCGACTTGGTGAACCAAGATGGCCGTCATGAGGGGGGGTTTATTCTGCCGGGTGCTGATTTGATGCGCCACGCATTGAGTTCGGGCACGGGGCGGATTCGCGTTGCCGCGCTGTCTGCCTCCGGCATGAGACCTGGCACGAGCACACAAGAGTGCGTGTCCGCAGGGGCCTGGCGGGCGACCTTTGGCGCTGTGCAATCTGTGCTGTCTGATTTCCCGCAGCATCGTGCAGTGATTACGGGCGGTAATGCGTCGCATTTGCTGTCGTTGGGCTTGGTAGCCGAGTACAGGCCAAATGTGGTCATGGAGGGTTTGAGACTTAGCGTGATACAACAGCTTGACGATCGCGCGCCCTGAGGGGATCATTCGCCCCCGCCGGAAAGTAGTGCTGTCTGATTTCGGCGTGTTGTGTAGGGCTGGCGTAGCTCAGTAGGTAGAGCAGCTGATTTGTAAGACCTCGGAGATCAGCTTTCACTCGCCGCAAGCGTAAGAAAACCTTCGCATTTTCCCCTTCGCTAAAATCCGTTTTTGCATTCCTGAACCTATACCGAAGCCCCAGAGGCATAGGCTGATTGGCAACTGTTGCTGGGCTTCCAGTTTGAGACAGACGATTACTGAACTTATACCGAGCTTTGATAAAAGCAGTGCTTTGTCGGAGTCTGGAGTGTTGTGCGCCCTAATACAGAGAGCCTGGGTAAGTACTTTGGAAAAGTGGCGAAAGGCTATTGCAGCTTGCGTGGACGGGGAGATTTCCACGAGTTCCGGCTTGTGTTTCTCCAGCCACAGCCGCTTCTCGCACTGCCATCCGGATATCAGCTTAGATTTTGAAAGATAAATTTGTCGCGACATAATTTGATGATTCCACACACGTATTCAACCGAATTCTGGCCTACTCCACGCCACCCGATCCCACATAGGTTCCATCCGGAGCGAGACTCGGCTCACCTCCCACATAGCTTCCATCGGGTGTTAATCTGGGATCGTTGCCAACATACGATCCATCAGGTGCTAATTCCGGATGACCTCCTACATACGTTCCATCAGGAGCCAACCTCGGCTCACCGTCAACGTATGTACCATCTGGGGCAAGAAAACAGCTCTCGCCGCCTACGTAGCTGCCATCGGGACATAGTGTCTGGCCAAAGGTCGCAATTGAACAACTCAGTCCGAATATCGCAAGCCAACATATCATCAATTTTCTTAAAAACATTTCGGATCTCCGAATCAAGCGCTGGAAAGGAAAACTGTCGAGGACCGACAGAATACATCAGGAGACGTCAAGAATGACACTCTGTGCATCCATACACGTCGCCTTTTCAATCAAGTGTTTTTATGAGTCTATAATTCAGATAAATAAAAAAACGGATTGATAATTTCCAACTTAAACGTCGTTTGACCGGCATTATTCTGCAGCATACCTCAGCCAACTCCTCCTGTATTTTTCACCTCTGTCCATGCGCTGTATGGCACTGTGGGAATTCGACGCATCCCTGCCAACCTCTGCGCTGTATTGCATCACACATGTAGAGTACGACAAATGTAAACTTGAGGGGCTTGGCCCCTTTGCACATGACTTAACTCTTCCACCTCCCGAGGATTTCAAACGGGTTTACTTAAACCTGCCAGATCAATACTGCCAAAACTGACAAAACCCGGTTTCGGCGGTTTTGACACCCTGCAGGTGGCAACCCATTCGAAAATGCGACAGGTATATCTGTACAGGATAGTGGATAACATCTGACCAGTTGATAATCTACACCCATGAAAATCGTATCGTGGAACATCAACCAAAAACCCGAGGCCTGGGAGCTGCTCCGATGGAGTAACTACGATATAGCGCTTTTGCAGGAGG
>JAQWUD010000008.1 GCA_029242325.1 Luminiphilus sp.
GCTCACGGTGGATTTGCCCGCGCCACTGGCACCTACCAGCGCCACCGTCTCGCCCCCCGCTATGTTCAGATTCAAGTGCTGTAGGACCGGGTTGCCCGGAGCGTAGGCAAACCCAACATTGGCAAACCGAATCCGCCCCGCGGACACTGACAGAACCTTATCCAATGGCGCGGGTTGTAGCGAAGGGGGTTCTTCCAGCACTCCAAAGAGGCGCTCGATATTGGCCAACGCCGCTTTAATCTCGCGATACACAAAACCCAAAAACCCGAGGGGCATAAAAAGCTGAAGCATAAATTGGTTAACCAAAATAAAGTCACCAAGTGTCATGCTGCCGGCGTGGACCGCCATAGCGGCCATACCCAGCATCAAAGTTTGGCTGGTGGCAATAATGAGCGCCTGCCCGCCATTGAGTGCAAACAGCGACAAGCGGTTTTTGCGCCGTGCCTGCTCCCAGACGTCCAGCGCCGCGTCGTAGCGCTCCGCTTCGAAGGCTTCGTTATTAAAGTATTTGACGGTCTCGTAGTTGAGCAGACTGTCAACTGCGCGCGTATTGCTGTCAGAATCTGCGGCATTCACCTCTCGCACGTACTGGGTGCGCCAGCTGGTCGCGCGAAACGAAAAGCTGCCGTACAAAAATACCGACACCACAATCACGGCGGCATATTCGGCACCGTAATTAATCAGCAACAGTATGGCCACCATCGCAATTTCAAACAGCGTGGGCGCAATATTAAAAATAAAAAATCGCAGCAAGAAGCTGATGCCATTGGTACCCCGCTCAATGTCCCGGGCCAGCCCACCGGTGCGTCGGTTAAGGTGATAATCGATATCGAGACTGTGCACATGCCGAAAAGTTTGCAGGCCAATGCTGTGCATCGCTTTTTCGGTGACGCGGCCAAAAAGCGTATCCCGCAGCTCCCCAAACAGCGTATTGCTTAACCGGGCCGCGCCGTATGCGAGGACCAGCAGCAACACGACGTGCAAGGCCAGTTGATCGGCATTCGTGTCGAGCCCGTCCACCAGCGCCTTGAGTAAAAAAGGAATGCACAGCAGCCCCGCCTTGGCGCCGAGCAGACACAGAAGCGCCAGCCCCACCCGCTGCCGATTCGCACTCAGTATGGGTGTCAGCCGCTCCCACAGTTTGCGTGACAGCAGGAGCCCGCTCGTTGAGCTGTCTTCAGAGAATTCTTGAGGTCGCATACCACTTCATACCTAAGACAAGATTATTTGTCGGGGCCTGCCTCACCTGTGTTCCCCGGGCAAGACGCGCCGCCTATTATCGCCGACTGGCCTCGGTGTGTGTGGCGATTGCAACGCTTATTTACGAAGAATCTCGGCGGGCAGTCGTGCCACCGCGCCATGATGGGCTTATCATAAGGCGATGGCCCTTCCCGACTACAGCTACCTTTACGACCACGCCTGCGCGCGCAAGGGCGGTGAGAAGGCGCTCAAAGCGCTGCTACCCAAAACCAAGACCAATGCGCATCTCAAAAAGCTAGGCTCAGATCGTTATCTGGCTGAGTTCACGCGCAAAATCTTTCAATCGGGCTTTGTGTGGCGGGTGGTCGACAAAAAATGGCCCCAGTTTGAGGAAGTGTTTTGGAAGTTCGACGTCGAGCGGCTTTTGATGATGCCCGACGACATGCTCGAGCGTAAGGCCAAGGACCCGGCCATCATCCGCAACTTCAGCAAGGTTAAAACCGTGCGCGAGAACGCCATGATGATTGAGGACACCGAGCGGCGGGAGAAACAGTCTTTTGGCGAGTTCATAGCCGGCTGGCCAAGCGACGATGTGATTGGCCTGTGGCTGTACCTGAAAAGGCACGGCAGCCGCCTCGGCGGTAATACCGGACCTTACGCCTTGCGCGCTTTGGGTGTGGATACCTTTTTACTCACTCAGGACGTCGAAGGCTTTTTGCGCAGCTACGGCATTGTCGACTCAGGCATTACCAGTCAGCGCGCCCTCAAGGCGACGCAGGCTTATTTTAATGACCTACGTGAGCAAAGCGGCCGGCCTCTCGCCGAACTGAGCCGGTTGGTCGCTTTTTGTCATGGACGGGATCGATCCGTCTGAGATAGACAAAACCGAAAAGGCCTAGGCTGATAGCGGCGACCTTATCGCTGGTTGAGAGCAGGAGCAATAGCTGGGCGATCATTAAGCAGCGACCAGAGAGAGCCAGAGCCCCAGGTCATTGAAGTAAGTGGGCAGGCTCTAAGGGTATGCCTGGTTATTAATGGAGAGCAGGGTGAGGCCCGGCTCTTGACCGGATGATCCTGTGGCCAGATCCCGGGCGGCGAGGGGTAGGATCCAAAGTTCGGTGCCCTTGGTGATAAGAATGGCCATTATGGCGGGCTGCTTTACCCCCTACTGCACTTTTGCCACAACGGCATTGATTTCTAGGTCCAGTTCGACCCGGCGTCGATGGTAGCGCCATCCTTCCTCGGTTCGCTTCAGTTCATCGATATACCAGCCGGAGGCAACGAATTCATTGCGGGTTCCTTTCCCGTCCTGAAGAACGGTAAGCATGCGAACACGCTGCTGAGCAGAGTCGCCGTCAATATCCAGTTCTGGTTCGGTAGTGACGTGTACGGCCGTTGTAGTGGCATTGCAGCGAGCCGCAATCTGCTCACGCCCGACGTAGATTCCCTCGCCGACGATATTGAACTCGGCATCCTCGGTGAAGAGGTTGGAGTACGACTTGCCGTCTGCGAGGTCGGCATAGCGGTTGTACGTGGCGTTCAGTTGCCTGATTGCCACATAGTCCGAAAGGTATTGCAGTGGGTCGTCTTGCATGACTTCCTCCCCGACAAATTCGCCATCCAAAGCGTGCTTAGGTCATTGGCTTACGCGTTGTTCAGTTGCTCGTTGACAGCCCGCCACAAAGTGGCGTGACAACTATCTGGCAGGCACTTTATTTTTACTCGATATTGACCTGAATACTTTTAGGCACCGTGAATTCAAATAACGCGTCTTGACCACTCTGGCGCCCATAGCCACTGTCACCAAACCCGCCAAATGGGAAGGCCGGATCGCCCTTTCTGTATTGGTTCACCCAAATACTCCCGGCCCGAAGCTCCCGGGCAACTCGGTGGGCACGCGCCACGTTCTGCGTCCAAATGCCGGCCGCCAGACCATATCGCGTGTCATTGGCTATGCGGATAGCCTCTGCTTCGTCTTTAAACGGAATCACGGAGACCACCGGGCCGAAAATCTCCTCTTGCGCAATCTGCATGTCATTTCGGACGTCTGCAAAAACGGTCGGCTCGTAAAACCAGCCGTCCAGCGCCTTTGGCGCTTGCCCGCCCGTCAGCAAACGCGCTCCCTCTTGCAGGCCTATCTCTACAAATTGCTTGATCTTTTCCAACTGCTGCTGCGTGCAAAACGGACCTATCTGGGTGCCGGGGTCACGAGGGTCTCCCAACGTCATTTTTGGCGCCTCCGCGGTCAGGTATTCGAGCAAGGTGTCATAGACCGACTCATGAATCAAAGCTCGAGATCCACAAATGCAGCTTTGCCCACCGGCAGCAGTAAACCCAGCCAACACCCCTTCGCAGGCGCGATCCAAATGCGCATCCTCGAAAACGATATTGGGTGACTTTCCGCCCAGCTCAAGCACAGAGGGAATCAGATAATCCGCCGCCTGACGCGCAACTAAACGCCCCGCTTCGGGACTGCCCGTGAAAGCGATCTTGTCGATGTCTGAGTTGTTACACAGCGCCGCACCCACTACCGCACCCATGCCGGTTACCACGTTAATTACACCGGCAGGAAATCCTGCCTGGTCCGCCAACTTCGCAAACTCCAGAGTCGACGCTGCCGCAAACTCTGATGGCTTGATCACAAGCGTGTTACCCGCGGCGAGCGCAGGGGCGGCAGCTTGCGCCAAAATCACCGACGGGGTGTTCCAGGGCAACTGCACGGCGATTACCCCGTAAGGCTCGCGCAGCGTGTAGGAAAAAACATCTTCCGAACCGCCACGAATCACGCTGCCGAACAAGTGATCGGCTGTCTCCGCAAAATAGCGGTAATAGGCGGGAGTCATGGTGTTCATTCCGACCATTTCCCGCAGTAACTTGCCATTGTCGCGCGACTCAACATGAGCCAAGACTTCGATATTTTCTGTCAATAATTCTGCGAGGCGCTGAAGCACTGCAGCTCGCCGACGGGGTTCTCGTTTCCACCAACTCTCGTCAAATGCTGTTTTCGCAGCTTGGACAGCCGCGATTACATCCCTCTCGTCGCCCTCGGGGATTTCCGCCCAGGCTTTACCCGTATAAGGCTCCGAGGAAAGAAAGCTTTTCCGCGACTGAGCGTCTGCCCATTCGCCGTTGACATAAATTTGATAGGTCTCCAGCGACATCTCTGACATTTGCTTACCCCTGATTTCAGAATGCCTCAAATCTGGCAGGCAGCTTCTCGAAACCGTTGCCTAACAGCGAATTTATGCGCTCCGACTCGCCCGTCAATGTGATCGCTGAATATCTCGACCGGAGGTGCTTCAAGAGAATCCGCAATTCCATGCGCGCCAGAGATGCCCCCATACACATATGCTCACCCAAACCGAACGCCAAATGCATGGGAAACGGCTTGCGGAATCTAGCGATATCGAATTCCTCAGCCCGCTCAAAAATCGCTGGGTCACGATTGGCGGCACCATAAACCATGTACACCTTATCGCCCGATGCCACTTGCTGGCCCGCAAGCTCCGTATCGCTCAAAGCTGTTCGCATAAACCCGAGCGTGGGGCTGTAAAATCGTAATATCTCCTCTACCGCGCTATCGATCAGCGACTCATCTTCCAAGAGTCGCTGGTATTGAGCAGGGTAGTCGGCAAATAATTTTATAGCTGCAGAAATCGCGGTTCGGGTCGTCTCGTTACCCGCGACCATGAGCGTTTGACAGTAGAGAGCCACCATCATATCTACGAGTTTGCTTCCATCTAACTCTCTCTCCAGCAAAGTACCGACGAAATCGGCACTCCCGCTTAATCGTCGGTCAGCAACCACACCTCCAAAGAAATTGAACATGTCCTCAAGGGTAGTACCGATTTCCTTGTATTGCTCCTCCGTCATATCAGCGCCCATTTGAAAAACCGCCTCGCTCCAGCGAAAGGCATCTTCGACAGATAATTCGTTAAGGTCGAGAAAGGCCGCAATCACCTCGATCGGCACCGGCACAGATAAATTTGACACGACGTCCACCGGCTCACCGGGCACTATCTTTCGGAGATAGCGCTGAATAACGCCATCCACATCCTGCTCCATTCCAGTAATGCGCTTTCGCTGAAAAGCGAAGCCCACTAGACCACGGAGCTCACCATGTCTCGGCGCATCAGTAATAAAAAAGTTCTCAACACCCTCGGGAAACATCGTGGATACTGCGTCAACTTTGTTGAGAACATCAGTGATCAAAACTCCCGACGCGCTGGAGAATATCTCGGCTTCTTTTGAGATGCGTTGCACGGTTTCATATCCAGTAGCCACCCAAAAGCCACCCGTTTCATACCAATACAAAGGCGCTTCTTCGCGAAGCTGCGCATAAACAGGATGGGGATTGTTGTGATAAAACTTAGGTTCATTCAACCTAACGACTGCATCAGTCAAGGTGGTCATATGTCCCGCCTACGTTATAACTTCGCCAACGAAGCATAATAATAACCGACGGATCGTCAGCTTTAAAGGCCTGCTCTGGGATTCCTGCTTACAGCCTTGTAACCGACCCTCCGTCCACACACAGCACCTGCCCGGTGATCCAGGAAGCTTGGTCGGACAAGAGAAACAAGCAGGCCTCCACCACATCCGTCATTTCACCCAGCCGCTTGAGCGGCTGCTGGCTCATCAATGCATCAATGCGGTCCGCGGGGATAGTGCTGCGGGTTGCAGGGCTATCGATTGGCCCTGGAGCGATAGCATTGACTCTGATGTTGTGCGCACCAAGCTCTCGCGAGAGCGAGACGGTCAACGCATTGATTCCCGCCTTTGAAACACTGTAAAAATCACCTCCTGACCAAGCCGCGGTCGACGATTGATTAACGATGGCGCCGCCGCCTCGCTTACGCATCTCAGGCGTCACCGCTCGCGTCATCCACAACATCCCGTTCATGTTGACCTCCATAAACCGGCGGTAATAGGCACTGTCTATTGTTAACAGCCCTTCTTTGCGCTTGCCCTGAAAAATTGCGGCGTTGTTAATCAATAAATCAATACCGCCAAACTGATCACACACCTTGGCGACCATATCCTGACACTCGGACTCGTCAGCAATATCAGTTTTCACAAACAACGCCTGCCGAGCGTATTTCACCAGCGATTCAGCCACTGTCGAGCCTGCGTTCTGGTCCAGATCGACGATCACCACTTTGGCACCGCGATCCGCGAGCGCTTTCACGTAAGCCTCACCGATTCCGGCGGCTCCTCCCGTGACGACTGCTACTTTGTCCTGAAAGCTCATAGTTGCACTCCCTCTTTTTCCTATTCTTCAGTACCGCACATGTTGGCAATATTGAACCCACCCGCATGACGAGCAAAACATTCAATTTGTGGTTATTTGACCGTATCGGCCACTACACCTAGACTTCCGCGCGTTAACATGCCGACTCCGTTGATGGACCCGCACTATGGCTAAACCAAAACAAAACCTTTACGGTCAAGAAATGGGTAACAAGGGCTCGCAAACGCGAGCAAAGATCCTCAAAGCGACTCATGCGTTAATACAAAAGCGAGCGCTGCGCGAGCTAAAGGTCTCAGAGATTGGCGCGCTGGCCGGCGTGTCTTCCTCCACTTTTTATCTCTATTTTCAAACTGTGTCCGAGGCTGCCTTGGCAATCGCTGAGGAAGCCAACCAATCCAATGAACAAATCCTTCGGATTCTGAATCGCGAGTGGACAGCTGCCAATGTCTTTGATAATTGCCGTGACTTCGTCAAATCCTACTTCAGTTTTTGGGCGGATCATGTGGCGATTCTCAGGCTCAGAAACTTTGCAGCCGACGAGGGTGACAAGCGATTTATTGACGCGCGGCGGCGATCGATTGAACCCATACACTTTGCACTCCAGAATAAGTTAAGTGACGCACAGGCCAGTAGCAGCAAGGCCCCCAAACTCCATCCTCCCTCTGCGGCGTCTGTACTAGTTGCTACGCTGGAGCGTACTGCGGTTGTAGTACTGCTACCCTCCGCACACAAAGCCACGCGCTCCAAGCAAATCGAAGTCGTTGCTTACCTCATTGCGAGCGCCATACTTGGGGATTTTGGCGCGCCTCAAACTAACTCATACTCAGCTTCAGATAAGCCTGATACCAGCCGTTAAAAAAAGCAAGTTTGCGCTTCTTTAATCGATCAGCAGCGGATATAATAACTGATAACATGTCAGTTTGGTGCAGGCGATGGAATTTCCAGTCTGGAGTTCAGACGTCCGTGAAACAGTAACGGAAGTACTTTCCAGAACGGCTAAAAAGTATCCCGAACACATCTTCCTCGATTTTCAAGGCGAGAAACTTACCTTCCGACAGGTCGATGAAGATTCCTCTCGACTCGCACACGGTCTGGCCGCCAGAGGAGTCAAGTGCGGAGACACCGTTGGCAGCGTTCTTGATAGCAACAAAGACGCTGCACTGGTTTGGTTTGCCGCCAATAAGCTGGGCGCTATCCACGTGCCCGTTAACACCGCTTATAAAGGTGAGTATCTGCGACATCAACTTGCCGACGCGTCCTGTGCGGTGCTGATCGCAGAGCCCGACTATGCAATCCGGATTCTTGACGTTGCAGATGGACTACCATCGGCGCAAACACTCCTGATCAGACGGCCCGTTTCGTTACCTGAATCTTCTCTGCTGGCGATCGATTCGCTGGATAATGCCTACAACGACAATACGACACCGCCGCCTGATCCGAATACCCCCAGCCACATATCCATGCTGATCTTCACTGGTGGAACCACGGGGCCCTCCAAAGGTTGCATGATCAGTCATAACTACGCCTGTAACCTGGCTCGTCAAATTCTTAAACGGGAAAATCGAGCTGCCGGCGATATCAACTGGACGCCTCTCCCCTTGTTTCACATGAACGCCACGGCCGGTTCGATCCTTTCTTGCTTAATGGTTGGCGCTACTGTGGCTATTTTCCCAAGGTTTTCGGTGTCACAGTTTTGGCATGACGTGGAGCGTAGCGGGGCTACTGTCGTCAACCTTTTGGGCGCAATGTTGAACTTTATCGCGGAAGCGCCCGATAACGACGCCTCGCTGCGCTACTTCGGAAAATTGAAAGCGGTGCGCGGCGCGCCATTTCCACCTGACCTTCAGGAGACCTGGAAGAGACGTTTTGGGGTGAAGTTCACGGGATCAAATGGCTACGGGCTGACAGAAGCAGCGAGAGTCACCTCTTTGCCCGATGGATTAGATGCTCCACCCGGATCATCAGGAAGAGTCAATGAGGATTTCGATCTGCGGGTCGTCGATGAGAATGACAATGAGCTCCCGGCGGGCCAGCCAGGAGAGATCATTGTGAGGCCGCGGCATCCGGACATTATATTCAGCGGCTACTGGAACCGACCAGCAGACACACTCAGCATACTGAAAAATTTGTGGCTACATACAGGGGACATCGGACGACTCGACGAGGATAATTTTTTCTATTTCGTCGATCGCAAGAAAGACTATCTCAGGCGAAGGGGAGAAAACATATCGAGCTTCGAACTGGAAACCACAATTAATACACATCCCGAAATTGATCAAGTCGCTGTTCATGCGGTGAAAACCGACTCCGAGGACGAGGTTAAAGTCACCGCCGTCATAGCATCTGGATCAACGCTTGATGAGGAAAGCCTCTGTCGTTGGTGTATCGATCAGCTCCCATACTTCGCAGTCCCCCGGTTCATTGAGTTCCGGGAGTCGCTGCCCAGAAACCCATTTGGTCGCGTGCTTAAATACCAGCTGCGTGACGAGGGGCGTACACCGAACACCTGGGACCGAGAAACTACGGATGTAGAACTTAAAAAAAGATAACTGTCAGCAAACACGCGGCGATAGATCTCCCAATAGAGGCAAGAAATGACTACAAATAATGTCCTTCACAACAAGGTCGCAGTAATCACCGGCGGCGCCTCCGGTATGGGCCGCGCTATCGCCCAGGCGTTTGTGGCAGCGGGGGCAAAAGTCATTGTTGGTGACGTGAACGAATCAGGGCTGTCATCACTTCAGCAAGAATTGGGTGCATCCGCTCTAGCTGCGCGATGCGACGTAACACTTGAAGAAGACGTCATCAACTTGATCGCTTTAGGTGAAGAGAAATTCGACCGTATCGATATTGGCATCAATTGCGCCGGCGCCTCTGTACCCAAGCCTATACTCGAGATTGATGCTGAGGAATGGGACGATACTTTGGCCCTCAACCTGAAGGGTTTGTTTTTGGCACTCAAGCATGAGGCCCGGGCCATGAAGTCTCACGGGGAAGGCGGTGTCATCATCAATATGACGTCTGTGACAGCATCACTGGCCGCCACTGGTTTGTCACACTACTCGAGCGCAAAAGCAGGGGCCAATCAGCTTGTTAAAGTCGCAGCAAATGAATTCCGAGATCTGGGAATCAGAGTCATAGGGCTCGCCCCTGGCTTGGTGCGAACGCCGCTGGCGCAAATGATATGGGATGCAGACCTCGTTGATGCTTACAATACCTATGTCCCGAGTGGCCGTGCTGGGGAAGCCGACGAAGTAGCCGCAATGGCGGTATTTCTCGCCTCACCAAGCGCCAGCTTTATCAATGGCAGCATCATTTTTGCCGACGGCGGACACGCATCCAATGGCGGCTGGACAGACATAGCGGGCATAGGGGACTACTATCGCGAGTTATGATGCCGGCAACCGATGCGGCGAGGCCGGCGCGACCTAGCGGACATCTCTCTTCATATCATCGCCCACCCCAGAGTGAAGCGCCGCGTAAAAAGGAATCGCGAAAAGCCCGACCCCTCCAAGCACCAAAAAAGGCAATCTAAAGGATGCGGAACTTAGCTCTCCGCCCGACTGATGCGCCGAGAAAAGCAACGCCATCGCGCCCAAACTGATTCCCAGACTCAGTGATATCTGCTGCGCCACCACACTCAAAGTCGAGGCTGGGTTTATCATGTCATCAGCCACCTCGGCGAATACCAGAACGTTTGCCGCCGCATAGTGGATAGTGAACATAAAATTTGTTGAGACCGCGATAGAAAAAATGAAGAGACTCGCCGTGTGTGGCGAATAAAAGCCGGGCACCATCACCAAACAGCTGGCCACCAAACCACTGGAGATGAGCACGCCTCTAAAGCCAAAGGTATCGATACTTCTCGACGCGAAAAAACGACCGGCCAAAGCACCAAGCGCGGCCCAAAACAAAACCGTGCCGCCTTGTGACGGAGACCAGCCCATTGTATTTTGGAGCATGATTGGCAGCAAGAAAGGGGTAGCACCAAGACTCATTCTAAGCAGCGCACCACCTAAGAGCGCGGCTCGGAAGCTGTTCAGTTTGAACAAGCGAAAATTGAGTACTGGATTGGCGGATCTGAGGCAAAATTTCACCGCCCAAAAACTCAATACCACCGCCAGCGCGAGCAGAAAAGTGATAGTGAGCACCGAAACTTCAGAAGCACCAATGACATTGGCTGCAAACATTACTGCCAGTAACGCCAAGCTCAGCAGCATCACGCCAACGGTGTCTAATTTTCCGGGCTTTGGGTAGTCAACCTCTCGCAGTGACACCAGCGTCCAACCCAAAGCAGCAATACCGATGGGCACATTCATCAAAAACACCCAATGCCAGCTCACATTCTCCACCAGAAAACCCGCGAGAGGTGGGCCGAGCATAGGCCCGAAGATCGCGGGCGCAGTAAACCAATTCATCGTGCGAACCAAATCGGACTTGGAAGAGCCGCGCACCGTAATTAGCCTGGCGACAGGGACCATAACCCCGCCTCCAAGGCCCTGCACCGCACGAGAAAGAATCAATTCGTATTGATTATCAGAGATTGCGCAGAAAACAGAGCCCAACAGGAAGCTGGCGATAGAGAGTCGAAAAACACGCAGAGCTCCCCAGCGATCGGCCAGCCAGCCGCTTATTGGGATCATCATCGCTGCCACAAAAAGATAAACCGTTAGCAACGGCTTCAACCGTACCGGACTAACCCCAAATTCTTGCGCCAATACGGGAAGAATTGTTGCCAAGGCATAGGTGTCTGATAGATGCATTAACAGGGCACTTGACAAGACTGCCGCAGTCAACGTGGATTTGCTGGATCTGCTCACTGATTTTTCAGAACTTCATCAACTTACGAAGCTCTGCTCGACTTACCTTCATCGAGTTGGTACGAGGTAACGATGCCAGTGAATGATACTCGGTGGGTACCATGTAAGCCGGTAACTTTGCCCGAACCAAGGTATCTAAACTCTCTGGCGTAGGCGCGCCCGCGCCCTTCGCAGTCTCGAGCACAGCGACGGGCACTTGCCCCAATCGCTTGTCGGGCTTACCCAAAACTGCCGCTTCAACCACGTCCGGGTGCAGCTTCAGTTGCTTTTCCACCTCCTCCGGCTGAATTTTGAACCCACCGCGATTGATGGCCTGATCAGCCCTGCCTTCCAGAAACAAAAATCCATCCTGATCAAATCGAGCCAGATCGTTGGTGCGTATCCAATCAGCTCCAAAACGCTCAGATTTCACCTCAACAAGGCCAACCGAATTGGTGGGCGTGGGCGCAAAAGTCTTCGAGTTAACAACTCGCAGCTCCACTCCCCGTTTTACCTTGCCGACACTTCCTTGTTTTTCTGCTGCGTACTTCCTGTGATCTTCCAAAGTCCACCCCGCAAGCCCTCCCACAAATTCGGCGGCGCCATAATCCACCAGTATCGGGATGCCATAACGCGCCTCAAATTGCGATTGCAGGTTAGGGTCCAGCGGTGCGGTACCAGATCTGATCGCTCTCAAACTGGCCAATGCGTCTGGCTCGGGCTCGGTGTCGAGTATCATTTGAATCATCGCGGGTACAAGGCTCGCCACCTTCGGTTTATGTAGTGCGACTGCCGAAACCCAGTCATCAACAACAAACTTCTCGAACAGAACTATGGGCCGAGCCTGATACAACGCCAGCAACAGACCAAACAAACCACCAGCATGGCTGAATGGCTTAAAAAGTAGCGCTGGAGAGGATTTCAGCATGACACTGGGGTCTGCTTCTCCTTTATTTTGATCGCCCAGCCGAAGCGAGGCAATGATAGAGGCTCTCGCTACTGAGATTCTTTTCGGTGAGCCGGTAGTCCCACTGGTCAGCCGCTCAAGAATCAGCTCCGGCTCCTCCGCCCTGAAAGGGCCACTACCCAACATGTCCAGTGTGGGAACTGTCTCTACGAGGCGCTGATCATCACTCATCACGAAACCGACCGAACCTGCAGCCCGCGCATTCTCAACTGCTTCAGTGCTCTTCCAGTCGTGAACGCTCGCCACCACTGCCTCAAGCATTTGTTGCTCGATGTCATCCGCAAAACTTTTGCCCATTGTGCTCGGACGTAACGGCACCACCATACGACCGCTCAAGACGATACCCACAAACGCCATGACTGCCCCCGGCGTATTTGCTGCGGCCCAACCGACGGGGGCAAATTCGCTAATGCCATGCGCGTCGAGCGCTGCGCGCACCCTGCCGGCGCTTTCCGCTATCTCGCCCCATGTTAATGCAACATTGCAAGCGGTTATGGCGATGGTGCCTGGCGATATCTTCAACACGTTTTCTATATGACGCTGAAAATCTCTGTTTACAGCATCTTCAGAATGCTTCACTACGCTAAGTCCTCATTGTCGCTCAGAGTCTGCCGATCGAATCCCAGAAAACTCAATTGCCGACTCACTCGTGGTTCCACCAAATCACCATTATAACTGACGTATAGTCATTTTTTATAGTATGCTTTTCACAAGCGGTCTATCATCCGCAGACACACCCAATTTTGGCGCGGCGTTTTAAGACAACGTCCATGGAAAACCAACAAGACCAGAGTCAATCATGGAAAGTCTGACGACAACTCAAAAGACCTTCGCGGAAATTCAGGCTGACTGGATTACCCAATTGAGATTTGAGGAATTACCGACAAAGGTAATACGCATCGCGAAGTTATGCCTGTTGGACTTTCTTGGCGTGGCAATGCGCGGTAAATCTCTACCACAAACGTACCCGGTTGAGGCCTTACTTGCCTTGCATGAGGGCATTCATGGAGCAAGCATTATAGGCGGAAGAAGAACCTCCATCCCCTACGCAGCGTTGGCTAATGGGACCTACGGGCACAGCTGCGAGTTTGACGATAGTCACCTCCATGGAGGCCACCCGGGTGTTTGCGTTATTCCCGCGTCGTTAGCGTGTGCGGAAGGCAAAGCGGTGGATGGCGCTCAGTTCATTACCGCGCTGGTAGCGGGCTACCAGTCCATGATCCTTTCAGTTGGCCCAATCCATCGTCGTACGCTCGAATTGGGCTGGCATGGGACCAAAATCGGCGGCGTGTTTGGCGCTGCGGCGGCCGCAGGCAAAATATTAGGATTATCCTCAACCGAAATCGCCAACGCGCTCGCGATCGCGGCCAGCGATGCTTCAGGCACAATGGAATATGACCAAAGTGGCGGGGAAATAAAACGATTCCATGCCGGGCTGGCCTCTCGGGCAGGCGTAGAGGCGGCAATTCTGGCCGAGTCCGGTTTGACCGGTCCGCGCACAATCTTTGAGGGCAAACGCGGAATTCACTCCCTCTTTAGTGCCGGCCGAGCGGCCCAGGTCGACAAATATCCGCTCGATTCTTTTCACATTCTAAACACCATGTTCAAACTGCATCCCTGTGCAGGTACATTACACGCCGCAATTGATTGTGTAGCTGTTATCTGTGATCAACACGATGTAATAGCCAAAGACATTCAAAAAATTGAGGTGGGACTTATCGATTGGGCGATCCCGCACGGCGCGGCAATTATCACGCCTGTCGACGCCATCAGCGCGCAGTTCAGCCTAGCATTCGCTATCGCCCTAAAATTGATTACCGGAAACTCACGCATCGACGATTTTCTCGACCCTGCGCTCTGGCAGGATCCGCGCGTGGTCGAAATCGCTCATAAGGTCATACCCCTAGCGGAGGCTACGCCCGATGGCGCAGATGAGCTATTTGCCCGCGTTTCGATCAAGTTAAAAGACGGTTCACAGTTCACGCATTCTCAAATAGGCCCCAGAGGATTTCCCTCACTCCCCGCATCGGATGAAGACATCACGGAAAAGTTCCGGGCTCTCACAGCGAGAATCCTGCCCGATCAGGAAGCCAACGCGCTGATCGAGGGTATTTTTAATCTCGAAAGTGAGCCTGACTTAGGGTTCATATTCAGTGCCATGGGAAAAATCGGATAGGCACATGGATCTGGGCATCCGCAATCACGGCTTCATCCTTGTAGGCGGGTCTCGTGGCATCGGTCGATCTCTCGCGAGTCTTCTCGCCGCTAATGGGGCCAAGGTGGCGATAATCAGTCGCCGGGACGCCAGCGAAACCACCGCCGAGCTGTCGAAAAAATATCACGTAGCGGCGCATAGCTTCATCGGAGACGCCACGCATGAAAGCCAAATAGCCGAAGCAATCAGTGCAGCCGCCTCTGCGCTTGGCCAAGTACATGGCTTGGTGACTACAAATGCCGAGCGCCAGTACGGCGACCTGCTGGAAAGTTCGGACCAAGACTGGCAGGCAGCTTTCGATAGCCTCGTCATGGGTACGGTGCGATGCTGCAGAGCCATCATTCCTCATTTTTTAGCGCATGGTATTGGCTCAATTGTGACGATGGGTGCATTCTCGGTGCGCTCACCGAAGCCTTATTTATTTCCTTACACCGCCTGCAAAGCGAGCATCGTGAATATCACTAAGAATATCAGTCTCACCTATGGTGCTCACGGCATTCGTGCCAACTGTGTCTGTCCGGGCGTCACTGAGACTGAGCGCACGCAAATCAGAATTGACGCCCTGATGAAGCAAACTACACTCGACCGCCAGGCCGCCGAGCGAGCGGATCTGAAAAACCTGGGAATAGACGTCAGTCTGCAAAGAGTGGGACAACCCCAAGAGGTTGCCGAGCTTATCGCTTTTTTGTTGTCGAAACGCAGTGCTTACATCACTGGCGCCACAATTAATGTCGATGGTGGCACCCACTTTTAACCACTGGCTGACTCGTTCTCCAGACAGGCGCTTCGTGACCGCGCAAAGAAGAACGTAGCGAGCGCATAAAGCATCACCGTGGCAAGCACCGCAGGGCGTAGCGATTCCTCACCACCGACAAAGTCACTGATAGCACCCGTCATTAGGGGAATCAGTCCACCGCCGAACAGGACAGAGAGTAGCTTGGCCGAGGCCATGGTGGTGCCTCGGGTATCGGGTGCCGCCAGTGAGAGAATCAGCGAATACCCCGAGGCGACAAAAAAACCGGCAAACAACCCGACCAGAATTAGCGACGCTACCAGCACATAGAAGTGCGTTGAAAGCACCAGGATAACTCCTGCCACCAGCGCCAGCCCCGTACCTACTGTTGGAATGATTGCCAGTCTAGATACGTCGCCTGCCGAGAACCGATCAGCGAAAGGACCTACCAGCAACGAGCCTATCGACTGCGACACGCCGACTCCAGCCCCAACCCAAATCGCCGCCTCCGAGATCGAGAGCCCGTGTATTCGCACCAGAAAAGAAACAAGCCATACCATGAGGGAGTACTGAACCCCGGTGGCAAACGTATTTGCCAATAATGCATTGCGCAGAGAGGCTGTCGTAAAAATTTCGGTTACCGTTTCTCTGGTCGATCTCTTGGCGGTTTCGGTACCAGAAATCGCTGGCGCGTCAGATGCGTCGAGATCAAACGCGCCCCTAACCGGCTCTCGAGTTGTAAAAAACAGTAATCCGGCGAGAAACAGGCCGGGAATGCCCGCGACCAGAAATACCTCCCTCCAGCCCACATGCAGTAATAGCCAGCCTCCCAATAAAAAAATGAAGAGCTGACCTACGGCAGCACCAGAATAATAAATGCCAACCGCGGTACTTCTCCGCGTTCGGGGAAAGGTGTCGGCGATGATAGATAGGCTCGCGGGCGAGGCTGGAGCCTCTGATGCACCTATCAACACGCGCGCAGCGAAAAGACTGGTGAAGCTACCTGCGAAAGCGCAGAGCGCTGTGCAACAGCTCCAGATTGTAACCGTGGCACTAAGCAGAGTTGTTCTATTGAACCTGTCCACTGCCCAACCCATCGGCAAAACGAATAAAGCGTATGGCAGTGAATACGCCAAGCCGCCCAAAGCACCAATCTGTGAGTCAGTCAGATCAAAGGCCTCTCGCAGTGATTCAGCCACCACCGCGATAACGCCGCGGTCTACAGCACCAAAGATATAGATTAAAACCAGGAGTATTAACACGTACCACTTATAGGCGCCGCGTTCTGTGGCTTGACCGATTTGGTCGGGTGTCGTCATAGCTTATTTGTGACCACCGTCGGTTTGTAGTTGGCGTTTAATCACTTGTGCCCTCGGGTTCATCACATCTGTCTCCACGCCCTTAGATTCGCTCCAAAATATGGACAGCACAAGCACTTCCCAGACCAACGACATGGGTCATGCCAACCCTGGCGTTCTCAACCTGACGCGCACCCGCCTCGCCCCTGAGCTGCATGACGACCTCACAAACATTGGCAATCCCCGTCGCGCCTAGCGGATGCCCTTTGGATAACAAGCCCCCCGATACGTTGACAGGTATTTTCCCACCCAAGGTAGTGGCGCCACTCTGCAGCAGGTTAGCTCCCTCTCCTGCTGCGCATAACTGCAGATTTTCGTAATGACATATTTCCGCGGTGGCGAAGCAGTCATGAAGCTCTACCAGATCAATATCATCAGGCCCTATACCCCCGGACTCATAGGCAGCATTGGCTGCCAATTGCGTAACAGCGTTGAGATCCGGCATAACGGTGTTTCTCGGCGTAAATGGATCGCTCGCAAGGGCAGAAGCTTTCACAAGCACAGCCCGCTTGCTGAGCCCCAAAGACTTCATTTTCTTTTCGCTGCACAATACTGCGGCAGCCGAGCCATCAACATTCACCGAGCACATCAGCTTGGTATTGGGGTAAGCGATCATTTCTGAACCCAGCACCTCCTCCAAGGGCGTTTCTTTTTGATACATCGCCTTGGGGTTCATGGTGCTGTGAAAATGATTTTTCACCGAGACCATGGCGAACTGCTCAAGCGTCGTGCCGAAGCGTCTCGCGTGCTCCATACCCATCTCTGCAAATACCGCCGGCATCGTTTCGGACCCTACCAGACCTTCCCTGGGGACCGCATCGCCCGCCCTGTTTTTTCGCACTAGGACGCCCTTCGCCATCTTTTCTGAGCCCACCGCCAACGCCAAATCGCACACCCCTGCGCGTATGGCCATCCACGCCTCGCGAAAAGCGGTAGCACCTGTGGCGCAAGCGTTTGTCACGTTCGCCACAGGGACCCCGGTTTGACCAATGATCTGGAGCATTCTTTGCCCGACCATGGTCTCCCCACAATTGCCGCTGTAAACAGCCTGGATATCCTGAATACCCACATTGCAGTCATCGAGTGCCAACAGGCTGGCTTTGGCGGCCAGCGAGGGAGGGGTTTCGTCTTCAAATCTGCCAAAACGGATCATGTCCGCACCAATGACGTAAACCCTATCTGACATACCTATGCATCCAATGCTGGAGTAAAGAAATGCGAGACATAACCCTCTGCCTCGGGATTGATACAACTCGCACATCGGAAAACAACCGAGAGGGGCATGCCAAAGGTTAACTCATCGGGGTCTGGCGGCACGTTCAGCATAGTCCCCTTTATTGAACCGCCCCCGTCCATGTCTACCACGGCAGAAACAAACGGCACAGAAACACCTTTGTAGCTCCTATGGACAACGGTATAGCTGTAGAGGCTGCCGTGCGTTCCTAAATCGATCTGTTTCATGCAATCGCGCGAGTAACATCCCGCGCAATGCTGTCTCAGCCCGGGAAATAACTGATCACAGGCCTCACATCGCGAACCGACCAGATAAGGCTCACTTTTCTCATTGAGCGCGACGAACTGGGTCGCCGCCTTCAGCGCATCACTACTCAACCGTCGTGCCCTTCATGTCTCGGATGTCTCATATGTGAGATAGAATTCTCGTGATATCCGCCGAGGTAACCGGTCCGGAGGAATCTCGCGTCGGAGCAAGACCCCCCAACGACTTGGGCGTCACGTCAACATGACTTGCAAGTTTTCTTAACGCCCCCACGGTGCAATTTTCTCTTCCACCCAGCGCAGAAAAAGGATCAAAGGAGAACTCACGCATAGCATTGAGATGAGTAATCTTATCTATCTCATCGGCAGGAATTCTCTTCACCGTCTCCCACAAAACTTCTGGGCAGTGCGGCCACACCGTGTCGGAGTGCGGATAATCGCACTCCCAAGTGATCATATCGATCCCAACAGAATGGCGATTCTCGATCCCAAACGCATCGTCAATAAAACAAGTGATAATGTGTTTTTTAAAGACATCTGACGGCTTCTTGCCACCGAGGTCACAGCGAGTCCACTTGCTGTGATGTGCCTGTGTAAAATCCGCCCGCTCGATGAAGTAAGGCACCCATCCTATACCTCCCTCTGACAGGGCCATACGTAACGAGGGATACTTCTCCCAGAATGCGGCGAAGGTCCAGTCGGCCGCGGCACCGGCGATGGACATTGGCATCGAAGTGATCCAAGCGTCTATCGGTGATTCATCCGATGGATATGGAGGGTTTCCCGCAGAGCCAATGTGAACACTCAGCACGACGCCGTCATCCGCGCAAGCCGCCCACACCGGATCCCAGCTTTCGGAGTGCAAACTTGGTAGATCAATCAAACTGGGATTTTCGGGGAAAGCCACAGCATGAACACCCAAATCGGCCACACGCTTAATTTCGCTGGCTGCCAGGCCTGGATCCCACAGCGGCAACAGGGCAAGCGGAATGAATCTCCCTGGATATTTTCCACACCATTCGTGAATGTGCCAGTCGTTGTAAGCCTGAATGGTTGCAAGTCCCAAGTCCTTGTCTTGAGGATTTTGAAATCTGGCGCCGGCAAACCCAGGGAAGGAGGGAAAGCACATTGACCCAACGACACCATTGGCATTCATATCATCGATGCGCGCATCGACGTCGTAACAACCTTTCCTGACATGATCGAATGCGACAGGTTCAAAGCCGAACTCCTCTTTTGGTCGTCCAGCCACAGCGTTCAGCCCCAAGCCCGGCGCCTTCTTTCCCTCCACCAACCAGTGATGGGCACCGGCTGTTCCTTTCACGATCTTTGGGGCACGATCCTTGAACTTATCTGGCATGTGCTTATCGAACATATCGGCCGGCTCGATCACGTGGTCATCCACACTCACCAGGACCAAGTCATTTAGGCTAGACGTCATAAAATGTCTCCGGATTTCAGAAGCACCAACCCTGTTTTGGAGGGCCAGCAAATACTTGATTTATAACTGACTATATGTCAGTTTTATGGCTCGGGCAAGTCAACAGTAGCGTTTTTGGCGCGCCGGGCCATCTCAGGCCTCGATGACTGGAAAGGTGTCGCACCATGGATCTGCATTTTAGTGCTGAAGATCAACAATTTAGAGAGATGGCCAGAGACTGGCTGCGCGACAATATCCCTGCCGGTCGCAGGCCGCATCATGGCGAAGAAATGCGCACCTTCGACACGGCTTGGCAAAAGACCCAATTCGATGCCGGATGGGCCGGGATCTCCTGGCCCACTGAGTACGGTGGCTTGGGACTAGATTTAACTCGACAGCTCATTTGGTATGAGGAGTACGCCCGCGCGGGAGCGCCCGACAATCATTTGTGTTTTGTCGGCCTGAATCATGCTGGTCCGACGATCGTTAGTCACGGTGATGAGCACCAAAAACGAAAATACCTCAAACCCGTCCTCTCGGGCGAGAGCATCTGGTGTCAGGGCTTCTCCGAGCCCAATTCAGGCTCCGACCTGGCGAGTCTCTCAACGAGAGCCGAAATCGACGGTGATGAACTAGTCATCACCGGGAGCAAAATTTGGACAAGCCACGGACACCTCAGCGACATGCAAGAACTACTTGTCCGCACAGATCCAGACGCCCCTAAGCACAAAGGGATCAGCTGGGTTATTTTTGATATGAAAGTTGCCGGTCTGGAGCTACGACCCATCAACATCATGACCGCCCCCAACCTACCCCACTTTGTACAGTGCTTTTACGACGAGGCGAGGATCCCACTGGCCAACGTAGTCGGCGGACTAAACAACGGCTGGAAAATTGCAATGTCTACTCTAGGTTTTGAGCGCGGAACCGCACAGATAAAAGATCAAATTCGCTACGCGCACCTGGTTGAAGAGATGATAACGCGCGCCAAGAAGCGATTTGGCTCGGAAAATCTGCACACTGACGAGATTGGATCGCGCCTCGCTCAATTGAGGGCTGACATGGCTGCTGCTCGCGCCATGACTTACATGACCGTATCCAGAGCAAAAGCGGGGAACCCTGGCGCCGAAAGCTCATTAATGCGCGCCATGGTGGGACAAGTGCAGCAAAAAGTTCGTCGCTTGGCCTTGGACATCATTGGCCCGGAGGCATTGGAAAACCCGGACGAAGACGACTGGGTTTACTTTTATCTGAGAACTTTCTCCACCACTATCGCCGCGGGAACGTCACAAATCCAAAGAAATATTATTGGGGAGCGAGTTCTGGGCCTCCCCAAATGACGTAGCCGGATTATGAATTTACTACCTGACTCACAACAGCAACAGATTCTGGATACTCTGAGTGGCCTTCTCAGAGAGAAAGCACCGATCGATCGGTTTCGTGAACACGGCGAAGTGGGAAACGAAGATGATCGTCTGTGGCCCATTCTGGGCGATCTGGGTTTCTTGGGCCTCGGCATTAGCGACAGTTTCGGCGGTGTCGGACTGAGCGCCGCCGAGGAGGTGCTTGTCTACAGAGAGTTTGGCAATCAACTCTTGTCCGTCGGCGTTTTTGGTCTGACGCTGGGCGCGCGAATCGCCGCTCTCGGAGGCGACGACACGATGTGTCGGCAAATCTTATCGGGTTCGCTAATCATAGGCGTCGCAAGTAGCCTGCACACCCCTGTTCAAATGAGTGAGACCGCGTGCGCTGGAGCATTTCACCTGTTCGAGGCGAGCAAAGCGGATCTTATTTTGTTAATGAATGAGCAGGGGGCGGCGCTAATTACAGCTGACCAGTTCGTCGAACGAAAATCTGTGAAACCCATGGATGCAATTCTCACTCTGGAAAGAAGCCAACTTCCTGCATCGCGACCTGCCCTTTGGATAGATGCAAGTGATGATGCATTGCACACCCGCGCGATTTTACTGGCCTCGGCTTATGCAACCGGCATCGCCGCAACAACCCAGAGCATGGCGGTCGAATACGCCAAGATAAGAGAACAGTTCGGGAAACCCATCGGCTCCTTTCAGGCGGTGAAACACTTGTGTGCCGAGATGGCGATTCGCAGTGAAGCGGCGCAGTCTCAATGCCTTTTTTCCGCGCTGGTTGTCGCGGAAGATCGAGACGACAAGGACTTTCAAGCAATATCCAGCAAAATCACCAGCGTTGATGCAGCGCTCCAGAATGCGGCATCCAATATTCAGATCCACGGGGCCTTTGGCTTTACTGCAGAAGCCAATGCCCACCATTTTCTCAAACGCGCACATGTCATGGACCAGCTGTGGGGTGATCTCAGGCATCAGCGGGCAAGGCTCCTTTCGCTACCCACCCCAGCTACTTAAGCCAATGTCCACCTCCTATCACAACATACAATTTCAGCAGGCTAAAGGCGTATGCCGACTGATATTGAATCGCCCGGATCAGCTCAACGCTCTCAACGACGAAATGAAAGATGAGATCCTGCACGCGCTAGATTCGATAAGGGTAGAGGAAGCCCGGGTGCTATTGATAACTGGCGCTGGTCGTGGATTCTGCGCCGGGCAGGATCTTGGTGACCGAGACGTTAACGCCGGGCCTCTCGACCTCAGTATTGGGCCCGAGACTTTTTATAACCCGCTGGTAAGGAAGCTCGTAAGCCTACCTGCGCCGGTTGTGTGTGGCGTCAACGGCGTAGCCGCGGGGGCGGGAGTTAATATTGCCCTTGCTTGCGACATCGTGATCGCCAAGGTCTCAGCAAAATTCGTGCAATCATTTTCGAAAATCGGGCTCATACCGGACGCTGGTGGAACCTGGCATATGTCCAGAAGAATAGGTCTGGCGAGGGCTCTAGGCTTCACTTTGCTGGCAGAGTCATTCACGGCTGAGGAAGCACAGCAAATAGGTTTGATTTGGGCAGCGGTCCCCGACGACGAGTTTACGGCTCAACTTGACAGCGTCGTGACACGGTTGGCGTCATCACCCACCTATGGTTTGGCCAGCGCGAAAAAGGCGATACGCGCGGCGTTGACCTCTACACTTGACGCGGCGTTGGATCTGGAAAGGGATATTCAAAAGGAATGCGGTCTTTCCGAAGACTACAAAGAGGGAGTGAAGGCCTTCAAGGAAAAGCGAAAACCTAAATTTAACAATCGATGAAATGAAAGCAGTGCTCGCCCCAAATCCACACTACCGCAGTAAGGGGCCTCAACTCACCTAAAGCGCCATTTTAGGCAAAAATTGGCGGAGGAAAGTCGCAGTGAAAATCAAAATTGAAGTAGAACGTTGTGTCGGACATGCCAGATGTGCCGCTGTCGCGCCCGAAGTGTTCTCACTTGATGACAACGGTTTCAATACGACGGAGAAGATAACCGTTCCAGAAGCACTCGAAGAAAAAGCAGCGAGAGGCGCGCGCGCCTGTCCGGAAATGATCATTCTGGTTGAGGAAGATTGACTATGGATACGAATAAGAAAGTTGCCCTGATTACTGGTGCCTCCTCCGGAATCGGCGCTGACATCGCCATGCGCATGGCTTCTGCCGGCTACGCTGTATATGCAGGCGCACGGCGCGTCGACAGAATGCGCGAACTCGAGGCGGCTGGCATTAACATCTCCGAATTAGACGTGACGTCAGCAGCAAGTATTGCCTCTTTTGTCCAAGGGGTTCTCGAACAAGAGAAGAAAATTGACATCCTTATCAACAACGCCGGGTACGGATCTTATGGCGCCGTTGAAGATGTGGATATTGAGGAGGCCAGAAGACAGTTTGAGGTCAATCTTTTCGGCCTCGCTGCGATGACCAATGCTGTGCTCCCCAGTATGCGAAGCAACCGTAGCGGAACCATCATCCATATGGGTTCTGTCGGAGGAAAGCTTTGGTCTGTTCTAGGTGGATGGTATCAGGCCAGTAAGTATGCGCTCGAGGGCTTGGCAGACTGCACCCGCAATGAACTCCGCCCCTTCGGTATCCACGTAGTATTGCTTGAACCCGGTGGCATTAAGTCAGAGTGGCGAGAAAACGTAATGTCCTCAATCCAAAAAACATCGGGAAACGGGCCATATAGCGCGATTGCAACAGCAGCAAATTCTTTTTTTGAGGGTGCCGCCTCCCTAGAGGCCCAACCAAAAGTGGTGTCCGATTTAATTCTTAAAGTTTGTTCAAGCGACAATCCGAAGCCACGGTATGTCGTGCCGACAAATGCAAAAATTATGCTGGTACTAAAGGCGCTATTAACTGACAGATTCTTCGATAAAATCTGGTCTAGATTTATGAAAATTCCAAAATCGATGTGAACACGATCCTTGGTAAATTCGCCTATGCAGCTAGGCTTGTATTGGTAAGCACGGTTGCTGTTTGGCCCATGGTGGGTGTGACCGGTGATGAAGGCACCAGATTATACGTGCTGGATTGCGGATATATGGACATGGAGGACTGGCAGGGCTTCCAGACTTTTTATGGGTTTTCAGAGAGCGCGGTGGCCGTGCCAGCACAAGCGAACCCCTGTTTTTTGATAATCCATAAAGGCCGGTCCCTGCTGTGGGATGCGGGTTTGGCAGACATGACGCCTTCGACGCCCGTCCAAACTGAATACGGCGTGAAATTCTCTCTGAAATCCAAATTACTTGATCAACTTTCAGCGCTCAATTATCCCCCGCGGAAAATCGATTATCTGGCGCTTTCTCACCTTCACTTTGATCACATTGGCAATTTGGAATACTTCGTCAATGTAAAGACTCTTATACAAAGAGATGAGTGGAATGCAGCAAGACAGGCGGGACCAAATGACATCGGCTACAACAAAAAATTTCATTCCCAACTGGATGACTTCACACAACTGATTCTTCTGGACAATGACCTGGATGTTTTTGGAGATGGCAAGGTCAGGATTGTGAGAACACCGGGGCATACGCCAGGACACCAATCACTGCTGGTTCACCTTAAACAGTATGGGTCCATTGTCATCAGCGGCGACGCTATCCATTTTTTGGAAGAGCTCAGCACACCCGCCGAAACGCCAACCAATGCCGATTCGGTTGAGCACAACGCGGCATTGGGTCAACTGATTGAGATGACTCGGGACGCCAACGCAGAGCTTTGGATACAACACGACCCTGTGCAAAATAAAGGCCGCAGATACGCACCAGATTTTTATGAGTAGCGGCCCCGAATTAATCCCTCAGCAAGGCTCGTCCATTCCTTATTACCATCACGTCTCGCTCTTTGACCTTGGCCTCAAAAGAGATCTCGAGTCCCTCTTTCCATAAATCGATCAGCAGGGTTTCTCCGGGGAAGACGGGTGCTGAAAAGCGAGCGGCGTGCCTCGCAATGGGCTGGGGATCGTAGTCGAGGAAAGCCTCCATGACTGCTCTGCAGGTGATTCCGTATGTGCATAAACCGTGCAAAATCGGCCTATCGAAGCCCGCCGACTTCGCAACGTCGTAATCCACATGCAATGGATTTTTGTCTCCTGACAGTCGATACAACAAAGCCTGATTACAGGAGGTCGAATATTCAACCTGAGCGTCAGAGAGGCGCTCGGGTGGCGAATGGGGCTGGGGGGCAGCGGCACTCACACCTCCACAGCCTCCATCGCCTCTGGCGAAAATTGTGCGGTTGATCGTTGCAATGAGGTCGCCACTGGTTGCATCGCTCAGGTTAGTCTGCCTTACCACTAACGCGCCCTTATCTGCGCCCTTGTCGTAGACCTCGACCACGCCACTATCGGCAACTAATTTGGCGGCGACCGGCATGGGAGTATGAAGAATGGTCTCTTCTTCCCCATGCAGGACCTTTTGATAGTTAACACCGAGCTGTTGAGTACTGACTCCCGCCCCCCAAGCCACGACTGTTGCCAGTGTCGGAACCGCAAGCAGCTCTTTTTCGTAGACAAATTTAAGCTCGTCATAACATTCGGACCTTGCACCCAACCCAACACCAAGCGCATAGAGAATAGTGTCTTTCTCAGAATATGAAAAAGTGACGCCCCTTTGTTCAAGGGAGAGCACCTCGGGATAATTAAGACTCATTCAGTTATTCCCTGTTCTCATTGACCGGGCCATAGGCGGTGACAAATCTCGGATTCCGTTCGGGGAACATCACCTTTCCCTCAGCGACAGCTCGAGCTAAATCCTGTGCGTCAAAATTCTCATTGGGTACATAACCCGAATGCACTTCAAAACGCGCCTCTCCAACCCAGCCGCCCCCGGCCAAGAGGGTTTTTCCGGTCTGCTCTCCCGATAAATTACTCACCATGTAAACCAGAGCCGGCGCCACCCTGTCTATGTGGAAAACCTTTTTGTAGTCGTCGGGCATGTGTGCGGTCATCGATGTGGCGGCGGCCGGACCCAGACACCACACCCTGATCCCGTATTTTTTGCCTTCTAAGGCCAGAGAGCTAGAAAAGCCAATGACACCGCTTTTTGCGGCTGCATAATTCGTCTGCCCAAAGTTACCCCGTAAGCCAACCGTCGAAGTGCAGTTCACGATAACACCTCCGCCGCCGCTCTCTTTCATCCAGGAAAAAATGGGGCGCGTAGCGCTGTAGAGCCCCTTCAGGTGAACTTGCATCACGGCATCCCACTGGTTTTCTTCCATCTTTACGAGAGACGAATCACGGAGAATGCCAGCGTTGTTTACCAAAATATCGACTCGTCCAAAACGATCCAGCGCCGTCTCCAGAAGCGACTCTCCACCTGCGATCGCAGTAATGTCCGCGTAGCTTTCTACAGCGTTACCACCTTGATCTTTGATGAGCTGAACCGTTTCATCGGCAGCAAAACTGGCATGCTGACCCGTCGCTATATCATTAACAACGATGCTCGCACCCTCTCGGGCAAGGGCCATTGCGTAGCTCTGGCCCAGACCTGCTCCCGCCCCGGTGATTACCGCCACTTTACTGTCGAGATGCCCCACCATTCACTCCTCTATTTACCCTTGAACACAGGTGCACGCTTTTCAAGAAGCGCTGTAACACCCTCCATGTGATCGGCCGTAAGATGAGATACCGCCTGAAATACGGCGCTCATCTCCAGAATGGTTTCGTAACTCGAAGTTTGTCCTTGTCGCATCAAGCTCTTCGTAAATCTCAATGCGTGTCTTGGCTGGCAACTGATAGCGTTTGCCAGAGCCTCTACCTCCTCCTTTAAATTTTCGTGGGGCACGACGCGACTTACCAATCCCCAGTTCTCAGCGGTAGCGGCCGAAATAGTGGAGCCTGTGTATAGCAATTCAGAAGCCCTGCTCATACCTATTACTCTGGGAAGCAGCCAGGCGCCTCCGTCGCCCGGGACTAACCCAAGCTTTAAAAAAGTTGCCCCAAAAATCGCTTTGTCAGACGCGATGCGGATGTCGGCAAGGCAGGCAACATCACAGCCAAGCCCTATCGCTGCGCCATTCACTCCGGCGATCAAGGGCACTTCGATACTCATGATTGCGTTAATGAACTGATGAATATTCTTCCGATAGCCGTCCCGAATTGCCACGCCATCGGCAGCGAATGCGCCTGTCCGGTCCTTCATTGCCTTCACATCGCCACCAGCGGAAAAATGCTTACCGGCACCGGTAAGAATGACACAGCGCACGTTGTGGTCAGCGTTAATCTCTGCGCAGACAGCTTGCGCGGCAAGGCCATCACCTTCCCGCCCGAGCGCATTGCCTGCATCAGGCCTGTTAATAGTCAGTGTCGCTATCGCGTCTTGGATATCCAGTTTCAGAAGTTCCATAAGATCCCTTGTTTCAGGTTGGTTTTCAGAGCCCAATGGATGGAAGGCTTTTTGCAAGGAGTTCCAATACACCCCGCTTGTTGGGTACTCCGCAACATGGGCTGAAAACCGAATGCCAATAGCGGCCCAATCGAATTTGGCGTGGCCGGCTTTTTCACTCTGTAATTAAGCGTGATACTCGATGCTCCTCACCTCCGTGTAGCACAGAAACCCCTCGCGCCCATTTTCACGTCCAAAGCCAGATTGTTTCAGACCGCCAAACGGGGAATCGGAAAGCGAGGTCAACGCACCGCCATTCAGCAACACTTGCCCCGCATTCAAGCATTGGGCCATCTCGAATGCTTTGCCGCTGTCAGATGAAATAACACCTGCCCGCAATCCGTATTTGGAATCGTTGGCCAACGCAATGGCTTCCTCGTCGTCATCAAACCCAATAACCACTCCCACTGGACCAAAAACTTCCTCCTGCGCAATCTCGGAGCGATTATCGACGTTATCAAAGAGCGTAGGCTCAAAGAAAAATCCTTTAGTCAAATGCGTTGGTCTGGACCCGCCGAACACCGGCGGCGACTGCTCTTCCGAGGCTCTTTGCACAAAGGCTTCCACCCTCTGTCTCTGCTGAGCGCTAATCACCGGCCCCATGCCGGTTGAGGACGCACCAGGCGGTCCAATCTCGATCGATCTGGCCATTTCAGAAATGCGATCGACAACGTTTTTTTTGATCGAATTGTGAACGATAGCTCGGGTAAACATCGCGCATCCCTGCCCCGCGTGCGAGGTAAACCCCCGTAAGATCATCGCCGCCGCCGCATCGAGATTGGCATCAGAACGCACGATCAAAGGCGATTTCCCGCCTAACTCCAACAAGCATCGCTTGAGATTACGGCCCGCGTTCTCGGCAATTATTTTTCCGACCTGCTCTGAACCCGTAAAGCTGATGAGATCAACGCCGGAATCAGCACAGAGAAACTGGCCCACCTCGGCACCTCCATTGACGATATTAAGAACACCTCGTGGCAAGCCGGCTTCTGAGGCAATCTGCCCAAGTAATATGGCCTGAAATGGCGTCATCGGCGATGGCTTGAGAATCATTGTATTGCCCGCCATCAAAGCCGGCCCTATTTTGGCGAGATTTAAATATGTGGGGTAATTATAGGCAGACACTGCGGCTACAACGCCAACAGGCACCCGTTGCACCAGCGCACTTCCAATAACTTTTCTTTTGCCGGCAGTGACAACCTCCGGACAAACCTGCCGTGAAAAATCTTGAAGCGCGATATTAATGTTGTTAGCCAGATGTTTTAGCGGAATATCTATCTGACGCGACCACACGTCAGCCCGAATGACACCTGCTTCTCGGATCAGGATGTGGGCTAGCCGATCCCGCTGGCCCGCTAGCGCAGCATGGAATCGCATTAACACCTGAGCGCGCTCCTGGGGCGAATATCTTGGCCACGGACCATGATCGAAGGCGTGGCGCGCGGCGGCAACAGCAGTTGTGAGATGAAATTGATCTGCCACTGGGGCGTAGCCGACGATCTCTTCATTTCCGGGGTCGATCACCGGCTCTTCATCATAGGAAGCTTCGACATATTCGCCATCGATATAAAGCCGGCTCAACCCTGTCAAAAGATCATTATTAGTGGGATCACCCTCATGCATACGGACAACTCAACATAACGACATCCGGGTTAATGGTCACCATCTCAGAGGCAAACAATCCAAACCGAGCACACCCCCCCCCACAGCGTTGATCCTCGCGCCGTCTTCAACTGAAAAAGTCGGAATACGCGCCAACCATTCCTCCAAAGCTATGGTCACTTCTAGACGAGCCAAGTGAGATCCCAGACATCGGTGTGGGCCAAACGAGAATGCGTTATGGCGATTTGGGCTACGAGAAAAATCAACATCGTGGGGTTGTGCAAATTCATCAGGGTCACGCGTGGAGAGGATTGTTGATGCTGTCACCATATCTCCCTTCTTGAATTTCACTCCCTGGAACTCATAATCCTGCGTTGTCACTCTGGCTGTCGTGACAATTGAAAATGCACGAAACAATTCCTCTACCGCATCGGGCAGTAACTCGGGGCTGTTGCGCAACAGTTGTTGCTGATCAGGATTCTCTGCGAGAAAACGAAATTGGAAGCCCAGAGAACCCACCACCGTATCGAGGCCCCCGATGAAAAGCATAACGACGATGCCTACCATCTCTTCATGAGAAATAGGAGACCCGTCGATTTCAAATTGAGTAATCAGAGACACTAAATCCTCACCCGGACTCTTGCTCCGCTCTGAAATGAGATCACTCAAGAATTGCTTAACTTCCAACAGCGCTGGGCCGCGCCCCGCCGCGCTATGCACGATAGTATCCGCCCAAGACCGAAATTTGGGCAAGTCGCTTCTCGGAAGGCCAAGTAATGTGAGGAATATACTCACTGGATAAATCTCGCTGAACTCCGACACGAATTCACACGCACCTTTGGACGCCATACCCGCTATGAGCTCCCCGGCAAGATCACGAATAGCGTCCCGTTTCAGCTTCACTGCCGCCGGGGAAAATAAAGGGTTGAGTAGTTGTCGATAGTTAAGATGCTCTGGTGGGTCAACTTCAAGCGGTATGAGTTTCCAAGTCTCGCCCATCGCCTGGGCTCTGGGCTGGGCACTAGAAAAGATCTCCGGGTGCTGCAGCACGTAACGAATGTCTTCGGCTTTTGTGAGAATCCAAGCACCCTTGTTTTTTGCACCTCGATTCTGGTGACTGATCGGGGAGTAAAAAATTCGCGGGCCTTGATGCAGTCCACCTAGCTGCTCATGGGGATAACTGCCCAAACCACTCCGAAAGTCGCAAAGATGCACCAAATCGTGGGGAACGTGACTGGGAATCTCCGCCATATCAAACTCTGGACTACTGACAGCCTCAGACATTGCTTGCCCTCCAGCAAATTTTGTAACTGACTATACATCAGTTTTTGTGCTAAATTCCACTTGAAGAGATTGCAAGATATAGCGATATGGACTTCGATTTCACTGAGGATCAAAAGCATCTGCAGCAAGAGGCAAGGCGGTTTTTGAGCGCTAATTGCGGGACGGCGCGCGTGAGGCAAGTACTCGATGAGCCCGATACCCCTTTCGATGCGGAGCTGTGGACCGCCATGGCGGATCTCGGGTGGCAAGGCGCGATTCTTCCAGAAGCATATGGCGGCTCGGGCATGGGCGCGACAGACCTCTGTGCCATCGCCGAGGAACTTGGCAGAGCGGTCAATCCAACGCCCTTCGCTTCATCGGTTTATGCCTTTGCAGAAGCGGTAAACCTGCTCGGTAGCGAGCAACAAAAATCTCGAATCCTTCCTCATATCGCCTCGGGACACCAAATAGGGTGTATCGCGACAGCGGAGGGCGCCGGCCGGCCGGATCTTGAATGCGCGTTTGTCGACAGCAGCATTACGGGCAGGAAAGTCCCCGTTACTGACGGCGACGTCGCCGACTGGGCTATTGCCTTAGCGAATGACAGCCATGGCGAAAGTCTCTATTTGATCGAGCTTAAACGCCATGGGGTTTCTACCAGCACGCTGCCTACACTTGATCCCACGAGGAGTTGCGCTGAAATCAAATTTGCAGGCGCGAGCGCTGCTCCCCTCGGAGAGGCAGGGAGTGGAAAAGCGCTTTTGCAAAAAATTCATGATCGAGCTGCTGTATTTGTGGCATTCGAGCAGCTAGGCGGGGCCGAGGCGGCGCTTGCCACCGCTCAGGACTATGCACAGCAACGATATGCATTTGGGCGTGCAATCGGTAGCTTTCAAGCGGTCAAGCACAAGCTGGCACGGATATATGTTGCGAACCAGATCGCACGCTCCAATTGTTACTTTGGCGCGTGGGCTCTGGAGAGTCAAAGCGAAGAACTCCCGAGAGCGGCAGCCGCCGCAAGAATCGCAGCAACCCGCGCGTTTCAGCTCGCCGCCTCGGAAATGATAGAAATTTTTGGTGGCATCGGCACTACTTGGGAGACCGACTGCCACCTTTTCTATCGAAGAGCAAAACAGCTTTCGCTGTTTTTGGGGCCGATCAATATGTGGAAAGAGAGGTTGGCCGCCGAAATCGAAAAGCAATGGGCGCACGCGGATAGCCATGGGGGAAATTTGTGAACTTTCACGACACCGAGCACGAAGCATCGTATCGCCAGAAAGCAATCAACTTTCTTGAGCAACACGCCGAAAGAAAGGTAATCGGGCAACCCGGCATATCCTCATGTTTGTCGCCTCAAGCGCTACTGAAGGCCGCTAAGGAATGGCAGGCGCTCAAGGCAGACCACGATTTCGCCTGTATTTCGTGGTCAAAGGAGTGGGGAGGGCCCGGAGGGTCGGCTATCGAGAGCGTAATTTTTGCTCAGGAAGAACAGCAATTTGATATTCCCGAGGGCATTTTTCAAGTGAGTCTTGGGGTATGCATGCCATCGATTATCAAGCTTGGCTCCGAAGAACTGAAAAATCGATTTGTCAAACCTGCGCTCCGTGGAGAAGAAATTTGGTGCCAACTATTCTCTGAACCAGCCGCCGGGTCTGACCTCGCAGGCATCCGAACTCGCGCCGAATCGACCTCAAGCGGATGGGTTGTCAACGGACAGAAGGTTTGGACAAGTAATGCGCACCTCTCAGATTTCGGCTTACTGTTGACGCGAACCGATCCGACCGTAGTAAAGCACTCGGGGCTCACCATGTTCTGGGTGGATATGCAGACTCCCGGCATTGAGGTACGACCCATTAATCAAATATCGGGACAAAGCGGATTCAATGAAGTCTACTTTACGGATGTTAAGATTCCCGACAGCCAGAGAATTTCTGATGTCGGTGGTGGCTGGAAAGCGGCGCTCGGCACATTAGCAACCGAGCGACTGGCGATCGGTGGCGCCAAAGGGGCCGACTGCCGCGAATTGGTGGCGCTGGCCTCTCAACTGCCCTGCGACACAGGCACCGTCCTCAAAGATCCTCAATTCAGACAAAAACTCGCCGACTGGTATGTCAACTCAGAAGGCATCAACTTGACCAGGATGAGGGCGCTCACCACACTCTCTCGAGGGGGGACACCGGGTCCAGAAATGTCGATCGCGAAATTGGTAATGGCCGAGCAACTCCAGCAGTTGTGTGATTATGCAATGGATCTACAAGCAGAATTTGGCATCATAAACTCACCGGATATTTCCGAACAGGCTGCTGTGTTCCAAAAAGGCTGGCTAAAAGCACCAGGATCGAGAATTGCCGGGGGAACTGACGAAATTTTGATGAATGTGATCGCCGAACGAGTATTAGGCATGCCTGGCGAAATACGCGTCGATAAAAATCGGCCCTTCAACGAACTGCCAGTGGGGATTTAGAAAAGCAGCATCATTATTGACGGCTTAGTATCAACGCCCCAGCCAAGGCCCCTCCCCCGACAGATGTAAGTGCCAATTCCGGATCGCCCTTGACTTGCCGGCCATCTGCCTCGCCCCAGAGCTGGAGACAAGACTCCCTCAACAAGCCAAAACCATGTAATCGACCACCCGACAGTTGCCCACCACCGGTATTCATGGGACAGACGCCATCGAGAGTGATTTGTCCGGGCTGAGCGATATATTCTCCCCCCTCGCCCGGCGCACAAAATCCGAGTGCCTCCAACCAAATAATGGGCTGGATACTGAACCCATCATAAATATTGGCGAGGTCCATATCAGACGGCTTGAGATCGGTGCGCTGCCAGAGCCACTTGCCAACATCTCTCGCCGGCATACTTGTAATGTCCTCATATTGATCCCAACTGTCTTTTCCATAAAGGGCGCCGCTCATTGCCTCTATTCGAAGCGGCCTGTTTCGGGTTTCCTTAGCGGCGGCCACTCCCGAAACAATGAATGACACGGATCCATCTATCGGCGCATCGCAGTCATACATGCATAGCGGATCTGAAATGATGCGACTGGATAAATAGTCCTCTAGAGAGAGCGACTCTCGATAAATTGCTGAGGGGGTTAACTGAGCATTTTTCCGAGCGTTAAGGACCCATGACGCCATTTGCTCTCGAGTCAAACCATGCCGATGCATTCTGACTTTGGTAATCATGGCGTGGCTGTGAATCGGCGATAGCGCATTAAATGGATAAGACCAGCCTTGCCAATTATTCCATCTGCGCGCGGGCGCACCGTCTTGCAATGGCGCCTCTCGCGATTGCTTCATCATGGAATACTGGATGGCTGTACGGTGAACAACAACATGGCGCGCCTGCCCCGTCGCCACCGCCATTGCTGCGGTCATTATCGATGAAAGCGTGCTGGGGCCCTCTTGCAACGAGGCAAACCAGTTTAGCCGTAAACCCAAGCCGTTCTTAATGTCGCGCAAAGGAACGGGCGTCATTCCGGGCGTCTCGCTCACTGCCGGATTGGTGCAGAGACCGTCTACGTCATCTACGGTCAATCCGGCGTGCGCAATCGCGCTCATAATTGAGTCAAGAGCCAGATCAATCGCCGGCTTATTGACATTGCGGCCAATCGCAGAGATTCCCGCTCCGGTAATACAAGCGTCACGCTCGAGGACCTTCATTTAGCATCACCACTCGGTAAATCAGGCTCAAACAGCGGCAGCCAGACATCTTCCCGGTGATCAAAAAGCACCTTGACCGACTGACCAATAAAAACATCTTCAACCGAACAATTGACGATGTTTGTGGTCAGCCTGAGACCCTCTTGTTCCTCCATCTCAACAATGGCCACTACAAAAGGCGCCTCTAGTCCTGCCTGCCACGCGTGCCGGTTTATCGTGAAAGTCAGCACTGTCGCTCGACCCGATACCTCGGCGGGCGTAATATCTCTGGATCTGCACTGAGCACAAATCGGGGCAGACGGATGGATGAAGTATCCACAAGCGTTGCATTGACTGAAACGAAGAACGCCGGCTTCGCCCGACTGCCAAAAAAATCGGTTTCGCTCATTGAGCGCAGGTAGGTCCCTCCGCGGCGATGCCAGACAATCAACTCTCACAAATACTGCTCCCCTCTTATCATGACGACAAACCAAGCAACGCCAATAGTTGACGCACCGTCAGTTTTTAGCATAAGGTTCGAGGCATTACTAGGCAATTTTTAGTGGGCGGCCTCTGAATGACTACGACATCCGTCACGGACAGGAGGGTAATAGTTGTCTGACAAGGCCCCTCAATCTGGGCAAGAAACCGGCAAGATTTCGGACAACGATATCGCGCGTGCAAAGCGTCAGATAGGCGTTCCGAAATTCTCTCGAAACAAACCATACAATGAAATTGCGTCGCCTGACGGAATGAGGCACTTCGCCTTTGCGTGCGGGGACAGTAACCCGCTCTTTAACGATAGAGATTACGGAAAA
>JAQWUD010000009.1 GCA_029242325.1 Luminiphilus sp.
CCTACGCGTTACTCACCCGTCCGCCGCTCTACTCACACCGAAGTGCTTTCGCGCTCGACTTGCATGTGTTAGGCCTGCCGCCAGCGTTCAATCTGAGCCATGATCAAACTCTTCAGTTTAGATCTTTTACCTCTGCCCCGAGGGACAAGAGGGGATGGTTACGCAAAGCTTGCTTTACCATCCAAAATCTCAGCTCAGACACAATTCGAAATCATTGAATTAATGAGTCACTTGTTGTGTCTGAATAGTTTGTGAAAACTATCCCAACAAGTGCCCACACATCTGTCTTTATCTGGTTGTTAATTAGCAAACGTGCCGCTTGGGCAGGTCTTTCGCCGGGAGGGTTCCCCCCCGCCAAGGTCGCGCATTATACGTACCGCTTAACCCCGTGCAAGCTTTTTTTCAAAAAAAATCTCAAGCTGCCAAAAAAGGGCTCGCAGCCCCGCTGCTCAAGCGCTCCGCGGGATAGGGATTCTAGCAAAGGGGCCGCTCCGAGGCAAAGCCATAACGACTGACCCCATGGCGCCACGCAGCTTCAGCGGCGAGGCCGGCACAGCTAAACGATCAGGCTGCCAAGCGCCTTCGTCGCACCATGCGCCACCCCAGCAGCAGGCCAAAGACCAGGCCATACACCACCACCTCGCCGACATCAGATCGCGCCAGCCACAAGAGATGCAACCAAGCGAGCACCGTCGCAGGGTAAATCAGCTTATGCAGGGAGCGCCAAGACTTCCCCATCGATCGCCGGGCGCGATCCGTAGAAGTCACTGCGAGAAGCAGTAGGCACAGCCAGGCAGCAAAGCCCACTAACACGTAGGGCCGCTCTCGCAACTCCTCAACCAGAAGCACACTGCTCCAACCAACGTAAACCTGCGCAAACAGCAAAAGGTGTACACTCGCGTAGCTGAATGTGACCACTCCCAGCATGCGCCGGTAACGAAGAATAAAGCGGTAACCCCATCGGGAAAGCGGCGCGGCGAGCAAGACAATTGTCAATCCGCGCAAACCCCACCCGCCAGTAGATTGCATGAGCATTTTCGCAGGATCTGGGCCCAACTGATCGGTCAACAGCTGCCAGGCCGACCAGCCCAGCGGTAGGCAACACAATGCCAATAGGGCAGCATCCAGGGCTGGAGCTTTCAATTTTTCGATAGCAGCACTTCGCAAGTTATATTGCCCCAGCGGGTGACGACGGCGTCGGCACCCGTCTCACCTCAGAGCATCAGTAGTCCTGACTCAAATCCATCCCCTCATACAATCCCGCAACCTGATCCGCGTAGCCATTAAAAGGCAATGTAGCCACCCGATTGGGATTGAATACAGACGAGGGTAGCCGGCGTTCATAGCGCTGCGACCATCGGGGGTGGTCCACTGCTGGATTCACGTTGGCAAAGAACCCGTATTCTCTGGGCTGAAGCATCTGCCAACTGGTTTTGGGCTGCCGGTCCGTGACGTTGATCTCGACAATGGATTTGATGCTCTTAAAGCCGTACTTCCAGGGCACCACCAACCTAAGTGGGGCACCATTTTGACTGGGCAGCGTTTTCCCATAGAGCCCCACAGCGACCAAGGTCAGCGGATGCATGGCCTCATCCATCCGCAGCCCTTCTCGGTAAGGCCAATCAATCACACTGCCAAAGGACCGGGTGCCACGCATTTCACTGCGTCTGTATAGGGTCTTAAACTCAACGTAGCGGCCCTCTGCCTTCGGCTGGAAACGATTGAGCAAGGCCGACAGCGGAAACCCCACCCAAGGGACGACCATCGACCACGCCTCCACGCAACGAAATCGGTAAATACGCTCCTCTAACTCAAAACCGCCCAGCAAATCCTCGAGATACAGCTCTCCCGGTTGATTGACCAAACCCCCCACTTTGACCGTCCAGGGGTCAATCGACATGGCGTGAGCGTGTCGAGCAGGGTCCGATTTATCCGTCCCAAATTCATAGAAATTGTTGTACGACGTAACGGCGTCATAGGGTGTCTGCTCAGCGGCCAAAATCCTGTTCGGATCGTCCGTAAAATCGAGCATCTGTTCTTCCGCGGACACCTCAGATCCAACTGCGGGAAGCCCAAACATGGTTGCTGAGGCCGCTGTGGCGGCCCGAATCAAAGATCTCCGATTGAGAAACATGCGCTCCGGAGTGATTTCCGAAGACTGAATTGTTGGATCAGTGTAAGTCCGTTTTGTCATGGTCCACGTGCCCCTTCCCACTAACGCTTGCTTCAGGCCGGCGAAGATGCTGCGCAGGCCCTGACAAAGCGTACAAAACGGACAAGCTCCAAATCACCAATGGAGGGTCCAGTGCAATCAGGCCCAGCAAAGTCACCACCAGTAACATTCTGACAAAAGGCACTCGTCGATCAAAGCTGATCGACTTAAAGCTGGAATAGGGAAAGCGCGCGATCATGAGAAAACCCAGCGTAGTCAGCAGCAGTGCATGCGCCCAGTCGAGGGCAGGAACCGTCCAGCCATGCGTTTGCCCCATCCAAACGGAAGCCGCCGCGGTAGCCGCTGCCGCGGGACTGGCAAGACCCGTGAAGTGTGATGCATCAGCATTTTCCATGTGCGCGTTGAAGCGCGCCAGCCGCAGCGCCGCACAGGCGGCATACACAAAGGCTGCGACCCATCCGACCTTACCCAAACCAGTCAGCGCCCAATTGAACGTTAACAAGGCCGGTGCCAAACCAAAACTCACCATATCCGAAAGGCTGTCATACTGGGCCCCGAAAGCGCTGCTAGTATGGGTCAGTCGTGCCACGCGCCCGTCGAGACCGTCAAAAATCATGGCTACCAGAATCGCCACGGCGCCGGCATAAAAATCACCCTGCATGCCCGCGATAATGGAGTAAAAACCGCAAAATAAACCGCCCGAGGTCAGCAAATTGGGTAACAGGAAGATCCCTTTCGCCTGCGGCAGACTGCCCGGCTCTGCCTCCACATAATCTCCAACCAGGCTCGCCAGAGGCGCCTCTATCTGTTCTGCCGCACGCTCAAGTTCATCGCTGTCGGGGGGCTGACCGTCTGTGGTCATAATCTTTTCTCCTTACGGCCGCCTCAGCGGCCAACGAACAAATTGTAACAGCGGCGTTTACCCCGAGCACGATGTCCGACACAATACGCACCCTTTTTTTGCCGGCCCCGCATCGAGGTATCGCCCGTGAGCAATTATTTCAACTCCCTCCCCCTTCGCACCCAACTGCAGGAACTGGGCAAGTGCCGATTCATGGACCCGGGCGAATTTGAAGCGGGGGTCACACCACTCAAAGGCAAGAAGCTGGTCATCATCGGATGCGGCGCACAGGGTTTTAACCAGGGCTTGAACCTTCGCGACAGCGGATTGGACGTATCCTACGCACTGCGTGCCGCGGCGATACAGGAAAAAAGACCGTCTTGGGTCAAGGCCACAGAGGCCGGCTTCACGGTAGGCACATATGAAGAGATGGTGCCTGCGGCGGACATGGTGTTGAACCTCACACCCGACAAACAGCACACTAATGTCGTCGAATCAGTGATACCGCTGATGAAGCAGGGGGCCTGTCTCTCTTATTCTCATGGCTTCAACATTGTGGAGGAAGGCATGAAGGTGCGGGATGACCTGACAGTCATCATGGTTGCACCGAAGTGCCCTGGCACCGAGGTCAGAGAGGAATACTTGCGCGGTTTTGGTGTGCCCACCCTGATCGCGGTTCACCTTGAAAATGATCCTCAGAATAAGGGCCTTGAGTGGGCGAAGGCCTACGCCGCTGGCACCGGCGGCCACCGGGCAGGCGTACTGGAGTCGTCTTTTATCGCCGAGGTCAAATCAGACCTGATGGGGGAGCAAACGATTCTCTGCGGCATGCTGCAGACCGGCTCCTTACTCTGCTACGACCGCATGGTCAGTATGGGTATCGACCCCTCCTACGCCGCAAAGCTGGTGCAGTTCGGTTGGGAAACCGTCACAGAAGGCCTGAAACAAGGCGGCATCACCAATATGATGGACAGATTGTCCAACCCCTCCAAAATTCTCGCGTTCGATCTAGCTGAGGAGATGAAGAGCACTCTCAGGCCGCTGTTCGAGAAGCATCAGGATGACATTATGTCCGGACACTTTTCCCAAACGATGATGGCAGACTGGGCGGCTGGGGACAGTAATCTTTTGAAATGGCGGGAGGAAACCAACGGAACGCCTTTCGAACTTCAGGACATCACTGATGAGCCTATCGATGAACAAACCTACTACGATCAAGGGATACTCATGATCGCAATGGTCAAAGCGGGAGTCGAGCTGGCATACGAAACCATGGTGTCCGCCGGGATAATCGAGGAGTCGGCTTACTACGAATCTCTGCACGAGACGCCGCTCATCGCCAACACCATTGCCCGCAAAAAGCTGTACGAAATGAACGTTGTTATCTCGGATACCGCTGAATATGGATGCTATCTGTTCGATCAGGCAGCGCGCCCCTTGCTGAAAGATTTCGTGAACGCATTAGACAGCACCGTCATGGGTGCAGGTATGTCTGGCGGCACCGCGGTGGATAATCGAAGGCTCATCGAAGTGAACGAGCAGATTCGATCCCATTCGGTAGAGACGGTCGGGGCCCGCCTGCGCGGGTATATGACCGGGATGAAGGCGATCTCGTCGGCTGACTGAGCGGGAACGAACGACTTTGCCTGCTCAGGCGTATGAGTTCACATAACAATTCCATTGATAGGGAGCCGGTCGGTGGTTAGACTTGCGCCCCACTAGATTTTGAACAGTACTCACCAGGAAATCCTATGAGCTTTGATTTGATGATGCCGCCCATTCTCGGGGCGGTAGGACTCGTAATTGCTTTTGTCATTTATTCAGTTATGTCCCGCGCACCTGACGGTGACGAGAAAGTCCGGGGAATCGCGGAGCAAATCCATATCGGCGCGATGGTCTTTATGCACCGTGAATATAAGATGCTGTTTGCCTTCGCCGTCGTGCTCGTGGCGGGCATTCTTGTATCGCCACTGGGCACCAACACTGCCATTGCTTTCGTTGCTGGTGCAGTATCGTCGGCAACGGCTGGATATCTCGGCATGTATGCCGCCACTAAGGCTAATGTCCGCACTGCCGTCGCAGCGAATCAAGACGGTGCTGCTTCGGCCCTGAATATTGCGTTCTACGGGGGCTCCATTATGGGCCTTTGTGTCGCCTCTCTGGGACTCATTGGCCTCGGTGGTCTTTACTATTACTTCGGTGGCGACCCCCACACTGCCCACGCGATCCATGGATTTGGCATGGGCGGCTCAGTGGTCGCACTATTCTCGCGTGTTGGTGGCGGTATTTTCACCAAATCTGCCGATGTTGGCGCGGACTTGGTGGGTAAGATCGAAGCTGGCATTCCGGAAGACGACCCAAGGAACCCGGGCGTCATCGCTGATAATGTCGGTGATAATGTCGGTGATATCGCGGGCATGGGGTCTGACATCTTTGAATCCTATTGCGGATCCATGATCGCCTGTATTGCCATCGCGTCTACCATGGCGATTACGAATGAATTTACCGTTGACCATCAAAGCGCCATGATGGCATTCCCGCTCGCTCTAGCCAGTATTGGTCTTATTTCGTCTGTCGTGGGCATATTAATCGTGCGCTTGCGCTCGTCTGCGGCACCAGAAGCCGCACTGCGCAGCGGCACGCTTGGGGCACCCATTATTTTTATTGCCATGGCCTGGTTTTTGGCTGACATGATGGGAATCGATCGTAATACGTGGTGGGCTGTTGTATCCGGTGCCGCAGGCGGCATTGCGATTGGCCTGATTACCGAGTACTACACCGGCGGAAAGCCAGTGCGCACCATCGCTAAATCAGCTGAAACTGGTCCTGCCACTGTCATGATCACCGGCCTCGCTGTAGGCATGCAATCCGTTGTTGCCCCAGTGCTGTTTCTCGCCGCTATTATCTTCGTATCAACCCATCTCGCCGGCTTGTACGGCGTGGGTATTGCCGCCGTTGGCATGTTGGCCACCGTTGGAATCACCATGGCAATCGATGCCTATGGCCCTGTCGCCGACAACGCGGGCGGTATCGCAGAAATGGCAGGCATGGGTGAAGAGACACGCAGTATCACCGATGGCCTGGATGAAGTAGGCAACACAACGGCAGCGATTGGAAAGGGCTTCGCTATTGGCGCAGCAGCGCTCGCGGCGCTCGCTATCATCGCGGCGTTCGTTGAAACCGTCACCGTCAATAATCCCGACTTTTCGCTGAACTTGTCAGACCCAATGGTGCTGATCGGCATGTTCATCGGCGGCGCAATTCCTTTCCTGATCGCCTCGATCACCATGACCGCGGTAGGTGACGCTGCATTTGACATGATTAACGAGATTCGGCGCCAGTTCAGGGAGATACCGGGTCTGCTTGAGGGTAATGCCGAACCGGATACGGCCCGATGCGTTGATATCGCTACGACTGCCGCATTGCGGCGCATGGTCTTGCCTGGGGCAATCGCCGTATTCGCGCCCGTTATCGTAGGATTAGGGCTCGGCGCAACGGCTCTGGGAGGCTTGCTGGCGGGAGGACTGCTCGGTTGCGTGCTCATGGCACTGATGATGGCTAACGCCGGCGGCGCTTGGGATAACGCCAAGAAATATATCGAAAAGGGCAATCTCGGTGGAAAGGGTTCTGATACCCACGCTGCGGCTGTGGTCGGTGATACTGTGGGCGACCCCTTCAAAGACACATCGGGTCCCTCAATGAACATTCTGATCAATGTGATGGCTATCGTGAGTCTGGTCATTGCACCTTTGCTGTAGCGCCGTCTCAGACAATAAAAAGGGGCCTACGGGCCCCTTTTTGTTTGTCGATTATTCGCACTAGGGTGCCAGCACTTTTTCCCCACGCGCCATCCCCGCCACTCCGGAACGCACCACTTCCATCACTTCCGTCTCACCCAAAGCTTGCAGAAAAGAGTCGAGTTTGTCGGAGGGTCCGGTGAGTTGCAGAATATAGGTGACTGGCCCTACATCAATAATCTGCCCACGGAAGATTTCGGTCGTTCGCTTCACTTCGTCCCGCTGAGGCCCTTCAGCACGCACCTTAACCAGCAGGGTGTCACGCTCTACATGGGCCCCCTCGGTGAGGTCGACTACCTTCACCACATCAATGATTTTGTTGAGGTGCTTGGTAATTTGCTCAATCTTGAGATCGTCGCCGGTGGTGGTCACAGTGAGCCGAGAGAGCGTCTGATCGTCAGTGGGCGCCACATTGAGCGTTTCAATGTTGTAGCCCCTCTGGGAGAACAGTCCGACCACCCTAGACAGCGCCCCGGGCTCATTTTCCAGCAACACAGAAAGTATCCGTCTCATATCAGGTCCTCTCCGTTTTACTGAGCCACATGTCTTTCATAGCGCCATTGGGAGCAACCATCATGGGGTACACATGCTCATCAGGATCTACGTGGATATCGAGGAATACCAGCTTGTCCTTTAATGCAAAAGCCTCCTCCATCGCCGGCAGGAGATCCTTATGCGCTCTTACTTCCAGCCCCACATGTCCATAGGCTTCTGCGAGCTTCACAAAATCTGGTAAGGAAGCAGCGTAATGGCTTTCCGAATATCGGCCCTCGTACTGCATGTCCTGCCATTGCTTCACCATCCCCAGATAATCATTACGCAGGTTAATAATCTTCACCGGACACGCATACTGGCTACAGGTCGACAGCTCCTGGATATTCATTTGGATGCTACCCTCCCCTGTCACACAGGCAACATCAGCATCGGGTAGGGCAATCTTGATGCCCATCGCTGCGGGCAAGCCAAACCCCATCGTGCCCAGTCCCCCCGAATTGATCCAGCGCCGAGGGTAATCAAACTTGTAGTATTGCGCGGCAAACATCTGATGCTGGCCAACATCTGATGTGACATAGGCTTCGCCGCGTGTGGCTTGGTACAAAGCCTGGATGGCGTCTTGGGGTTTGATAGCCTCCGATTCACCATACCGACGGCCGTGCCACAATCCATGGGCCTCTCGCCAGCTATCGATCTGCTGCCACCATTGATTCAGGGAGCTTTCGTCTGGAAGTGCTCGCTCCGCACCCTCCATTTGCTGCATCACCTGCTTGTCGAGCTCCTCGAGAATTGTGCTCACCGGCCCAACGATCGGTATGTCCACCGGCACAATCTTTGCAATCGACGCGGGATCAATATCGATATGGATAATTTTGGCCCCGGGGCAGAACTTCGAGACGGTATTGGTTACGCGATCATCAAAGCGCGCGCCAACGGCCAGAATCACATCAGCATGATGCATCGCCATATTGGCCTCGTAGAAGCCGTGCATTCCCAGCATACCCAGAAACTGGCGGTCCGTGCCGGGGAACGCACCCAACCCCATCAAGGTATTGGTGACGGGGTAATTCAGTCGGCGTGCTAATGCGGTCAGTTGAGCGGCACCCTCACCCTGAATAACGCCTCCACCGGCATAGATCACCGGCCGTCTGGCGCCCAGAAGCATTCTCGCTGCTTTGCGAATCTGTCCAGAGTGCCCCTTGGAAGACGGCTGATAGGAGCGCAAACTCACGCTCTCGGGATACTCGTAGGGAAACTTATGCTCTGGATGAGTCAGGTCCTTGGGAATATCAACGACCACCGGGCCGGGTCGCCCTGTAGAGGCGATAAAAAATGCCTTTTTGAGGGTCGCGGGAATGTCTTCGACTCGCTTGACCAGAAAACTGTGCTTCACGATTGGACGGGAAATACCGACCATGTCGGTTTCCTGAAATGCATCCTCCCCGATCAAGTGGCTCTGCACCTGACCCGAAATCACCACAAGCGGAATCGAATCCATATAGGCGGTCGCAATTCCCGTCACAGCATTTGTCGCGCCGGGACCTGAGGTCACAAGCACCACGCCGGGCTTACCGGTTGCGCGGGCATAACCATCGGCCGCATGGGTGGCAGCTTGCTCGTGGCGGACAAGAATATGGGGGACCTTTTCGCCTTTGAACAAGGCGTCGTAAATGTGGAGTGCAGCTCCACCGGGGTATCCGAAGATGTATTCAACACCTTCGTCTTCTAAGGCGCGGACGATCATATCGCCGCCGGAAAGCATTTCCATGGCCAGTCTCCATCTCGTTCAACAAGAAGGTGGAGGATCACTTGCAAGTGACTCCACTATCACCGGTCGCACGAGACACTGGCCGAGACAACCCGGGCCCAGCCAAATCACGATCACGTTATCCGTGTATCGGTGACCTGCGGGGTAACGCAGTGTCGAGCCCGAATGGAGCAAGACGGTGTCTTCTCCCAACGGCACCCGCAAACAGCCCCCAAAACTATCCCGTCCTGAAGGTAGGCCAGAGGGTAAGGGTACTCACCAATAGCCGTTGCCGCTCGCGTGACGGGATGAATTGTCCGGGGCCTCTGGGTTCAAAGTCAAGTTATGCGGGCATATGACCATAATCGGCTAGACTGATAAGCGTTGCGCTGACGCCGCCCTTCACGCGGCTTGCGCGCCCCTCCGACTGGGGAGCACCGAGCCACCTCCGCTTGCTTATCCGCTGCAGAAACCCGAGCAACCTGCCTTCTGAAAAACCCGGCCCATCGCGCGCGGCCGAAAACGATCTATGTGCCCTGCGAGGCAGTGCTCACGCAATGCACCTGAGACAACGGGTGCCATCTCAGCCAGGTGCAGTCCCTCGCACCCAATGGCCGCAGGATTCACCACACTCTTACCCTGATCTGGCAGGTCAAGAAACCAACTCCGATGACGCTTAACGAGCGACTCTCCTTCTACCGTGCCGACAAGCCCAACATTACAAAACGCTAAAAATAGCAATATGTAATTACTAGCGTGAAGCGACTCCTTTTTTGTCCGTTGAATACTAAAAATTGTCACGTTCAGACGGGTATGTCGTGTGATGCCCCACCGCAAGCCAATCAACGAGTACCAGCTGATAGCCCCCGGCGAGGGCAAGCGTGCTGATCAGCAGTATGACGACCACCACGGCCACCACGAAGAATCCCTGCCCGCGGCAGGTTACGGGTCCACCTTTGTGCAACACTGTTACCTCACAGCCGGTGGGCGAGGGACCAGTAATCGACTAAAGGAGTGCGTACCATGGTTGACTGCTAAGACCCGCTCGTCATGGCCCAGAGCGAAAACCACCAGAAAGGCTGCGCCCGATTCATGCGCTAGCCGATCATTTCGCAGAGGTATTACCTGCCAATCCAATAGCCCTGTCACCAGCGTTTCAGCAGACCGCCATCGATAGAGCGCGTCATCACTCATTTGGCTCAACCGCAGAGTTGATTGAGTCACCCCGCCATGCGTAGACCGCCCCGAAGTCAGAATCAGACGCGCAAGACGACCCCATACGGTGCCGGTCTGGCATTCCACAGGCAACTCCATTGCCGCTTGCCACCGCACTCGCCAAACCTGACGATAAGCACCTTCGACCCCTCGGCTGTCACACAGGGGGCCCGTCACTACAAAGCCCGGACCCTGGCCACAGAACTCAGGGCATGGCAGCACGCTCTCGATATACAGCCCCACTCCCTCACCCCTCAGGCAATCAAGGCGCGTTACATCAACGATAGCGACCCCTCCCCAACGGATACGCTCCAGCCAGTTAAGTGGAGAAATACAGGGGTCTGCTGGCGCATCCCACGCCGGATCCGAGAGATTAGTTACCCCGATACTCGCCCGCGTTCCTGGGAGCTGAGCAAAGACCGACTGATCCGCGAGGAAACGATTGATCTGTCGTGCACGCAACATCAGATCACTTCGCGCAACCATCTCGTGATTAACTGCCATCAACTCGGCCAGCGCACCGGACACTGCCGTTATCAAACCCATGGCAAGGGCCGTCGCGATCATACATTCCAACAGCGAAAAGCCCCGTAACCGGCTTAAGGAGGCTGTGGATCGACACACATTGTCATGAAACATCGAGAGCTGCTCTCTATTACTGCCGGACTATCGCTATCGGATATTTTGGCACGGCAATAGTGGCTGGTGCCTGCTGCCAGAGTTTCGCTAGGTGCATGGTTTCCCCATTCACTCCCTGCCACTCGACCCGCAAGGCTCCCCCGGATATCACCTGAAGATGGCTATCAGGCAAAGCATGCAGCCACACCTCCAAAACTGAACAATGCAGTAATAAGGGGGAGCCCTGTCCTGCGCGACACAAGCGGCTAAAGGGCGCCCCCTCCTCCCCTGCCAGAACGATGAGCGCTTCCCATTCTTCCAGTACCCAACCCGCGACAGTGAATTGGTACGTCGCAGTTTGTAGTTGGACAATTTCACTGGCTAGCTGGAGCAAACCCAACACCCCAAGAATCGCGACGCCGGCAGCAACGATATATTCAAATAACACCTTTATGTGCCTACTATGGGCGCGGGATCCCCTGCACCAGCGTGATCAAGCGTTAACGTGGGTAGCTCCTCGCCTCGGCCAATCAATCGCAGCACGTATTCCGAGCCAGAAACCTCCACCTCAAGCCGGTAATGTTGCGACACCGCCTTGGAAAAGGCAGTCAAATCGGGCAATTCGTTTTTAAGCGCATAGCGGGCGTACCGCTGACGAAACTGACGCTGCTGCAGGTCAATACGATTCAGCACCATCTGCGCATCGCGGATGAGCGCGTCCTTGTGTACCGCTCGCCAGTCGGGAAGTGCCGTCGCGATCAATAATGACATCACCACCAGCACGAGGAGCGCCTCGAGGAGCGTGAAGCCACGCCGCCGTGCAACACTGAACGCTGACAATGAGATCCTCCATGCCTACCAATAGGACGGTGAGCATGCGCGCCAGACAACAGGTCTCAACAGACCAGCGGATAATTTCGGTGCACTCTGCACAGTAATGCCGTGAAAAGGCGACTAGGCGGCCTGAGAAATCCCCTCCGCCTTGCCAAATACAATACGTCCGTCTTCGAGGGAGGCCTGAAGCGCGTCACCCGGCACATAATCGCCCGCCAACAGCGCCTCAGCGAGCGGATTCTCGACGAGTCGTTGAATCGTCCGCCTGAGGGGTCTGGCACCGTACACTGGGTCAAAACCCTGCTCAGCAAGATAGGTTTTTACCTCGTCGGTGACTAAGAGGTCCAACGAACGCTCCTTCAGTCTTGCGGCCAATGCATCAACCTGGAGTGTGGCGATGTGGAGGATGTGGTCCTGACTTAAGGCATGGAATACCACTGATTCGTCGATCCGATTGAGAAATTCGGGCCTGAAATATCCGGCCACCTCTGCCATCACAGCTGCCTCAATGTCGGTGCCGGTAGCGTGCTCGATGGCATCTCGGATGTGCTCGGATCCCAGATTTGAGGTCATCACAATGACCGTGTTCCGAAAATCCACCGTGCGCCCCTGGCCGTCAGTCAGTCGACCATCATCAAGCACTTGCAACAGAATATTGAAGACATCAGGGTGAGCTTTTTCCACCTCATCTAGCAAAAGTAGCGAATAGGGTCGGCGGCGCACTGCCTCAGTCAGGTAACCCCCCTCCTCGTAACCCACGTACCCCGGTGGCGCTCCGATCAACCTTGCGACCGAGTGCTTCTCCATAAACTCGGACATATCGATCCGGATCAATGCCTGCTCACTGTCAAATAGATAATCAGCCAGCGCCTTGCACAATTCGGTCTTGCCAACACCGGTTGGTCCTAGGAACAGGAAGGAGCCGTTGGGTCGATGGGGATCAGCCAGCCCAGCGCGGGCGCGACGCACCGCATTGGCGACCGCCGAGACTGCTTCACCCTGCCCGACTACGCGCTGATGCAAGCTATCCTCCATGCGCAGTAATTTATCTCGATCGCCTTCGAGCATTTTTGCAACCGGAATCCCGGTCCAACGCGACACCACCTCAGCAACCTCTTCGTCCGTAACCCGCGATCGCAGCAGAGTGGGCTCGGGCTTGTCACCTTCCGCGGCATCGATCAACCGGCGCTCCAGCTCAGGCAAAACACCGTGCTGTATTTCCGACATGCGCGTCAGGTCACTCGCTCTCCGAGCCACCTCAAGCTCCAGTTTCGCCTGTTCAATATTACTCTTTATGTGCGCAAGACCTTGCACTGCCGCCTTCTCTGCCAACCATATCTCTTCCAAATCGGCGTACTCACTCGCAATCTGATCGATTTGCTCATTCAGTTGAGCCAGTTCTTTACCGGTCAAAGCCGACTCATCTTTCTTCACCGCCTCACGCTCTATTTTCAGCTGAATCAATCGGCGTTCGAGCCGGTCCATAGACTCAGGCTTGGAGTCGATCTCCATACGGATGCGACTGGCGGCCTCATCGATCAGATCGATGGCCTTGTCGGGCAACTGCCGATCGGTAATGTAGCGCTGGCTCAATTTTGCTGCAGCGATAATGGCGCTATCCGCAATATCAACACTGTGGTGTACCTCGTACCGCTCCTTGAGGCCTCGCAGAATGGCGATGGTGTCCTCTTCACTTGGCTCTTCTACCAGCACCTTCTGAAATCGCCGTTCCAGAGCCGCATCTTTTTCAACAAATTGACGATATTCATTCAGGGTCGTTGCGCCAACGCAATGGAGCTCCCCTCTTGCCAGAGCCGGTTTCAGCATATTGCCCGCATCCATCGAGCCCTCTGCCTTACCCGCACCGACCATCGTATGCAGCTCGTCAACAAAGAGAATGATCCGGCCCTCTTCTTTGTACACGGCATTCAGCACCGCTTTAAGGCGTTCCTCAAAATCACCTCTATATTTTGTTCCCGCGAGCAGTGCTCCAAGGTCTAGAGCTAGGATCTGCTTGTTTTTCAGCCCCTCTGGCACTTCACCATTGACTACGCGTTGCGCTAACCCTTCAACAATGGCGGTTTTCCCGACGCCCGGTTCACCGATCAGCACCGGATTATTTTTTGTCCGCCGCTGTAAAACCTGAATCGTGCGCCGTATCTCATCGTCACGCCCGATAACAGGATCAAGCTTGCCAGCCGCCGCGCGCTCCGTCAGATCAACCGTATACTTCTCCAGCGCCTGACGGGTCTCTTCCGATTCGGCGCTATTAACGGCCTCTCCCCCCCGGGCCGCCTGAACCGCAGAACTCAGCGACGCTTGTGTCACTCCTGCCTCGGTCATCAAGGCGGCGACGGCACGGGTATCCAGCATCGCCATCAGCACCGAGTCGGTTGAAATGAAGCTGTCACCCGCTTGCTGTGATAGCTTATCGGCGCGGTTGAGTAGGCGCTGAGTCTCTGGGCTGATGTGGACATCTTCGCTACCAGCCACTGTAGGAAGGGTGTCCAGGGCCACGCTCAGCAGTGTCTCCAACTGATCAACGCGTGCGCCTGCCGCCCGCAACAAGGACCGCGCGGCCGACCCGGCGGGCGCAACCATGGCCTGTAAAACATGCTGCGGCTCAATAAACGGATGGTCCCGTCCGACAGCCAATGACTGGGCATCTCCGAGCGCCGCCTGTAATGAATGCGTAAGCTTGTCCGTGCGCATTGCTCTCTCCTTAGCACCCGCGTTCCTGCGAATAACCCTTGCCTTCCTAGAGATATGGGGCGCTTAAATCCCTTTTTCAAGTAAGGTAATGAGGCGGCCAGGTCGGCAGGACAATAATCTGGGAGCAAGTGGCTTCGACAGAAGACTCACCGGGGTTCCCTCCACACCAAAGTCGCCATCCTGCCCGTGGAAGGGCCGTCACGTCGATGCGAGAAGAAAGTGGCTGCGTCGCGATAAGTACACCCGTCACCACCCAGAACCGCGGCAACGCCCGCATCGACCAGCCGTTGTTTTGCAAGGAAGCTGAGGTCCGCCATCCAATGTCCTTGCGTCCGGCGTGAGGCTTGGAAGCCAGATTCACCTGTCGCCCCCATACAGTTCAAAAAGGTTCGACGCACTTCAGGCCCGACCTCGTAGGCCTCTCTTCCAATGGCTGGCCCCAGCCAGGCGATTATCTCCTCACGAGGTGCGGGAAAGCGCTTTAACAGCGATTCGAGCACACCATCCGCCAAACCGCGCCAGCCCGCGTGGGCCACGCCCACACAGCTACCATCGCGCGCGGCAAAAACCACCGGCAGACAGTCAGCAGTCAGCACTGCCAGTACCAACGATTGCTTGCAGGTCCACTGCGCGTCGGCCGTGTGCACTTCGCAAGCATTTCCCTCACATACGTCGATGCCATGGATTTGCTGAAGCCAACTCACTGCCCTTGAAGACAATGCACGCTCTAACCGATGTCGATTTTCCGCCACCGACGCTGGAGCATCGCCAACATGTAGCGCGAGATTCAAGGTGCTAAAAGGGCCACTACTCACCCCGCCACGACGGGTTGTTACCCGCACCGCCACCCCCGGAACGCCGAGATCAGGGGCAAGCAAATCAAGGCCTGTTGTCATGGAGGGTCTTCTGTGTGCAGGCACTCCAGCAGCGCGGACAGATCTTCTGGCATGGGTGCCGAAAAGGACAGCTGTTCCCGGCTATCCGGATGGAAAAATATGAGTTCGCGGGCGTGCAGTGCCTGCCGGGTAAATGCTGCCAGCGTCTCGAGCAGGGCATCACTCGCACCTGCCGGTCTGGTGGCACGACCACCGTATACCGGATCGCCCACCAGAGGATGCTTACGCCAGGCCAGGTGAACGCGAATCTGGTGTGTACGTCCTGTTTCCAACGAAACCGTTAAATGAGTAAATGCGCCGAACCGCTGCGCGATACGATAGTGCGTTACTGCAGGCTTTCCATCTGGGACTACCGCCATCTTGATACGTGATATTGGGTGTCTGCCCAAAGGCGCATCTATCGTACCTCCGCCAGAAAATGTGCCGCGGCAGATCGCACTATAAATGCGGGTCATTGACCGATCAGCTAACTGGGCTACCAAAGATTTGTGTGCCAGATCTGTTTTAGCCGCCAACATCACGCCCGATGTGTCCTTGTCCAGCCTGTGAACAATGCCTCCTCTGGGTATTGCAGACATCTCAGGCGCATGCGCCAGCAGTCCATTGACCAGAGTCCCAGTATGATGTCCCGCGGCGGGGTGAACCACCAGCCCCGCAGGCTTGTTCAGGACAATGACGTGCTGATCCTCGAAAAGGATATCCAGCGGTAGGTCCTCGGCAGCCCAGTCAACTCTCGCCTCAGTCACGGGCGTGAGCTGCAAGCGATCGTCTACTGCCACTTTGTCACGTGGTTTTCCAGGAGCGTCGTTATGCAGGAGCCGACCAGCCTTTATCCATTCAGCCAGCCTGCTCCGAGAGAAATCGGGGAATAACGCTGCGGCCGCGGCATCCAGCCTCGTACCGTGCAAATCGCTGGAGACCATCTCCGAGCGGGTTTCACCTTCCTCTAAAACTTCCTCTTGCAAGCGCTGTGACTCCCACACGGTTGCGTTTACACTACCAACCCGAAATGTACCACGGTAGGTAAAGGACCTTGGCAAATTCAGCACGCCTGCAACGCGCACTTCTCGTATGCCTTCTTCTACTCGGTGTGGGCTGCTCCTGGTTCGGAGGAGACGATGACGAGCTGGTGGCCGATTCCGGGGAGCAACAGATGTACCGGGAGGCTCAACGGCACCTGAAAAACGAAAACTTCAGTCTTGCCGTTCGTAGCCTTCAGATGCTGGAGAGTCGGTATCCGTTTGGCCGCTATGCGGAGCAAGCGCAGCTCGAGCTTATCTACGCGCACTATGGCGCTTATGAATTTGCCGCAGCGACCGAAGCTGCCGACCGCTTTATCCGGCTTCATCCACGACACCCTAATGTCGATTACGCTTTTTATATGAAGGGTCTTGCCAGCTACGACATCGAGCCCGGCTTCTTCTCCCGCTTCATTCCCTCGGACGATACCAAGCGGGACGTGAGTCATATACAGATTGCGTTTGCCGAGTTCTCGCAGCTATTGGCGCGCTATCCAGACAGCGCCTATGCCCCCGATGCACGCCAGCGCATGGTGCACATGCGTAATATGCTCGCACGCCATGAGATACACGTCGCCAACTACTACTTCCGCCGCGGGGCCTATATGGCGGCCCTGAACAGGGGAAAGTATGTTGTAGAGCACATGCAGCAGACCCCGAGCGTTGCCGATGGGCTGGCCATCATGGCTCAGGGTTACTTGCTGTTGGGCATCGATGATCTCGCCGAGGACTCCATTGGGGTGCTCTGCACGAACTACCCTGACCACCCTAACCTCAAAGCGGGCTGCGCCTTCGACAGTGTCTATACTGTAGATGGGCCTCAGCGCTCCTGGATCAATGAGATGACGCTTGGGCTGTTCGACCCACCCAAGCCCCCGCAATTTAATTATCGACCCCAATCCTGAACGTCGCTCACTGGGGTGGACGCCACGCCCAGGTAATGGGATAGCGGCGGTCTCTCCCAAACGCGCGCCGAGAAATACGAATGCCTACCGGCGCTTGTCTGCGCTTGTATTCATTAAGATCCACCAAGCGCACGACACGATGAACGTCTTCAGCGCTGAATCCTGCGGCGATAATGTCATCCTTGGAGGCATCCATCTCAACATAGCGCTCGATAATCTGATCCAGAATGTCGTACGACGGGAGGCTGTCCTCGTCCTTTTGATCGGGCGCCAACTCGGCGGACGGCGGTCGTGTAATCACCCGTTCAGGGATACAGGGGCCCAGACTATTGCGATAGCGTGCCAGCGCATAAACCAGCATTTTCGGGCAATCTTTCAGCACATCAAAACCACCCGCCATATCGCCATATAAAGTCGAATAACCCACAGCAAGCTCACTTTTATTGCCCGTCGTGAGCACCAAAAGATTCTTCTTGTTCGAGATAGACATCAACAACACGCCCCGACAACGGGCTTGAAGGTTCTCCTCTGTGATATTGGGGGCCAAGCCCGCGAATTCCGGTGCCAACGTCTTCATAAACGCCTCGTACAGCGGCTCAATGGACAGATTGCTGAAGCGCACACCAAGCAAACGGGCTTCCTCCTCCGCATCTTCGATACTGATTGAAGCGGTATAGCGAAAAGGCATCATTACTGCTTCGACGCGCTGAGGGCCCAGCGCATCCACCGCCACCGCGAGGGTGACGGCCGAATCAATACCCCCTGACAAACCCAATACCACACCGGGGAACCCGTTCTTGTTGACGTAGTCACGCATTCCCGTGACCAGAGCCTGCCACACCGCCTCAAGGTCACTCATCGGTGAGGCCTTCTCTGCGGGCAACAAGCGACCATCAGCATCGAGCGAGACTTCGAAGTTTGATTCTTCAAACTCGACGGCCCGCGCCAGCACCTCGCCCTCGGCATTCACTGCAAACGATCCACCATCAAATATCAATTCGTCTTGCCCGCCCACCTGATTGACATACAGTATCGGCAACTCGTGTAATCGAGCACGGCCCGATACCAATTCCGCGCGCTCTGTTGACTTGCCACGATGGAAAGGAGAGGCGTTGATGTTAATCAGCGCCTGAGCGCCAGCATCTTTCGCCGCAACCACCGGCTCTGGGTGCCAAATGTCCTCGCAAATAGTGAGCCCCAAGGTTAGCCCGTGCAGTAGGAAAACGCAGGGCTCAATGCCCCGTTCGAAGTAGCGCTTCTCATCAAAAACCTGATAGTTGGGCAAGCATTGCTTGTCATACTGCGCTATTAATTCTCCGTTGAGGATGACCCCCGCGCTGTTATAGAGATGAGCGCCCTCGCGCCTGGGGTAACCGACAATAACCGCAACCTCAGGTGGCAAATCTCTGCACAGAGACTGGACCGCTGACGCAGTCAGCAACACCACATCGTCGCGTAGCAGCAAATCCTCCGGGGGATAACCCGTCAAGGTGAGCTCCGGGAAGACGACTAATTCCGTGCCCGCACTCGCCTGCCCACGACAAACCTCCAGCACGCGGCGTGTATTACCATCGATGTCGCCCACCATGGTATTGATTTGTGCCATGCAGACTTTCATGCATCACTCCCTTTGCAGGGGCCTTCTTGTGCTCAAACGGGGGGCGAAGGGTACCGTATTTCACGGCCCAATGGCCGGCCCCTGCCATAATTTCAACGGCATAGTAAGGTCCAGAATCCGACCACCTCAGAACTTCCGCCTGACGCACAACCCGCCGCACGGCAACACGGAACCCAACACCCAGATGATCATTCCGGACACCGCCCCCATCCTTTGGCCAGTCGAGGTCGACCCAGCCGGTTGAGGACCACCGACCAGTTATGGTCTTCCGCGCACACTGACAGCGTCAGATTGCGATTACTCAGCCCGTCCGGCTGCCACTGAATGGGGCCCGTTACCCGCTGCGTGCCGAGCCTGTTCAATACGGTCACCTCGGGCAGCGGCGACCAGACACGTAAAACTTTATCCCCCGATGAGGACGCGTGAATGGCTGAAATCGTCTGTCCAAAGTGCCCTCGGCAATCGTTCAGTGTGGTGACGGCGTGCACGCTTGGACAAAGCGAGACCTTGCTAGCGGTGGCTTGCGCCATGCTGCGGGCGAGGTGCACCGCGCTATAGAGTTGACGCGCACCAGCCAGCGCGCGAGCCGCAGACAGCTGGTCGTGAAAGTGGGGCGCTGCCGTCGTCATTAGCCACGCAATTATTGCCAATACAAATAGGCTCTCAAGCAATGTGAAGCCCCGCTGTGCGCCACTACATCGATATTGCATGAGGGGAGGATATTAGAAACGCCGGCTAATCGGGAGATCTTCAACTACCGAGGATCTCTCGGCACGTTTTTGTGCTGGCTAGCGATGAACCTCGCGCAAGGGACTTACACAGGGGTTAGTCGTCCACCGTGACAGTGGGTATACGCAGCGCTCTGGGAAGCGAAAAAGTAATGTTTTCCTCGCGCCCATCCAGATCACGCACCGCCACGCCGCCATGCTGATTCAAGGTGTTTATCACCTCCTCGACCAGCAGTTCAGGTGCTGAGGCTCCCGCCGTGACCCCAACCGAACAGGCCCTAGCCAACCAGTCAGCCTCGATCATGCTGGCATCATCAATGAGATAAGCATCAGCTCCGCAACGCTCAGCCAGCTCCCTTAAACGATTGGAGTTGGAGCTATTGCCGGAACCCACCACCAGCACCAGGTCAACCTCGTCTGCAAGAGCCTTTACAGCGTCCTGTCGGTTCTGAGTCGCGTAACAAATATCATCCTTACGCGGACCCTGAATCTGCGGAAATTTTCCTTTCAGCGCGTCGATCACCTTGGCAGTGTCATCGACAGAGAGTGTTGTCTGAGTCACAAAAGACAGCGTCTCTGGATCCCGCACCTCAAGCTGGACGGCTTGTAGCTCGTCTTCCACTAAATAAATAGCACCCCCCTGACTCGTATCGTAACGACCCATGGTTCCCTCGACTTCGGGATGCCTGGCATGACCAATCAATACACACTCACGGCCCGCCGCACTGAACGAGGCGACTTCTACGTGCACCTTGGTAACAAGGGGGCAGGTGGCATCGAATACCTGCAGACCTCGCCCCTCTGCCTCTTCCTGCACCGCCCGGGATACGCCGTGCGCACTGAAGATGACAATGGCGTCATCCGGCACTTCAGACAGTTCGTCAACAAAGACCGCGCCACGAGTGCGCAAGTCATCCACGACATGGCGATTGTGGACAACCTCATGACGGACATAAACAGGCCCACCAAAGACTTCCAGTGCGCGATTCACAATATCGATGGCGCGATCGACACCCGCACAAAACCCCCTTGGATTGGCCAGAACGATATCCATTAGTGTAGTTCTGCTGGTTCCACGCCTGCGATCCGCACCTTGAAGTGAATAGTACGCCCGGAAAGCGGATGATTGAAATCCACCGTCACTATGTCATCAGTCACCGTGGCGACCATCCCCGGCACTTCGCCGCCCGCCGCGTCAGCAAAGGCAAATAACATACCGGGCTCCAACGGCACATCGTGATCAAAGTCGCTGCGCGGAAGCTCCTGAATGTTGTCGTCCTGCGGGTCTCCAAACCCCTCCTCGGGCGGAATCTTGAATTCAGCCTCATCGCCGGAACGCATGCCCATTAGCCGCCGCTCAAAACCGGGCAGCAAAGACCCATCCCCCATGACAAAAGTCACAGGATCCTGTCCGAAATTCGTATCCACTTCCTCACCACTTTCCAGAGACAGCGAAAAGTTTAGGGTGACTCGTGTATTGGCTTCAATTTCCAGATTCATCATCGTCAGACATTTACCGCGTTGTCGTCGTGGACGGTGCCACCCAAAAAGGCGGACAGCAGCCACCCTATAGCACCCAGAGTAATCGCAGAATCAGCGATGTTAAAGGCAGGCCAATACCAATCCTGATAATGGAGTGAAATAAAATCGACCACGTGACCCATTGTCACGCGGTCAACCAAATTGCCCACACCGCCGCCCAATATGCAGCCCATGGGAGCTACCAGCACACGATCGCGCGGCGCCAACCGGAATAACCAAACCACGAGAAAAATGCTGACCGCCAGCGCAACCCCAGAGAGAAACCACCTTTGCCAGCCGCCCGCGTCGGCCAAAAAACTAAACGCTGCGCCGGTGTTATAGGTCAGCATCCAATCAAACCAGCTGGTTACTTTCTCTGGGCTGCGAAAGTCGAGTGCTGCGATAGCAAGCTGTTTCGTCCACTGGTCGATAGCGACCACCGTTACGGCAATCACCAGACCGATCCAGGGACGCCGGCCCACCGCCGCAAGAAATCCACCCTCAGGCAAAGTGGCGCACCTCTCCGTCACCATCAATATTGGTCACACAGCGTCCGCACAGGGAAGGGTGTGAATCATGTTGTCCCACGTCGGGCCGTCTATGCCAGCAACGCTCACATTTTTCTTCGGCGGCGGGTGCGGCGACAACGCGCAACATCATGCTGTCCGCCTCAAACGCATCAGCAGGCGCTTGCTCATAGGCCGCCACCTGAGCGTCCGAGGTGATCAGGACAAACCGCAGTTCCTCACCGAGGCTTCGCAAACGCTCTGCCAAGGCGGGTTCAGCATACAGCGTAACGGCTGCATCGAGTGATCCGCGCAATGCACCCCGCTCCCGCGCCAACTCCAGCGCCTTGTTCACCTGCTGACGGACGCTCATCATTTCCATCCAGAAGGCATGCTCAAGTTCGCCTTCCCTCTCCTCAGATGGCAAAACCTCATACCACTGAGTTAAAAACACCGATTTGACGCGCGCGCCGGGCAGATTCTCCCAGATTTCCTCTGCCGTAAAACTGAGGATGGGGGCAATCCAGCGACACAACGCTTCGGCGAGATGAAAAAGACTGGTTTGGGCTGAGCGACGAGGGTGCGAATCCGTACCCGTGGTGTACTGACGGTCCTTGATAATGTCGAGGTAGAAGCCACCGAGTTCGCCGCTGCAGAAATTATGTACCTTGTGATAGACGTGGTGAAACTGGTACTCACCGTAGGCTGTCTCCACTTCACTTTGCAGCGTGTGAGCCTGACCAAGAATCCAACGATCAAGAGGCAACAGCTGTTCATAGGGCAGGCAATCCGCGGCTGGATCAAAGCCCGCTAGATTCGAGAGGAGGAAGCGCGCTGTATTGCGGATACGCCGGTAGGCATCTGCGGTACGTTTGAAAATTTCGTCTGAAGCGGAAATTTCGTTGCGATAATCAGCGGCAGAAACGTAAAGCCTCAAGACGTCTGCGCCAAGATCCTGCATCGCCTTGGCGGCAGGGAGGATATTTCCCAGGGACTTTGACATCTTCCGGCCTTCACTATCGACCGTGAAGCCATGGGTGAGGACGCTACGGTAGGGAGCCTCCTCGTGGGTACCAATGCTGGTGAGCAAAGAAGATTGGAACCAGCCTCTGTGTTGGTCCGAACCCTCGAGGTAGAGATCTGCAGGCCAGTTCAATCCTTCACCTTCTCGTAACACGCACTCGTGAGTGACACCCGAATCAAACCACACATCCAGGGTGTCAGTGACCTTTTCGTAGTGTTCGGCGTCATCACCAAGCAATTCACCTGGCTCAAGATCAAACCAAGCATCAATTCCCTGACTCTCCATGCGCACCGCCACCTGCTCCATCAGAGTCTGGGTGGCAGGATGCAGATCTCCCGTCACTTTGTGGACAAACAAAGCGATAGGAACACCCCAGGTACGCTGTCTCGAAATGCACCAGTCCGGGCGCTCTGCAAGCATACTGTCGATACGCGCACGCCCCCAATCGGGTATCCACTGCACGGTGTCTACTGCGCACTTCGCCGCTTCCAACAGACCGTTGCCCGCCATACTGATAAACCATTGCGGCGTTGCCCGAAAAATAATCGGGCTTTTGTGGCGCCAGCAATGGGGGTAGCTGTGATGAAACGGTGCGTGACAAAGCAGCACATCACGCTCAGCCAAAGCGGTGATAATGTCGTCTTTCGCCTTAAAAATATGCTGTCCACCAAACACCGGGGTGTCTTGGTGGTAGACCCCATTGCTGCCCACGGGGTTATAGACCTCGAGGCCGTATCGACGGCCCATATCGAAATCTTCAATACCGTGCGCCGGCGCCGTATGCACGCACCCGGTGCCCGCTTCTGTTGTTACGTGCTCACCCAGGACAATTGGCACGGGCACATCGCTGAAAGGCGGAGACAGCATCAACCCCTCGAGCGCCGCGCCTCTGGCCCGACCCGCTATCTCAGCAGACTCAGCGCCAAACCGTTGGGCACATTGCTCGGCCAGCGCCTCCGCCACCAGTACCCGACGATTCCCGACGGCAAGCAGCACGTAATCGAGATCCGCCGATAACGCTACACCTCGATTCGCCGGCAGCGTCCATGGCGTGGTGGTCCAGATTGCCAACTCAAGATCAACGCCACTGTCGCAACCCAGCCGCGACGCCGCAGCGACCGAATCAACAAAAGGAAAGGCCACATCCACCGCTGAGGATTGTTTGTCACGATACTCTACTTCCGCCTCGGCCAAGGCCGATCCGCAGTCCAAACACCAATGCACCGGTTTAAATCCACGGTGCAGATGCCCCCGATCAATGATCTTTGCCAACGTACGAACGATGTTCGCCTCGAACTGAAAATCCATTGTCAGGTAGGGATGGTCCCAATCCCCAAACACCCCCATCCGCACAAAGTCCGCTTTCTGAGCTGCCACCTGTTTACTCGCGTAAGTCCGGCAATGCTTTCTGAACTCCGCTGCTGTCACTTTATGGCCAGGCTTTCCCACTTTCTTCTCAACATTGAGCTCGATGGGGAGCCCGTGGCAATCCCAACCGGGCACGTAGGGTGCATCAAATCCGGAGAGCGTTTTCGACTTGATAATGATGTCTTTAAGAATTTTGTTGATTGCGTGCCCCACATGAAGCTCGCCATTGGCATAGGGGGGGCCGTCGTGCAATATGAAACGCGGCTTGCCCTCGCCAGCGGCGCGGATCTGGTCATATAACCCCATGTCCGCCCACGCTTTCAGCCGCTCGGGTTCACGCTGTGTCAGATTGGCTTTCATAGGGAAGGCCGTCTGGGGCAGATTCAGTGTGGCTTTATAGTCACTCATAATTTATCCGTGTTCCGCGAGCCATGTCCTGGCATGGGCTTTGTCCGCCGCAATGCCCTCCTTCAGGGCATCAAGTGACGGGAATTTCTGTTCATCGCGCAGCTTATGCCTAAACCGCACCGTCAGCCGCTCACCATACAAATCCGGCGAGCCATCCAATACATGAACCTCAAGCGTTGCCTCCAGGCTCTCACCAATGGTGGGTTTAACACCCACATTGGCCACGCCCGGTTCATTTTTGAGACCCGCTCCCGTGACATTCACCGCATAGACGCCACGCAAAGGCGGTCTAATCCGGTGCAAGGCGATGTTTGCAGTCGGCGCATCCAGCTGCCTCCCCAGCTTCTGTCCATGCAGTACACGCCCGGCCATTTCAAAAGGCCTGCCCAGCAAACTCGCCGCACGCTCAAAGTTTGCCTCTGCAAGTGCGGCCCGAATGCGCGTGCTGCTGACCCGCTCTCCCTCGGCCTCTCGGGTTGGCGTGGGGGCCACAGCATAGCCAAATTCCTCTGCCAACGTGCGAACATAATTGAGATCACCCTCACGGTGATTGCCAAAACGGAAATCATCACCGAAAGCGAGGTAACGCACCCCCAGTCCCTCTACAAACACCTGCTCCACAAACTCACGGGCACTCAGCTGCCGAAGACGCTCATTGAATGACAGGCACACCACCTGATCCACCTCGCAGGCCTCAAGCAACGGCCATTTATCGCGCAGGGTCGTGATACGAGGTGGCGCTTCCAGCGGTCGCAAATATTCTCTCGGTGACGGCTCAAACGTCACCACAGTGGTCGCGATACCGAGCGACGCAGCCTGCCGTTTGAGGTGGGCAAGCACAGCTTGATGACCCAGATGGATGCCGTCAAACGCGCCGATCGTCACCGCGCAGCCACGGTGGCGAGGTCGCAAATTATGCCTGCCGCGGATGAGCTCCATCCCCGCTTTTCTTCCTATTCGATTAAAGCGGCAGTATACCGCTCAGTAAGATTGAGATCAGCCGCCATGGCGAAGCCATCCGTCACGAGACGTTGTGCGTCTCAGCGGCGCAGGTCTGAAGGACGGACACCCACCAGCCACAAGCCGACCGTGAATGCCATCAGACCACCGATGCATAGCAGACCCAATTGCGCTCCACGCTGCCACCAGAGCCACTCGACCCAGAGCGCGCCCTCCGGCTGCATCCACCAGAGCGCCAGTGCCATGACGGACGCCGCACCACTCACCTGCAGCAGCCACTTGAGCGGAAAACTGCCCATCGACACCACCGTGTCTCGCCTGAGCCCCCGATACAACAGCACTGCGTTTAACCATGCAGACAGACTGGTCGCCAGCGCCAGACCCACATGTCCGAGATTCAGCCACCACATCAGTGGAAACACGAAGGCCGCGTTGAGCACCATATTAGCCACCATGGCAACAATACCGATACGAACGGGCGTACGCATATCCTCGCGCGCATAAAATCCCGGCGCGAGCACTTTCACCAACATAAAGGCACCAAGCCCCAGCGTATAGGCACGCAAACTGGCTGCAGCCATCGCTCTGTCAGCCTCTCCGAAAGCACCATATTGGAACAACGTGGTCAATAGTGGCTCAGCAAGCATCGCCAACGCCACTGTGGCTGGGATCGCAATCAATAAAATACTGCGAATGGCCCACGCCATCGTGTTTCCAAAAGCAGGATCATCTGCTCTCGCCCGATGACCTGACAACGTCGGCAGAATCACGGTCGCGATTGCAATGGCAAAGACACCCAACGGTAACTCCGTTAAGCGGTCGGAGTAATACAGCCACGATACGCTGCCAGTTGGCAGTAATGACGCCAACACCGTGTCGAGCAAGAGGTTGATCTGGCTCACTGATACACCAAATAGTGCCGGCACCATTAGCACCAGGATACGCTTCACCCCTGCATGCTGGGGTGCCCAACGCGGCCTCGGCACCAGACCAATCCCCGCCAGCGCCGGCACCTGAAACAAAAGCTGGGCAAACCCCGCCACCAGCACTGCTAGCGCGAGGGCCGTCACAGGTTCATCAAAGCGGGGCGCCAGCCACAATGCGGCACCAATCAAACAAAGATTCAGCAATATCGGGGTCAACGCAGGCACGGCAAAACGCTGATAGCTATTGAGAATGGCTCCCGCGAAGCCGGTCAGTGAAATCAGGAGCAGATAGGGGAAAGTCAGCTTGATCAAACCTGCCGTCAGAGCCAATTTTGCGGGGTCTCGCAAAAAACCTGGCGCAAAGACCGTAGCTACCAAGGGCGAGGCCATAACGGTGACCAACGTTAACCCCAGCAATGTACTACCGAGCACGCCCGCCACACGATCGATCAGCTCCCGAACGGCTGCTGTGCCGCCTTTTTCCCGGGTGTCCGCCAATACGGGGACAAACGCCTGAGAAAAAGCGCCTTCAGCAAAGAGGCGGCGTAAAAAATTAGGGATTTTAAACGCCACAAAGAAGGCGTCGGCGTTTCCATTGGCGCCGATCAGATTCGCCAACACCACATCACGCGCCAAACCCAAAACCCGCGACAGCATGGTCGCGGAGCCCACCACGGCGCTGGAGCGAACCAGCTTAGCGTCGTCACCAGAAGCGGATGCAGACATCGTTTAGAACCGCTCCCGTCGTCTACTCTCAGACTTCACGCGGCACGTACCAATCCGCCCTGAGGCGATCGCTGTGACGCGCCAACCACTGCAAAGCGATCAGTGTATGTCCATTGTTAATGTCGCCGCGATCGAGCATCGCCAACGCCTCAAACCGCGGCAGTTGATGCACCAAAATATCCTCGTGCTCGCTATCAATTCCCTGCAGGGTACCCGGTTGCGATACTTTTACCTCCCCGATAAACAGCCGAATTTGTTCGGAGCAGGCACCGGCGCTGGGATAGAATGACGCGATAGACTCCAGGCGGCCCAATTGGCACCCCGCCTCCTCGTTGGCCTCGCGGTGTACTACCGCGGCGTCGGATTCACCAGATTCGACAATGCCGGCAATCAGCTCGAGCATCCAGGGACTGTCCTGGCCGCGAATCGCGCCGACGCGAAATTGTTCAATCAGCACCAGCTCGTCGGTGACCGGATCCCAAGGCAGGACAGCAACAGCATCACCCCGCTGGAATAACTCCCGGCGGATGGGAGTCGACCACCCACCCTCGAACAGGCGGTGGCGTAAGGTCAGCGTCTCGAGCGAAAAGTAGCCGCGGAAACTTTTCTCACGCTGCTCCAGCTGAACATCGCTGGCACCGTAACGAGGCCGGAAAGCGGTCAAAATCGGCGCTCTGTGTACCAGTTCACTGGTGCTGCGTGTCCCTTAACCTGATCCACCACGTCCAGTATCAACGCGAACAACGCCATGCGCACCAGCACCCCGTTGTCACTTTGACGAAAGATTGCGAGATTGGGGTTATCGTTCAGATCAGTGTCGAGCTCGCGGGCGCCTTCCCGGGAATCTCGGGGAAGGGGGTGCATGATGACGGTGTTGGGTTCACAGTTGGCGGTGTAAACGCTCTGATTCAACCGAAAGCGACCCCGGTAGAGATCGGCTTCCTCACGAGAGGCAAACCGCTCCTCCTGAATGCGGGTACTGTAGACGATGTCTACATCGGCAATGCCAGTCTCAAGCTCATCCGTTTGCAACACCTGATGGCCCGCTGCGCGCAGGGTCTCCACGACCTCCTCCGGCATACTGAGTGCTTCTGGAGAGACCAAACTCACGCGCAAACCCCGAAATAAAGACAGCAGCTTGGACAGGGAATGGACCGTTCGGCCGAACCGCAAATCGCCCACCATGGCGATCCGTAACCCATCCAGATCGCGTGCCCGAGCCGCGAGTTCATAACGAATCGTGTAAAGATCCAATAGAGCCTGGCTGGGGTGCTCGTTTGCACCGTCGCCACCGTTGATGACGGGCACCCTGCTCGCTGCAGCAAATTCCGCGACCGACTCGTCCTGAGGGTGACGCATTACAATAATGTCAGAGTAACCGCTTAATACCCGGGCGGTGTCGTAGAGTGATTCACCCTTGGCGATCGCAGAGTGTTCAAATCCGGTGGTCTCCCGCACCTCCCCTCCAAGCAAATTAAAGGCACTTCCAAAGCTAATTCGGGTGCGCGTCGAGGGTTCGAAAAACATGGAGCCGAGGATCGCGCCATCAAGCACTCGGGTGATACGTTCACGGTGGGCATAGGGGCGCATGGCATCCGCGACCGCGAACAGTCGTTCTACATCAGCGCGTTCAAACTGACTAATACTCAGGATATGGCTACCGGCAAATTGCATTCACTGCACTCCACTCATGAACCATCCGCCACCTTTGGCGATGTGCGGCACACTGCCGAGGCCACTCTCCGCGGCCAGACTAGGCAAAACGCGAGACAACCGGTATGCCATTGCTCTCCGCGCGTCCCGCGCGCCTTCGTCCGCATTGTAGCGCCGTTTAAGTCTCCACCGACAGCGATCTGACCCACCCTTCAAGCTCGTCCAGTGCGTCCGACAGCGTTTGCGTGAGGCCGGGGCGGGCGCGCTCCTCCGCCAGCTCCGATTCAAACTGCGCCAGCGTGAACGCGCCCTCTCGCCATTGGATGGCACAATGCTCTCGCCATTGTGCTGCTTCAGCGGCCGTCAAAGTCTGAGGGTAATTGCGAGCCCGGTAACGAAATAACAGCTCAGGCAGCCGTCCGTCTTCAAAAGGGTAACTGTGGGATGCGAGCGACTCCGGCACCGTGGCCACCACTTGGTCACACAATGCGCGATCGCTGTTGCTGAGAAAACCCGAGTACAGCATCACATCCGGGTCCGAGCGTGCGGGAAAATCCTGCTGCCGCCAAATCGCCTGAAAGCGTTCTGTAAAAGCGGCGGGATTGTCCGCTCGCGCCTCTCGCAGAGCGGCGAGATGCCCTCGATAAAGGTCACCATCAAACCCCAGCCGTTCCGCAACCTGACCCGCCACCCACTGCACGGGCAACAAAACGGGAGCGCGATTAAGACGAATGGTCTTGATCGGAAGCCGCTCAGCGCCCTCTTCCAGTTCTCTGCTCGGAGTGAACATCCTGTCACGCAATACGTCAGGGTCTAGGTCTAAAAAGTGCGGGGGGCGTCCCAAATCCACGCAAATTATTTCGCCATTGTTATGTGGATGCCAGGCGACTGGCACAATAATGGCAAGGTTGTGTCGAGCGGCACCGAACATGCCGGAAACATGGACTAATGGAGTCAGTAATTCGAGATCGAGCAAGGCGCCGAGCGCTCGCTTTGAGCGCTGACGGTACAAGGTCGCGAAAAGCGTTTCGTCAGCGCGTTTGAGCAATTTGGCCATCTCAATCGTGGCGACGACATCTGCCATAGCGTCGTGGGCGGCGCCATGCTCAATACCATTGGCCGCCGTCAAATCCTCCAGCTTGAAACTGGTGAGCCCGCCTGCTCGCTGCGGCCAATCGACACCATCGGGCCGAAGCGCTCGGAAGGCACGAGTCACATCCAACAAATCCCAACGGCTATTGTCGTTTTGCCACTCTCGCGCATACGCATCTCGGAAGTTTCGCCATGAAGCAAACCGGGTGATCTCGTCATCGAAGCGAATCGAGTTATACCCGACACCACAGGTTTTGGGTCGGGCGAGTTCAGCCAAAATCATTGCAATGAACTCTGACTCGACAACACCTTTGGCTTCCGCCTCTTGCGGGGTGATGCCGGTAACGCGAATCGCAGCAGGGTGAGGCAGCCGATCTGGAGTGGGCCGCGCGTAAATCGTTAACGGCTCTCCAATAATCTCCAGCGCGGTGTCGGTGCGCACCCCGGCGAACTGCCACGGCCGATCTTGGACCGCGTCCGCACCGGAGGTTTCGTAATCGTGCCAGTAAAACGTGTCAGATGAGCTCAAGCGCCTGCTCTTCGATCCGTGCCTTCCAGATTTTTGGCCCGGTCACATGTACCGATTCACCCTGACTATCCACTGCCACACTGACTGGCATATCTTTCACGGTGAAGGCGTAGATCGCCTCCATGCCGAGGTCTTCGAAGGCGACCACTTCCGCCTTGGTCACCGCTTGCGAGACCAGGTAGGCCGCACCGCCCACCGCCATGAGATATACGGCGCCATGTTTTTTAATCGCCTTAATGGCTACCGGTCCGCGCTCCGCCTTGCCAATCATCCCGGCGAGGCCGGTTTGATCGAGAATATAGTCGGTAAATTTGTCCATACGGGTAGCGGTTGTCGGCCCCGCAGGGCCCACCGCCTCATCCCTTACCGGATCAACTGGGCCTACGTAATAGATGAACTTGCCACGCAAATCGACGGGCAGCGATTCTCCCTGCTCAAGCATCTGGGTCATGCGTTTGTGTGCCGCGTCACGACCGGTCAACATGGTGCCAGAGAGCAGTAGCGTCTCTCCCGGTTTCCAAGAGTGGATCTCCTCGCGGGTCACGGTATCCAGGTTAACTCTTCTCACTGCCGCTCCGGGCTCCCAGCTGATATCCGGCCACTGATCCACCGCCGGGGGCGTTTGCAAGGCAGGCCCCTCACCCGTTAGCGTGAAGTGGGCATGACGAGTCGCTGCACAGTTGGGAATCATCGCCACAGGCAAAGACGCAGCGTGAGTCGGATAATCCATGATTTTCACGTCTAGGACCGTAGTCAGTCCACCCAGACCCTGAGCACCAATGCCAGTGCGGTTCGCCGCGTCTATGATCTCCAGGCGGAGCTCCTCTATCCGGCTTTGTGGACCCCGAGCACGCAGCTCATGAATGTCTACCGGCGCCATGAGCGACTCTTTTGCGAGCACCATGGCCTTTTCGGCCGTGCCGCCAATACCAATTCCTAAAATTCCAGGTGGGCACCAGCCCGCGCCCATGGTGGGCAGGGTCTTGGCCACCCAGTCCACGATACTGTCCGAGGGATTCAGCATAGCCAGCTTGGATTTGTTCTCCGACCCGCCGCCTTTTGCGGCCACATGTACGCTCACCGTATTCCCGGGCACGAGACGGGTATGGATCACCGCCGGAGTGTTGTCGCGAGTGTTCTGACGTCGCCCCGCTGGATCCTCGAGAATAGACGCCCTCAGCTTGTTATCCGGGTGGTTGTAAGCGCGCCGCACTCCCTCGTTAATCATGTCATCCAGACTGCGCTTCGCCTCCCACTGCACATCCATACCGATCTCCACGAACACCGTGACGATTCCCGTGTCCTGACAGATCGGTCGGTGTCCAATGGCACACATTCTCGAGTTGATCAAAATCTGAGCCATCGCATCTTTGGCCGCGGGGTTCTGCTCCATTTGCCACGCCCGATGAACCGCCTGCACGAAATCGAGCGGATGATAGTAAGAGATAAACTGCAGCGCATCGGCCACGCTATCGATCAGATCCTGCTCTTTGATAACGGTCATCTGTTGTGCGGACTCCCCCGGTTATTTCTGTTACTGCATAGCCGGCGCGTTGAGCGCAGCGACACTGGCTTCCAGCTCGGCAATACTGGCATTAATTTGCCGTCGGAAAGCGTTAATCGATTCAATCCACTCGGCATTACTTTCTACCTGCTTGCGCAGAGCCGACTGCTCCAGATTGGATTTGTTCAGACCATCTGCGAGGCGCTCGACATCGGTTTGGGCTCGCTGCGCGTTGGCCGTAAGCCGCTCGAGATCACCTGCCACCCGCGTCAGTGCGGCAAGCTCTTTCTGAAGCGCGTCAACACGTGTGGCTTGAGAAGCAGCTTTGCTGGTAATAGCCGTAATGTTCGTCTTCTGCGCAGCGGTCTCTTTTTCAACTTTATTGAGCGTGGCATTGCCCAGTTTTCTGGCATCCCACAGTTTCCTCACCTCGCTATCGAGCAAGCGTATTTGTGCACCCATGGCGGCTGCCGATTTATTGACGGTCGCATCCGTGTCAGAAAGCAGCGACTCCAAATCTGCTACGCGACTTTGTGTAGTCCTGAGCTGGATCTGGGATTCATCCAGTAGCTGCTGCAGCTGCCAGGCCCAACCGCAGGCAATCCCCGCCACGGCCAGTGCAAAGGTCAAGCCAAGGCGGGCAGCAGAGCTCAGCATGCCCGACGCTCGCGGTGAGCGCGCAGGAATGGCGCCACGTGGCGCTGAGCTCACCGCTTCGTCGCGGTTGGCCGCAAAGGAGGGAATTTGATTGAGGTCGTCGCGCGACATGAAAGCCACTCAGTGTGAGGTTTGTCTGAGTATATCCTGCCCTCACCGGCTCGCGGGAGAGGGTTGGATTATTCCCGCACTCTCGGGGCGCCCCGGTGGTGACTGCCAGCTGAGGCCTAGGGTTTGTTGGCTTTGAGCGCTGCGCGCAGCGCGCCACCATCACTCGGTAGGTTATCTGGAAGGGTAAGGTTCAGAAGTGCCGCTGCTACCGGATAAACATCGAGCTGGTGCGCCTCGGCAATCACTCGGCTCGAATGGAACCCCGGCCCAATCGCGACAAAGAACGCCGCCATATCCTCCTCAGAAGCGGGGTATCCATGCATGCCATGGAGATCAGCCCCTTTACCGCCTCCGCGCCGGAAGACGCGTGGGGGCTGTGTTTCGATGATCAGTTCAGCCACCGCTGGATGCCCCTCGTAGTGTCGGTGCGCAAGCGATTCACTGGAAACGCGCCAATATCGACCCTCACTCAACTGATTGAGCTTTTCGGCGAGCGCCTCAATGTCGGCGTCTTGATCACGCTGGTAGTACATCACGCGCGTGCTGGCACTTACGCGTTTAAAACCCCTCGGGCGCGGCAACGTATTGGTGTCGATAAAGTGCTGCGGTTCTACCCGGGCCATCCCATGGTCAGAGACCAACACGAGATTAATGTCAGCACCCTCCCGCTCATTGATCCGCTCAATACCCTGCCACAACCTGCCAATCCAGGCGTCAACATCAGCAATCGCCGTGTGAGTCTCTGGCGCATCCGGGCCAAAGTTATGCCCGGCCGAATCGACCGCCGAAAAATACAGCGTCACAAGGGCGGGTCGCTGATCTGCTGGGAGGGTCAACCACTCCAGCGCTTGCTCGACCCGCTCTGCATGAGGCGTGCGCGCATCAAAGTGTCGGTAATCGGTGGGCAATATGCCAGCAAACTCAGCATCTGACTCGGGCCAAAAAAAGGTTGAAGCTCTGCCGCCCTGCATTTCAACCAGCGTCCAGAGCGGGACGCCACTCAACCAATCGGGATCTTTTCGACCACTCCCCATGTTGTAACAATCGGGTCTGTCATTACGGCAAAAATAATTGTCCACGATGCCATGAGTTGCAGGCCTGAGCCCCGTGGCCAATGAGAGATGCGCCGGAAACGTCTTAGAGGGATACACAGTGCGCAACTTCGTTACTCGCGTGCCCCGAGCAGCGAGAGACCTCATGATCGACGCCTCAGGGCGGTCCAGATAGTCCCAGCGAAAGCCGTCGATCGATACCAGCACCAGGGAATTAGCCGAAACTACTCCACTCCAAATGAAAGCCGCATAACACAGCCAACCATTTAGTAATTTACCCAATACTTCCGCCCTTCAACGCTTATTTTGACATTCCACTTTGAAGATTATGGTGCCGCTTAGTGTGCAAACACAGTACTGCTTCCGATAGCACCGCAACGCGCGCTCCTGAAAGAGATCAGGGCCCACACTCGCCTATTCCCCACCAATATGGGTGGCACATCCGCAAAATGCGGCGAAAAAAAAACGGCCCTCAGGCCGCTTTTTTTACAGTGTAGGTCAGATGAACAGCAACACGCCCAACAGTCCCAGCATCAGCACCAATGAGCAATGAACTACGCCCATCACTGACTTCATGGGACCCATGCCGCCGAAGAGCGCATTGATCTCGAGCGCAACGATAATACCTAAAGCGGTAAAGAGGCCTACATCCGAGACGCCATCACCCACTTGAGTGGAAATCGCGGCCAGGTACTTGGACCCCAACATGCCCAGCAGCATCGGGCCAGAAAAAAGCGTATTGGTCCGGCTCGCAAGACCCGCTTTGGCGGCTGCAGCAGGGCCATCGCCCTCCTTCATACCCAGCACGATCTGCTGGTTCGGCCAAATCACCAACCACACGTTCAAGAACATGAATGTACCTGCCAGTGCGCCCATCCAGATTGCCGGCATGGCAGTGCCCAATGCACCGACCTTGTGGAATAGGTAAGCACCTGTCAGAAAGGTCAGCATGGCTCCCCAGCGAAACCACCATAATGCGCGCGGCGCTAGCTTAGCCATGGCATCAGACTTAGCACTTGCCTCTGCCTCTTTAAAGTACTCCGTCTGCACAAAATTGAAGTAGTACAGCATGCCGATCCATACGATACCGGCCAGCACGTGAAAATAACGAAAGAAAAACTCTATATAAGACATACGCGCGTCTCCCGATTCTTTGAATAATGGCGCAAAGGCCTGCCCAGAAGCGATTATATAGTAAGGACGATATTCAGGGTAAAAAAAACCCGGCCAGTGACCGGGTTCTGGATGGGGTCACAACGGCGATTACATCATGCCGCCCATGCCGCCCATGTCGGGCATCGCTGGACCTGGGGCATCATCCTTGGGGGCCTCGGCAATCATAACTTCGGTCGTAATCATCAGACCGGCAACCGAGCCTGCGGCTTGCAAAGCGGCTCGTGTTACCTTGGCGGGATCGAGAATACCCATCTCGATCATATCGCCGTACTCACCGGTTGCAGCGTTGTAACCGAAGTTACCCTCGCCCTGGCGCACCTTATCAAGCACGACTGACGCTTCATCTCCTGCATTGTCGACGATTTGACGAAAGGGTCCTTCCATGGCCCGCAGCGCTGCTGCAATGCCGATGTTTTGGTCTTCGTTGTCGCCCGTCAGGCCCGTGATCTGTGTGATCGCGCGAACCAGCGCCACGCCACCGCCCGCCACGACGCCTTCCTCGACGGCCGCACGCGTCGCATGCAATGCATCTTCCACGCGGGCCTTCTTCTCCTTCATCTCGATTTCAGTTGCCGCACCCACTTTAATCACGGCCACACCGCCCGCCAACTTAGCGACACGCTCCTGCAGCTTCTCGCGATCGTAATCGGATGTGGTATTTTCGATCTGGACTCGAATCTCACTGACTCGACCTTTGATCGCTTCCGGATCGCCGGACCCGTCCACAATAGTGGTGTTGTCCTTATCCATGGTGATGCGCTTGGCGTTACCGAGGTGCTCCAATGTTGCGCTCTCCAGGTCGAGGCCAACCTCTTCCGAGATCACGGTGCCGCCCGTGAGGATTGCAATATCCTGCAGCATCGCCTTACGACGATCGCCAAATCCAGGCGCTTTACACGCCGCAACCTTAACGATGCCGCGCATATTGTTAACAACGAGGGTCGCTAGCGCTTCGCCTTCCACGTCCTCGGCCACAATTACCAGCGGACGAGAAGCTTTGGCCACTTGCTCAAGCACCGGTAACAGCTCGCGAATATTAGAGATCTTCTTGTCAACCAGAAGGATGTAGGGATCCTCTGCCTCGGCAGACATGTTGTCCTGATTGTTGATGAAATAAGGCGAGAGGTAACCGCGGTCAAACTGCATACCTTCGACAACGTCCAGCTCGTTTTCGAGGCCAGAGCCCTCTTCAACGGTGATAACGCCTTCTTTGCCCACCTTATCCATTGCTTCAGCGATGATCTCTCCGATCGACACATCACTGTTGGCTGAGATGGACCCTACCTGGGCGATCGCCTTGCCGTCTTCGCAGGGCGTGCTCATGCCGGATACGGCCTCGACCGCCGCCGCAACCGCTTTATCAATGCCACGCTTCAGGTCCATAGGGTTCATTCCGGCCGCAACGGCTTTCAGCCCCTCGTTGACAATAGACTGCGCAAGTACGGTTGCCGTGGTGGTTCCATCACCTGCGGCGTCAGAGGCCTGAGAAGCCACCTCTTTCACCATCTGTGCGCCCATGTTTTCGAATCGATCCTTCAATTCGATTTCCTTGGCCACGGAAACACCGTCTTTAGTGACCGTGGGTGAACCGAAGGATTTCTCCAGGATGACGTTACGGCCTTTGGGGCCGAGTGTCGCCTTCACGGCGTCAGCGAGGATATTCACACCCTCAAGCATGCCGGCGCGAGCCTTATCGCCAAAAAATACGTCTTTAGCTGCCATGTTTGCTATTCCTTTCTCTCAAGTCAGAACGGTACGTTTACTCAACGACCGCGTAAATTTCGCTTTCGCTCATCAGGATCAGCTCTTCGCCGTCCACCTCAATCGTATTGCTACCGGCATACTGGCCAAAAACAATCGTGTCTCCGACCTTGACCGCCAGTGGGCGTTGCTCTCCGTTATCCAACACCTTGCCCTCGCCAACCGCCACAATCTCACCCTGGTTGGGCTTTTCCTTGGCAGAACCTGGCAGGACGATACCTCCGGCTGAGGTCTCCTCTTCTTCATTTCGACGAACGACCACACGGTCGTACAGCGGACGGATCTTCATGGGTATTACTCTCCAAATTTATCGATTTCGCTAGCTCGCCCTTTTTGGGCTTATACCTGTAATGGGGACGAGGAGACGCATTTCAAGGCATTTTTTAGCAGTCTGCAAGTGAGAGTGCTAAAAAAATGCGTTCGTTGGACGAAAATCGCCTAGGAAGACCGGTTTCAGTCTATTTTGGCGGTTCGAGCGGGGTGGTATCGGCTGTTTTAGGGGTGTCCAAGCCAGCGTCTTTGACCGAAAATTCGCCCTCTATCACGCCCTCTGAGGGTGCGGACCTTGCCGACCAATCCGGTGGGCTCTGTTCCCAGCGACCCAACATGCGCACTCTTAACGGGCGTATCAGTACCAGCAGCGCTAATACATCGGAAACGAGCCCCGGCACCGCGAATAACAAACCGGCAAAAATCAGGGCAACATCCGCCAAAGCCAATTCTTGTGCCAGAACCCCACCCGCTCTGGCCTGCGCCAGCCGCTGCAGGCTACTGCGGCCCGCCCAGCGCATCATGGCGCCACCTGCCACCAGAGCACCAAATACCCACGCTAAAGCGAGTAGCGGGGTAGTTTCGGTGCCCAGCCAAATGAGGCTCCAAAGCTCCAACCAGGGATACAGGAAGATCAACCAGCGCATCGACCTACTCCGCCACGCACTGATCAGAGCGTAGCAGCGCGCATGATGCGTATATCGGCGCAAGGTTGTTCACGTTCTGGGCTCTTTCAGTCATGTTCAGCACCCACTGTACTGACTTGATGCCAAGGCGCAATCCACCGCAGCATTATCAGCCCAGGCAGTGCCAGGGTCGCACAGAGCATAAAAAAGAGGACCCAGCCTAATGCTTCCACCATCCAACCGGTGGAAGCATTAGCGAGACTCCGCGGTAGCGCTGTCAGCGCGGTAAACAATGCAAACTGCGTCGCCGCAAACGTTTTGCTGGACTCTCTGGCAATGAAAGCGGTCAAGGCTGCGGTGCCCAATCCGACGCCCAGATATTCGAAGGCAATAACCGTTGCCAGTAACCACAATTGCGGACCCGCCATAGCCAGGATGGCAAAGCCCGGAATGCTGATCATCTGGATCGCCCCAAAAATCCACAGCGAGCGATTAATACCAAGCTTGATCATCCACAACCCGCCCAGTAGGCCGCCAAAAATCGAGGGCCACAGCGCCGCATGCTTGGCCACCCAGCCTATTTCCGTCATGCTGAAACCGAGATCGAGGTAAAAGGGCATCGCCAGCGCAGTGGCCATATTGTCCCCCAGCTTGTACACCACCATGAAGAGTAGGATCAACCCAAGATCACGCCCGCCGCCGCGGCGCGCAATGTATTCCTGAAACGGCTCCGTAATCGTCGCCTTGAAACCGAGCTGCCGGGGTGGTGCCCGCTGAGGCTCTGAAATTGACAGGGTCAGGGCTATCCCAATGGTCATAAAGCCCGCGGTAATCCAGAACACCGACACCCATGACATCTGATCAGCCAATATGAGTGACAGCGAACCGGGCACGAGACCGGCAATGCGATAGGCCTGCACATGCACCGAATTACCCAGCCCCAACTCGCTGTCGGGGAGCAACTCGCGCCGATACGCATCGATGGCGATATCCTGCGTGGCGCTAAAAAGCGCAATGGCACCGGCAAGGGCCACAACCCATGCCATATCGTGACGGGGGTCGATATACCCCAGGGCCCCAATACAGGCGATCAGCAGCACTTGTGTGAGCAACATCCAGCCTCGGCGTAAGCCCAAGGGTAGCGCCCATCGATCCAGGAAAGGCGCCCACACAAACTTCCACGCGTAGGGCAACCCCACCAGGGAAAACAACCCGATGTCGACCAGTGAGATCTCAGAAGATCGCAGCCACGCTGGGATCAGCTGAATCAGCAGATAAAGTGGCATCCCGGACGCGAAGCCGGTGAAGATGCAAATCAACACACGCCGGTTGAGGACGCTAGCTGGCGACAGCGGACTCACCCAGCTACCCCAACTCGGACTTCACGCAGGCAGCCGCGGCAGTGTCAGGCATAACCGTAGCGCGCCATGTGGCTTCCCAGCTGAGCCCGCACCGTTTCCACCTCCTCTGGGCTGAGCGCGCGCTCGAAGCGGTTCTGCTCGGAGTGAACCCGCGTGAAGTCCGCTGAGGCCGCGTCAAACGGTTCACCTAGAAATGCCAGAATCGATTTCACCGAATCCTCTGGAGAGGTTGTCAGCACCTCGTACGTGAGGGTATGGAGGCGATCAGGCCAGGCCGTCTCGAACTCACGCACAATTGATACCGCCTCCAACCAGGTATTGATCGCTGCCTGCAGGCTATGCGGCCCCATGACCTTCCCGGCCTTGAGACTGGCCACGACGTTCAACGGGTGGCGCACAATATGAACAAACTTTGCTGCTGGGTAGACAGCACTCAAGAGCAGCATGCCGTATACGTTCTGGGGCGTCTTGTCGAACCAGCGCCCCGTCTTGATACCCTTCGCTTCGAAAAATAAGGCGGCATAGCCATCCTGCAGATCTCGCCGGCTCACAGCGTTACCAAGTAATTCGAGGTAACGTTCCTCGTCTACGCCATCTATTTTACGATGCGCTATGAGCGTCTCGTTGTGTCGCTGGATGTGATTAAAATCGCCCGTCGCAAAGGGGTGAGGCCATCGGAAGAGATGGGTTTCCTCGGGGCAGTGGAGGTCGGGCTGCTGCTTGAGCAGATCGCGCAACAGTGTGGTGCCAGAGCGGACACACCCTACTAGAAAAAAAGGCGGCGTTTTGGCATCCGCGAGCCTGGTATCAGTATCGCTGTTGCGCGAAGCGGGGCTCGAGCCTGGCGCCTGATCAGCCACCGGCATAGCCGCAGACAGGCTTTGGACCTGCGCGGCCCCGGACGGCGACGACGGCGCTACATCCTCACCTGGGGACGGGCCGTTTTTACCAAAACGCTGAGAGATGTTATCGGTGGGTTTGGTGCCCTCCACGGCTCCTGCCAAAATTAACTCAAGCGCTTCGGGTGTTTTCCAATGCTCTCCGCAAACAAAGCGGGGAATCGCCCATCGATCACTCGCTGCGCTGAAGTAGTCACCCGCCGTTGAGAAGGCCGCCCTGAAGCGCGCCGCATGCGCGGGGAAAAATGTCTCGCGCAGATAGTCGTTCACGTGCCCATACGGATAGGCAAACAGGCGGCTGCGCTGCTCACCCAACTTGCCCTCCAGATAGTCCTCCGCACGGATAATCTGATCGCGTGCTCGCTCATCAGTGTCAATGCAAAAGAAATTCCCTGCCATACCGGGCACATCGGCGACCTCGGCGAGCGCAGGATGAGTATGGTTCCAGCTGTGGTTGCCAATATCAAGATGACATCGGTCAACGGCCTCTTGCCACCAGTGGTCATGCCATTGGTCTCGCCCGGCAATGCACTCCACATCGAGGATGGCTCTGGCTTCGGGGGAGACAATGACAAACGCCGTCGCCGGAACGCATTGCCATTCGGGTCGTGACGCCTCCGAGGCTTCTGCCAACAGCCTCGCAAAGCTTTTGAGAAGGCCAATGTGAGGATGATAAAAGTCGGCAAAGTCATGGAGCACGCCGTCATCAAATGTCAGAGCGCATATTCGCTCACCAGACAGTTCCTCAAGCCGGCCTTCCAAAAAATAGGTCACCAAGGTGGGGAGTCGCTCTACCCGGAAACCCGCCGATTTAATCAGGGCCAGGTCCTGCTCCAAGGCAACATGGTCATTATCTGCGTAGGAAGACCCTCTCGTATTGAGAGAGTGATAGGTCAGAATGGGGATGTGGGGCAAGAGGCTTCCCGCGAGTAAACAAGTATTGGACAGAGTGTATAGGCAGAGACGTGGTGTCGCTAACCCAGAATGAGCAGGTCAGTCCCCTTAATCCGCGTCCGCCGCCTCATGTGTCTCGTAAGCCTCCAGAAACGCATTGATCAGCTCTGGCTCGTCAATTGCTGCTATCTCTGCTTCGATTTCGGCGCGGAAATCTCCCAGCAACTCCTCTCTCAATCGGATTTGGGTGGACGCCTTGATTTCTTTGATCAGTGCCTCTTTAACGCGCTCAAACGGGAGTGTTTGCTCGTCTCTGCGGTCGATAAGCCTTATGAAATGGGCGCCAAAGCGGGTCATGATCGGGCCGGCGGTGTCTCCCGACTCTAAGAGATTAAAGGCAGCCTCCGAGAAGCTCGGTTGCATGCGTTGACGCGAAAAAAAGCCCAGATCACCACCATTTCTGGCCTTAGAGGGATCATCAGAGTACTGATCGATGAGATCGCCAAAGTCGGTCCCACCCGCCAGTGCTTTCTGAACCGCTTCCACTTTTGATACAAAGGTAGTAAAAGGCACCCCGTCGATTGACACGAGGATGTGCTCTGCGCGCACCTCCTCTGGTGCAATGAGATCTACCCTGCGCTGAGCATATTCGACTTTAGCGAGGCCTTCCCAGTCAACGTTTGCCATGCGTGCAGACATTTCATCGTCGAGAAAACGCTCTAGCAACGCTCTGCGATACAAGTCTTGCCGCAGGTACTCACGGTCGCCTTCTGAGACTAAATCGCTCCCTTCTACAAGGCTCATTACGCGCTTTAGCACGTAGAGATTTTGCAGCACACGAAATGTTGCCTGAGGCTTTGACAGCGATGCCTCGTAGGCGCCTGGGTTAGTGTGCCGAAGAGAATACGCAAATGCCTCCTCGAAGGTGATTTCAACATTCCTCTCGGAAAGGATCACCGTCTCCGCATGAGCCTCTACCATTAAGTTTGATGCGAAGCCCGCCAGCACGGCAGAGAGCTTGGGGAGTATGCTCTTTGTCATATTTTCAATTATCGGTTATTTGATCAGCAGACTAGATTGAAAAGGGCGCCAGATGGCGCCCCCATGAACCGTAATGGGCTCAATAGCCTTTGATGCGTCGCGACACATCAAATTGATACTTTGCGGCAGATTTTTGCTTATTGGTATCGCTGCAAGTGCCACCGTAAAGCGGCTCATAACAGCGGGTCTCGAAGTTCACGTACAGGGTTCGAGATGCAGTACCCAGATCACACATTTCTCTCGCTAATGACGCGTCCTGAGTCCAATAATATTGGGTTTTCGCTTGCGCCCCATACCACTCGCACTTAGTTCCCTCAAGCACTGGCCCATGCGGAGTTTCGGAGAACCACATATGAAAAATATCTTCCGTCGCAGTGTTTCTTTTCCTTTCCCCAGTGGTGAGGTGAAGGTACCCATACCGCGTGTCTAATGCTTCGCTTCGTGAGGGAAGCGTGAAAGGAAGCACCTCTGTCAGTCCACTGCGAATCCAATAAGGCTTCTCGCCAGTGCCCGCTATCCAGGGGTCAAAATTTTGCTCTGCCTGGCAGTCAGCCTGCGAAGGGTCGTAGTCTGCACAATAACCCTCGGTAGGCACATCTCCCGCCGTGCCCCCTGAGCCACCGCTGTCACCGCCTGTGCCACCGCTATCACCACCCGTGCCACCGCTATCACCAGCCGTGCTACCAGCACCATCACCCAGCGTCACCGAAAACCCCTTGAGAACAAGAAAAACGTCACCGTCTGAGGCAGTGGTCACCCTGACGTAGTCGCCCGATTGGATTTCCAATGGCGTCTTTTCGCCATTGTCATCGGTGATCGTCAACGTGGCTGCCGAGGCGCCGAGAGCGGCGAACAGGCCCCCTACAAACAAGACAGGCAGGCACCTGCGCACCAGTGGGCGAGAGTAAAATATAGAGCTAGAAAACATGGATGACCTCCGGAAGTCCTTTTCCAAAAAAAAGCACTACGTATGTATGTTTGACGCCGCCGAGCTCAGAAAATTCCGTTCAGGCCCGAAAAACACGATTTTACTCAAAAAAAGAGGGGCCCTGAGGCCCCTCCCTAAACTTCTTCACTAACAAACCAAACGATCAGTCAGTGGAAGATGTTGCTACGCTGGTCTTGTGCTCCCAGCTCATCTGGTAGTTAGCCAGAGCGCCACCAAGCGAACCATTCGAATACTCAGCTACCGCGAAACCGGTAACAGGCAGACCCGTGAGTTCGCCGGGGTTATCATCAACTGTACCGGGCAGAACGCGTTCATTATCAACGGTGTTGTTAAGCCCTTCTTCAGTCAGGTCCAGCACTGCCCAACCCGCTGCCCAGCCGTCCACAAATATTTGCGCACTTGCGAGGTTGCTTGAGCTGTTGGTTGCACTGGCTGCGCCAAAGTGGATGATGTTGGTCTCTGCACACAGTGCCCAGTCACCGACAGATACCGGATCTTCAGGATCAGGCGCAACTGAAGGAGAGAACGGAGGCGCATCGCTACCAGGCGTCACCGTGGGCGGTGCGTCCTGAGTGTCTTCCTCACGATCATACCCAGTCATAGACACCGGCTGACACAGACCGAGAGCTGTAGCGGTGCCAGTGATCGAATCGGTGAGCGTGTTAGAAAACGGAGCATCAAACTCAACACCATTGAAGTGGTTGCTCTTGGTCGGCATGGTAACCACCCAGTCAGTCAACGCATTCAGTCCCGAATCAATGATGTAGTCGTTGGAGATTGACTCACTCATGAATACCGCTGAAACCGTATCAGCAGGATTCGTCACACCACGAGTGTAAACCGTCTGTACGCCATCAACGTTGACGTTGGCTGTATCAGCCACCGCGGCGTCGTCAAAGTCAGGACGCGTGTCACCCGGAGGATAGTGCAACACAGAACCGGTGGAGCCGGCTGCTACCAGATCCTCGATCGCGACTGCGTCATAACCAAAGGCAGTCCCTTCGGCGACATTGATCACTGTAGCTACACCGTACAGACCACCGCCGCTCCAGGCCGCGTTGAAGTCAGTCGTACCCACGCTCGCATCATCCGAGCCCGTGTCAACCAGCTCTGCGCTAGCTTCGCCGTACCAGGCGCCTTCGGCTCCTTCGACAACGGACCAGTTGGTAACGAGCTGTGCACAGTCACCTGGCGTTCCGGCTGCGTGAAGAATATCCGCTGCAGTGTCTGAGTCCTCATCGATCTGACCCATTTCGATCACTTCGACGTAACCCATCTGTTCACGCGCTTCTTCAGCGCCCACTTCGTCCGCCCAGAGCAGATCGGTGAAGGGGACGTCTCCTGAGATAGCCGGGACAGTACAACTTGTGTCACCTGTGCGCAGTAATGCACCATCACCGTCAGCCGTAATGGCAAAAGAGAAGTGATCCTGAGGCGACATGTACAGGTTGAAGTCAAGCGTCTCAAGAGACTCTTCGCCTTCAAGCATTCGTACCTTGACAGCCTTGTATTGCGCGGTGGTATTCACAATGTGAATGTAGGTGTCGTTGCCACCCTGAGTCGAATAAAGCGGGAACACTAGTGCCTCACCCGTATGCTCAGTATTGATATACATCTGAGCAGTCGCGAGGCTAGTCATTCCCGCTGCACTGGCCGCAACTGCTAGCGACAGTAGGTTCTTTTTCATGAATCACTCCTAAAAAAGTTTTTCAAACGTTTGATTATGCTGCTAAGTCAAGCAACTCCGAGCAACACCCAGCAGGGTAATCGCTCAGCTCGTCGGTCTTACGAGTCGCGTGGCCACAGCAAACGCAGGACCGAAGCTCCTCTGACTTACCAACTCGGAGCAAAGTAGCATACACCACTGGGCTCCTCAAGCACCGTAAAACTGTTTTTTTTCACACCCTTGCGCAACGCACTAGGTCGCAAAATCATTCAGATTTACTGTATTTAGCGTGGGTTAGACCCGCACTCAGAATATGACGATTGGGACGGTCGTTTTATTCCCAATATTTTACTTTCCTCTCAGCCTGCCGGCGAAACCCATCGCACACTCAGCTTTGGTAAGGGGTCTGAACAGATGTATCCGCTGCGGGATCCTAACAGCGACGCTCCTTGGTTGCGCCTGAGCTACCCCTGTAGTGTTGCTAAAGCGTTGCGTGCTCACTGCCTGGGCTGGGTATACCACACTCCATCAACCGCTACCCAGGTCTCCCTCAGGGTGGTTGTCATGTCCTCTTTCATATTAAATCCCCGGTAGGTGGCCAGCACATCGACCTTGCACACGCCAAAATCATCTGCCGCATCACACTGGATATCCCCCAGGGCCGCGGATATCCACATATTGCGCCCGGCATAATTCTTTGAATAGAACCGTGCAGAGTGGGCTGACCGGTAAGCTGGATCGGTGTAACTGTAGATCGCATCAACATCATACTGCATTAACGCTTCTAGCCACGCCTCAGCCCGAACCCTTACTGCTTCCTCAGGAGGTTGAGGCACACTCGCACACGCCGTCATAAAAATGGCCAAACCGCCCAAAGAGAGGGCTGGCAGGCGTCTAAGAATCATTCGCACCACTTTACTTACTCCCCGTCTTCATCACCAAACCTGACAGGCAAATCACTGAAGTCCTCAAGCCCTTTCATTCGGTCACGCATCTCCGCGTTCAGGTCACGCAGATCCTGTAAACCCTCAAGAACTCTTGGGGAGATAAAAATTAAGAGTTCCGTTCTTGAGGACACCGTATTGTTAGTACTAAAAAGAGCGCCGAGCCCAGGAATATCCATCAGGAGCGGAATACCACTTTTACCCTGTGCTTCGTTGTCACGGATCAAGCCACCCAGCACCACCGACTCACCGGACCGAATAGCTACTCGAGAGCTGACGTTGCGCTCAAGAAAGCTCCTTTGGCCCGTGGCCGCATCAACCGGTCCAACGTCAGTAATGGACTGATTGATATCCAATGTCACCAGCCCGCCGTCATTCACAGACGGCGTGACCTCCAGTTTGACACCCGTATCTTTATACTGGATGGATTGCTGTACATTCCCGCCCGTTGTCACAGTCGATGCACTGCGGATAGGTTGCTGATCCCCAACATGAATGGCTGCAGTGTGGTTGTCCAGCACCATCACAGAAGGGGTTGATATGACGTTAATAAGAGATTTCTCTGCCAGCGCATTCACTACTGCCTTCACCGCATCCGCGCTGTCAGCCACGGTGTAGGAAAAACCAGGGACGCTTGGGCCTAACCCTCCCCCCATATCAAATAGCCCGGTGCCGGTATCCCCACCCCCCAAGTAGTTATCAAATGCCCACTCCAAGCCATATTCCAAACCGTCTGTCAGCGTCACCTCAATGATGCTGGCCTCGATGAGCACCTGCTTGGCCACCACATCCAGCTTGATCAACGTCCGCTCTATCTTCTGGTATTCGTAAGGCGTCGCGAGCACCAGCAAGGAGTTATTGTAGTCATCGGAAACCACGCGAATACCGTCACCCAGGTCGAAACTGGCTCCCGGGCCCCCGCCATCACCCGCGTTACGCTGGGGCATCGCTGAAGAGAGCCCGCCGGTGGAGGTTTGTGTCATGCCCGGTGCCACGCCCGACCGTCGTGCACCCGACCCGGCGCTGCCGCCAGACCGACTCTCTGCATAGATGGTGCTGAGGAGCGACGCCAACTGGCCCGCGTCTCCGTTTCTCACAGGATATACGTGCAGGGTGGGTTCGGAACCTTCGTCTTCGATGCTGTCGAGGGTCCTCACCCACTCACCTACCGACTGAATATAGTGCGCGCGCGGAGAGACCACCATAATGCTATTCAACCGCTCGATCGGCATGACGCGCACCATTGAGATCAGCCCAGCGCCCGGCGCGTCGCCTGCAGAATCTGCAAGAATCTGCTCCAGTTCCGTAAACACCTCTTCTGCGGTCGAGTTGGTCAGGGGGAAAATCCCTACCGACACACCGGCGAGCTGATCGATATCGAAAGTGGCGATGATATCGAGCCAGCCCTCAAGTTGGGTTTGTGTTCCGGCCAGAATCAATAGGTTTCGGCGGCTATCGATGCGAACAAACGCATCGCTGGGAGCCACCGGCTTGAGGATCTCAGCCATTTCTGCGGCGCTAACATACTGGAGGGGGATGATGACGTTACTGAACCCCCCTGTGGGCGCAGACTGAAAGCTCGGCACTGTTGTGCGCGCATTTGCAGAACCCGAAATAAAATATCGGTCATCGGGCCCGCGTATCATCAGCACATTGTTGTTTCTCAGCAGAGATTCCAGAATCGGAAGAAGCTGATCACGGGCTATCGGAGAGCGCGTTCGTAGCGTGATCTCGCCCTTAACAGGATGTTCGATCACATAGTCGAGCCCCAATGTTTCACCCATAATAGAGTGAACCACCTCGGCCAATGGAGCCTGCTCAAAGTTCACCATGACGGCGTCACCATCGAGTGAGATGGGCGGTCTCGCTGGAGGATAAAGCACCGGATTGTCTGCACCCAAAAATATCGAGGGAACCGACTCTGGCATTGCTGCATTTCCGGCGGACTCTTCTGAGGCCGCCTCCTCAACCGCCCTGTCGCTGCTTAACGAATCTGAACCGCTCACCCCAGGATATTCAGCGGTTGCCGCACAACCAGCCAGCGTCAACACCAGCGCGCCAAGAAAACACCATTGTTTGCAAAACTTGTCCGCATTCACCGATCTATTGTCCATTATCTTTACCATCCTCTTCAGCCGAATCAGAGGCAGATTCAACCCCCTCTGGCGTGGGTTGTCCCGACCGCGCTCTGGATTGATACATGGCGTCAAAAGTGGGGACGAAGTCAGGCTTGCCCTCAGGCGCTTGACCGTCGACGTTCGAATCCCCAACTGGGGCATGAGTCCGATCTCGGACCGAAGCCAGCGCAGGCAAATCGGACAAGAGCGCCATGTCCAATCGAGCAGTTCTGTTGCCATCGCTGAACACGGCTGATCTCGGCTCTACCTCAGCCAAGACCCAGCCTTGCAGCGTATCCCCCTCGGAAAGCCGACGCTTACCCGCCCCTTTTTCAGCCACAATGACCCCGGAGACGCCAGCGGAGGCAAAAACGCCGAGTAAAGTCACGCCGTCAATACGCGCAGAACTGACGTCCGGCGTCACGACAGCCACGGACTCACGGGCTACATCACCCTCGCTTGAGGAGGGTCTGCGATCAGGCAAAAAAAGCGGCCTGGCAACAAACGCCGCGCTAGCAATGGCCGACACTGGCGCCTCTCTCGTCTGCTCAGGCGCTAAAGCGGCACTGCCGGGCATCACCGGAACCACATTCGGCGTCCACAGGCTCACCCCCAAGACTACCAGGAATCCTGCGCCCACCGCCCACCACAGCGGTCGCAGAAGGCGCTCAAAACTCAGCGGCTGTGCATCAGACACGATCATGCCGACACCATCAATGCTGCGACCTGAATACTGAGATCGAGATTTTGCTCTTCATGCTGCTCGTTCTGGCCGCGGCGGCGCGAGGTGCGACGATCCCGCACTTTCACTGCGTTCAATTCGGTCACCTTCAGGCGAGGACTGTGCTCGTATACATCCCTGAGAAAGAGATTGAGCGCCAGGGGCATCCCTCTCATACGCAACTCCACCGTTAACTGAACGAAGCCCTCTGGCGTTTCCTCCTGCTGAACAATCGGGATCAGTTGACTGCCACGCACAGTTAACCCGGCGTCTTCCGCAAACCCCCTGAGAAGCTGCTGCAGCTGCGCCCCCGTTTGACTCTCATCTGATGCCGCCGCAAAGGCCAATTCGTCAAGCAGCACCTCTGCTGCCGAAGACGCTTCCAACATTGACGGCTGGAAAGCCTGATAGCCCTTCAGGCGCGCAATGCGCGGCTGATTTTTTGCAATATCTGACCAATTTTTAGACAGGGAAGACCCTACACTGGTTAGCAACAGCAACAACAATAAGGCGACCACCGTCAAAAACGCCAGCACTGCCCCCCGGGCTTCCCTGGGCAGCGCTAACAGCCACGTTTTTAAGTCGGACGGATTCATTTGCTATCCGCCAGGCGCATCGTCAGCGTAAATCGCTCCCTGCCCGTGCGCGAATCTCGGGTAAAGGCGGAGGGCGCACGGAGATCACTGACCAACCCGGAGCTCGCCAACGTTGTTTGGTACTCGGCGGCGTTGATCGCCATCCCAGAAATGGTCAGCCGGTCCCCTTCCAATCCGAGCCGCGTCAAGTAGACTGAGTCAGGCGTCACCTCAGCAATAGCGTTCAGCCACGCGTCATAAATGGTCCTGTCGGCAAAGAACTCACGCGCTACCAGCACCTTGTCCTCGATGGCCACCATCGACGTCCGCACGGATGCGGCGGCTCGAGCCTCAGTCTCGGTATCCACCAGGACATCCTGAAGCTGGGTGGATCGTGCGGCCAATATTGCTGCAGGAAGCGCCATCAGGATGCAAGCGGCCGCCACCAACAGCATCATCTTTCTACCGTGACCGAGCAGGCTTTGGTAGTAGAGATCCTGACGCGTCCCTTCGCCAAATCCGTCCATTTGCACCAGACAGTCACCGCTGCTCGTCCAAACTTCAATCCTGTCGTCAGGCGCAATACCAGACACGACGTGCTCATCAACAAATGTCTTCACCCTGTTTCGGGAAGCGATTGCGAGCGCCACCTGCAGGGAGGCCACGTCACGAGAGATCACCCGCCAACCAGAGCAAGTGTCCTCTGCCGGAAAAGGGGAAAGACTCGATATCTCATAAAACAGCGCATCGTCAATGTCGATTTCCACACCAACGGGGAGCTCAATCGTTTTGAAGAGCGCTAAGTCCGCGGGAAACAGCAGCGCTCGAGCCTGGGAAGCGTCTTTTTGATCAGCGCCCGGTATCAATTTTGCATAAGGCGGTGAGGTCGGCACATCGGCATTCATCAGGCGCGCAGCGGGATAAAACTTTCCCCTGAGTCCGGCTTCATCGCCCCATAGCATCTGGTGCAGGGCGAGTTTGGCGATATCCGCCACCCGAGAGAGGTCAATACCAAACAGTGACCACTGATTATCCACGGACGCGCCCCTCAACATCATTTTTCGTGGCGCTTCGCTCTAGGTGAACGATCGTATTGTCGCCGCCTGAAACCCATATTCTATAGTGAGCCCGACTGCCACTCTTCAGGTCGACATCAACCAAGATAGCACTGAAGTTGTTAGCCGCCAGCGCCGCCGCTTTCTGGCGGTTCAGCGATTCAAAGGTGACTAGGCCATCTGTTACCGGCGCGGCACCTCTGGAGCCTCTCCCTTGACCACTCCCAGCGGGGCGTATTCCTCTCGCGCCATCATCCGGGGCAAACTCGTTAAATACGGACCGCAACCGACTTGGCGCAGCCGATACATTGAGACCGGTGACCTCGTAAGGCTGAACATAATCCTTGATTCGATCATAGATCGACTTACGCATACCTGAGACAGCCAGCAACTCCTCACGCGCACGAAATCCCAGAAAATCACTCATCGCGGCGGAGACAGGGTTTCGCTGCATCCGGTAATCATTCACTGCGCTCACCAAAGCACCCGACTGCGACGCTTCGGCGCCGCCAATCTCAACAAACAACCTACGGAGTTCGTTGTCTGAACCACCCGCAATGGAGACAAAGCCTGACGCAGGATGGATAGCCGCTGAAACCACGTGTCCATCGAACTCATAACGTTGACTAAACACCTTTTGACGCCGTTCATCATCTCCGCTCTCATTCGCTCGACTTTTGTTCCGCGGCCTATTGACACCCGCTACCCCCTCCGCGAGATAGGGTGCCAACGCAGCATCGCGCAGAATCAGTAACGCCGCGCCTCTCGCAACCGCCTCGCTCCTCGCCTCGCTCAAACGTTGCTCGGCGAGACCGATATCGTCTTGCGCAAAGTGTATGACGGCCGTTACCAGTAAAGACATCCCGGCAATCATCCACATTAATAACGCAATCGCGAAGCCACGATCTCGACGGCCATGAGCCCTTGAGCGCTTCACAGAGCAGGCCTGTGCTGGTCAAATCGTACAATGACGGGGGGCCACGAACGGCCCTCCGCAACAATTTCGAGTGCAATTGCCCGTGGCAAGCGCGATTCCTGACCGGGGTTTTCCGCCTCTATTTGCTCTGTCCAACCCGCTCCGGCTGAGGGTTGGTAGAAAAACCGAATCTTGTCGAGATTTGTGATGAGTGGAAACGGGGCTGTCATCGTGTTCCAGGCAGGTGGACGGTCTGACTCAGCCACGGGTGCGAAAGAGAGCAACAACTGCCTGCCTTGTTGAACCAGTCGAAGATGCTGCAACCCCACAATGCCTCCCACGCGATCGATGGGCGCCACCCATTCGAGGCTAGTGTGTCCACCTTCAAAGAATGCAGGTCCGTTAAGGGCGTTTTTTAGTGTCTCACGCAGAAACCGCTCTGCCTCGCGCATTTGCATGGTCCGCGCCGTTTCCTGCTCTAGCCGCGTATAAGTGCCCGCAAATGTTCGAAATGCCGTAACGGTGGCCAACATAATCATTGAGAAAATAACCGCCGCCACGGTGACTTCGATCAACGTCATTCCAGTTTGATGGCGTGTCATTCTGGTTGTTCCTGCAACGGCACGACCGTGGATAATACAATCTGCCTGTCAGTCGAGCCCCCCGGCCACCTGACAATCACCTTGAGGTGCTGCAATGGCGGCGCGCGCACCGGGAGTTGCTGAGACGCGTCGAGTGCACTTTGAACGGGCCAGGAATTGGCCTCCCAACTAAAAATATCAAACGTTCCCGTCAGGGATAATTGCTCCTGAGCAACATGATGCGTCGAGGCAAGCATGGATTCGGCGAGAATGACCGCTCGCGTGTACTCATCCGCAATCGCCACGTTGCGGATAGCCGCAGTGGCGCCTTGGTACAGCGCACCGAGCGAGAAAGACAGTATGACCAGCGCCACGAGCATTTCCAGCAGCGAAAACCCCCTTTTTCGTGCTGAGGCGTGAGATAAACGCCGCGTCACAATGGCTCCTGCTGGATATCCCCAATCAGCCAATCGACGGTGAGCCTGACACCGCCCCCCGAGGGGCGCCGAATCAGCACCTCCCCTCCAGACGCGCCGCCTTCAGGGTAATAGCGAATCGCGGCCATACCTTTCCCGGGGCTCACCTCCTCGGCAAACACGACCTCGATGTCGAGCCCCTCGGCCAACGCCGTGTAATCCTCTGCCACGACACGCGCCGCCTCCCTAGTCACCACAAATCGATTTTGACCTGCGTCAATCACCACATCGATCGCATCACCGGTTGCCCGAGCAGTCCGTCGCGCCTGCTGGTTTGCTGAAACCAGCTGCCGGACCGTTTCCCGATACTCAAGCGTCTGCAAAAGGCTACTCATCGAAGGCCCTGATACCAGTAACAACATGCCGATAACTGCCATGACGATCGCCAGTTCCAGCAGCGTAAAGCCTTTAGCAGTGCGGGTCACGGCGAGTTAGCTGCTGACGTCCGCAGCCTCCCCCGTTCCGCCTTCTCGCCCATCAGCGCCGTACGAGACAATGTCGTAACCAGCTCCATTGGACGCGGGAAACCGGTACTCGTAACCGTTTCCCCACGGATCGAGGGGTACTTCGTCCTTCTTGAGATAGGGCCCATTCCACCCCCGGGCACCACCGGGAGCCTGTACCAGCGCCTCCAGACCTTCCGAATTATTGGGAAAGCGGCCGACATCGAGTTTATAGAGCTCCAGTGCCTGCTCGAGATCGCGAATTTGTATGACTGCAGATTTCGACTTTGCACCACCGAGTTGATTCAGCACCTGTGGCCCTACCAACGCTGCCAGCATCCCCAAGATAGCCAGAACCACCAACAGCTCTACCAGAGTGAAACCCGCTGTCGCAGGGCGTCTTGATCGCTTCATTGATCGGCAATTGCCTGTATTACTGTTTTGAACCGCTTCCATAACTGACTGTCCTCACACGACGAGTGTATTCACCGATAGAATGCCCATCAGTATGCCCATGATGATAACGGCAATAACGCCCCCCATCCCCAGAATCAGGGCGGGTTCGAGCAGTGTCAGCATGCGCTTAATTTCAATTTCCACATCACCTTCATGCACTCTGGCTAACTCCAGCAACATGGCATCCAGATTGCCCGATTCCTCACCCACACGGATCATCTGAGTCGCAACAGGCGAAAATATTCTCGTATCCAGAGCCAGCGACAATCGCCCCCCTCGCTTGATGGTGGGAGCAAGATCGCTCAGTGAACTGCGCACCAGACTGTTACCCACTGTTGCTACCGCGATGTCGACGGCTTTCAGCATGCTGACACCATTATGCAAAAGGGTGCCCAGCGTCCGGGAAAAGCGAGCGACCTCGTACTTCACGACGACCCGCCCTACCAAGGGCAGTGTCAATGCCTGGCGGTCCCGCCAGATCATCCCCGCGGACTGAGCCAACCAGCGCCGGAGAAACCAGGCCACCAGCAAAGAGAGAGTAAGCAGCGTCCAACCCCAGGCCGATACCATGTCACCTAAAGCGACAATTGCTCTCGTTAGCAGGGGCAATGACTCTCCCATATCGTCAAACAAAGCCTCAAATTCTGGCACCACAAACCCGAGCATTATAAAAACAGACAACGTGGCGACCACGAGGAGAATCAGGGGATAAGTCAGCGCCGACACTACAGACGCTCGCAGCGCCTTTTTTCGCTCCATGTATTCGCCCAGATCACTGAGGACACGCGCGAGGTTGCCGCTCGCCTCGCCGGAGCGCACCATGTTGACGTAAAACGACCGGAAGGTATCGGGATAGGTTTCCAAACTGGCGCTGAACGACTTACCACTTTTCAGCGAACCCAGAGATCCCTCCATCATCTCGCGCCATGGCCCGGGCGTGGTGGCATCAATCTGGACACGCATGGCTTTATCGAGTGGCAAGCCCGCTGTGAGTAGCACCCCCAATTCGGTGCTCAATCTCATCACATCGTCTTCCGTAACGCTTTTCTTTCGTCTCGAAGCAGCAGCGCGACGGCCCAGTCTCTCGAGTGCCGCTTCCACTGCGCCGTCATCCAGCTCCACCCCGGGAGTCGGCTGCGCTGCAGCCGCGCGTGACGCTGGCCCGTCCACTACCGTCGACAGCTTGATGGAGAGCACCCTAAGCTGTTTTGAACGTAAAGCCTGCAGCGCCCCACGCTCATCAGACGCCGCAATCATGCCGGCACTCACGCCACCCGCATGACTGAGCGCCCTATACTGATACTGAGGCATCAGCACGTTTCCTTGTGCAAAGTGTGCCAGCTCGCCAATTTACGCAACATCCGCACTCTCGCCTTGCTCCGCGGTTTGATCCTGAGTAACCCGCAGCACCTCATCTAACGAGCTCAGTCCGGCCGCGACCTTCATCAAGCCATCCTCGTATAGCGTTCGCATACCCCGGTCTCTGGCCTCATGATGGAGTTGGCTGGCGTCCGCGCCGCCCAGCACCGTGCGCTGAGCAACTGAATCCAGCACGAACAATTCATGAATCGCCAGTCGGCCCCGATACCCTGTCCCCTTACAGTGATCGCAGCCTGCACTCTCATAAATTGCCGCTAATTCCGCATCGCATACAGCCGCCAATCCTGTCTCCTGCAGTAAGCGAGGCGTCAATTCCACCTTAGTCTTGCAGTGGTCACACAGCCGCCGAATTAACCGTTGGGACAATACTCCGTTGATGGCAGCGGTAATCAGAAACCGTTCGACACCCATATCCTCCAGTCGCGTGATGGCACCCGCTGCGGTGTTGGTATGAAGTGTCGACAACACCAGGTGTCCGGTGAGCGCGGACTGCACGGCAATTTGTGCCGTTTCAGTATCCCGCATCTCGCCAATCATAATGACGTCAGGGTCCTGTCGCAGTATCGACCGAAGCGCGCGCGCGAAAGTCAGGCCTATTTGCGAATGCACCGGGATTTGATTGATTCCCCGCAATTGATATTCGACAGGATCCTCAACCGTGATGATTTTCAGTGTCTCCGAGTCCATGTTGGAGAGCGAAGCATAGAGCGTAGTGGTTTTGCCGGACCCAGTCGGCCCCGTCATCAGCAGGACCCCATGTGGCTTTTTCAGTAGCGCCTTGTAATGCGTCAATGTGTCGTCGCTGAACCCCATATCTTCGAGATCCAGATTAATACTCTCGCGGTCCAGCACCCGCATGACCACACCTTCTCCGTGAATAGTGGGCAGCGTTGAAACGCGAAGATCCAATTCATGGCCTTTCACACGCGTCATGATTCGGCCGTCTTGAGGCAGCCTTCTCTCGGCGATGTTCAGATTCGCGAGCAACTTGATTCGGGAGATAATGGCGGCAGACGCGCTCGCGTCCATGGCCTGCGTGGCCTCTTGGAGCACGCCATCAACCCGATAGCGCAAGCGAAGACCATCCTCAAAACACTCCAAATGGATGTCGGAAGCCTCGAGCTCCAGTGCGCGTTGAATAATCTGATTCACGCGCTGTATCACAGGGGCCTCGCTCGCCAGATCCTTCAAATGCTCAATAAACTCATCGTCGTCGGCATCGAACAGGGCATAGCTATCCTCGGCGCTTTCCTCATCCTGCTGACTCCGGAGCTCAAGCGCGCTGTCGATGTCAGCCGCCAATCCCAGTCGCAGCGTAATCTGACTGCCGGTTGCCAGCGTCAGCGCCTTGGAAATGAAGGGATCCTGGGGGCAATGCGCTGCGAAGGCTATTGCACCGTTTGAGGCTAAGATGGGAACCACCCGGTGATTCAACATAAAATGCTCAGGCACCGCCGCCAATGCGATCGGTTCAGCCGGATATTCCTCTTTCGCCACCAACGACACGTCGAGCACCTCGCACAGCACAACCGCAAGGTCCGTTTCGGCGACCAGACCAAGACGTATTAGCACCTCCCCGAGCAAGCCCCCCATTTCTTTCTTCGCGAGCTGAGCACGTTCAAGGTCGCGGTTGCTCACCAGACCGCGGGCAACCAAAGCGTCACCCAGTGATGGGGTGTCAGCGGCTTCTGTGCTCTGCAGGTACACCTCAATGGCCTCCTTTAGTGAAGTTCGGTGTCGCAACGACAGGTCGTGGCGCGCCCAAGGGGTTCTATGCAAGGACGGCCGCCCGAAAACGCTTATTCCCCTCGAACGACAAGATCGTGACATTGTGGGGCAAAACAGCCTGTAATACCGTGGGTAGTTTTCACACCTCCCACCAACTGGTGCCACTCCTTTTCTCGTGGATTTGTCATGGCCGCATCGCTATGCTCTGCGCAGCCACCCTGTAGCGCCGATGGTGCCAAAAGAGATGACTGCCCCGACTTGCGCGCACTTAAGCAGAGACCCAATGAATCGACGAAGCGTGCTGGTGCACTACCACATTTTCAAAAATGCCGGGACCTCCTTCGAGCGCGTTCTGGATGAAAACTTTGGCGACCGGCATATGACTTTTGACGGCCCCTTTTCGTTTTCCCAGGTCAATCAGGATCAATTGGCAACCGTCATTGATCACCACCCCTCCCAGTGCGCCTTTTCATCACACCAGATACACCTGCCCGTGCCCTCATCGCTGAACTTTCGGGCGATCCCGATTGTGTTCGTGAGGCACCCCTTGCTCCGCATTCGCTCGGTCTATCTTTTTGGGCAACGAGATCAACAGGCTGCCGATCCCAGCGCAACATCAGCGCCGCTGGCAGGATTTGAGGATTGGGTGGCATCTATGCTCGCAGGAGACAAGAACCGGCTACACCTCTCCAACCTGCAAACCGGCGCGCTGAGTCGGGCCTATAACCTGCCGCCAAAAAGAAGCGGCGAAAATGGCCGAGTCTGCTTTGACCTCCAGGCCGCCATCAATAACCTTTTATTGGTGCCGTGTCTCGGGCGCACAGACCATTTCGATACCGACGTGATGAGCTTTGCCGACTCACTAGCGCGATTTGATATCGACTTTTCATACCAGCCAGGAAGGGCGGAAAACGTCAGTTCGCCTGATTACAACGCGCCTATTGAGGATCAACTCCGGTCACTGGAGCACAGCGTGACCGCAGAGACGTGGGAAAAACTACACTGGCTGAATCATCAGGATCTGGCACTGTTCGATATTGTGCAGGAGATGGTTGAGCAACGACTAAGCAGCGGTATCCCTATCCACCTCGCTTAAAGAGCGGGCCCAAAGCCTCAAGCAAGGCGCGTTTTGCGACATCGGGGGTGAAGCGTCCCTGCAATGACTCGCGACCATTGGCAGATAATGTGTTCCATAGCCCCTGATCACCATAAACCTCAGCCATGGCCTGCGCGAAGGCTTCGGGGGTGGACGCAAACATGGCGTCCCTCCTGTTCTCAAGACCCATGCCCTCCAGCGCCATCGGTGAGCCCACAACGGGCACGCCATAGCTCAGCGCCTGATTCACTTTGCCTTTCACACCCGCGCCATACCGTAAGGGGGCGATGACTAATTTGCAGCGCTGATAGTAGGGGGTGAGATCCTCAACGAAGCCCAGCATTGTTAGACCCTGTGCCTCACCCCACCGTTTTAAGCTATCCGGCATGCGGCTGCCAATGACCAAAACCTCGGCCTCGGGGCAGGTCGCTCTGAAAAGCGGCCAGATCTCCTCGCCAAAGTATTCCACTGCATCACTATTCGGAGGGTGCTGAAACCCACCCACAAACAACACATCGCGTCGCCCCTCAGAGGCAACCGGGCTCGCATCAATCTCATGAATATTGCTGATCAAGGCGACTGGCGCCGCAGGCGCTTCGGCCGCCAAAGCACTCACCTCTGCCTCGCTCACAACAATCGTCAGATCCGACTGTGCAATCACCGCCAGTTCTTCTTGATGAGCAAGCTCTGCCATCTTGAGGGTTGCGGCAGCGCCGTCAAGTTGGTGCTGCCGCTGCAATCTCAGATAGTGCAGGTCGATGGTATCGAACCAAATCTGGGTGTTGGTTTGGGCGTCCCTTATCAGCTCGACATACTGAATCGCGATGTAATGTCGGCACAAAGTCACCACGTCATACGCCCCCCCATGCGCCTGCAGGTAGTCGCGCATGGACTTTACGTGGGGCACGTGAAGCACCTCGATGCCCTCATCTCGAAGCCGCTGGGCATAAGGCTCATCCGCCAGGAGATTATCAGCTGCAAACGTTACCTTGCACCCAAGGTCGCGCAATATTCTCAATAACCTGACGGTTCTCAATGAACCCGAATCCTGATCAGGTGTCAGCATGCAGGCCTCTACCCAGAGGATGCGCGCCTGTGCCCCCCGATCGCATTCTCTTTGCGGCGCCTCGCCATTGGATGCGTGTTTTGAAAGCTGCTGCGACCACTTTGCAGCGAACAACGCCTGATTTCTGACCTGATATGCTTTTTGGCCCTCGTTGACGTCTGTGCCGTGAGACACTCCCTCGAAATGCACCACAGTGGCAGCGGGCTGATAAAGCGTGCGCCAACCGGCCTCGCGCAGGGCGAAACACAGGTCGGTGTCCTCGTAGTAGCAGGGCGCAAACTGTTCGTCGAACCCACCGACCGACGACCATGCTGCCCTGTCCACCATCAGCGCGGCAGCAGAGCAGTAATCTGCCTCCCGAACGTAATTAAACCGGGGCAAGCTGGCGTCCTCGTCACGCCCCCAGTTCCAGCCTGAGCCGTCGCGCCAAATAATGCCTCCAGCCTCCTGCAATGCACCATCTGGATAGCACAACTTCGCACCCACTGCGCCAACACCCGAGAACTGCTGAAAGGTGTGCCATAGGGCATCGATGGCGTCTGCAACGAGCTGGGTATCGTTGTTAAGCAGCAGCACCCGATCACCCCTCGCCTGAGATACAGCGTGATTACAGTTCCGCAGAAACCCAAGGTTGTGCGGCTGCCTGATCAGTCGCACACCGCTAATGTCGAACTCGGTCGGGTCAAACGGGTCCGGGTAGGCGTCGTCGGCCACGATCACCTCAAAGGAGACAGACGGCGGGCAGGCACTGATCGATCGCAAGCAGTGCGCCGTCACCGCGTGCTCACCGAAACTGGGGATCACAATAGAAAGCTGAGGCGCAGTTGCGTCATTGAAAGCAACCGGGGAACCGGGCAATACCGCTAGCCAGTCGGAGCCTCCATCGGCTGTCGGCGACATCGCTGTCTCCCGCCGCCGCCATCGATGCCATCTGCGCCCAGCCGCACTCCTGAGACCCCTCCAGCCGCCCGTGGAATAATGGTAACGCGAGAACACGTAGACCTTCCGGCTAAACACGGCCAAGGGGCGCATTCGCTCGATACCCAGCTTGACGCCGTGTAGCGTCCACCGGAGGGGTGTCATAAGACGCCAGAGCGTGCTGGTCTCCAACTCCAGTACCCGCTCAGCAAATACATTCCTTTCTGCGAGAATTTGATCGCGCTCTATAAAAGATCTGTCGAGCGCTTTACTGATCTCGCCCTGTTCAGCCTGCAAAGCGTCCACGATTTCCTTGAGATGCAAGACATCTGCGGCATTCGCTTCCTGCAGGCTGGCTATCTCACTCTTAAGGTGGTGCTCCTCGCGCGCGTGGGCCTCGTGCAAGCCATGGATCGTCTGCGTGAGATGCTCAACCTCCTCTGCCCTCACATGCAAATGCGCCTCGCGCTCCTGCAGAATGGCATGCGTATCCAACGTATGGTGGCGCAGCGCCGCCTGTGCTTCGGCATGACGCTGCTCTAGGGCCGCGTTCAATAGCTCTTCGATAGGCGGAAGGGGCGCGGCGAGCGGCTTTTCGACCTCAGCCAACCGCGTCAACACCTCAAGCAAACGCTCAAATACCAACGGTTCAGATGGGTCCAACGGCGCCAGATAGCGCTCGGCATATTCCGCAGGCGATACGAACCCGATCCTACTCTCAGCAGTTTCGATCTGCTGTATGACATGCGTAGGACGCTGCGCCAAGAGCACCTCAAGCAGCGCGCCTGTATCACTTGAAGCGGGCAACAGACTCGCCTGCGGGACTTCACGCAGCCGCTCCTCCATCGCGCCTGAGGCGACAGCGATAATCGGGAGTCCGGTCGCTAGGCACGCGGAAAGTGCGTAGTTAAAGGTTTCGGGTATTTGCGAAGCGAACAGAAAGCAATCGGGGCGTTCACGTAGCAGAATATCGGGCAGGTCTTCTCGGCGATAGGGGCCGGTCACCAATGCCCTCGGGTGGTTGTTTAGGGGCCTGATGGTCGGGCCTATGATGGCAAAATCGAGGGGGAGGTCAGCCTCCTCAGCGCGCCTGACGATGCTTGCGACCACGTCAAAGCCTTTGATCAGTGACAAGGCACCCACTACCGCAACTTTAATCCGAGATTGGCTACGGGCCTGATGCTGGGAAAAACGCGCTGTCTGGGTATCGGCGTGGGGCCAAACGCTGCAGGTCACATCCGGATAATAATCGCGAATGGCCTCGGCCGTGGATATTGAGGGACAAATCACTCGTTCAGCCCGCATCAAATGACCCGAGAATGCCTCCCGCCACTCCACAATTTCAAGATCCCAATGATTGGGCCGCTCAGCGATACAGGCGTTACAACCTGCGTCATTGGGTCGGCCACAGAATCGCCCATCCTGATCCTGAAAATGGAACTGAGGACAGGCCGCGACGAAGTCATGAATCGTAATATCGAAAGGCAAATCGACTTTTGAGGGCAGGTCCAACACCCATCTCGGCTGCCCCGCGTAGTGGTGGTAGTGAATGCGCTGAACGCCAAATGCAAGCAGGAACTCGGGAATCAGTCGCTCTGCCTCAGCTTCGGGCAACCTGATAGAGAATGCTCCCTCACCACCAACAGTCTCTACGCAAATCGCGCTTTCACCCCAAGGGCTCATTACCAAACTCAGGCACCCGCTGACCTCCCGACAGGCCCGCGATAAATCTTCTACATATTGCGAGACACCCCCACCCAGTCTGTGGGACACATGAAGGATTCTTGGACCGTCACTGGGCTGCAACCGTTCAAGATCACACCGCAATCGGGCAGGAAGCGCTGGATCACGCTTGATCCAGTCCTGAACGTGAGCCGAAAAATCAGGGTATCGCTGGTCCACCACTGTTTGCGCCGCGATCTTCAGCTGTTCCGACTCGTAGCCAAAAGACACATTGCCTGCGTGGTAAACGAACACGTCGCAAGCCAAAAGGTGGTCCCACCCGGCGGCGGCGGTCGATAGACAAAACTCCACCTCCTCGCCATAGCCACGGCCATAGCGCTCGTCGAACCCGTTGCTCGCCTGCCACGCTTCCCTCGCCACAAACATGCAAAAACCAATTGCCGTGGGTAAAGACACCGATTCTCCGCCATTGGCGCCGGCCATCGCACGATCGAGCACGGCCACATCAATCAGCGTATCTGCACTGCGTGCATTGCCGCCCCAGGGATAACTGGCGATGGTCGCATTATTGGAGAAGGGCGTGACGGTAGCCACTTGGGGATGGCCTCTGGCGTGAGCGGCCATGCGGTCCAGCCAGTCACCATGGACTTCTGTATCCGCATTCAGCAAGACAAAATCGTGATCAAGCCGCAGTGCTGCACCCTGATTACAACTGCGGACGAAACCTTGGTTTTCCTCATTAACCAGGAGCGTAATCAAGGCAGCATCGGCCAACCGTTGGAGGTAGTCGCCAATCTCGGGTTCCGGCGAGCAATCGTTCACCACGATCACGTTACCCAGCACTTCATTGGTGCTGGCTAACACGGACTCGAGGCACGCCCTCACCTCCGCCACGCCACCGTAAACCGGGATGATGACGTCTACGGCAGCTCTTGAATCACTCACGGATCGCATCATGCTACCCGGTGGATGGCCATTGCAGACTCAAGACAATTCACGCAGCCCCTCTGCTGTGGCCCGCACTTCGAGTGCATCCGTTCATGAAGGAAAAGCGTAGTCCGCAAAGCTCTCGCGCAGTGCGGTTTTTTGGATCTTGCCGGTCGCAGTGTGTGGCATGGCTTCGATGAACTGCACGTCATCCGGGATCCACCACTTGGCAATCTTGCCATCGAGATAGGCTTTTAGCTCCTCCGGAGAGGGTGATTCACCCGACGCCTTCACCACAATCAGTAGCGGTCGCTCGCCCCACTTATCATGCAGACGGCCAATGACTGCCGCCTCCGCGACCTTAGGATGCCCCGTCGCCACATTCTCGATTTCGATAGAGGAAATCCACTCGCCGCCAGACTTGATCACATCCTTGGTACGGTCAGTGATGGATACAAAACCCTCGGGGCTCACAGTGGCCACATCTCCGGTCTCAAACCAGCCGGCCTCCGCGTGAGCTTCGGATCCCTCCAACTTGAAATAACTTGAGCAGATCCAGGGACCCCGCACCTTGAGCGCGCCAAATGCTTGCCCATCCCAGGGAAGCTCATTGTTATCATCATCCATGATCTTGATTTCGACACCCCAAATCGGCGTGCCAACATTGGTGCGCACGTCAGCAAACTCCTTTGGAGAGTAAAGAACTCTATGGCCACCGGCATGGTTTGTCGTACCCAGCGGGCTCATCTCCGTCATTCCCCAGGCGTGACGGGTGTCAACACCGTAGCTATCAAACTCTTCCATGACGGAGCGTGGGCAGGCTGACCCGCCCACCACCACGCGATTCAGGGTATCGACGCGCTGAGCTGACTCCCGCAGGTGTGCGAGGAGATTGAGCCACACGGTCGGAACCCCCGCCGACATTGTGACTCCCTCCTCGTTGATCAGCGCGGCCAGTGTCGGGCCATCGCCCATCTTATTGCCGGGCATGACCATTTTCGCGCCGGCGACGGGGCAGGCATAAGGAGTGCCCCACGCGTTGACATGAAACATGGGCACGATCGGCAAAATCACATCACCGCTGGAGATGTTCATGGCATCCGGGATCAACGTCGCATAGGTGTGCAGCACCGTAGAGCGATGACTGTACAAAACGCCTTTGGGGTTCCCCGTGGTGCCCGAGGTGTAGCACAGAGAGCAGGCTTCTTGCTCATCTAGATCGGGCCATTGAAAACCGTTGCTGTGGCCCGCCAGTAAGTCTTCATAACACAACACATCGGTGCGAGACGTATCGGGCATGTGCTCCCGCGTCGTCATAATGACCCAACCCTCGACACCAGCACACTCGCTGGCAATCCCTTCAATCAGCGGCCAGAAGTCCGGATCCAGAAACACATAACGGTCTTCCGCATGGTTGATGATGTAGACGATCTGCTCGGGAAATAAACGCGGGTTAATGGTATGACACACATAACCCGAACACGCGGAGCCATAATAAGTCTCCATGTGCCGATAATCATTCCACGCCAGTGTTGCGATCCGATCTCCGGCGCTGAGTTGCCAACCCTGCATTGCGTTGGCTAACTGACGCGCACGGGCAAAACACTCCCGGTAGGTATAGCGATGACGGGGGTTGTCGCGCGTAATCGAGACAATCTCTTTATGTCCGTGCACCTGTTCAGCATGCCGCACGATCGAAGTGATCGTGAGCGGAACGTCCATCATCAAACCATTCATGGCTATCGCCTCTCCCACTCAACTGATTGCAGCATCTACCGCTACGCCGTTTCGTTCAGCAAATGCAGCAGCAAAAAAATCATCAGGCTCGGGCCCGCCAATGATCAACCCCATCGATTGCCGATCGGGTTGCCCGGTCCTCATCCTCAAGCTTGATAAGGTGCGCCAGCAACGACAGCTTGGCCCACTCATGCATCATGGGATCCACGTCATCGTAAACCCGCACCACCAAATGATCGAGTGAACTGGACGACTCATCCAGCGCGGCAGCCACCTTAACCTCGCGCATCAAACGATGCCGGATCAATTTCTCCACCTCGCGAGGGCAATCTGGAATTAGCTCACCGTGACCCGGCGCAACACACTTTACCGGGTAGTCGAGGAGCCGCCGCAAAGAGGCAATATAGTGGGCCATGTTGCCACCAGGAGGCACAATCACGACAGTGGAGCCGTCCATGATGTGATCACCTGCAAACACCATGCCCTCCTCCTCGAGCAGATAACATACATGGTTATCGACATGGCCCGGGGTGCGAATCGCTCGTAGGGTCCAGCCTTCCCCCGACACTGTGTCGTCATCCTCAATCTGGGCGGTGGGCTGAAAGGTCAAATCCTGGTGCCGATCGTCCTCTGTGACGCGACCCACCAATGAAGCTCCCGTTGCCTCAGCGAGCAGTGCCGCGCCGGGCGAGTGATCCGGGTGGGTGTGTGTACAGGCAATACAGCGCAACTGATCGCCCACACAATCGAGGATTGCCTTGATATGAGTGTCTACTGCAGGCCCCGGATCAATCACAACGAGATCAGTTTGTCCCACCACGTAGGTGTTAGTGCCCGGCCCTGTCATGGGACCGGGGTTAGGGGCCACAATCCGCCGCACCCGCTCAGACAGCGCTTTTACCTCTCCATGAGGCTGCATATCATTCAGCCAACTGGGGTATGTTCACTTCCGGGTTGACGTCAGCGGCGTAGTCGACACCAGACACCTCAAACCCGAACAGCTGCAGGAACTCCTGCCGGTAACCGTTAAAATCGGCCAAAGACTTCAGATTTTCGGTGCTGATCTGGTCCCAGATCTCGCCCACTTCGGCCTGAACTGCAGGATCCAGCTCCAGCTGATCTACCCGCAGTCGACCCGCCTCATCCACTGCGCCATCACCATAAAGTCGTTCACGGAATAAGCGATTGATCTGCTCGATACAGCCCTCATGCACACCGCGCGATTTCATCACCTTGAACAAAATAGCCAGGTAAATTGGCATAGCGGGGATCGCAGCCGAAGCCTGAGTGACTACCGCTTTGAGAACAGATACCCGAGCGTCACCGTTTAACGGTGCCAGCACCTCGCGGATCCCCACCACGCGACGATCAAGATCCTGTTTGGCTGCCCCAATGGTGCCATGCCAATAAATGTCCCAGGTGATCTTCTCGCCGATATAAGTGTAGGCAGTAGTTCTGACGCCTTCAGCTAATACGCCCGCATCAGACAGTGCCGTAATCCACATTTCCCAATCTTCGCCACCCATCACCGCCACCGTGTGATCGATTTCTTCTTGAGTCGCCGGCTCCAGATGGAAATCCTGTATTTGCTCTTTGTCGGTATTAACCCCTTTTTGCGTTGCCGCCTGACCGATCGGCTTCAAGGTGGAATGAAAGACCTCGCCTGTTTTAGGGTGAGTTCGACGCGGCGCAGCGAGGCTGTACACCACCAAATCGACCTGCCCGAGATCCGCCTTGATCAGCTCAATCACCCGGACCTTCATCTCATCGGAAAATGCATCTCCATTGAGGCTCTTCGCATACAAGCCAGCTTCTTCAGCACATTCGTGGAAACTCGCCGAGTTATACCAGCCAGCGGTACCGGGCTTGCGCTCGGTTCCCGGCTTCTCAAAGAACACGCCTATTGTGGCGGCCCCAGAGCCAAAAGCCGCGGTCACTCGGGACGCCAAACCGTAGCCCGTCGATGCGCCGAGCACCAGTACGCGCTGGGGTCCGCCCTGAACCTCGCCCTTACCTTGCACATGTTCGATCTGGCGCCGAACATTCTCCATACACCCCACGGGATGGCTTGTCGTGCACAGAAAACCGCGAACTTTTGGCTGAATCACCATAACGGGCGCTCCAAAAACGAGTGCGAATTCTAGCATGCAGGGTGCATTACGTAGCACACTGTGTTCGCCTGTCTCGCTCGTAGGGCACACCATAGGCCCTGAAGTCGCACAAAATGAGATGTCCGCTCGGTAGCGGACACCGAATAAAAGATTCAATCAATAGCTCTGGGAGATTGCTATGCAAACCGAAACTGCCATCCTTGCCCCCGCCGCGGTCCTCGCCGGTTGGACTATGTTTGTTTTCCTTTGGTTGCTGGCGCGCCGCATACCGGCTTTTAACGCGGCAGGTATCAAGTTGGGCGATATGCCCGCAGGCATGCGAGCAAGAGATGGCGAGGCGCAAATGCCCGCCAAAGCCAATTGGATGTCACACAATTACACCCATTTGATGGAACAGCCCACAGTGTTTTACCCCGTCGTCGTCATGTTGGCGTTGATGGGAGATAGCTCGTCGCTGAGCGTTGGCCTTGCCTGGTGCTATACGGGCCTTCGTGTGGTCCATACGTTCTGGCAAGCTAACGTCAATACTGTCCCGGTGCGATTTGCCCTGTTCGGCCTCGCCAGCCTCTGCCTGATCATACTGACGGCACGTGCCGTGATGCAGGCTCTCTGATCCGGCATTCAGGGTGGGCAGTGACCTTGCTCGCCCTGCTTCCAAACTCTAGAGTAATGCCGCGCCCAACCGGCAGCGGGAGCCTGCAATGCGAGGGCAAGCGTCAATTTACCCACTGAGCAAGATCCTCGGGCGTATCAATATCGGTAATGTAATGCGTGTTATCGGTTTGCCATTCCAACAGCCAGGCCTGCCGGGTGTGCCGCCAGCCGCCGCTCCCGAATGCACCTTCGCCCCGCGCAATCCGGTCCGCAATGCGCCGACTGAAAAGCACCGGATTACCCGGTAGCCCGTCTACCATCGGGCCCACGAATTCGATGCCGTCACGCGCGTGCTTGTAAGCGCCCACCAGTGCAATCAGGTCTGTCCGTGTCAGTGCCGGCATGTCGACGGGGAGCACCAGCACCGCCTCTATCTCAGGCGACAGACCGTTCACACCCAGTCTCAGCGAATCTACCTGCGCGTGGACCGGGCCGGGTTGGTGCACTTGCTTGTGTGGAATGCCCTTTATTAGCGGCACAAGTTGCTCCCAAAAGTGTCCCGTGACGACCACCAATTCATCTGCACCTGCATCCCGAAGCAAGCGCAGGTTCCGATTAATCAGGGGCTCTCCGTCGATCTCTATGAGCCCTTTGGGCCGAGTGCCAAGGCGACTCCCCGCGCCCGCGGCGAGCAAAACGCCTCCGATACGCAGACGCGCTGATGAGCAATCTTTAGGTTTACAACATCCCTCAGCCGTCACTGAGCGACTCCTACAAACAGTGCGTCTGCCTTTTTCCCACGACCGCTCCCACAACCATTGAGCGAGCGCCTGCACGCTCGCCCCACTGTCATCTCTGGCACCCCTGCTGCTGAGAATGCCACCCTTTGGCGGCAAGAGACGGTGCCAGCGCCACACGAGCAGGTTGTCGCTGCACCCTGCGCTCAGCCATGGAATAGTCTGACCACCTGAAGAGGGTCACAGAACCATCCGCTTTACATCGGCCAGGAGTGCAGTGAGCGCGGTCAAAAACCGTCCCCCATCACCCCCATTAACAACCCTATGGTCGTAGGACAGAGCCAGCGGTAAGAGCGTATGGGGTCTAAACACCTCGCCATCCCACACAGGTTGGACCGCGGCGCGACCTACACCAAGAATCGCCACCTCGGGCGCATTGATGATGGGGGTAAAGCCTTTCCCACCCATCGCGCCCAAGCTACTTACGGTAAACGCGCCCCCCTGCATATCCTCCGGCTTGAGTTTTTTCTCCCTCGCTTTCTCAGCCACAGCCGACACCTCCGCCGCCAACTCCCAGATGGATTTTTTGTCGACATCGCGGATCACTGGCACCACCAAGCCGGCGGGCGTGTCTACCGCTATACCAATGTGGCAGTAATGCTTGATGATTAAGGTATCTCCGTTGTCCGCGAGCGATGATTTCAGTTTGGGATGGTCCCGCAGCGCGACAGCACAGGCTTTCAGGATAAATGGCAAAGGTGTGACCCTTACGCCACGCTGATTTGCCTCCGATTTCAGCTGCTGTCGGAACCGCTCCAGCTCACTGATATCCGCGTCATCAAATTGCGTCACATGTGGCGCGTTTAGCCAAGAGCGCACCATATTTGTCGCCGTCACCTTATCGATCCGGCTACGCGATACAGATTCGATAGCGCCGAAGCGGCCATAGTCCTGTTCGGGCACCGTTGGCAAAGAAGGAGCCGCCGATCGCTGCTTGCCGGCAAGTGATTGCGCAACGAACTGTTGCAGATCGTCCTTTAAAATGCGGCCTCGCGCTCCGGTCCCGTTGACCGTGCTCAGCGACACACCAAACTCCCGCGCCAATTTGCGCACGGCGGGGCCAGCATAGACCAGCTCTGCGTCAGCGAGGTTCGCATGGGCCACCGCACTCTGGGATGACGCTGGCGATACACCCTCCCCGGCCTCTATCACAGGGGCGGGGGCGGGGGCGGCTTGCTGAGCAGAAGTTGCCTGCGGGGAGGTACCAAGGGGTGATGCGGATGTCGGATCGCGGCCCGCTTCCGGAGGCACCCCCGCCGCGCCGGCAGCGGGTGCCTCCGCTGCAGCATTAACAGGCGTGCGGGTAGTCAGTCTCGCGATCAGCATGCCTTCTTGCACCGCGCTCCCTAATTCGACCAACCACTCAGTTATCGTGCCAGCAGCAGGCGCTGGCACTTCCAGAGATGCCTTGTCAGACTCCAGCAGGACCAACGAATCGCCCTCTTCCACTGCGGTGCCAACTGGCAAAAGGATTTCCACAAGATCCGCGCCCTGATCACCACCCAGATCGGGAATAGCGACGTCGATCACGCTTGCGTGTTCCGACTCCTTAGGCATGTGCGTCGCAATCTCCTCCTCGGTTTGAGGCGCCTCAGCGATCTGTTCTTCCTTTGCCTGGCTCTGCGAGGGCTCAGCCAAGAGGACGTCTGAAGATAAGGGTGCCGCGCTGTGATCGCCCTCCAGCGAAGCATCTGTCGCCAGCACTACAATCACATCGCCCTCGGAGACCGCGTCTCCCACCGCCACTCTGAGCTCCATCACCTTGCCAGCCAGCGGGGCTGGAATTTCCATTGAGGCCTTGTCGGACTCGACCACAATCAAGCTCTGCTCCAGCTCGATAGTCTCGCCAGGGGCGACCAATACCTCGACCACTTCAGCGCCCTCGGCACCTCCAATATCGGGCACTTTGATCAATTGCTCAGTCATCGCCAGGATCCTCCGCTCGCGTCAAGCCCGCATGGGGTTGGGTTTGTCAGCGTTGATACCCCAAGTAATCAGGGCTTTTTCCACTGCGAGAGGGTCTATCGCCTGCTGATCAGCCAATGCCTTCATCGCCGCCAAGGCAATATGTTCTCGGCTCACCTCAAAGTGCTGGCGCAATTGCTGCCGCGTGTCACTGCGCCCGAAACCATCTGTCCCCAGAACGGTAAAGTGGCCAGGGATGAATTCGCGCAGTTGATCTGTGTGTGCTTTCTGGTAGTCGGTAGCTGCGACAAAGGGACCCAAGGCTCCAGCCAGTGTTGCTGTGGCATAGGGCACCTTGGGGGCTTGGGTAGGATGAAGTCGATTCCATCGCACAGCGTCGTTTCCGTCTCGCGCGAGCTCATTCACACTGGTGACACTCCAAATATCTGCAGCCACGCCACAATCTCGCTCGAGTAATTCGGCGGCGGCCTCGACCTCGCGTAAAATCGCACCTGCCCCCAAAAGTTGAACGGTGGGAGCGTTCTGCAGGGAGCTGACCCGCAATCGGTACATTCCCCGGATAATCCCCTCCTCAACGCCGTCGGGCATGTCGGGGTGGACGTAGTTTTCATTCATCGTTGTGATGTAGTAGAAGCAGTTCTCCTGCTCCTCAAACATTCGCCGCATACCATCCTGAATGATCACTGCCAGCTCATAGGCATAGGTCGGATCGTAGCTGATGCAGTTCGGTATTGTCGTGGCAAGCAGGAGGCTGTGGCCATCCTGATGCTGCAGACCCTCGCCGTTGAGGGTGGTGCGTCCTGCAGTAGCCCCTATCAGGAAGCCTCTGGCCTGACTGTCACCCGCCGCCCAAGCAAGGTCACCAATACGTTGAAATCCGAACATGGAATAAAAAATGTAAAAGGGCAGCATCGGATAGTCCGATACGCTGTAGGACGTTGCCGCAGCCAGCCACGCGGAAAAGGCCCCCGCCTCATTAATACCCTCTTCAAGAATCTGGCCTGTCTCCGCCTCCTTGTAATAAAGGATGCCTCCCGAGTCGTGAGGGGTGTAGCGCTGCCCGACAGAAGAGTAAATACCCATTTGCCGAAACATGCCCTCCATCCCGAAGGTGCGCGCCTCGTCTGGCACGATCGGCACCACTCGCTCACCTAATGTTTTGTCCTTGAGCAACGTTGAGAGCACTCGGACAAAGGCCATAGTTGTACTGATTTGCCGCTTGCCAGTGCTCTTCAGCTGGCCCGAAAAGGCGGCTCGAAGGGGTGCTGAAAGAGAAGAGGAGGTCGCACGCCGGGCGGGGATACTGCCACCGAGCTCAGCGCGCCGCTCCCGCATGTATCGCATTTCCGGACTATCTTCTGACGGGCGATAAAACGGTACATCTTTCAGATCCTTGTCGCTAATTGGCACACCAAAGCGATCTCGAAACGCCTTCAAGCTCTTCATATCCAGCTTTTTGAGCGAGTGAGTCTCATTGCTCGCCTCACCCGCCTCACTAGTGCCGTACCCTTTCACGGTCATCGCCAGAATCACGGTGGGCCGCTCCGTCTCCTCACAAGCAGCAGCGTAGGCTGCATAGACCTTGTAAGGGTCGTGACCGCCGCGATTGAGGTACATGATGTCCTCGTCACTGAGATCTTTGACCAACTGCAGCGTCTCTGGATATTTGCCAAAGAAATGCTCGCGGGTATACGCACCACCGTTAAATTTGCAGTTCTGCAGTTCACCATCGCAGACGTCATCCATGATCTTCTGAAGCAGGCCAGACCGGTCGCGCGTAATCAATGGGTCCCATTTGCGGCCCCACACCACCTTGATTACGTTCCATCCCGCGCCCCGAAAGACGCCCTCCAGCTCTTGAATAATTTTGCCGTTTCCGCGCACCGGCCCGTCCAGGCGCTGCAAATTACAGTTCACCACGAAATGTAAATTACCCAGCCTTTCACGCCCAGCCAGCGCAATGGCCCCCAGCGACTCGGGCTCATCACATTCACCATCGCCAAGAAAACACCAGATCTTACGATCCCGATGATCCACAAGCTGGCGTTTGCTCTGATATTTCATCACATGCGCCTGATAAATCGCCTGAATAGGGCCCAATCCCATTGAGACGGTAGGAAACTGCCAGTAATCCGGCATCAACCAGGGGTGGGGATAGGAGGATAGCCCCATCCCGCCGACCTCGCGGCGGAAATTCCGCAGCTGCTCCTCGGTAATCACGCCCTCCAAATAGGATCGCGCATACATACCAGGAGCACTGTGCCCTTGGTAATAAACCAAATCTCCCGGGTGGCCATTGCCAGTACCGCGAAAAAAATGATTCATGCCTACGTCGTATAGCGTCGCGCTCGATGAAAAACTGGAGATATGGCCTCCCAGCCCCTCTTCGTTGTCATTCGCGCGCATGACCATTGCCATCGCATTCCACCGCACCAGTGAGCGGATTCGACGCTCCATAAACAGATCGCCCGGCATCGGGCGCTCATCGCTGGGGGAGATGGTATTGCGAAACGGCGTGGTGATCGCGCTGGGTAGCGGCACCCTTGCAGACTGAGCATGCTCGGAAAGATGCCGCAATAGGTGCGCAGTGGCTGCAGCGCCTCTGAAACGAAGCACCGAATCCAATGACTCGGTCCACTCGTCGACTTCAATAGCATCCAACTGCGTCATCAGCTTCACCTCTGGTTGCTTGTGTCCCGGCGTGGATCGGACTGGCCAATAACAATGGCGGCCGCGCCCCAACAGGCAATGGCCGGAACCCGATCAACCAACCCGCCGGGGCAGGCTACGCGCCGCCGAGCCAAGTACATTCCACTTTAGAATTAATAATCGCCTCAGCTCCACGCAAACCATACGTTAAATAGGCGGGAAAAGTAATATAGTTCTATTTTAGAATCTAATGTGCGCGGATGTTGGCGCTGAGAGCCGTAACCACCCATCCTTACAATCAAATAGACGCCTCCTCCTTGGTGGTCGTTAAGCGGGCTTGGCGGGTGGTTAAGCTTGGGGGGTACCACAAGCATGGCAACGCATCCGTCAGCCGCAGGCACTGAATCCAGTGGCATCGGGGTCACGGTACACCAGTATCAGAGCACGTTAAGGCGTCAGCGAAAGCGAAGATTATGGCGTCCCAGGTCGGACAGAGATCTGGCACCCATTAGTTTCATGTCCCGAACGAGCTCGTCATACATGTTAGTAAGCGCTCGCTCCACACCGGCTTGGCCTGCTCCAGCCAAAGCGTAGAGGTACCAGCGCCCGCCAGAACAGGCCTTGGCGCCCATCGACAGCGCCTTCAACACATGCGTTCCCCGCTGAATACCGCCATCACAGATAACGTCAATCTCGTCGCCGACGGCATCAATGATCTCTGCCAGGTGGTCAAATGGGGACCGACTGCCATCCAGCTGGCGGCCACCGTGATTGGATACCATAATGGCATCCGCACCAATTTCAACCGCTTTCCTCGCATCCTCTACCGACATGATGCCTTTCAGGCAGAACGCTTTTCCCCATCGCTCCCTCACCGCAGCAGCCGCATCCCAATCCATCGACTGATCGAGCATGGTCGAAAAGTAGTCCGCAACCGAAATACTGACGTTAGAGCCCTCCGCAATGTGCTCTTTCAGGTTCGATAACTCAAAGGGCTCTCTCAGCAGGTAATTCAGCGTCCAGCGCGGATGCGTAGCGAAACTGAGCACACTCGATGGCGTCAGTTTCGGTGGAGATGTAAAGCCAGTCCACAGATCGCGCTCCCGGTTTCCGCCGACAATAGTGTCGACCGTCAACGCCAGCGCGTCGAATTCCGCTTCGCGGCAGCGATCGATCATGCCCCAGGTCAACTCTTTATCTTTGTGGTAGTAAAGCTGAAAAATTTTTGGCGTTCGAATGGTTCGCCCAATTTCCTCAATCCCCACCGTAGCGAGGGAAGAAATCCCGAACAAGGTATTGAACGATTCAGCCGCTTTGCCCACCGCCCGCTCGCCGTCGTGATGAAACAGTCGCTGCAACGCAGTGGGCGACAAAAACAATGGCATGGCGATGGGAATCCCCATGACCGTTGTCGAGAGATCAATGTCCTCCACCCCAGCGAGGACATTGGGCACCAGATCACAGGTCTCAAAGGCCTCAGTATTGCGGCGATAAGTCACCTCATCATCCGCCGCACCGTCGATATAGTGAAAGATGGGGCCCGGCAACCGCGCCTTCGCCAATTTTCGAAACTGTCGCGTGTTGTAACAATCCGCGAGGCTAATACTCATGGGGCCCCACTCCCTCAGTTAAAAGGTTGCACTGGCATGTGCTGGTGAAATGCCTCGATACTGTCGATAACGCTCCCCCCCGCAATCACGGCAAAGGGGTCGTCAGACCAGCGTTCGCCGCGCAGTTGGATCAGTATCCGGCTGGGATGATCGGCTAGAACGGTCCGGCGGTAGTAATCCTGAATGTCTTCCCGAGAGACGTTCTCCACCGCGGCAATCAGGTCTGTCCGACTGCGGAAGTCATATCTCTCCCGGTTCCAGTCTGAGACAAATGGGCTTGCCTCATCCGATAGATTGGTGGGCGGCTCGGTGAGTTGGGTTAACACGCCCGACTTCAAGTTTTGAAATTGTTCTTCAGTGAGCGCCATCAGCATCTGCTGATACTCGCTCGCAAAACGTTCAAACCGAGAAAGCATGGCAACAGGGGCCTTTACAGGCGTTTGGATGTAAAACCCGATCATGGGGTGATCCTGAAGAGTCGTCGTTAGTCCCCCTGCGGCGTAGCCGAGCTGCTCCTCGGTACGCAACGTATCGAAGGCGCGATTGCGAAGGTGGCTGGCGAGCACCAAGCCCCTCGCTTCATTGTCCATCGAAGACTCAGGGGAGGCGTATAAAAGCATCATGCCCAGATCCTCCACCGGCAAATCACCTTGATAAACCAGTGTCTGTTCTGGCTTAGGCGAATACACGCGCTCCCGGACATAGTGCGCCGGGATGCGATTTTGCGGTAGCGCTTCACGGATCGCGTCAGCCAGTCCGGCAGCAAATGCTGGATCGTAATTACCAAAAAGGTAAACCCTGACCAGTGCAGTGCGCAGCAGGTCTTCAACAAATTGGTTAAAGCGCGCCACGGTGACGCCCTCCACTGCAGTTCGCAGTGATGACTCGTCGTAAAAACCTGTGCGCGTCAGGCTAGAAAGTGTCCGCCCCAGCTGCCGAAAAGGGAGTTCCCGCTGACGGTTGTCCAAACCCCTAAGAAAACGATCCTTTGCCTGCGACAGTGCCTGATCACTCGGGTCCACGCGTAATCCGGCAAGTGCCTGATTGAGCAGTTGTGGCTGCTTATCGGTGAAACCGGAGAGCGATAATCGCAAGCCCTCGTCGAGGCCAAGATTGAGACCCATACCGGCGATACCTGCCTCATTGATCAGCGCGGTTTGCTGTAAGCCGTATAAATCTGACCACAGCACCAACATGACCGCTGCATCTACACTTTTTTGTCGTAACGGCGAGTTAAGATAGAGTTGCGTATACCCTCTGGGCAAATCTGAAAACGCCGCACTCCCCTGAAGCCAAATGGTCAGCCCATCCTCATCAACGGCCAACTGGGGGACAGCAGAAGTGGTCGTAATATCAAAGCGCTCGGGTAGAAGTCGATTCTGTGCCGGCAATTTCAACGCATAGGACGCTGAGCGCTGTTTCATCGCAGCCTGATCCGGCAGATTGAGCGCCTCCACGGCGTACTCCCCGTCGTAAAAATACAGCGCATCGCTGACCGGCTGCTGCTGATCAATCTCCCAGACATGCAGTCGCTCAGGCACCAACTGAGCCAGAACCGCCGCTACGGCCTCTTTGTCGAAACCGGTGAACCGATACGGCGCTTCAACTGCAAAGCGAGAGGGGTAGGTTTGCATCGCCCGCGTTAGCTGGTGGGCATAACTGAAATCGTCAATTTTCTCCAGAAAACGAAAGCGGTTCTTCAATGAAGTCCCGAATTCCTCGGCATAGCGGTCATCAACGCCTTCCTCGCGAAGCATTTCAAGATACCCAAGAAGCATAGCGGTAATCGCCTCTCGATGGCCCAGCCCCTCCGGCGTCAGCTGTGCCGAAAAGGTGAATAACCCGTAGTTGCCGTAGCGCGCGGGATCTGCGTTCACCGCCAGCGAGCTGACCCAGCCCAGATCACGGAGCCGAACCGCGGGAGTATCCGGCATCTCGGAGCCCAGAATATAGGCCAAATATTCGCTTGGCTTGGTGTCGTAAAGATCGTTGTTGTTGTCGATAATGAAATCGAAACGCAGCTCTCGCGTGTCGTCTTTAGGCAGATATCGGATTCGCTTTCCGCCCGCGCTCTGAAAGTCGAGTGGTGCGGTGATTTCGGGCTTCGCCACCTCTTTATTTGGGATGTCACCGAAATAGGTGGTGGCCAGCGCTTCGAGTTCATCCAAGGAGCGCGCGCCGATAACCGAGGCCTTCATCAAGTTGGCGCTATAGTACTTTTGGAAAAACCCCACCGTCGCAGTATGCAAGCCACCCTCAGTCTTGTCTGACAGGGACTCCAGGTTGCCAATCTGAAACCGATTGGCGGGGTGGTTGCCCAGCAATTTTCGGGCAAGACGATAGGTAATACGGAAATCCTGCTCGCGACGCATTGACCACTCTGCATTCACCGCATTCTTTTCTTTATCGATGTAGACGGGGTCAAGCAGCGGCGAGCTAAAAAAACGGGAAAACCGATCCAACGCCTCCCCTAAGGCATCATTATTCACCGTCATCATGTAATTCGTAAGCTCAAGCCCTGTGTAGGCGTTGGACATGCCGCCATGTTCAGAGGTAAACGCCATGAACCCATCAGGATCGGGGTATTTCTCCGACCCCATAAACAACATGTGTTCAAGGTAGTGTGCCATACCGGGATATTCGTCGGGATCCGAGGCGGCACCCAATCCTATACTCAGCGCAGCAGCGGACTTCTCCGCCGTTGGGTCCGAGACGAGCATGACCTCGAGGCCGTTATCGAGAGCGATCAGGCGATAAGTCCGATTATCGTTGGGACTCACCACCACTTCTGAGCCCGCCTCAGTGACCTGAACGGGCTCACCGCACCCCACCAGAAATGCCATGACGATACTCAATGCGAACTGGCAACTCCGGGCAGTGAAGCCGCTTCGCAGATTGATTCTCTGGCGCACCCGCACCTCGACTAATCCCATCATTCAATACTCACTCAAACTTCAAGAAGGGTTGTGCTAACGCATTTTCGGCTGAGTTTTGCGGAGCTCAACGGCGGGCTGCCCCCGGGTAACACCAATGCGCCTGATCATGAGGAGTCCGCGACAGATTGGCTCGAGGGCCAGGCGGAGAGTATGGCGTTGACCAGCGTCGCCAGAGGAATAGCGAGAAAAACGCCCCACAAGCCCCACAAGCCACCAAAGAACAATACCGCGATGACAATCGCGACCGGATGCAGATTGACAGCCTCGGAGAACAAGAGCGGCACCAGCACGTTACCATCCAGAACCTGAATCACCATGTATGCGCCAATCACCCAGTAGAACTCCGAACCCACGCCAAACTGGAAGTAGCCCACCATCACGACGGGCAATGTCACCAGCGTTGCGCCAATGTAGGGAACAATCACAGAGAGTCCAACCAACAACGCTAATAGCGCGGCATAGTTCAATGAAAATAGGGCGAAAACGACGTAAGAAAGCGACCCCACGATCAGAACCTCTATGCCTTTACCCCGCGCGTAGTTGGCAAGCTGCAGGTTTAACTCCCCCCAGATACGGTCCAGAAAGGGTCTTTTCCCCGGCAAAAAACCCGTAAACCAATTGACTAAGTGATCACGGTCTTTCAGAAAAAAGAACACCATCAGCGGTATCAAAATGGCGTACACCATCGCTGCCAGCACGCTGGGTATCGAACTCAGTCCCTTGGTAACAATTAACTGCCCTACCGAGGCCATCTCAGCTTGAATCGCTCCCATTAACTCGTTGACCTGCTGCTGAGTAAAAAATACGGGGTACTGCTCGGGCAGTGTTACCAGGACTTTTCTACCGGCTTCAATCATTGCGGGGGCTTCGCTGAACAGGGCGCGTAACTGCCGCCACACCAACGGCGCCAACCCGAACATAAAGGCAAAGAACCCACCCAGAAACATTAGCGTCGACACCGCCACACCCAGCTCAGCCGGCAGTCCCCTGTGGCTCAGGACATTCGCAACACCCTGCATGAGGTAGGCCAGTATGATCGCGACAAAAACCGGAGCGAGAATGTCACCAAAAATCAGCGTCACAGAGAAAGCTGCCAGCAGCATGATGAGCAGCAGCACCGCTTCCTCCTCGCTCAGGTAACGGTGATACCACTTTGAAAGAATGTCTTTCACGTTAGGTCGGTTCCTTGCTTCAAGCCTTGATTATGGTCAATCTGAACCCATCATCTGACAACTGTTCGCAGGTCACAATATGCCCGGCCAGTCTTGCAAAACTCTCAAAGTCTCTCTCGGAGCCGGCATCAGTGGATAGCACTTCGAGTACTGCACCTGAAGGGATGTCACGTAGCGCACGCTTGGCCAGCAAAAGCGGCATCGGGCAACGCTCTCCCCGAGCGTCGACCGAGACGGCGGGTACAGTCGGTTCGTCCATCGGCAGTGCTCGGCTCGTCGGACCCGAGAGTATATCGCTTATTCTCCAGCAGGACGGCGCGGCGGGGAACTTTTACTCGTACACCAGTCTCCCCGCCTTTGCATAAGTGAGCTAGAGTTCATTTATGCATCTTGGTTTTATGATCTTTTTCCGGTTCAGCGCAGGACTGCTGCTGACCTACCTTGTTCTGTCTGCGAAGGCCACGGCAGGCACGGAGAACCTCAAGATCCCCAATTTGGGCGAATCCAGCACCAGCCTATTTTCGGCAGACTATGAATATGAACTGGGACGAGCATGGCTCAGAAGCTTCAGGGGACAAGCTCCGCAGCTAAATGACCCTTTACTGTACAGCTATCTTGAGAGCCTGGTCTTCGAACTGGTTCAGCATAGCGAGCTTCAGGATCGACGCATCGAGCTGGTCATTGTCAACAACCCGACCATCAACGCCTTTGCAGTGCCTGGCGGCGTGATAGGCGTGCACAGCGGCCTGTTTAACTATGCGGTCACCGAAGATGAATTCGCCACCGTCATGGCACACGAGATTGCGCACCTGAGCCAGCGTCACTTTTCACGACGGATGGAGCTGGCCCAGGAGCAAGGGCCAATGCAGTTGGCGGGATTGCTTGCCGGCGTGCTGCTCGCGGCAACGGTGGGAACGGACGCAGGGCTTGCCGCTATGACCACTGCGCAAGGACTGGCACAAGATGCACAGCTTCGTTATAGCCGCGCCAATGAGGCGGAGGCGGACCGGGTGGGGCTGAGAACGCTTTATAACGCCGGGATGGATCCCTACGCCGCGCCACAAATGTTCGAGCGTATGTATGCTGCGACACGCTACAGCCAGGGCAACCGAGTGCCCGAATTCCTGCGCACACACCCGCTTTCGGAGAAACGAATTGCCGATACCCGCTCGCGCGCTATGCAGTACCCAAAGCGTATTCGGCCGGTGAGTCTCGACTATCAATTGATGCGTGCTCGGGTCGCGGTCCAGTCAGCACAGACCCCCGAGGAGGCGGTCGGGCGCTTTCGCTCTTCCCTCGCGGGAGAACAACTCTCAGCCGAGGCTTCCACCTATGGCTTGGTGCTCGCTCTGACTGCAGCGGGCAAAGGTGATGAGGCGGCGCTCGCGCTGGATATGATCTGGTCTGGCGATAGCGAACGGATTGAATATGTCATTGCAGACGCCGAGATTGATCTAATCCGAGGCAACCCGGGTCGCGCCGTCAACACGCTCGAGCGTCGGCTGGCGCTCTCACCCGGGAATCACCCGCTTACAATGGCCTACGCTAATGCGTTGCATCAGGCAGGCAGCCCCCACCTCGCAGAAGCGGCGCTGCTGGACCAGGCCAAGCGTGTAAACAACGATCCCGGGTTATGGTATCTGCTTGCGGAAGTACAAGGACTGGCAGGCAACATTGTCGGGCTACACCGTTCGAGGGCGGAGTACTTTATTCTGGTCAACGCTTTGGATGCCGCCGAAAAACAGCTGACGTACGCGCAAAAACTAACCGGCGGCGACTTCACAACCGCTTCTTTGATCAACGAGCGCCTGCGCGATATACAAGATATGCGCGCCGATATGGATCGGGGTTAGGAGCCCTCAGGGCTTGAGAGTCTCCGCGAATGCCAGCATACGCTCCAGGGGCTGCATGGCTCTGGCCGCCAGATCTGCGGCGACCTGAATCTCGTTGTCTTCACGTTCGAAGGCATTGGCCAGTGCCTCAAGGTCATTCATTGCCATCCAGGGGCAATTAGCGCAGCTCCTGCAGGTCGCCCCATTCCCCGCTGTTGGAGCGATGATGAACCGCTTGTCCGGTGCGGCTTGCTGCAGTTTATAAAAAATACCTTGATCGGTTGCAACAATGAACGTCTCGTTGGGCAGCTCCGTGGCAGCACGAATAATTTGTGTTGTGGAACCCACGTGATCAGCCAGCTCAATCACTGCAGCAGGGGACTCTGGGTGGACCAGAACGGCGGCTTCGGGATGGACCTGTTTAAGATCACGAACACCTCGGGCCTTGAATTCTTCGTGCACGATGCAAGCGCCATCCCACAGCAACACATCTGCCCCTGACTGACGTTGAACATAATCTCCGAGGTGTCGATCTGGTGCCCAGATGATCGCTTTATCATGGGCGGCAAGGTGCTCTGCCACATCCAGTGCGATACTCGAGGTCACCACCCAGTCAGCGCGTGCCTTGACCGCAGCCGAGGTGTTCGCATACACCACAACCTCTCGCTCAGGATGCTGATCACAAAACGTCGAAAATTCTTCGGCGGGACAGCCCTCATCAAGTGAACAAGTTGCCTCGAGCGTCGGCATCAGCACTCGCTTATGGGGTGTCAGTATCTTTGCCGTCTCGCCCATGAAGCGAACGCCTGCAACAATCAGCGTCTGCGCCGGGTGGTCCCGTCCAAACCGAGCCATCTCCAATGAATCAGAAACGCAGCCTCCAGTGGCTTCCGCCAGCGCCTGAATCTCCGGTGCGGTGTAGTAATGCGCGACGATTACCGCGTTATGCACGAGCAACTGCGCTCGAATGGTTTCCTCTAGCGCAACACGCCGCGCGTCGGTTAACGGCACAACCTCACTACGATTGAGGTGCACTTGGACCTGCTCGCGGATCTGATCGAGTTTTTCCTGGGCTATGGACATGGGCAAACGAACGCTGTCAGTCTGAATAACACTAGCATAGTGAGGGCGTCGACGGTTGGATCACCGGTTTTTGAAAACGGCCGCCCTTTTTTCGCGCTGGGCGCTAATACCTTCCTTCACGTCCTCCGACTCAGCGCACTGTGTTGCGAGCAAGCTGGCGGTAGCGAAATCCAGTTCTCCAACTTCTAACTGGCGAATAATCTCCAACATGTTGGTGACTGCCATCGGTGCCAACGCCAACAGAGCAGCCGCGTAATCATTGGCTGCTGCTCGTAACTGGTCAGTTGGATAGACCCCATCAACCAATTGAAGGGCCAGCATTTGCTCAGCTGAAAATGTCTCAGCCGCCACCAGAAGCCTTTTCGCCAGGGTGACGCCGAGCCGACGCGTGAGTCGCTGCATCCCCTCAACCGGGTAGCACAATCCGATAGCGGCAGCGGGAATCCGCAGCGCAATACCCTCGCGCGCAAAGCGAAAGTCACAGCTCAATGCCAGTTCGACGCCACCACCATATACATTGCCCCCTAATACAGCGATTGTCGGGATGGGCAGGACAGCAATCTGGTTCGTCACGGCTTGGAATCGGTCCCCGCTCAGGGACCCATCCAAAATCTGGGTCAAATCAGCACCGGCACAAAAGGTGCGATCATCTGACGATGTGACCAGCAAGACACGGGTGTCTTCATCGAGCGAAGCAAGCGACGCTTCGATAGCGTTCAGCTCAGCCGCGCCGAGGGCGTTCCTGCGCGCAGGATGCTCAAAAGAGAGCGTAGCGATACCTGCCTGTTGCGTAAAAGAAATGGTATCGGACACCGGTGCTCCCTTGCCTGGGCCATTTTCAAGTCGCGGAGTGTGGCACACACTCCGCGCATGACCCAAACCCGATAGCGATGACATGTGGACAATTATGCCCCGTATGGCAAAGGGCTCGCGATGCGCGGCAGCGCCGCGTGAGGAGCACTACATCCGGCATCATGACGCTAAACTCATAGACAGAGTCAGTAAATATACTTAAAGTTCAAATAATCGAATTATGGGAATAACCCTGCTGGGTCCCCGCAACACAAGGTTTTTTTGGACACATCAACCCCAGAGCAGCGCTCCCCTTTCAGCCGTGGCTTGCAGCGAGAAACCAAGCGAGCCGCTGTGCTGTCTTGCGCCGCCAAATTGTTCAACACCAAAGGTGCGCGCTCCACCACACTGGCGGACGTCGCTGGCCGCTTGGGGCTCACCAAAAGCAGTCTTTATTACTATGTCGCCACCAAAGAAGATCTCATTTATCAATGCTATGACGCCAATATGCGGCAGGCGCATGCGCAGCTTGATCAGGCACATCGAGACAACGCCTCGCCGCTCGATTGTCTCTTGAGTTTTCTGGAAAGCCAAGTGACCACCACGCTGAAGTCACTCGATGGCGAGGGCGATTTTTATGCGGCACCGCTTGAGGTCGCGGCGCTGAAAGCCAAGCACCGGGCTGCATTGGAGGCAGAATATCGGAGACTCCTCAAGCGCCTTATCGATCTGATTACAGCCGGCATCAAGGCGAAACAAATCCGGGCCTGCAATCCCGTAGCCACTATTCGCGCCATGATTGGCGCGATGGACTGGTCGTTCTATTGGCTTTATCAAATGCCTCGGGAGGAAGCTAATCAGGTTATTACCGCACTGCGCGACTTGTTTACCCATGGATTGCTCCTGTCTCCTGACCTGTATCAGTCTGGCACTGCATCAGCAGGCACAATGCTTTCGGCAGGAGATAAAGCTTTTGACCGAGATGCTCAAAACAGGCTCAAACAGGAAGCATTTTTGAAAGCGGGGACACGCTGTTTCAATCAAAAAGGCTTCAATGGTACGTCACTGGATGAAATCGCCGAGCAACTGCGGGTATCCAAGGGTGCTTTCTACTACCACTTTGCCAACAAAGAGGCGCTCCTCACCCAATGCTTCGACTACACACTCGATCAACTGGAGAATGTAGTAAACGGTATCGAGCAGCTGGATGCCCAACCGGCGGCTCAACTGGAGATCGCCTGCAGGCATATCTTTGCGCTACAGAATACTGAGCAAGGCCCGCTGATGCACTTTAACGCCATCACCGCACTACCCTCTCCAGTTCGGCAACGGCTCCTTACGCGAGTGGATCGTGTGCACGCCAAGCTGGAAACGTATGTAAGGGAGGCCGGCGCGGTGGGCCAGTTCATGAGGGTCCCGCCGCGGATTGTGATTCAGCTATTAACGGGAGCGTTGAACGCCGCGATGGATCTCGACGAATGGCAGGCCATCGAATCGATAGACCAAAGCGCCGCTGACTATTTCTCCGTTTTTTTTCTCGGGCTGGCTCACCGATCCCCGTGAGCACCCGGTCATCGCAAAAAAGGAATATCGCGTGACCTGCTTTACCGATGTACTCGCCCAGATTGCCCCTAGGCAAACGGGAGTACTGCGCTTTGTGGGTGATAGCCTCCAGCCCCAGCAACGCATTTTCGGAGGGCAGGTGGTTGCGCAGTGCCTGATGGCAGCCAATCAGACGGTCTCGTCCGACCTGGGGGCGCACAGCTTACACGCCTACTTTCTTCGCGCAGGAGATCCTGAGATTCCGATCGAGTTTGAGGTAGACCCCATCCGCAATGGGCGCTCATTTTCCACGCGACGCGTTGTCGCGCGCCAACGCGGCGAGGCCATCTTCAACACATCGATCAGCTACCACGTGCAAGAGGACGGGGTCTCACATAGTTTTGATATGCCCCCCGTCTCCCCACCACGCTTGGAGGCAGATGACCTCTCGGGGTTCCGCGGCTTCACGACAAAAACCGGAGATCCCAATCTCATTGAGCTCTATCAGCTCGAACGCCAACGCGTGACGCAGTACCTCGCTGAAGAGCAACCTCCCGTCGGGCGCTCGTGGTTTCGCGCCGTCGGGCCCTTGCCCGATGACAAAGCGGTTCATCAGGCCGCTCTGGTCATGATCTCTGACTACTCTTTGCTCAGCACTATGTTTTATCCCCATCCCTACAGTAATCCCATCAAGCATTTCATGGCCGCCAGCCTCGATCACGCGCTATGGTTCCACCACGCAGGGAAAATCGACGACTGGGTGCTCTATGACTGCGACACACCCAGAGCAGGTGGCGGGCGCGGATTCAGCCGGGGCTTTCTGTGGGCGCAGGACGGGACGCTAATTGCCTCAACGGCCCAGGAATCATTGATGCGATTGAAGCGAGACTAGTTCACCGGGGATTCGAGCATGTCGCCCCGAGCACTCCACTGCCAGTCATCTTTCTCGATCCGGAGATGATGCACAGAAGCATTGGCAGGCAGACACTGCATTACCGTGTCGTCTCCACTCATGCGCGCTGCGACGCTGTTGATGACTAGGAAATGGGTAAACACGACAGTCGGCATTTCGAAAGAGGCCAGAGCGGTTCGCAATTCCTCACGCCAGAGCTGAACCGCAGGTGGCAATTCTCCCCATCGCGCTGCCAGAACTTGTTTGATCCAAGCCCCCCGAGACTCCAGCGATCCCGGCGACGGCAGCTCAATAAACCTAGGATCGACCAGCAAATCGACGCTGCGGAAATTCGCCAGCGGTTGCCCTGTCTCGATCGCACGTCGTTTTGGGCTGGTCAAGAGCGTGGCTTCTGGCGGCACGTTATCTTTTAGGTATTGAGCGGTGCGCTCCGCCTGTTTCCGACCCAGCGCAGACAATGGCGGGTCAGTATCTTGGTCAAAAGCGGAGACAGCCTCACCATGACGCACCAACCAGATCTCCGCCATCGCCGCGAGGTCACCGGTAGGTGACCAGCTCCTCTCCCAGTTGCCGGCTCAACAGCTGCAAGTGGGCTGTGTCATTAAAATTGGAGAGCGAAATTCTCCCTCGAGAGAAAATGAGGCGGGTAATAGAACAATTGAATACCGGCTCGTAAAAGCCGTATATCTGATCGTGGCGCACGCCAAGGACCCAGCTAACTGCGGTCGCAATCGTGCCGCCGGAAGTAAAAATAGCCGTATCAGTGCCGCTCTCTGCGCGAGCCATTGCGTCTTCTAAAGCCCCCCGCACGCCAGCCAAGTAATCGGACCAAGACGCCGTAGCCGGTAATTCTGGACAATCGGGTGAGACCCACGCGGTGAAGACAGCCTGAATAATCTTCTGGTACTGCTTGCTGTCGGTCCGCGACGCCGAAACACGCTCCGCGAGCGCGGGATCCCGCTCACAAAGGATAGGTAAAATCGCCGCAATCTGACCTTCATTGTCCACTTCGTTGAGACGTGCATCAATGTGTAGCGCGGCGGGATCAGGCTGGCTAGCCAGTACCCGCTCGCCGGTCTCTCGCTGCCGCGACAGATCACCACTTGCTGCCTGTGAAAAGTGCAAACCAACATCGGCGAAGAAGCGCCCTGAAACGTCCGCCTGACGCTGCCCCAGAGCAGAGAGTTGATCGTAGTGGTCAGTGCCGAATGACGCCTGACCGTGCCGAATGAGGTATAGAGATGCCATAGCTACGCCAACTCCTGTCTTCTGGAAAACCGGACTCGCCGCGGGTACGGATAAAAATCCTCTACGAATCCGTCACGCAATTTGTTCTGCAATTGCACCCAAAAGTCCGCGTCATAGAGATCGGCATGCTGAGCATCGAAGGCTGCACGAGCCCGCGCGTTACCAGAAAAGAACAGCCTAAACTCCTCCGGAAAAATATCTTTTGGGCCGACCGAGTACCAAGGCTGACTCGACATTTCGTCCATCTCGTCCCTTGGTGGGGGAATACGCCTGAAGTTACAATCCAGTAGCGGTTCGATCTCGTCATAATCGTAAAACACTACCCGTCCATGACGGGTGACACCAAAATTCTTCAGCAACATGTCACCAGGAAAGATATTCGCGGCCGCCAATTGTTTGATCGCGTTCCCGTAGTCATTCATCACTTCGTTCACTTCGTCATTACCCGCGTCCTGTAAATAAAGATTGAGGGGGTTCATCCTGCGTTCTACATAGCAGTGCTTAATAATGAGCGCGCGACCATTGAGGCGTAGCTGAGATGGGCAGGTAGCATTGAGCTCTTCCATGAGCTCGTCTGAGAACCGGCTGGCATCGAAAACCAAATTATTGAACTCCTGCGTATCTGCCATTCGACCCGCTCTGTCCCATCGCTTTACCAGATGATATTTGTCCTTAACAATCTGATGTGTCACCTCTTTTGGCGGGGTAAAGCGGTCTTTGATAATCTTAAAAACATATTCATAGGAAGGGAGCGTAAAGACCGCCATAACCATGCCCTTGATGCCGGGCGCAACAATGAATTGATCTTCCGTCGACCGGATGTGGCGCGTGGATGTGCGGTAAAAATAGGTCTTGCCATGCCTGAAATGGCCAATGGCACTGTAGATCTCGGAGATTTCCTTTTTCGGCATGAGCTGTTGCAGGAATAGCACGTACTGCGAAGGAATCGACGCGTCCACCATGAAATAGCTGCGGGTAAAAGAGAACAGCAGACTCACTTGGTCTGGACCAAACAGAAAGGCGTCCACAAATACCGCGGGGCTGTCGCCTGATTCATTGTGCAGGATCGGCAAGATGAACGGCAGCTGCTCACCCTCCGCATACAGCCGTCCCACGATATAGCTGGCCTTGTTGCGAAAAAAATGGTGCTCGAGTACCTGCAGCTCCAACTCTGGTCGGTTTACATCGAAATGCGCTGCCAAATGACGATCGATTGCCCCACAAATCGAGGTCAGATCTCTTTCCAGATCTTCATACGGCACACTGAACGCGTAGTCTTCGAGCACCTGCCTGAAAACCCGTTTTAGCGATGTCTCGGCAGCATAATGTTTCACCACCCTACCTACATCAACAGGCGGTACATCACCCTGAGGTGAGAAAACAAAGGCATAGTCATCGCGGATAGCGCGATGACCAAAGTGGGAATTGAAAATAGAATTGTAAAAAGTCTCTGCGATCTCAAAGTTGGTCATGCCCTGAACCAATGCTGCATAAATGCGACGCGTATCTGCCCAGAAAGTCAGGTCATCGATGGCGTCCCCTGCAATGGGCCGCACAACCTCCAGCGTCTTCATCACCGTTTCTTTATAGATATCAATGCGGCGGCTCGAGGCCTCTTGCATCGTCGACCACTCAGCCTGCTCGAAGCGGACCCGTGCGGCCAAAGTGATGTTCTCAAACTCTGTGAAGTAAGCGTAGAACCCGTTGAGAATAATCCGGGCAAAGCGCTGCTGTCTGTCCAATGGAAACCTCTGCCATCCAGTCAGGGCAGTGTAGGTGGACGCATGCTCCGGCGCAATTTCCTCATCCCGCCAATCCAACGGTTATAGTTTTGCGCTTTATTGAGGTGGTACTGATGAACCTGCTCATGGGGCAGAATCAGGAAACATTCCTCGCGCAGACCTTGCACTACTGCCTCGGCAACTTGCTCAGGGCTGAGAATGCCGTCCAGACCCGCTGTCCCTCCATCGGTTCCACCCAGCATGGCGGTATCAACCGCCTGCGGGCACAGGCAACTGACCTTGATCCCGTGATCACCGTGGGTAATCGCCAGCGACTCCGCGAATCCAATAGCCGCATGCTTTGTCGTGGCGTATGCCGCTGTAAAGGGCTGCGTCAGTAAGCCAGCAGCAGAAACCGTATGTAAAAAGTAGCCATCACGGCGTCGCATCATGTCGGGGAGGCAGGCTCGGGCCGCATAAATGTGCGCCATGACATGAATTTCCCAATTCCGCTGCCACACATCATTAGGGCTTGAGGTCGCCCAGAACTCCCCTTCATCCAGATTCAGGATGCCGGCGTTAGAGCAAAAAAGATCGACCTGACCAAACTCGGCCTCAGTCTCAGTCACCATTCTGGCGATGGCAGCTTCATCCCGCACATCGACAGCGTAACTCTTGCCGTCTAGTTCGGCCGCAAGATCAGATGCTGCATCACCGTTGAGATCCGCGATGACCAGTCCCCGCACACCCTCGGCACGGAACTTTCGGCACAAACCGGTACCGATACCACTGGCTCCGCCTGTTACAACAGCAACTTTATCGCGAAGATCCATGGTCAAGCCGCGTAAGCGGTCTCGATATAGCGGTTCCGGTGATAGGTGGCGTCGCCAAAAGTCGTATTGATCATCATCAGCCGCTTGGCATAGTGGCCAATGTCCAGCTCGTCTGTCATCCCCATGCCTCCATGCATCTGGATGGCTTCACCAAATACATGCTTGCCATTTCGGTCAATGAGCACCTTGAGCGCATGAATTGTCTCGGCGGCCATTGCGGGGTCCTGTTTGTACTCACACAGCGCCCGGAAGAGCAGCGACTTACTTTGCTCGTAGGCCATCATCGTGTCGACCAGACGGTGCTGAAGCGCCTGGTAGGAGCCAATCGCCACGCCAAACTGCTCACGGGTCTTGGTGTATTCAAGTGTTTTGGCGTTGAGCACGGACATGATGCCCACGGCCTCGGCGGCCAGTGCGATGATCGCCTCGTCGGTCATAGCATCCACGACTGCCAGCGCGCCGCCCTCTTCACCCAACAAACACTCAGCAGAGACAGCAACATCCTTGAGCGTAATATTCGCCACTCGCTGCCCGTCCATCATCGGGTAACTCATCTTTTCGACACCTGCCGCGCTCGCATCGACGATGAAGAGCGACAGCCCTTCGTGATCCGATTGACCACCCGAGGTGCGCGCCATCACAACCAGGTTATCCGCCTGCTCGCCGTTAAACACGACGACCTTTTCACCATTGAGTACAAGACCATCGCCGGAGCGCGTCGCCGTTGTTTGGCAATCGTTTAAAGCAAAACGGCTCTGGCGCTCTACGTAGGCGAAAGCGCCCAGCACTTCACCGCCAATAATGCGCGGCAACCACTCCGCCTGTTGTGCCTCACTGCCAGCGCGCTTAATGAGCCCGCCGAATAGCACCACAGTAGGGAAATAAGGCTCTACCACGAGGCCTTTCCCGAGCTCTTCCATGACCACCGACAGATCAACGATATTGCCACCGAAACCACCGTGCACTTCGGCAAAAGGAATAGACAACCAACCCAACTCCGCAAACAACTGCCAGTTGTCGCGACTCATACCCCGCTCTGAGCCAACAATGGCCTTGCGGGTATCCCAGTCGTAGTCATCTTGGACAAACCGCGCGATCGAGTCGCGGACCATTTGTTGCTCTTCTGAAAAATCAAAATTCATTGTCAGTGATCCCCTTACTCAAGACCGAGTACGTACTTGGCGATGATGTTCTTCTGCACCTCGTTGGAGCCGCCATAAATGGTCGCCGCACGCCCGTACATATACGAGAGACGTGCATCGGTTGCAAACTCGTGACCCAACGCGTCGGGATCGAGATCGACAGGCAACACACCTTGATAATATGCAGCGATCTCCATCAGCATCTCTTGGGTCGCCTGCTGGAGCTCGGTGCCTTTGATTTTGAGCAGTGATGACTCCGGCCCCGGGAAACCCCCCGCGGCCTGCGTCGCCAGCGTGCGCAGCTCGGTAAACTCCAGCGCCATCAACTCGACCTCGATATCGGCAAGACGCTGCTGGAAACCGGGGTCATCCATAAGGCGCTGCCCCCCGTTTTCTTCCTTGGCCGCGACCTCCTTGATGACACGCACCGCGCGCTTCACATCCGCAACGCCGGCAATACCCGTGCGCTCATGAGCCAGCAGCGCCTTAGCAACCGTCCAGCCCTTGCCGATCTCACCCACAACATTCTTGGCTGGCACGCGTACGTTGTTGAACTCCACCTCGTTGAGGCTATGATGATTATCGATAGAGATGATCGGGTTAACCTTGATTCCCTCTGTCTTCATGTCGATCAGAATGAAGGTGATGCCTTCCTGCTTTTTGCCTGAGTTATCGGTGCGCACGAGGCAGAAGATCCAATCCGCGTACTGGGCATAGGTTGTCCAGATCTTAGCGCCGTTGATAATGAAATCATCACCATCTCGCTCAGCTTTGGTCTTCAGGCTCGCAAGGTCTGAACCGGAACCCGGCTCTGAGTAACCCTGGCACCACCAATCCTCGCTCTTCAGGATGCGGGGCAGAAAATATTCTTTTTGCTCATCGGTGCCATAAGCCATGATGACGTTGGCCACCATGACGAGGCCAAAAGGAATCACATTGGGAATGCCCGCCAGAGAGCGCTCGGTTTCATAGATGTACTTCTGCGTGGCCGTCCAGCCTGTCCCGCCGAACTCGGCCGGCCAGTTAGGCGCAACCCAACCCTTTTCATAAAGCTTGCGCTGCCATTCTTCAAAACCTTCTTTATGGTTGGAGCGCATTCGCGCCCGCAGCTCAGGCGTATACGCCTCCTCAAAAAATCCGCGAACCTCGTCGCGAAAAGCCAAATCTTCGGGTGAGTATGCAGTGTCCATGGATTACCTCGCGGCAGATAGTGCCCAACCAAAAAGCCAGTTGGGCTATTTTTGAATTTGGAGTATGTTTTCTGAATAGAGAGAATGTAGGCAACTTGGCAGGTCATTGCAACCCTTTCGGTGCCCACGCATCGCGACTATTCAGCGCATTTATTCAATACATGACAGAGAAAAGCTTTCTCTGATATTCGGCCGCGAGTGGATCCCCCTTCCCGATTGTCGCTAACGTATCCAAAAACACCTTTCGGGCCTCACCATTGTTGAACTCCCGGTCAGCACTCAACACCGTCAACAGGTGCTCTAGCGCTTCACGGTACTGGGCGACCTGGCTCAGCTGAATGGCGAGCTGGATGCGGATGCCATGATCCCCGGGGTCGGCCAAGATCGCAGACTCCAGCGCCTCGACTTCGGGCGATCGCGCCGCTTCGCGACCGAGCTCAATCTGAGCCATTAACTGCTCGTAGCGGGCATCCTGATCTGCCAACCGAATTACTTGCAAGAGCGACTCGGCCTCGTCCAGCCGTTTGGCGGTGACCAGAGCTCCCGCATAGGTCAGTGTCATCTCAAGCTTGTGCCCAGACTCCTCCCAAGCACTGCGATACAAGGCGAGCGCGGCAGGGAAATCACCGGCTGCAAGCAACTGCTCCGCTTCCGCGAGTGCGCCAGCCTGTGGCGAGGGCAAGTGCTTATCCAGCATTTCGCGCACCGCAGACTCTGGTTGCGCGCCAGAAAACCCATCAATGGGCTGGCCTTCTTTGATGACCATCACCGTCGGCAAGGAACGCACCCCCAACTGTTGGGCCAGCATCTGCTGCTCGTCAGCATTCACTTTGGCAAGGAGGAAAGCACCCTGATATTCATCTGCCAGTTTCTCGAGAATCGGCATCAGCTGTTTGCAGGGGCCACACCAGTCAGCCCAAAAATCCACGACCACAGGGCGCGTCATGGACTCCTCAATCAGCAGCTGCTGTGCGTTGCTTTCATCGACCTCTACAATATGGGTCTGGGCATTCATATTCTGTCTCCTACTGCGCCAGCACATCCCGCATGCTGTAGCGACCCACCGGCTGCTGCAACAACCAACAGGCGGCGCGGACCGCACCTTGCGCAAAAGCCATTCGAGAGCTGGCGCGATGAGTAATCTCAAGCCGCTCGCCCTCAGCAGCAAAAATGATCGTGTGGTCTCCCACCACATCGCCCGCGCGAATCGTATTGAAACCGATAGTGTTGCGATCTCGTGCGCCAGTGCGGCCCTCTCTGCCGTAGACGGCGACCTCTGAAAGATCACGGTCGAGGGCGTCGGCCACCACCTCGCCCAAAGTCAGGGCGGTGCCCGAGGGCGCGTCGATCTTGTGGCGGTGATGGGCTTCCACAATTTCCACATCCACTGTATTCCCAAGGGCCTTGGCTGCAGCCTCAGCGAGGCGAAAGGTCAGGTTGACTCCAGGACTAAAATTAGACGATTGGCAAACAGCGATACCCAGGGTGCTACCCGTGAGGGCTTCGGCTTGCTCATCGGTGAAGCCTGTTGTACCCGTTACCATAGGTAGGCCGTGCGCCGCGCAGACAGCCGCCTGAGCAAGGGTTGCCTCAGGTACAGTAAAGTCAATTAACACGTCCAACTGATCCACCACTGCTGCGAGATCCGCAGTAATGGTCACGCCTGTCGCGTCACCACCCAGCACTTCTCCCATGTCGGCGCCCAACAGAGATGATTCCGGCCGCTCAATGGCAACTGTCAAAGCACACGGCGTTTCAGAGGTGTGAATGGCCTCGGCCAACATCCGCCCCATCCGACCCGCGGCGCCCGTAATACCGATCCGAACAGTCATCCCGTCATACCGTCAAAAAAGTTCTTGACCCCCTCAAACCAGCTGTTCTGGCGCGGTGACTGCTGCTCTCCACCCTCATCCAATGTGCCGCGAAACTCCTCGAGCAGGGTGCGCTGTGCCTTCGTCAGATTCACTGGTGTTTCAACCACAGCCCGACACAGCAGATCGCCGACGGGACCGCCGCGAACGGGTTTTACCCCCTTGCCGCGCAAACGAAACATCTTGCCCGTTTGCGTTTCTGATGGAATTTTCAGTTTCACTCTTCCATCGAGCGTGGGCACTTCCAGTTCACCGCCAAGTGCCGCATCAGCAAAGCTGATAGGGACTTCGCAATAGAGATGCCGCCCGTCCCGCTCGAAAAGCGCATGCTGGCGAACGGCTATTTGCACAAATAAATCGCCGGGCGGGCCACTAGCAGGTCCCGCCTCACCCTCTCCACTGAGGCGGATACGATCACCGGTATCTACACCCGGGGGCACCTTGACGGACAACGTTTTGGTTTTCTCGACCAGCCCCTGACCGCGACACTGACCACAAGGGTCGGAAATGGTCTGGCCCCGCCCACGACACTTGGGACAAGTTTGCTGCACCTGAAAGAAGCCCTGCTGGCTCCGCACCTGACCGCTACCGCCGCACCCTCCGCAGGTTACCGGGCTACTGCCGGGCTTTGAACCACTGCCGTCGCAGGGTTCACAGTGTTGTAAAGAGGGGACGCGAATCTCGGCTGTAGAACCCCGCACAGCTTGCTCCAGAGACACCTCCAGGGTGTAGCGCAGATCCGACCCTCGCTGAGGCCCCTGCCGACGGCCGCCGCCACCGCCACCGCCAAAGATGTCGCCAAAAACATCACCGAAGATGTCAGAGAAACTGCCACCTTGAAAACCACCGCCACCCATTGATGGATCCACGCCGGCATGACCAAGCTGATCGTATGTGCCGCGTTTTTCTCCATCTGAGAGGATTTCGTAGGCTTCGGTAGCTTCTTTGAACTTTGCGTCAGCGTTAGCATCATCCGGATTCCGATCCGGGTGATATTTCATCGCAATACGACGATAGGCTTTTTTGATGTCCTGCTCGCTGGCTGATCGATCAACCCCGAGCACTTCGTAGTAATCACGTTTCGACATACTTAACGCGCCCTCTCAGTGGAGTACGGCACACCCTCCCTAAAAACGGACGCGGGTCCGTGGTAAACACCACGACCCGCGTCTCGAAATTGCTCCCTGTGAGCGCTACAGGGCCTTCCAGCCCTCGCTAGACTGCAGCGCTCATGCGCGCTTTTCTTCCTTGACCTCTTCAAATTCGGCATCCACAACATCTCCATCATCTGCCTCGGTTTCAGCCTCGCCAGAATTTGCCTCGGCTGCTTCACCTGCCGCCTGCTGTGCCGCATACATTTTTTGCGCAACACCACCGGTAGCTTCAGTCAATTTAGTGGTCGCCGCTTCCATGGCCGCAGCGTCGTCTCCCTTGATTGCCTCTTCTGTTTCGGTGATGGCGGCTTCGATGGCACCCCGCTCGTCCTCAGTCGCGTGCTCCCCTGCCTCTTCCAGCGTCTTGCGGGCAGCGTGCACCATGCCATCGGCCGTATTGCGCGCGGCAACTACCTCCTCAAACTTCTTGTCTGCTTCAGCATTGGCCTCGGCATCCTGCACCATCTGCTCGATTTCCCCCTCTGAGAGGCCGCCCGAAGCGGTAATACGGATGGATTGTTCCTTGCCGGTTGCCTTGTCCTTGGCCGATACATTGAGGATACCGTTAGCATCCAGATCAAAGGTGACCTCAACCTGAGGCATCCCTCGCGGCGAAGGGGGAATATCAGCCAGATCAAAGCGCCCCAGAGATTTGTTCTGGGTAGCCTGCTTACGCTCACCCTGCACCACATGAATCGTCACCGCCGTCTGATTATCCTCAGCGGTAGAGAATATCTGGGACTTCTTGGTGGGGATGGTCGTATTCTTTTCGATTAACGGCGTGGCAACACCACCCATGGTCTCGATGCCCAGCGTGAGTGGGGTCACATCCAGCAAGAGCACATCCTTCACGTCTCCCGCCAGCACCGCAGCCTGAATCGATGCGCCCATGGCAACCGCTTCGTCGGGGTTTACATCCTTGCGCGCTTCCTTCCCGAAAAAGTCTGCCACGGTCTTTTGCACCATCGGCATACGGGTCTGACCCCCAACCAAAATCACATCGTTCACCTCGCTTGGAGACAAACCTGCGTCCTCAAGGGCCGTCTTGACTGGACCCAGTGATCGGGTCACCAGCTCTTCGACCAGAGATTCCAGTTTGGAGCGGCTCAATTTCACAACCAAGTGCTTGGGACCAGTGGCATCGGCAGTTATATAGGGCAGATTGACCTCTGTCTGCTGCGAACTCGACAGCTCGATCTTGGCCTTCTCAGCGGCCTCCTTCAGGCGCTGCAGAGCCAGCGGATCATTGTGCAGATCAATGCCGTTTTCCTTTCGGAATTCATCTGCCAGGAATTCAATCAAACGCAGATCAAAGTCCTCGCCACCCAAAAAGGTATCGCCATTTGTCGCCAGCACCTCAAATTGATGTTCGCCGTCCACCTCAGCAATTTCAATAATAGAGATGTCAAAAGTGCCGCCACCTAGATCGTAAACTGCCACGGTGTGATCGCCCTTCGCCTTATCCATGCCATAGGCGAGCGCCGCTGCCGTGGGCTCATTAATGATCCGCTTCACCTCGAGACCCGCAATACGCCCCGCGTCTTTCGTCGCCTGTCGCTGGGAATCGTTGAAATACGCGGGCACCGTGATCACCGCCTCGGTCACCGTCTCACCCAGGTATTCTTCCGCTGTTTTCTTCATCTTGCGGAGGGTCTCAGCAGACACCTGTGGGGGCGCCATCTTGTCGTCATTCACCTGCACCCAGGCGTCACCGCTGTCGGCCTCGACGATCTGATAGGGCACCATTTTGATGTCCTTTTGCACCACAGCATCGTCGAATCGTCTGCCGATCAGTCGCTTGACCGCATACAGTGTATTGCGTGGATTCGTGACCGCCTGCCGCTTCGCAGACTGCCCCACGAGAATTTCGTTGTCATCGGTATAGGCTACGATAGAGGGCGTTGTTCTCCCGCCCTCTGCATTTTCTATGACCCGAGGCTTTCCTCCCTCCAATACGGAGACACAACTGTTGGTTGTACCGAGGTCAATGCCAATAATTTTTCCCATTTTTCTCTCTCCTGTAGTCCGGCAATCGCAAGCCGGGCTGCTTTCTCACTTATTGATATGGGGGCAGTCGCTGTCGTTTCAAGCACACCACCCAAGCTGTATCCAATCGCCTACACGCTGGGCGCTTTTGACACCATCACCATGGCGGGGCGCAACAATCGACCGTTTAAGATGTAACCTTTTTGCATGACCGCGATCACGGAATTGGGCTCAACATCCGCTTGCTCTACCATACTCATGGCCTGAGCAGTTTCCGGATCAAAGGGCTCGCCCATGGGCTCAACCGGTTCTACGCCATACTTTGTCAATACGTCCAGGAAACCCTTACGGGTGAGTTCGATCCCCTCTACCAGGGCGGCAGCACCGTGATCATCTCCAGCGGACTCAAGGGCTCTCTCAAGGTTGTCCACCACGCTCAGCAAATCACCGCAAAATCTTTCCAAAGCGAACTTACGCGCTTTTTCGACCTCCTGCTCAGCACGCCGCTGTACGTTCATGGCGTCTGCCTGCGCGCGCAGAGCCGCGTCCTGCGCCGCGGCCAGTTCAGCTTCCAGATCACGCTCAGACGAGTCGGCATGATCGATGGGCGCTGCCTCATCAACCGACTCGTCACCCCGTGGTTCGGGCGAAACCTCAGGCTCCACCGGGCGAGTCGCGTCAGCTGGGGCGGTATCCGGATCGAGAGGGTCGGTTTGATCGGAATTATTCTCAGACATGGGGCTTCTCCACTGAAACTGATGCTGAGGGGGCGAAAGCCTCCTCCCGACGCAGATTTGGGGGCCCAGCAAGAATTTTCAAGGGTGCAGCCGCGGCTTCTGATCAACTGAAGGCAAAACAGCCTTGCGAGGGACTACCTGCTCATTGCGATGATGCGACCGCAGGCTGCGACATCAGAGCCCGAGCACGCACTGGCGGCGCAGCAGGCCATGGCGATTTTCTCAATAAGCTTAGCGGGAAAGCGCGGCACTCAGCATGCGCGCCGTCACATCCACAATGGGAATGACGCGCTCATATGCCATGCGGGTCGGCCCGATCACCCCCAGCACTCCTAGTGATTGAGAACCTTGCGCGTAGGGCGCCGTAATCACGCTGAAGTCACCAAAAACATCGAACCCCGCTTCCTCGCCGATAAAAATCTGGATGCCGTCCGCGCGCGAGCAGCGCTCGAGCAGCTCCAGTAAATCTCGCTTTCGCTCAAAGGCATCAAAAAGTTCTCGTAGTTTCTGCATATCTTCCGGCGACGCTTGATTCAGAAGACTGGCCTCTCCTGTCACCACTACGTTGTCTGATTGCTGCTCTGTGCTGATGGCAGCGCTGGCGAGCTCCAGTGCAGCTTCCAGATAGGCATCGATCCGCAATCTTGCCTCAGCCATTTCTTTCACAATACGGCTTTTAACCTGGGACAAATCACTACCGGCGTAACGCTGATTGATGAGATCAGCCGCGGCCTTGAGCTGCTCCTCGGTCATAGGCCGTTGAACCTGAATAATACGATTTTGCACCTCGCGTTCATTGATCACGAGAATCACCAGCACACGATCCCCTGATAGCGGCAGGAACTCAATTTGCCTAAGCTGGCTGGCGGTGGGCTTGGGCACCGTAACGATCCCCGTCTGGTAGGTAATCTGTGCAAGCAAATTGGATGCTGACTGCACCAGCTCACCCGCACTGCGGTTGGGGTTCAGACCTGCGTTAAGTGCAGATACCGCGCCCTGCTCTACGGGGCCGACTTGCAACAGGCTATCAACAAAGACCCGATAACCTTGCGCGGTGGGCACACGACCAGCCGAGGTATGGGGTGAGGCGAGATAACCCAGATCCTCAAGCTCGGCCATGATGTTACGCACCGTTGCCGGGCTGACGGAGAGACCGCTCTCACCTTGCAGGTTTTTCGATGCCACCGGCTGCCCCTCGCGGATATGCATCTCCACCAATGTTTTCAGGAGCGACGACGCTCGGGGGGACAGAGCTTCCACTGGCTATCTCTTCGAAAAATCCGACTGGTGTTGTAGCACAGGCTGTGCGCCCAAAAAAGCGCTGTCCGCACACCCTGCGTAGGATTGGCATGTGCGCGGGCAGCAGCGCACAAACAAATCCATCCTGATGTTCACTCCGACCTCTGTCTGCGCTATAACATGGTTTTCGCCGCGCCCGGACCGTCCCATGCTTCTCAATCTCGCGATTCAGGACTTCGCGGTTGTCGATCACCTCGAGATCGATCTCTACGATGGCATGACCTGTATCACTGGAGAGACGGGTGCCGGCAAATCCATCATGCTGGACGCGTTGGGCCTGTGCGTTGGAGACCGCGCTGATTCCCGAGCGATTCGGCCGGGCGCATCGCGAACCGACATCTCCGCCTGCTTTGATGTTTCGCGTAATACCCGTGCCCAAATATGGCTAACGGAGCGCGATTTATTAGAGGCAACGGGAGAATGCATTCTGCGACGCACCATCACCGCAGAGGGGCGCTCTCGCGCCTATATTAATGGCACTCCTGCCACGCTCTCTGACTGCGCTGATCTCGGACAATTACTGGTGGACATCCACTCCCAACATGCACATCAATCGCTGCTGCGAAGGCCCACGCAACGCAGCCTGCTGGACACCTATGCCAGCGCGCAGTCACTGATAGTGCAGGTCAGCGAGCTCGCGCAGCGTTGGCGCGTCCTGCAGGAAGAACATGCCCGGTTATCGGGGAAAACTGCGGAATCTGACGCAAGAAAAGAGTTACTGACTTATCAGATCGCCGAACTGGAAACCACCAACCCCCAAACTGGCGAACTTGCCGAGTTGGAGTCACGACACCGACTCCTGTCGAACGCCGCCTTCATCATCGACGCGGCCAACGAGATTGCCAACGGTTGCGAGTCGCAGCGCGATGCGTTGGCAAAATTGGTTACCCTCGCCAATGACGATCGTATGACCTCGGATGCCACAATTAATCTCCGTGAACTCATGCAATCTGCGCTGATCCAAGTGGACGAAGCGCAGGCAGAGACTGTGCGCTTCGCCGCCTCAGTCGAGTTGGACCCCGCCGGATTACGGGAAACCGAAGAACGCCTGACTGCATTACATGATCTTGCACGCAAGCACCGCGTGTCTGCGGAATCGCTACCTGAACTTCTGGCGACACTGCAGGCAGAGTTAAACTCACTAACAGGTGGCTCAGAGCATCTTGAGGCACTGGCAGGTCAACTAGAGGAAACTGCTGTCGACTGGCGCAGGCAGGCAGAGCAACTCTCGGGTCGACGCCACGACGCAGCATCGGACTTGGGCACGCGCGTGATGGATAGGTTGGCGGGACTGGCCATGGGAAAATGTGTATTCGAAGTCGCGCTGATCCCATTCAGTGACACACGACCGGACCCCCGTGGTGCCGAGGACGTAGAATTCTTGATCGCCACCAACCCTGGCGCGGCACCAGGCCCCCTGAACAAAGTGGCCTCCGGCGGCGAGCTTTCGCGCATCAGTCTTGCGCTTCAAGTAATCGCCGCCGATACAGCCACCTCACCCACCATCATCTTCGACGAGGTGGATGTGGGTATTGGCGGCGGCGTGGCTGAAGCCGTGGGAGAATTATTGCAGCAACTCGGCACACGGAGCCAGGTTTTGGCTGTCACTCACCAGCCGCAGGTGGCCGCAAAGGGTCATCACCACCTGCTCGTCACCAAGGAGGGTGAAGACACCGTACACTCCTTGCTGACGACGCTCGAAGGTAAAGCTCGCGTAGAGGAAATCGGCCGCATGTTGGGCGGCGCAAAACTGACGGGAAATACGCTCGCGCATGCCCAGGAGATGCTAAACGGGGCCTAGCTTCCCTGACTCGCATACGGCAACGTGGTCGTCAGGCGCCGGATTTCTTTCGAACATACAGCACCAGCGAATGGTCGATGATTTCGTAACCCTGCTCCTCGGCAATCATGTGCTGCCGACGCTCGATTTCCTCATCGATAAATTCAATTACCTCACTGGTGTCCAAATCGACCATGTGATCATGGTGATGGTCCGACGCCATCTCAAAGAAAGAGTGCCCGGCCTCAAAGTTATGTCGAATGACCAGACCCGCCGTCTCAAACTGGGTAAGCACCCGGTAGACCGTGGCAAGCCCAATATCCTCACCCGCGTCGCGCAGTCGCTGGTATAAGCCCTCCGCGCTGAAGTGATCACTTTGTCCAGCTGCGTCGCTCAACATAGACAGAATCTTCAGTCGTGGCGCCGTGACCTTGAGTCCAGCTTTTTTGAGTTCGTGATTTTCTGAAGACATGGGTAGACTGTTCTCTGCCGGGGCCATTTGACGGTATCATGCCATCCGCTTTACTGCCTTGGAAGACAACGTGTCGAGAATCATGACTTCATTCGGACCCGCTCTGAGTTTATTGCTGTCGATGCTGCTGACCGGATGCGGCAGCAATTTTGGGTTCCCTGGGGTTTATCGTATCAATGTGGAGCAAGGTAACGTCGTCACCGAGGAAATGGTTGAGCAGCTCAGGCCCGGGCTGAATCGAAGACAAGTCAGATACATTATGGGCACCCCGCTCATCGAGGATGCCTTTCACAGCGACCGCTGGGATTACCGTTACCTCTTGCGTAACGGCAATGAAACACTGTCGGAGAACCGCCTGACTTTATGGTTTGAGGGCGATGAACTGATCCGTGCCGAAGGGCCTGACGCACCTGATTGGAGTGAAACTCAGTCCGACAAAGGCGAAACCGCCCCCGAAGCCGCCTGACCCTCCTTCGTGCGCGCAGCTTTCACTCTGGCTGCCCTCGCCTTCCTGACTTCTTTAGGATCAGCTACGAGCGGCCGATAAATTTCCACGCGCTCGCCAGAGACCAACGCCCGATCAGCCGTAACAGCTTTGCCCCAGACGCCCAGCTTAAGGCCCGGACCCTCCTCTAATTCATCAAAAAATTGTGCTATTTGACTGCGAAATACAGCCTCCAGTGCTGTGGTTCCCTGCGGCACTTCCAGCTTCACAATCCTTTGCTTGTCTGGCAGGGCATAAGCCACCTCAACCTGAATCAAGTTCTGCTCGCACGACGCCTCCGCGCTGGGTATCTCGTCAGCCATTGCCGGGTTCCCGAGGCAACAATTGCGCTGCGCGGCCCACGACCGCGTCAACAAGATCCAGCGCAACCTTATCGAACAGTTTCCCGACCGCCACATTGGCGAGTCCGCTCGCAAGCTGGAATTGCAGCCGCAGGGAGGTCTTGCAGGCCTCCGCACCCAGTGCTCTGAAGGACCACACGCCGGCAAATTGGTCGAACGGGCCCTCAACCAGAGTCAATGCTATTTGTTGTGGGCGCTGCATCGTATTGCGCGTCGTAAAGCTGTGACTGATTCCTGCACGGGACAACCTCAGTGTGGCAGTCACGGCGTTATCAGTCCGCTCGAGCACCTCTGCACCGACGCAGCCATCCAGAAATTGGGGATAGCGCTCAATATCGGCCACCAGATCAAAGACCTGTTCCGCCGGATGCGGTAATAAAGCACTTCTTTCAATCACGCTCATCGTCATAGTTTACCGGACAACGGCGTAGGGGAGGCATGAACTCACAGCCATACCTGAAGTGACCAAGCCACAGCGACAGGGGGAACCAACCAGCGGATCGCAAACCACCAGACGCGAAATAGCCACAAAGGCTCTCGATACAGCTCCCCTCTGAGCACAGGTCTGGGCATCCACCAGCCAACAAACAGCGAAGTCGCCAGAAAGCTCAGAGGTAACACGGCCGCGACGAGAAAATTGCCCACGTTAATCAACGCTTCCTCGGTTGTGAATAACAACAGCGCAATAATCAACGCGATGGCAGTGCCGGCTAACACGGCACCGCTCGCGCGGCCCAACCCCCAATCGCGGCTGAAAAGTTGCACGCAGGGCTCCATCAATATCACAGCCGCACTCCCGGCAATCGCAGCCATCGACATGAAAAATAAAGCGCCATAGGCGTCGCCCAGAGGAAGATTGGCAAACGCATAGGGCATCGCCACAAAAAGTGCTGCCAAACCTTCCACGGGGGCCACATTTACCTCGAACAGCATGGCACACAGAATGATCGCCACTACGACCAGAAAGGCGCTGTCCAGCACCGCTGCCGCCAAAATGGAACGTGCCCAAGGCAGGCTCTGCGGTGCCTGCGTGCCCAGAGCAATTCCCAACCCCAGCCCGGCCCCCAAGGTAATGCCCGCCGACGTCAGGGCACTCCACATCGACTCAACTCGCCACGCATCAGTGTCTATGGCAAACAGGAAATCAGTAACAGGACGCAGATCGGTGTGAACAAAGACGAAATCCAATACACCAAGCAGTGCAATCGCAATACAGGGCAGTACGATCCAAGCAAGTAATCCCATGCCAAAACGAACGCCCGAGCCAGACAGCGCTATGACGAGCCCTATCGCCACCAATCCCTGAACGAACTGACGCGGACTATCCTCAAGCATTGAGGTGAGTGCGGTCGAGACATCTCTGATGCTCGCCGAACCGAGATCTCCCGAGTAAATGGCCATCGTCCAGTGCACGCTCCAGACCGCCATCATGATCGAGACGGCGGAGAGCACCAAAGTCATGGCAGCGTGAGCGAGCGCGAGATGGCTCCAGCGCGAATCTGCGTTTGCAGCACTGGCAGCCCAGTGCATGGCGCGTGACGGCGATCCTCGTCCCAGACTGCCAATCACCACCTCGGCGATGAGCACGGGCACGCTCAGGACCAAGACGGCCAGAACGTAGGTTAGGAAGAACAGCCCGCCGCCATGCTCACCGATAAGGTAAGGCAGGCGCTGGATGTTACCCAGACCCATAGCGACTAGCGTCAGCGTCAACACCAGCGTTGTTCGTGCTCGCCATGGCTGGGGAATATTGTTATCGAGCATAGACAACGCCCGGCCCACCAACCGAATTGAGCCGGGAAGGTAAGAATACCGACGCGTAATAGAAGCGGCGCCCGTATAATGGGACCATGGCGAGATCCAAACACAAGAAGACTTCTGACAATACCATCGCCCAGAACAAAAGAGCACGCTTCGACTACCACTTGTTGACATCTTTTGAAGCGGGCGTGTCACTGGCAGGATGGGAGGTTAAGGCGCTCAGGGCGGGCAAGGCTCAGCTCACGGACTCTTATGTGCTGATGAAGGACGGCGAGGCCTACTTACTGGGGGCGAATATTACGCCGCTCGATACTGTGTCTACTCACTATGTCACGGATCCCACACGAACACGGAAGCTCCTATTGCACCGCAAGGAGCTGGCACAGATTAATGCTGGCGTGACGCAGAAAGGCCAGACCTGCGTTTGTACCGCGCTCTACTGGAAAGGGCACTTGGTCAAGGCACGGATCGACCTCGCACAAGGCAAGAAGCTGCATGACAAGCGGGACACGGAAAAGGACAGGGATTGGCAGCGGCAGAAAGCACGCATCGTGCGCGATAACGTCAAACAATGACGCCCATACCCTCGAGGACTGTACTCGCCTCTCTCAAGTGCCGCTGATAAGCGCCCGCAGTGAGATAGCCAATCCGATAACGATGCAGAGGCCAACCACAAAAGGCCTGTAAGCGGCACCGGCAAAACGAGTGAATGCCAAATTGCCCAGATAGTTTCCCAGCCACATCACCGGGAGCGCGACCCACAACAACTGAAACGGCCTCGGAGTAATGAGATCCGCAACGCCGAACATCACCAACGACACCACGCTGGAACAGCAAAAAAACATCATCAGAAAAGCACGGGATTGCACCGGGTTAGCCATAGATGCCACAACATAGAGGATTACAGGTGGTCCCGGTATGGCGAAAGCACCGTTCATAAGCCCAGATGCGATCCCCGTGCCTAGCGCAATAGGCCGAGAGGCGGGCCGCTCACGCGGCGTGAAGCGGGCCAGCACAACAGAGGCGACGACCACCAGCAAACCGATCCAAAGCTGAAATTCCGTGACCGACAAAGATGACAGGAACCAGACGCCGACCGCCGTTCCGGCACAGGTCCCCACCACCATTGGTAGCGCAGGCACAACGGGAAACAAGCCCCACCAGGAGCGATAACTTACTGCACCGAGAATGAGTGCCAAAGCTGCGCTTAACACCACCGCGTCACCGGGCGCGAGTAACAATGAAAAAACAGGCACCACCAGCATTGCAAAGCCAAAACCCGTAAACCCGCGAATGACTGCAGCAAGGCCAACGGATACGGCCACCCAGACTGCCTGATCAACGGGCACCGACAGCGCCGACAGCCAGGTCATGCCTGCTCCGCCAGAGAGACGCGATCTCGGCAGGCAATCGCGCCCCCAGACACCACCTTGGCGCAGAGGCCGCCGTAACCGAACATTGCCACAACGGCTCCCGGGCCCAGCTCCGACTCCATGCGCGCGCAGGGGTGGCAAAGCTGCGTCGCCTCCAACAAAGCGGCGCCGACCCAAAAGCGCTGCCTGCGCAGGGCGTTGAGGTTAATCCCCGAGATCACAATATTGCGCCGCAGTCGAGCGGGCGCCAGATCATCTCTGCCGAGGTGGTCACTGATTTGCTGGATGAATTCCCGGGAAATCAACGTTACCTGACGCCCCGAGCCCGGCGTCTTGGACATCCGGTGGTCCCCCTCTAACCCATACTCCTGAACCGCATTTACCTGCTCAACACTGCGCAGTGGCTCGCGGCGCTGGGGCCGAACACCGATCCACTCCACCCTGCCTATGCCCAAGGTGTCGAGGTAACGATCCAACGGATTTCTGCGCTGCGCCATGACACCTCCCAAAACAAAATGCGCTTTTTCCTCACCACAGGATGCGCCACTTCTCGCATAAAGCCCAGCACGCTCGGGTGAATCAGCCGTCACGCGAGGGCTATCTGCCTACCCGGTATTGTATTTTGGGCTGACCCAAACAGACTGAATCAGACATGGCGCCGCGCGAACCAGGGTGTGAGTGCACGCTGGATATCGCTCTTCTGGTGGTCGATGGGTTTGTCTCAGCAAAACAAGTGATCCGGGTGGTAATAGTTGGCGTCCCCGCTCTGTCAGTGTCTAAGGCTCATCCTGTGATGAAACAGCGAGGGCCAGTCTGGGGATGACTCTGTCGCTCGGGCATGCCGTATCGCCGGGAACATTTTAGGGTGCGCATCCGTGAGCGACCGGTTAATCCGTAGCTGATACCGAAGAACCCTCTAACGATCAGGAGCTGGCTGAAGAAATGACGCCCCTGGTGCACGCGGTCATGCAATGTGCTGTCCCTGCACCCTCCCCCAGTGAGAGCCGATACCTGTCCAAGATCTTCCGCGGCAACGCGGTCACGGTCTGACCTCGTATCACTCCTAGCCGGGGTTTCCCCCCGCTATTGGCCAGCGGCCGGACTCATCCCCCCGGTCGCTGGTTTCTTTTTTATCAGCACTCATCTCCCTTACAACCTAACGCTTCTGGGTTCATTGTGAGCAACAGCAAACCCGATCCCTCCCTCCTTGGCTAACTCACCCTCGTATAACAGCCGAGTACTGAGGATAGGCTGCTCCCGCATGGGGGAGTATTCTGTCTGCGTTGGGTAAAGAGGAGGCTTTAGTGCAACAGACAACCGCTTGGCTCGTCATAGTGACTTGCCTACCAGTAATGGCATTCGCACTGCCCGCTGGCGAAGGTGAGAAGCTGGTACGTGAGCACTGTTCCAGCTGTCACCGCCCCGAGATACTCCATCGTGCACAAGGATATGACACGCCTAACGAGTGGCGGCAGTTGATGGCAACGATGGTCGAGCTCGATCAGCCGCGGTCCAATATCATTGCCCGATATCTGGCGAAGCACTTTCGATCAAAGTCCGATCTCTACCCCACACTGGTTCCGGGACCGGTGGATATCGAGATCGAAGAATGGATGGTCCCCACGCTGGGTCAACGCTCTCGTGATCCGGTGGAAGCACCCGACGGATCTATCTGGTGGACTGGCATGTGGGCTTCCCTAGTGGGTCGGTTAGACACCCAGACCGGTGAATTCAGAGAATATACCCTGCCACCAGACGCGCGACCTCACTCCATCGTGCCCGATGAATCGGGCTTTATTTGGTACCTGGGTAATTCGAATGGCACGGTCGGCAGACTCAACCCGTTGAACGGGGAAATTCGTGAGTACGACACCGGCCTCGCTGATCCGCACACCGGCCTGTTTCATACCAATGGATATTTTTACTTCACTGCACAACACGCAGGTGCAGTGGCAAGGCTAGATCCTGCCACCGGCGATGTGCTCACCGTCAATACCTACCCCCGTCCGTACGGCATTAAGGAAGCGCCAGATGGACTGCTTTACGTTGCCTTTAACGGCAAAAACGCCATTGGTCAGGTAAATCCGGACACCCTCGAGATCGATTACTTCCACGTACCCCATGAAGACAGCCGCATCCGCCGACTTGATATCGCCAGCGACGGCACCATCTGGTACGTCAACTCGAGTCGCGGAAAAATCGGGCATCTTGACCCAATCATGGGTGTCGTGCGGGAATGGGATTCCCCGAGCGGACCTATGTCCCACCCCTATGCCATTGCGGTGATAGACGACGGGGTCTGGTACAACGAATCAGGTCAGCGACCGGACGCATTGGTGCGATTCGCACCCAAAACAGAAACTTTCCAAAGTTGGGCTATACCCTCCGGTATCGGAATCATTCGCCATGTCTGGGTAACCCGAGACAAGGAATTGCTGATTCATCAGAGCAGTAGCAACCGGATTGGGCGCGTGAGGTTGATTGAACCCACTGACAAGTGACCGCTCTATAGTGCTTCCAAGCCGACCGTGTAGCGAGTCTGATCAAAGGCTTCAAAAACGTTAAAGGCTGCGCAGGAAGTCGCTAATGGCCAACAAGGCCGCATCCAGCTCTCGGTTATGGTCGCTCCCCGAGGCAATCTGCCCATTGCCGTGGGCAGCGATGACCAAATTCGCTTTCGCGTCGACAAAAATAGCCTGACCAAAAACGCCCCGCGCACCGAAACGTTGGTCACCATAAAGCCACCACTTATACCCGTAGCCCTCGTATCCCTGAGAGGGAGTTGTGCTGGCTGCTATCCATCCCTCGGGTACTACCCGAGCCCCGCTGGGGAGCACACCGTCAGCCAAAGCGAACAATCCCAAACGCGCATAATCGCGCAGAGCGGCACTGATGCAACAGCCGCCAGTTTCCCGATCCTGTGGCAAAGACAGCAGCCAGTTGGCGTCGTACTCCATGCCCATCGGCTGCCAAATCTTCTGGCTCAGATAAGGCGCCGCATTCATCCCGATCGCAGAGCGCAGTATTTCTCCTAGTAGGTTGCTTTCTGCCGTGTTGTAGTTGAATCGCGCACCCGGCTCGGCTACCCGCGGCAGCCGCCCGAGATAATCGGTCAATTCCACGCCGTTGAGCGCCCCCGCCCGGGCCACATCGGATTCTGGGTCCTGATAGTCTTCGTTCCAAGCGATCCCCGAGGCCATGTGTAGGATATCCCGCACCCGCGACTTGCCGTATTCGGTGCCCGCAAGGCGCGGCAGATACTTCACTATCGGGTCGTCTGCACTGTCGATATAACCATCTTGTATGGCCGCACCAATTAACAGTGATGTAACGGACTTGGTCACAGAAAAGGTCACCCAGCGACTGTCCTTGGCGTGATCGGGGGCGTAGTGCTCCATGAGCACGTCACCGTTTTTCACTACGATCAATCCCAGCAAATGTTCACTCTGCAGTAAATCTCCCAGCATCAGATCATTATCATTGGCGGTGAAAGGGATCTGAGTCAGGTCGATAAGCGCCTCCGGTAAAGGCACTCCACTTCCATTCGCCTGGACTGTGCGCGTAGGGTACAGCGCATCAAAATGTGCGAAAGCAAGCCGTCGCTCTGCCAGCGTCATAAACAGCGGGCTAGCGTCGGTGTTACTGCCAGAGTCCAGCAGCACATCTGCGCGATATTTGGCGATCACCGTATTAAGCGTCGGGGCCGGTTCGTCTGCACGGAGGTGACCAACCGAGCAAAGCAATACGAAGAAAACTAGCGCAATAAACCGCAACATGATGGTCTCATTCCTGCTCCTTGGGCCGATCGTTGTAACAGGAACAGCCGCGCGTGAAAAGCGCGAGCAAGCAGGGTTCGGGAAAGCGCACTTTTGCTGACACTGCTCAGATTGCGCGCAGTTTAAATCGGCGAACCGGGCGGCACCTTAACGGGTCGGACCTCGAGCCTGCCGTCGCCACCAACCGCATCGCTTACCAGACGCTCAATCAGCAGACCATGGGCGCGCCATCCCGACGCCCTTGCGCGCGTTTGCCGCTTTGCCTGAGTCGAAATGTTGATCAAAGCCGCAATCGCATCAGCGCGCACTTGTGCCGCAGCCGACTCGTTGCTCAGGAGGCCACTCAGCGTAGTCACCCAGATCACCTGCACCCGCCTTTGGATCGCGCCGGGCGCCCCGTCACCCTCCTCTGCCCACAGCCGCGCTTGCGCCTGCTCCAGGACCTCTGAAAAGACAGGCAGATCCGACGCCACCATCACCTGATTATTGAGCCGAGCAGCACGGCGCGAATCCAACAGTTCAGCGATGGTCAATTGTGCAGCAGTTGCAGTTGCAGCGATGGGATCAAAAACATAACCCGTCTCGCGTGGAAAGAGTTCGCGGCTGACCCCTGATTGCGGCGGTCTCGGCGCAATGGCAAGTATCAATTCAGGTGGCAGCAACAGCGACTTGGCAGATAATGTATTCAGTAGCGCGGTCAGCGCCTCTCGCTGCTCATTGGCGGCCACCGGCGCCGATGGCCGCTGACCATCCCCACGAAGCGCATAGGTGAAGTGCTGCCCCCCCAGCTTGGTCGCTGCGGCCTGGACCTGATAACGATGCATGAGGTAGGTGGGAACAAGCGCGTCCTCAAGATACGCCACAGGTTCTCCGGTCTGAATGACCCGCTCGGAGAACTGTGTCAGCGCTGCCGTGCGCACCGTCATCACGCGATTTAACTCCGCTACCGGGTCATCGCCGTTGTCCCACAGACTGCCGAGTGGGTGGGCAGGGCCGGCTTCGGCCCGCTGCCCACCCCGCGCATGTTCATCGGCCACGAATTCAAAGCCGGCGGCCAAGGTCTTTGCCACGATGTCCGCACGGCCGGCGTCAGCATCTGTGCCCTCTGGAAAATCCTGATAACCCCATAGGATCGCGCGTTTATCCCATTCTCCAATGCCTACACCGTAGGCATCGCCCAGATCAATATGGCCGGCATCATTCAGGGTGACCTGTGGATGGGGGTAATCCATCACGGAGGATCGATTTTGCGCGCTTGCAGCAAAATTATGTGCCAGCCCCAGCGTGTGCCCAACCTCGTGGGCCGAAAGCTGTCGTATGCGGGCCAGCGCAAATGCCTTGAGCGCATCTGTCTCCGGATCTTCATCGTAAGGAGCCAGCAAACCCTCGGCGATCAAATAGTCTTGCCTGACACGCAGTGATCCCAGAGTCACATGACCCTTGATGATCTCCTCGGTGCGCGGATCGCGAATGCTGGCACCGTAGGACCAGCCGCGAGTAGAACGATGCACCCACTGAATCACGTTGTAACGGACATCCATCGGGTCAGCACCCTCGGGCAACAGACGGACCTGAAAAGCGTCCTCATAACCCGCGGCCTCAAAAGCCTGATTCCACCAGCTGGCCCCTTCAATCAGGGCACTGCGAATCGGTTCAGGCACCCCGGGATCGACGTAGTAAATAATAGGCTCAACGGCAGGACTAACGGGCGCCTCGGGGTTCACCTTTTTCAATCGATGCCGACGCACGTAGGCACTTTTAATCAGCGCTTCAATGGGCGATGCGTAGTCGTAAACCAGCGTCGCCTCCCCGTCCTCGATAAAACCGGCCCGCGGGTCGTAAGCGATAGGCTCATAACCCGCATCAGGCAAGCGCACAAAGGAATGATGGCTGTGCACCGTGACGGCTGTGGCATCGGGCGTAACAGTGGCAAGATGCTTGCCCTCAGGGTCACCGGTGTAAGTGAGCTGAGCGTCAATCTCGGTATTGTCGGGAAACCCGCGAGTCCTTGGCATGTGGACGACCGAGCGTGAAGCATCGACACGATAAGCGCCCTCACGTTGCGCTTTGAGCCACCGCCCCAAGCCCATCGCATCGCGCTGGACAAAGTCAGTGAGGTCAATAATGAGCTGCCCCTCAGCCGCCGCCAGTACTTCGAACCCCCACAGCACCGACGTGGCAAAGGCTTCCTGTACCGCGGCACGCTCGGCGGCACGATCACTGCGGGCCAGATAACGCGTGTTCAGCGCTTTCAGCAACACCTTGCGTCCGACACGCTCAAATTGCACCAGATGCGTGTCGCCAAGGCGGCCTCGATCGAGGCCCAAATCATTCGATCCTACCCCCTGTGATAACCCGGTGTAATAGATCAGCGGGCTCTCGAGGCTTCCGATATCTGCATAAATCGTGCCCTCAGCAGCATGCCAATAAAGCGGCAAGAAGCCTGGCATCGACACAGTGCCCGACAGCAGGGTTTCAAGGTCTAAGGGCTCCTTAGCCGCCGCGCCAGACACAAATAGCAAAAACACCGCCAGCAAAGTAACCAGTGTTCGCGCCATATTTCACCCCAAGGAATCATTCAGATCAGCCACCATTGTGGCGGGGTAGCGGCTTTGGGAGCAAGGTTTGAGATACAGGGCGAAGCGTGCGAATTATTACAAGGAGCGCAATTGATTTTGTGCGCTACAATGGCGGTCTCCAATACGGGGGCGTTACGGATTCGACGACGGTAACGAAACCTGCGGTGCATGCCGTGATGGTAGCCAATCACGTAAATCCAAAGCTGCAAACTATTAGTTGCCAATGACGACAACTACGGTGCACAACTGGCTGCGTA
>JAQWUD010000012.1 GCA_029242325.1 Luminiphilus sp.
ACAGAGCACGATAGAAGCGTTCTGTTATCGGGTATTCGTATGCTACGGAAAATTTATGACAGCGAACCCATGAGGACTTATCGCGGTGCCGAGATCCGCCCGGGTGCCACCGCACAGTCCGATGAGGAGCTGCTGGCCAAGGCGGGCCAACAGGGCACGACAGGGTATCATCCGGTGGGCACCTGCCGCATGGGTACCGATGACGATGCAGTGATCGATCCTGACCTCAAATTACGAGGTCTGTCCGGACTATCGGTGATTGATGCGTCGGTAATGCCAAAACTGACATCGGGTAATACCATGGCAGCGACGTATATGATTGCGGAGTTCGGCGCGACCAAGTTATTGCGCCAGGCCTCTGGTGGTAACGGCTGAGCCGACTGAACGGGAGACAGAGTCATGTCCATGCCAAGTGACATCGGGGTAATCGATCTGATGATGGCGATCCCGAATAACGACACCTCAAATTACTATGATTTTATTCGTCCGCTGCTGATGGATGAGGAGAGTCGCCAGCAGTTTCAGATGCCCGCTGAATACATGTTCAAGCAGCTACCGCAGGTGGGCGAGCATAATGACTACGCCGTTTACACGCTGAGCAAGATGGACGAGTTCGGTATTGCAAAAGGCATGATTGGCGTCGATGAGGGCCAGTACGACACACAGAATCAGGCGGTGCGCGACTATCCGGATCGGTTTATTGCCTGTTACGACGCCAATCCCAACAACGGTATGGAAGAGGTGCGCAAGATCCGGCGATTAAAAGAGATCTATGGTCTGAAGGCGGTCACGGCCTTTCCTTCAGGATTGTGTCCACAGGTCCCTCTGGACGACAAAAAATGGTTCCCGATTTTTGTGGCCTGCATTGATCTGGACATTCCCTTCTGCCCTTGCGTAGGCGTGCCCGGGCCGCGAATACCGATGGCGCCGCAAAAAGTGGAGCATCTCGACGAGATTTGCTGGTTTTTCCCTGAGCTCAAGGTGGTGATGCGCCATGGCGGGGAGCCCTGGGTCGATCTCGCCTGGAAGCTGATGCTGAAGTACCCCAACCTCTATTACATGACCAGTGCCTTTGCGCCGCGGCATTATCCCAAGCCGATTATCGACTTTGCCAATACCCGGGGGGCGGACAAGATCATGTACGCGGGTTACTTCCCGATGGGACTCTCGCTGGACCGGATATTTGAAGAGCTTCCCAATGTGCCGTTTAAAGAGGAGGTCTGGCCCAAATTCCTGCGTGATAACGCGGTACAGGTATTTGGGCTCTGATCCGATGCAGTCTTCAGGGGTAGAACAGGCTGATCGTGTCGACGACGCAAGCGGGCCGGTCCGCCCCATCGGCGGTCATGGTCACGCGCACAACGACTTTGATGCCGCCACCGCTTTCCTCCGCAGAGACAATCTCACCTGTAGCCTTCAATGCAGAGCCCTCGGGCACCGCAGACGGGAACCGGACCTTTTCGGCGCCATAGTTGACCCCCATCGATATGTTGCTCACCGTCAGCAGCTGGGGCAAAAAATAGGCTGCCAAGGACAGCGTCAGGTAGCCATGGGCAATCGTGCTTCCAAAGGGCCCGGACGCCGCACGTCCCTGATCGAGATGGATCCACTGGTGGTCTCCGGTCGCCTCGGCAAACTGGTTGATACGCTTCTGGGAAATCGTCAGCGGGTCAGTCGGCCCAAGTTGTTGTCCCACGGCATCAAGCAAGTCCTTAGGGTGATCGAGAACACACTGGGTCATACGCAGATTCTCCATAGAAACGGTTCGACAGCATGACAGAAGCGCTAGAAGAGCGTAAGTCGCTCGCGGGCAAGGTCGCCCTGATTACCGGTGGCTGCGGCGGGTTGGGCCTGGCTACGGTAATGCGCTTGAAAAGTAGCGGTGCCACTGTGGTGATCTCTGATCTCGATGCTGAACGAGGCGCGGAGGTCTCTGACGCGCTGGGCGTGGCGTTCTTGCAGCAGGACGTCAGTAAACCAGATGACTGGGGGCAAACGGCGGCGATGCTTCAAGAGCGCTTCGATGGACTGGACATATTGGTTAACAACGCCGCCATCCTGCGCGCTGATCATATCGAGGCCGAGACCATCGAGCATTTTCAGCACGTGATGGCGGTGAACTGCCACTCCGTGTTTTTGGGCATACAGGCTTGCTTACCCCTCATGCAACGGCCGGGGGGGGCGATTGTGAATATCTGTTCTTCCTCGGCCGAGATGGGGTTCCCCCAATTTTGTGCTTACACCGCATCCAAGGCTGCGGTCAGGAGCTTGACCATGAGCACTGCGGTGTACCTCAAGCAACAGGGCAGGACGCTGCGCTGTAACTCCGTACATCCCGACGGGATCATTACGCCGATGGTCATGGATATCGCTGGTTCCCCGCCGCAAATGAGTCGTGATATGGGGATGCAGGCCGCGTCGTTTGCCTGCGAGCCCGGGGCGGTTGCTGACGTGATCGCGTTTTTGGTTTCGGATGAGGCACGACATATCAATGGCGCGGCGATTAAAGTCGATAATACCTCCACCATCCATCCTCCTTATTGGTGAGCGAGCCCGGTATGCATGATTTTTCAGGAAAAATCGTTTTGGTGACCGGGGGCGCGGGGCATATAGGGCGCGCTATCTGTCAGCACTTTTTGGCGGCGGGGGCGACGGTCATCGCCTGTGGTCGTCGTGAACCCAAAGTGCAGATTGCCCATGCGGGACGTATTGCGCGATTTATGTGCGCCGATATCCGCGACCCCGAGGCATCCCAACAGATGGTCGACACGATTACCGCGGACTACGGGCGGCTCGATATTCTGGTGAATAATGCTGGTGGTGGACCGCCAGTGGCTGCCGCAGCTGCGAGCCCGACACTCACCCAAAAAATTATCGCGCTGAATCTCATAGCACCCATGGTGCTCTCCCAACAGGCGCACTCGGCGCTGGCCGCGGGCGATCAGCCGGGTGTCATTATCAATATCGCGTCGGTGAGCGGTGTCAGGCCGTCACCGGGGTCTGCGGCTTACGGGGCCGCCAAGGCAGGCTTGGTCAGCGTTACTCAGTCATCGGCAATGGAGTGGGGTCCTGATGTCAGGGTTAATGCCGTGGTTGTGGGATTGGTCCATAACGAGGCGGGCCATGAGCACTACGGCGGGGAGGCAGGATTTCGTAAAGTGGCCGATATGCTCCCGCTGAAACGCATGGCGGATCCCGCCGATATTGCGCGTGCGGTGCTGATGTTGTGCTCGAGCGATGCTGCTTATATTTCTGGGGCGTCACTGGAGGTGCATGGCGGTGGCGAAGTGCCGGTGTTTCTACACCTCGCTAGCGAGGCGCAGCAATCCAGATAGGCGAGCTCCAGGCGCGCTCACGAATCACGGGCGAGTAGAAAGATTCCTCCGACGCCAGCCGGCAGCAGTTGTCATACACCGGTCCGGTGGCCCCGGCTTCTTCTGCGAGGGCGTTGGCGTGGTCTTTTTGCGCAGGGCAGTCCGCGGAGAACGGATTAACGCCGGCCGCCTGACATTGCAGTGTGCTCCAGCGGCAGGACGGGGTCTCTATCAGTCGGGTGTAATAGAAAGCGTTTTGCTCGGGTTGGTAGTTGGCGTCCTCCCACACCGTGCAGGCTGTGGAAAGTCCCTGCGAGGTAGGCTGGCAGGTCAGGAGATCAACGCCTAGCCCAGAATGTGCGGCACCGAGCACATCAATGACTCGCTCCTGGGCGGTTCCCTCCGCGTCCACCCACCCTTTGACAATTTGTACCCGTTCGATGGCGTTGCCGGGCTGGCGGATAGTCCCCGGATCTTGCTGCGCCGCAATCAGAAAAAGGGGGTTCTCACTCCCGGTCGGAGTCAGCTTCCCGCCCATCGGTACGCCGTTTTGGTAGGCTGTTTCCAACATGTCGGGCTGTGCACATATATCCCGGGAGTAATTGCCCGCAAAAAACCGTAGCTGGGGCCGGGTACCCGAGGTCGCATAGGTTTCGCGACGTTTGATGGCATCGAAGATGGCATCGCGTGTGTTTTCCTCTGCCCACACCACCGCCAGACCGCCTGGATTGGCCGCAAAGTGATCCTGCACGTTGCGGTATTGTGCGTCGCGTCGCCCCAGATGCCCTTCGTAGTTCCGTTCTTGCGCGGCACCTGCGGTAGCGCTGTGGGTATCGGTGCTGCCGATAAAGCCAAACCGAAACGGGTTAATGCCGGTTGTGGTTTCAAGGGCGAGCCCGTCTTTCAATACATTGCGCAACAGGTTTCGTGGCGCAAACTGGCCGATCGCAATTGCTTGCCCTCTATCTGAACGCATGACGCCGTTAACGCTGCCCAGCATATGCAGGTTGTCGCTGTCGATCTGTTCAAAATCACACAGCTCATCTTGAGTCAGCACACCTTGGCCGACCAGCCGGTCAAAGCGGCACTCAGAGGCGCCTTTGTGCTGAATGATCTCTGCAACCGGCTCAAGGCTGAGTCGTAAACTTGCCTCTTGCGGGCTGGCAGGATCAGGGAACATGAGTCCCCCGGCGAGATTACTGTTATGAGGGATGGCCAAGACATCGCAGCCATCGCTGCGAGATAAACATTGTTGATCCAACGCCTGCCACAGTGCGCTTACCGATTGTCCTGTTTCGTAGATCGAGATCGGTCGCACGGTAACGCGTTCGTCCCTAAAAATGACGTTCCGGTGCATGTTGTTTTGCGCGCTGGCCTGAGTGTATTCGTAGGCGTTGAAAGTGGTGAAGCCGCAGTCAGCAGTGGTGTCCTGGTGATCGTCCGCTGCCTGTTGAATATCGCGCCATGTATCCAGTTGGGTTTGCTCGCAATCACCCAGCGTGCAGGCAAAAGAGGGTTCGGGTGCATCGGTTGCCTGTCCTCCGAGGGAGGTCCACCAGCTGGCGGCCAGCAGCTGCATCCAAATATTGTCTGCGCGACTCATCGCGCATAAAGGCCACCACCTGGCGAGGCCGGATTCCGCCGTACAGACCCTCACTTGACCCAAAAATTCGCTGTGGTCCGTTACCGCCGCAAAATCCAAAGGTCTATCGATCCGCGCGGTATTGCCCGGTTTGCCGTCGGCACCGGGTAGCTGCAGCGGTTCACCTTTGGCGTAGCGGTAGGCGTCATCGGGACCTAGGCGAATACTCGAGATGTAGGCGTCAAAACTGAGGCCCGTATGAACATGCAGGTCACCGAAAAGCGCAATTCGTGTGGGCGATTGCGTATCGCAGGTTGCGCTCGAGGGTATCGTATTGAGCAGTGCTGTGACGATAAGGCAGGCACGCGCGACGCCAACGCGGGGCGCGGTACATGACCGGATGGCTGTGAAAAACCGCCGCCATCGATGTTTGTCCTGCGCGAGCGTGACACGCGCCGGCCTTTCGTGCGACTGCCCGGCATTGCACTGGGGGAACCTGCTTGCGGGGAGTGTCCACATGATGACTTGACGTTGGGGCCTAGACGATCGCCGGGCGAAATAAGGCATCGTGGCCCCCGTCGATGAACAACACGCTACCCGTTATAAAACTGGCCTCGGGCGATAGCAGGAAGCGCGCCAAATGGGCAATATCCTGTGGCTGGCCTGGCCTGCCGATGGGGATGCTCGCGACGAAATCTTTGATGGCCTGACCATAGGTCTCACTTTGAGCTACCGAGAGTGTCATGTTCGTCTCGATATAGCCTGGCGCGATGGCGTTGATTGTCATGCCCTGCGCCGCCAGTGATGGTGCGGACTGTCTGACCCATTTGGCTACTGCGAGTTTGCTGGAGGCATAGGCCTCATGGCCTGAGGCGGCGGCAGCAAGTTCGCTAGCCGCTTCGCTACTCCCTTGCAGCATAGCTTCGACGAGTGCGTCGTTCTGGGACTGGGGCGCGGAATTGGAGCTCATCATCAGAATGCGAGCTTGGGGGTTCAGGTTATGACGTAGCGCTTCGATCACGGCGACTGAGCCGAAGAAATTAATCTCGCTTATTTTTGTCGGATCCGGGAAGTGTGACGCCACGCCGGCGCAGGTCACGATGCCATCGTAGCGTACGTCTCGTTCGGCTTCGTTCGCCAGGCACACCTGACGTGAATCGGGATCCCCCAGATCGATACAGATATCAGCGTTCTTGATGTCGAGCGTAGTGATCCGGTCACCTTGCTCTTCCAGTACGGTTTTGATCGCCGCGCCAATACCGTTGGCGCCACCAGTGATGAGATAGTGAGGCATTATCGGTAATCCTCAGGTGGTTTTTGGGCGCGCCAGCACACCCTCGATGGCGCTACCAGGTAGCGCAGCCATCCCGCCGTCGACCTCAAGCACTTTGCCGCTGACAAAACTGCTTGCGGGCGAGGCGAGGTAGAGCGCCGCGAGTGCAATATCCTGTGGCTGTCCCATGCGGCCCTGAGGGATCCAACGCACCGTCTTCTCCAGCATTTCCGGATTTTGGGTGATGAATGCGGTACTGGGTGTCTCGATCGCTCCCGGCGCGACGGCATTGACTCTAATCTCGGGTGCCAGTTCATAAGCCAGGATGCGTGTCATCTGCTCCATGCCTGCCTTGGCAGCGCCATAGGCCGCAAAGTGACGGTCAACCATCCAAGCCAGTGCCGATGAGATATTGACGATCGTGGCTCGTGAAGGTGCCCGCAATAAAGGCAAAGCATGATGGGTCAGAGCATAAGCAGAGCTGAGATTGATATTCATTGTGTGATCGAACCGTTCGCGATCGATCTGTTCAAGCGACCCATAACCCTTGCCCGGTCCGCCCGCATTGTTGATCAGAATATCGAGTCGTCCGAAGCGGTTATCGACCGTTTCAAGGGCGCTTGGAATGGCACCATCGTCGGTGAGATCGCAGGGCAGGCACAGCGCTTCGCGACCCAACGGGCGGATAGTTTTTGCGACTTCGGATAGTGCCTCTTCAGAACGCGCCAGCAGCACCACGTCTGCGCCCATCTCTGCAAATGTTGTTGCGATGCGGGCGCCAATCCCTTTACTGGCGCCTGTAATTAGCGCGACTTTCCGGTCGAGTCGAAATGCATCTGTGATCATGAGGTTCCTCATTCAGCGTTGCCTGCGTCACGCTCTGGCCGAGTGATCGGAGCTGCAATCTACCTGGGTCCTGATCGGAATAACGACCCTTTTGTCTTGCGTCATAGTCCTTTTGTGCGTGGCTACTGGTTACGCGGTACGGTACAAAACGCTCCGCTTACATTACGGTATTGTGGCACTTATTGATTCGTCCGTATCGACGATATCGAACCGGTAGCGGGGTGCTCCAGTGGAGACGCCCCGGGTCGGCGAGACGAGAGGCTGTTAGGGTTCATACTGCAACATCAGACTAGTGAGATATCAGAGTGACCGACTTACAGCATAAAACCGGGGTTGTCACAGGCGCCGGCGCGGGTATTGGACGCGCAATCGCGGTGGCGATGGCGGCTAAAGGTGCCCGAGTGGCAGTGGTTGATCTCAATATCGACACCGCCAGTGAGACGGTATCCCTGATCGAGTCAGCTGGAGGCGAGGCTATCGCCTTGCAGGCGGATGTGAGTAGTGAGTCTGCAGTGAAAGCGATGATCCAGTCGACAATTGCGCATTTTGGTGCGCTCGATATCGCCTGCAACAGTGCCGCTGTCAGTCGCGGGTCAGGCCCTATTCACACTTATGAGCAACAGGTGTTCGATGACACTCTGGCGTTATGCCTTACCAATACATTTCTGTGTATGAAGTATGAAATCGAGGTCATGCTCGAACAGGGCGCAGGCAGTATTGTCAGTATTTCTTCGAACGCTTCTTTGCGTGGCCAGCCTTACAACACGGCGTACGCAGCCGCGAAGAGCGGTGTGAATACGCTGACCATGAGTGCTGCCTCGGAGTACGGGCACAAGGGCATCAGAATTAATGCGGTCAGTCCAGGGGTTATCCGAACGCCGGGAGTGGAGAAGTACATGCAAGAGCAACCGAAGATTGCTGAGGGACTGATGCGCGCCGCGGTGATGCGTCGTCTCGGTGAGCCCGAGGAGATCGCCGAAGCGGTTTGCTTTTTACTCTCTGATCGGGCGTCGTTTATTACGGGCCAGATTCTCGGCGTCGATGGCGGCGCCGCTGTGCGTGCTTAGCTTGGGAGAAGGACACGATGGTAATTGCTAGCGATTCAGGACCACGATGTCCGCTTCCTATGCCTTGGGGTTGGTTTCAGGTGTTGTATTCCAGTGAGCTCACCGCAGGCGAGTCCAAGCCACTACGGTATTTCGATCAGGATCTGGTGATTTTTCGTACAGAGTCGGGTGCGGTGCAGGTACTGGATGCCTACTGCCCCCATATGGGAGCACATCTGGGTTATGGCATTCGTGATCAGGCGGGTGGCGGTTCGCGAGTTGTGGGTGAGTCTATTGAATGCCCGTTTCATGGCTGGCGGTATGACGGAGAGGGCAAGTGCACACATGTGCCTTATGCCAAAAATCTTCCGCCGCGTGTTGCCAAGGGCGAGCGAGTGATTGCCTGTTGGCCCGTGCGCGAGGTCAACCAAACGATTTTGGTGTGGTACCACCCGGATAAAATCGCGCCGACTTTTGAGCCCGAGGCAATAGCCGAGGCACAGCCGGGGCATCCCGACTGGTCCGAGTTTGATATTTATCAGTGGGATATCGAAGTTCATATGCAGGAGATGGCTGAAAATGCCGTTGATCCAGCGCACTTCTTTTTTGTGCATGGGACCAAAGATGTGCCCGACGCTGAAATGCTCGAATTTGATGGCGTGACGCGTAAGGGATTTCTTAAGACGCGGAATCCTACGCCCAAGGGCGTCATTGCAGGCACTATTGAAAATGCCAATACGGGTCCCGGACTCTCAGTCGTGCGCTTCTCCGGTATTTACGACACCGTATTGATGGCGAATGTGACGCCCATTGGCCCGGAGTTGACTCGAGCGTTTTATGCTTTTATCCAGCCCAAGGCGACCTTGGATACGTTGGGTAAAACGGTCGGTAAGGCGATCATCCAGAATATCTGTCAGCAGATGGAAGAGGACATGATTATATGGGCCCACAAGTGCTACCTCGAAAAACCCATGTTGTGCGACGGCGACGGTCCCTTTGCCAAAATGCGCCGTTGGTACGGACAGTTTTTGGTCAGCGGTGACTAGTGCGCCGGACCAGAGAGCGGCTTTTAGTGGGGTGCGTTTGTTCTGCAAAGCAACCGGTCACCGCCGTTGATCTGTCCACCCTAGCCCAGATTGGCTTGCCCACCATCGAGGGCGATGGTTTGTCCGTTTACATAGCGAGAATCGGGTGAGCACAGCAGCGCCACGAATTCACCAATATCCTGCTCGCAATCGCCAATGCGTCCGAGCGGAATGCTCGCCTCGAACGCAGCGGCCTCCTCTGGATTGGCCTCGGCCCAGGCTTCCAGCGCTGGTGACTTCGCATGGGGCAGGATCACGTTGGTACGAATGCCCAGTGGGCCCCACTCGCAGGCGGCAGCGCGTGACAATGCCCGGATGGCTTCTTTTTCCGCGGCGTAGGCGCCATAGCGCGCGTTATCCCAGCGCATTGCTGCAGTGCTCGCAAGATTTACAATGTGCCCCTCACCCTTCGCGATCATGTGGGGTTGTATCAGTTGCATCAGTCTAAGGGTTGCGACGGGCCCGACGCGCAAGCTCTGCAGAAACCTGTCGGTCGTGATTTTAAGCAAGGGACGGACCTCGGTGGAAACCGCGTTGTTGACCAGTATGTCGATGCGGCCAAAGCGGCGGTGCGCCGTATCGACCAAGTCGTCGAGCGACTCGATCACCCCGATGTCGCAGGCCAGCGCCGCAGACTCATTACCAAACCGACGGGTGATGGTATCGCAGGTCTGCTCACACTTTGAAAGCGTACGTCCGACAGCGATGACGCGAACACCACGGCTGGCCAAAGAGAGCGCGATGCCTTGGCCGATACCTTGGCCAGCGCCGGTGATCAGGGCAACTTTTTCATTCAATGGGGCGGACATATACGGGCTCCGTTAACGCAGTCGTCGTTTTGTCGGGTGGATGACGTTCGGCCTCAAAGTCGATAAAAGTGGCGCTGCTGGCGACGAGCGTCTTGATGTGGTGTTTGAGCTTATCGGGTTCGCCTTAGGCATTGAAGAATGCAGCCTCGGATTGTGATGCGGGCAACGGGAACGTCTCTTCTGCTATGCCGTCGAGTACAGGTCCTCGTCGCCACTGCGCGCGGTGTTGGCTGTAACTGTCCGTCTGCTGCGTATAGATTATGATCGAGATATGTGATTTAAACCATTGTTTTAAATTCATTTTGTTTTTGACATCAGGCCTCTTTTTAGAGCCGCTCCACAGTAGCGTACCGGGGTGGGTGTCTCCCGCATTCAGGTGCAGTGGCACAGGCCGGTGTGTTTCGCTGAGATAGAGTGCGGCGTCAGTATTGTCCGCAATGCTATCCAGCCTGGGCGTGGGCGTGGGCGTGGCGTGTCGCGTTAGTAATTCTAGGGCTATTCGCCGCTGCGGCGCCAAGTCCATTGGGTCGCGGCACCACCTCGCTGCAAGAGTGCTATGAGCGTCAAGCCTGCCGAGAGAGAGGCCCATACAGCCCTCGAGCTGAGGTGACAGTGCCAGCGCATCTGATTCGCCAGCCGGCGGCTGTCCGAAGTACACCAGGTGGAGGCGATAGGGCGCTGGCATCAGTACCCGCGTAGGGCGGCAAAGCGGTCTTTATGAAAGGCACTGTCGCCCCATAGTTGATTGCAAACGCGAGAGCGTTTGAGGAACAGGCCGATATCCATTTCGTCGGTCACGCCCATTCCGCCATGCATTTGCACCGCTTCATTGGATAGGTGCTGATAAATGTCTCCAGTCAGCGCTTTCGCTCGGCTGGCATGCTCGGATAGCGCATCTGAATCGGCATCGATGGCAGATAGGGCCGAGTAAACCGACGCTGCGGCGAGCTCGAGTTGACAATACGCTTCAGCAATGCGGTGCTGAAGTGCCTGAAACGTGCCAATTTTGACATCGAATTGCTCGCGCTCTTGTAGGTAGGCTAGCGTCCGTTCGAGCAACTCCCGGCTACCACCCAGCATTTCAGCGCTGAGCATGATGGTGGTTTCATCCAATGCGCGCTGGAATCCAACAGCAATCTGTTCTCCTTGTAACCATTCGTCGACTAATGCATCAATGAGCTCCACGGTGGCGTACTGACGGCCATCCATGAATCGATGCGGCGTAATGGTTACTCCAGCCGCGTCGCAGGCCAGACGACCGATACATAGCGCCCCGTTTTGATCACGCGCTGTCACCAACAAATAATCGGCAGAGCCCGCATCGAGCACCATGGTTTTCCGGCCACTGAGTTGATCGGCATCACGACGACATTGCGTCGGTTGTGGTTGAAAGTGCGTGCCCTCCTGGCAGGCAACGGTGGCAACGTTCTCTCCCGACATCAGACCGGGTGACAACCGGTCGCCCTGAGTGGCGTTGCCGCATAACCGAATGACTGCTTGCGCAAATATTGCGCTCGACACCAGTGGTGAAGCAGAGAGCCTTCTGCCCGCCTCGATCATCAATGCGCCCATTCCCATGGCGCCAAATCCCAGCCCGCCTGCCTGCTCGGGTTGTGCTACGGCAGGTGCACCAAGCTCACACAGCCCTTGCCACAGCGCAGGCTCCCATGCCAGTGCTTGTTCTTTATCCCGCAGAAATCGTAATGCTTCAATCGGCGCTTCCCGGTTGAGGAAGTCTGCAACCGTACTGCGTAACAAGCGCTGTTCTTCGTTCAGTATCATCTTGCGCTCACAGCCTTACTCAGGCAATCCCAGACCACGTCGAGCAATGATGTTCAGCTGAATCTCGGACGTGCCGCCGGCGATGGTATGTGCCTTGTTATAGGCCCAGTTGCGTACCATCCTGTCAAGATCAGGCTTGCCGCTGGTCATACTCAGGCCATCCACGCCCAAGATCTCGAGCATGAGTTCGTCTTTGCGCTGCTGCTCTCTCGTGCCAATGTATTTCAGTGTTAAGGGAATCGCCGGGTCAAATTGTCCTGTCTTCATGCCGCCATAAATCAGTTCGTTAAGGTCGTTCAGTGCGTCAGCCTGCATCAGGTGCTCTGCCATACGCGTCCGCAGATCTGTATTGGCCAAGTGCCCAGCATCTGTCATCGGCAATCGCGACTTGGCCAGCTCCACCAGGCCCACATCAATTTTTTCAGTGATAGTCTCCATGGTAGCCATCAGCTTGCGTTCGTGTTTGAGTAGCTCTTTCGCGACTTCCCAGCCTTGGTTAAGTGCGCCGACCAGATTGTTTTTAGGTACTCGCACCTCGTCGAAAAAAGTCTGGCAAAACTCTGATTCGCCACTGATCAATGCAATGGGTCGTGTGGTTATCCCCGCGCTGTGCATATCGATCAGTAAAAAACTGATGCCTTTCCGTTTTGGCGCGTCTGGGTCCGTGCGAACGAGGCAAAAAATCCAATCAGCAACATCAGCCCGCGTGGTCCAAATTTTGGTGCCCGACACGATGAAATGATCGCCATCGTCAACCGCGCGGGTGGTGAGACTGGCGAGATCTGATCCAGCCCCCGGCTCCGAGTAGCCCTGAGCCCAGCGCGTTTCTCCCCTGACGATTCGAGGGATATGGGTCGTCTTCTGCGCTTCGGAGCCGAAATTGAGCAGCGCGGGCCCAAGCATCCAGAGGCCCATATCATAAAGCGGTGGTCTACAACCGAGGCGGATCATTTCTTGCTCCAGAACCCTGGCTTGCTCCGTATCTAGGCCGCCGCCGCCATATTCAGTAGGCCATGTGGGTGCTGTCCAGCCGCGATCGCGCATTGCCTCGAACCACGCTTTGGCCTCTTCCGACGAGAAGGCCACTCGAGATCCCGCCCAAATTTGCTCTTCGCGGATGATGGGTTGGCGCTGGGAGACAGGACAGTGGGCTTCCAGCCATTCCCTGACCTCTTGACGGAATAGGTCGCGCTCAGTCACGACGCCATTCCTCGGTATCGCTATAGTTGGACATCAGAAAAAATGCTCCTTGATGGCCGGCTTCAACAGTTTATTCACCGCGTTACGTGGCAGCGGCTGCTCTGTAAAGCGCCAGACCGCAGGGATTTTATATCCCGCCATGCGGGCCTCGCACCACGAAGTGAGGACATTCTCGTCGGCGAGGCCGGCTGCACTTAACCTTAACACCGCGCCCGGGACTTCTCCCAACGTCTCGTCGGGTAGTGCTACTACGGCCACTTCGATGCAGTCGGGATGCTCCAGCAGTAGCGCTTCCACCTCGCTGGGGTAGATATTTTCGCCGCCCCGCAACACCATGTCCTTGGCGCGCCCGCAGATATAGAGTAAACCCTCGTCATCGATATAGCCGATGTCCCCGGTCTGCAGCCAGCCGTCCTCGAACTGCGCCAGAGCGCCATCGCCACAGGCGTAACCGCCGATAGTCGTGGCTGATCGTACCCAAATCTCTCCGGGTGTGCCGGTTGAAGCACAGTCTCCGTCCTCGGTCCTGAAACTGAATTCCATAATCGGGCTCGGAAAGCCGGAGGCCCCTGGTCGCTCATGCATAAAGTAGCCGGTAAACGCAGCGCCGGTGCCGCCACTTTCGGTTAACCCCCAACCCGCGCCTGCCAATCCAGCAGGCGCTTTACGGCGATACAGTTCGTGAAGGAGAGCGGGCGTATCTGCGCCGCCCGCACTCAAGTTGGCGATCGCGGCAAAATCTTCGTCCTTGGTGTCATCGCGATTGAGCAAATCGAGCAACATCGTGGGCGCGCCCATAATGACCGTGATTCCGGATTCGCGGACGAGTCTCAACGCTTCGTCAGCATCCCACTTGTACATGAGGTATACCCCGCGTCCATGACGTAAATTGATAATGAACTGGGAGAAGAGGCCGCTGATATGGAACAGCGGCACAGCTAACAGGGTTTTTGGTGGTGTTGCCGATGATAGTTGCTGATTCATGGCATCGGTATTGGTCATGTAGGTAGCCGCTCCGATAAATTCAATATTCATTAGAGACTGGCAGCAATGAGTATGCGTAAAGATAGCGCCCTTGGGACGTCCGGCGGTTCCCGAGGTGAAGAGCATGATCGCCGGTTCATCCGGATCAATGGCGACCGGTTGGGTAATAGCATCCGCGCTTAATGCAACAGACCAGCTGTGATCAGGCGCTTGGGTAGAGTCTTCGTCCAGACACAGGGTGGGCGTCGCGCTCTTCGCAGCCCGAATAAACGCCAGCCGCGGCGCATCGCAAATAACCAATTTTGATTGGCTATCGTCAAGTCCTTGCTGGAGTTCAATTGATTTTCCCCAGCTGTTCAGCGGCACAGCGACAGCACCGCACTGGATGATCGCCGCAAAGGCAATAAGCCACTCCGGCCGGTTACGCATGGCGATTGCAACTCTGTCGCCCGATTCAACATGACATTGCGTTTGCAGATAACCAGCCAGCGCATCGCTCGCATCAAAAAAAGCGGTGAACGTCCAAGATTGCTCGCGGTATTCAACAAAAACAGCGTCACCAAAATTTCTGCCCGGAGCCATTACCTCGCGCAGGTTTTGTTCGGCGTTTTTGTAAGCCTTGATGGTATATCCGCCGCGAACACGGGCCTCAACCTCGAAGGGGGCGCCCGGGCCCGTGAGTTGCGCGGCGGCGGTGTGATGTGGCGCGGTAAACTCTGTCATAGTCGATCGGTCATAATGGATAGAGCCCGTAGCGGACGGCATGGAGTTTGCACGCGGCATGATGGGCGCTCAGTCTGCTTCCGTCATAGTCTCTTCGGGCTATAGTCTTATCTTTACGCACGTTGACCCTGAAAAGCACGCCCACGTAATGTCCCCCTGTTGGCCTGAATATGAAAGAGAATCGCTGTCCGTCGTGGAATCCCGCCTAAGCAGATTGTTGGGTTGTCAGTACCCCGTTATCCAAACGGCAATGGGTTGGATCGCTGACGCAAACCTGGTTGCCGCCACTGGACGCGCGGGGGGATTCGGGTTTTTGGCGGGCGCCGTGATGTCACCCGAGGACGTCGCGCGCAGCATCGCCGAAATTCGATGCCAAACGGACGCCCCATTTGGCGTCAATTTCCACATGTATACGCCCAGAGCAAAGCAGATAGTTGATATCTGTATTGCCGAGCAGATACGCGCTGTCAGCTACAGCCGATCCCCGGATCCTGCCACTATTGAGCGTTTCAAGGCGGCGGGAATTATCTGCATACCCACGGTGGGTGCGCTCAAGCATGCACTAAAGGCCGTGCAATTGGGCGCTGACGCACTGGTGATACAGGGGAGCGAGGGGGGTGGTCACACGGGCCAGGTAGCGACTTCCATTTTGGTGCCCCAGGTAAGCGCGTCTGTGACGGTGCCGCTGGCGGCTGCCGGCGGTTTTCGCGATGGTCGTGGACTGGTCGCGGCGCTGAGCCTCGGCGCTGACGGCATTGCGATGGGAACCCGTTTTCTGCTCACTCAGGAGTCACCGGTCCCCGAGGCGACCAAGCGCATCTATCTCGAGACGGCACCCGAGCGCATTATCGTAAGTGCGGCGCTCGATGGTATGCCCCAGCGGATGGTGCTGAATAATCAGTTACAGAGCTTGATCTCGGCGTCGTCGCTGGTGGTGCTGGTACGTGCGGTGAAGAACGCCTTCTCACTGTCACGCCAGACGGGTGATTCGCCCTGGGCATTACTGAAAAGCGGTTGGAGAATGTATCGGGCCGGCGATCAGTCACTGAGTGCGACGATGATGTCGGCTAACGCGCCAATGATGATTCAGGAGGCGGTCGTGCACGGCCGGCCCGACTCAGGCATCCTGCCCTCGGGGCAAATTGCCGGCTTGATTGAAGATTTGCCCACCGTCAATAGCCTTGTCAGTAGTATTGTCAGTGAGGCATTGGCAACCATTGAAAAACTCGGCAAGGTCGGGGTCCTCGATGCTAGCGTCGCTGCGTCGACTGCGCACCTGCCCGAAGACGGCTCGCAATAGGAAGACAGAACTATGGCATATCGCACTGAAGTAGCGAGCGGCGTCGCGCACCTGATACTCAATAAGCCGCCGGTTAATGCATTTAATAGCGTTGAATGGGCGAGCATCGCAGCTGAAATCCGTTCATTGGGTAAGGATGATGTGGTTCGCGTGATTCTCATCAGCGCAGAGGGCAGGGGATTTTGCGCGGGTGTCGACATTAAGGAACTGGGCGCAGATGCCGGCAAGATTGTGCCTGTTAACAAGGGCAACTATGACACCTTCGAGGCGATTCACCGCAACAGTAAACCGGTGATACTGGCGCTGCACGGCTTTGTGCTGGGCGGCGGCATTTGTATGGCGGGTGCCGCTGATATTTTGGTGGCGTCTGAATGCGCCACTTTCGGAGTGCCTGAGGTCGACCGAGGTGCCATGGGAGGTGGTGCCCATCTGCAGCGGCTATTCCCGGTGCAGAAAGTGAGATACCTGTATTTCACAGGTGAGCTCATCGATGCGCAGGAGGCCTGGCGATTGGGCGCAGTCGAAAAGGTCGTAGCACGGGATGCGCTCATCCCTGCGGCTATGGAGATTGCGACAAAGATCGCCGCCAAGAGCCCGCGAATGATCGGGCTCGCTAAAGAGGCATTAAATGCCATCGAAGATGGGAACCTTGAGGAAAAATATCGTCGGGAGCAGGGGCTGACGCTGGAGGCCTATATGCATCCTGATTCTCAGGAGGCGCGCGATGCTTTCAACGACAAACGCGATGCCTCGTTTTCTGATGACGCATCGGTCTGAAAGGAGAGGGTGATGGCAACAGCAGTAGATTACGGGCTGGGGCCCCACACGTTTCCCCGCGGTTGGTTCGTAGTGGCTGAAAGCGCAGAGCTTGATCAGGGTCCGCGCGCGGTTCGATTTTTTGGTCGTGACCTTGCTTTGTATCGCGGAGAAAGCGGCAATCCAGTGTTGCTGGACGCCTACTGTGGGCATATGGGAACACATCTTGCCGCCAGTGATTCGGCAATGATTGTTCGTAACGGCGAGCAAATTGAGGGTGATTCGATCCGCTGCCCGTATCATGGCTGGCGCTACAACCCTCAAGGTGAAGTCGACGACATTCCCTATCACGATGGCCCCTGTCCGAAGTCGGCCTCAATAAGGTCGTATCCGGTTGTGGACGTGATGGGCTGCATCATGGCCTGGTTTGACGAAGAATCAGGCGAGCCCGATTATCCCGCGCCGGCGCTGGATCAATGGCAAGATCCCCCTTGGATCCATTGGCAACTGGACCACTTGGGTGAACTGGATATTCATCCTCAGGAAGTGCTGGATAACATGTCCGATATTCGGCACCTCGGGCCAACCCATGGCGCGCCCTGTCAGTATTTCGAGAATGAGGTTAGGGACCACGTTTACATGCAGAGGCAGGGCGGCCCCATGCAGCTTTATGGAGGGGTCATGCTCTATACCACGACCTGGTATACCGGCCCCGGTATTTTGCTGTCGAAGCAAGTCTGGGGGGATACCGTCCAATTTGAACTGATTGCAAACACGCCTGTTGAGGACGGTCGAATCAAGGCCTGGCACGGATGTCTGGTCAAAGCGCAGGGGGATGTTATTACCGAGCAAGATCGAGAGATTGCGCGCCAAACTCAGGCGGGTGCGCTCGAGGCCTTCGCCACGGATTTTCAAATATGGCGGTATAAGAAGCCTGCGCTGAAGATCATGGCACTGAAGACGGACGGGCCCTTCAAAGTGGGTCGCAGCTGGTACAGCCAGTTTTATCAGGCGCGCGCAGACGTTCAAGCGAGCGTGGCCGATCTGAATGGCCTCTATCACGTGCCCGGCGTCGATACACCGGTAGATAGAAATCACGCCATCGACGACGGATTGCCAATATGAGCACCTCCGGGGCAGCGCAAGCCCTATCGGCAGATGCCGCGATCAAACTCTGCGATGCCTACCTCGACGGTTTGACTAGGGGCGATCTCGAGGGCGTGCTCGCCTTATTTGCGGATAACGCGACGATTGAGGATCCGGTCGGTACCGAGATCAAGACCGGCACAGATGAACTGCGTGCCTTTTACCAGATCGCCTGCGATTCGATTACGGCGGCAGTGCGACAGGGCCCGCCGAGAATTGCCGGCACGGACATCGCATTTGCCTTTGTTGCAACGATTGGCAGCGGTCCAGAAGCGATGCAGATCGATATTATCGACGTTTTTGAATCTGATGCTTCGGGCAAAGTGGCGGCCATGCGCGCGTACTGGGGGCCAGATAATATGCGGGCTCATAGCGGCTGAGCGACCTTATGTTCCATTTCAGACGGTGCTCAATATCAAACATCGAAGGGCGCCGAGTTCAGGGGGGTAGGGGCAGCCCTCAGGAATAAGTGACTACGCTTTTGAGAATCAGGCTCACCAACATCGATTGTCGTGAAACGCCGGTTTTCGCAAAAATCGACCTGAGCTGGGCGCGTGCCGTATTGCGAGCAATCCCGAGTTCTGCTGCAGCCTGATCCAGATTCGCTCCCTCGGCGAGTAGCTTCGACAAGCTGACTTCGGCTTTTGTGAGGCCGTATAGTGACATCAGGATGCGCGTGTCGATTTCGTAACTACGCTCGGGCTCATTGATAAAGACGATCATGTGCGGGGTGTGTCCCGGCTCTACCGTCGCGTCGATCATCATGGGCTTGATGAGCAGTTCGAGGTCTGCCTTGCCCGACGGCCGGTCTACAGAGAGGGCGTTGGTGGGGGCGGGTGCGTGTTCGCGCTGTGCTGCAGCGATCGCCTCGATATACTCCTGTAGCTTTCCGCGCGCTGCCGGGCTCTCCAAATGAATCTGCTCATTCACGATCGAGAAGCCGTCTTTGTCGCGAACCAGTGTATCGGCGACGGTGTTGCGCGTCACGATCTTGCCGCGTTCATCAAGTGTGATGACGCCGACTGATTGCCTGACGAAAGTTGAGCTGTATAAACGTCGCTCCTTATCCATCTGGATGAGCTGCATGCCATTGGCGACCGCCCGTTGAATGTGGCTGGCCAGCAATTCGAGAAAGTCGCGCTCAGCGCTGCCAAAATTTTCCGCGCTTTTCGGACGGCAGAATCGCACGCTGAACCGTTGCCCATTGGCGTTGCGCAAATCGACACCTATCATGTGATAGATATCAATCGGGGCCATGCAAAAATGGTATAGATCGGTTTGTTCGAGTGATTGGTACGACACGCACTCATCGAGAGACACAACTTTGCCCCAGGGCAGGTTGGTCATCAGGTTAGACGTGTAATAGCGATCGGTATAAGGGTTGTTGTGGTCGTCCACGAAGGTTTTGGCTAACTGCTCTGAAGATACGAACAGTAAACCCCCGTCATCTCCCTGCGGTTCGCGCATGGTGATGGAACCAAAACTGGCGTCAATGATACGGCGCGTTTCTGTCAGAAAGGCGTTATAGGGGTCCTCCTCGATGTGACCATCGTAGAGATGCCCTAAGAGCTTTGAGAAATCTGTCAGGTCAGCTTCTTTCATGCGGTGCATATCATAGCACCGCTCGTGGACCGTCAGAGTGGGTTTCCTCGGTGCCTCGGGGCGCAGTTAGACGCTAAGACTCCTAAACAGTGCCGTATTGAGCCCGTTCCGCAGCCATCTCAATGGCAATTGCCTCGATCAGACCTTCCCGCCCGCTCAGCGTTCGCCGTTGCGTCATATTTGCGCAAAGCACAAAGCGCCTCCTCCATCCCGTCACGCGTTTGGACCGGGAGAGACATTGACTAAGATCTTTCGCGCATAAAATCGAGGCAGCGACGATTAAATTGGGTTGGGTATTCTGTCATGACCCAGTGGCCGCAGCGATTAAAGACTTCCGCCTGAACGGAACGGCAGTTTTGGAGTATTTTCCATGTGCCTGACGCGGGACAAAACCGATCTTCCGTGCCCCAGAATACTAATACCGGATTGTGGATTTCGGTGAGGCGGTCGGTGAGATCAGGTATCGCCATCGTGGCCAGCACATGCGCATTTTGGCTTTGCAGCGTAAGCCACCGTTCATCAACCAACTCTTCGTCTACCACTGCCGGGTCGAAAACCAGCAACGTCAGTAGCTTCGCTAATACGTCTCGGGTGAATTCAGGAGACCCCATCGGATACTTCACCATTTCCTGGATACCTTGCATGGCAAAGTAGTCGGCCTTGGCTTCAATACCGCCGGGCGCCATCAGGATGAGTTGGTTAACGCGTCCTGGATGCTCCAATGCGGCGCCGAGGGCAACGGCTCCCCCCAAGGAGTTGCCCACCAGCGTGGCGTCTTGAAGCTGCAACGCATCCATCAGCGCAGTGAGGCCTGACACAAAAAAGTCCAGCGCGTGGTCGACGTCAGTGGGTTTTGAGGTCTTGCCGTAGCCCCACTGGTCATACACGACGCAAGTGTAACCTGCGTGCTGGAAGGCATCAACGTTGTGTTTGAAGTTGCTCCAGCCACTCGCGCCGGGGCCGCTTCCATGAATAAAAATCACGGTCCCCAGCACAGCGCCGACAGCCTGATGCTCGGTGAAGTGAATCGAGCGCCCTTCAGCGACCTCCAGGTACTGTGAGGTAGCTGGATTCGCGGCCATCAGACAAAGACGTCCTTATTGTCCATCCCCAGTTGTATGGCCCCTAGATTACGGGCAAACGACGTGGGGTTGTTGGCCACATGACAGCGCGCAATATGAATGTCGTGCCACAGGTTTTGTAAAGGATGGCCATCAAATACGGAGCGACCGCCCGCGACCTGAAAGAGGGTGTCAACTGCCTCGCTGGCTTTGTCGATCACGATAGAGGCCTGGTAGCGATACAGGACACGGTCTTCAAGACTTGGCGACCACTCTGCAGCCTCCATCTGATCGAAGTTATGAAACATAACCGCTTCGAGTTCGCGAATCGTATTGAGCACACGGGCAATACGTTCCTGCGTTTCTACATCGCCAGCCAGTTTGGTGGGGTCGCTCGTTGCTGCGCTGGTGCGGGTCTCGATAAAGAGTTTGAGTGCCTTTCTCAGCGCGCCGATTGCCGCGGTGTTGACTACTCGGACGAAGGTTTGTGCCCAGGAGAGATCGTATATGGGATTCTCTTGGTCGTGGACACAATTGAAGCCATCCATTTGTCGGTGCGTACGATGCTCGGGGACGAAGATAGGCTGCTCGATAACCACGTCATTGGATCCTGTGCCCTGCAGCCCCATCACGTTCCAAGTATCTTCGATATCGTACTGTGTTCTTGGAATGAGGAAGGTTCGGTAGCCATCTCCTGGGATGACCCCGCCAAGGAGCGCCCACGTGCAATGATCCGAGCCCGAGCTCCAGCCCCAGCGCCCGCTCAGCATGAAGCCGCCCTCTGCCAGCTCGGCTTTCGCGCCGACAGGGTTATATGAGCTGCTGACCAGTGTATTCGGGTCGTCCGCGTAGACTTCTTCCTGCGCAGCTTGCGACATCAGCGCAATCTGGAAGGCGTGCACGCCAATGATGCCGCAGGCCCATGCTGTGCTCATATCGGCTTCAGCGATACGAATTTGCTCGCGGAAAAAATCCTGGGGTTTTCTCTCAAGGCCTCCCCATTGCTTGGGTAGCAGCATGGTAAAGAAGCCCGAAGCCTTGAGGGCATCGACCACCTCTTCTGACAGGCGGCGATTGTCCCGTTGCTCGGCTGACTTGCTCTCGATCAAATCCTGAATCTGTTTCGTGACCAGTGGCTCGTAACTGCTCATAGCTGAATATCCATCTCGCTGATGCGTATTTCTGTCGAACTCACTGTAATCGCTACGATGCAGAGCCAAAAGTAAGCCCTTAATCAATATGTAGTATGTCGCAACCGTGCTAGTCCGTCTGAGCTATGCTGAAGTCGTGGCCCCAGTAGCTGGTAGCCGTACTTTCAAAGATGGCGTAGTGGGACCAGTCGTCTATGGTCCTGCCCTCGGCCCCGTACTCGATATCGAAGCCTCCAGGGCTACGCATATAGAAAGACACCATGTGGTCGTTGCAGTGCCTGCCTAGCGTGCCGGTCAGCGGGGTGCCGGACTGAATGCACCGGTCGTTGCAGCGCCCGACCTCGTCGACGTTCTTTACTTCGAGCATCAGGTGCACACATTGCGCAGGCATGGGCATTTCGAAAAGCCCCAAGCTGTGGTGTCGTCGATTGCAGTGCATAAACCAAAGTCGCTTTACGGGTTCCTCAGGGTCGGGGGTAAAGCGGATTTTCATGAGGTCGGACAATCCGAAGCCGAGGACCTCGGTGAAAAATTTGGCCATGTCATCGAACTGCGCTGCGGGGAGTACTACATGCCCCAAGCCCTGGTCGCCTGTGACAAACCCCGCCACGCCGACCGGGGAGTTAAACACCGCAAAATCGGAGACGCGACCCCAGAAGGCCTCGTGCTGCATGCCCGACGGATCTCTAAAACTGATCAGGCTTTGCACGCGACGCACAGTGCACAGTTCGGGGGAACCCCATTCCCAAGTTGTGCCTGCAACGGTCAATCGTTCAGAAACACCAAGGAGCGCTTGTTCCGAAACGGTTTCCCAGCCGATAAGGCTCAGTTGATCGGCGTCTCCTGCCTGCGCGAATAGTCGAAAAGGGTGGTCATCCATTTTCAGGAATACGGTGTCATCGCCGTTGCTAATGGAAGTGCTGACGTCCTGGAGACCGAGCACCTGCGTACCAAACGTTCGCCATTCAGCGATGTTGCGGCTGGATATGCCGAGGTAGCCCAAGCTATTGATTGCCAATGTCGATTCCTCTGTATTTGTCGCGATGCTCAAAGCATCTCACGTAATGTCGTTTTCAACACTTTTCCCGACGCGTTGAGGGGTAGGGCGTCGCTCCACCGAATTTCCCGCGGCACCTTGTAGTTCGCCATCTTATTGCGGCACCAGGCCATGATTTCCTGCCCGTCTGGGTGTTTGGCGTCTGATGCAACGATAAATGCCACACCTACCTCGCCCATCCGATCATCTGCTTGTGCCACAACAGCCGCCTGGCTGATATCGGGGTGTCGGATTAGCAGTTGCTCGATCTCCGCCGGATAGCAGTTGAAGCCACCCGAGATATACATATCTTTGAGTCGATCAGTGATGGAGAGATTACCCTGCTCGTCCAGAGCGCCGATATCACCGGTGTGCAGCCAGCCTTCGCGATCAATGGTCTGCTCGGTAGCCAGGGGGTCATTCAGATATCCCTGCATGAGGTTGTACCCACGCACGACGATCTCCCCTGTGTCACCAGCGCTCAGATGTTCTCCGGACTCATTCACGATTGACACCTCGACATCGGGGATCGCTCGGCCGGAGGTTCTGGCAATCGTGGTGGTATCATCTCCACGCCGACACATGGTCACCAAACCGCAGGCCTCAGACAGCCCGTAGGCTGTAATAACGGTGTCTATGCCTAAAACGCTTCGCATATCGTCGATCAATTGCTGCGGGATCACCGCTGCACCCGTTGTTGCCTTCGCTAACGACGTTAGGTGTGACCTATCGAGTTCGGGGTGCATGAGAATCGAATGAAATAAAGTCGGTGGCCCCGGCATGCAAGTAATCTGGCGCGCTCCGATCGTTTTGATCAGCGCGTTCACGTCGAACACTGCTATCGGGTGCGCCTCGGCGCCGACCAGAAGGCAAGCCAGCCAGCCCGCTTTATAGCCAAAGCTGTGAAAAAACGGATTGATGATCAAGTAGCGATCCGAATCGTCCAGCCCCAGTAGATCTACAAACACAGCGAATGCGCGCAGATTTTGACTGTGCGTTGTCATGACTCCCTTGGGGGTGCCGGTTGTGCCTGAGGTGAACAAAATATCCGACAGGTCATCCTCCGAGACGCGATCTCTGGCTGCCGCCAGCGCCTGACTGACCGGGCTCTGGGGATCAGACAGTGCCGCTCGCCCTGCTTGTAGCAGTGCCGCGAATCCGTCCGGTCCTGGCTCATCCAGCACGATGGAGGTCAAAAGGTCGCCGCAGTCTTGGCCGTCTAACAAGGCCGGGTAATCGGTATCGAGGAACGTGCCGGCCGTTATCAGAATTTGAACACCACTGCGCCGCAGTATCTGCGCTGCTTCACTCCCGCGATAGCGCGTATTGAGCGTTACGAGCGTGCCGCCAATGTAATGTGTCGCCAAGGCGCCAACAATCCATTCCCAGCGGTTAGGAGCCCATATAGCTACACACGTGCCGGCTTCAGCGCCGCGTTCAAGTAGGGCGGCCGCAGTCCACCGCACATTATCCAGCAACTGAGCAAAGGTCAGGGAGAAGTGTTCTTCGCACACAAACCGCCTGTGACCCCATTTAGCGGCGGCGAACTCGAGTAACTCAGCGGTGTGTGTCGCGGGTGCGCTCATTATTCTGAGGTCCTGTTTTCGCCTCTAAGTACCGATGGCTTGTAAGTTAAGCAAGCGGCGCCCAGCTGTCATAGTCTCAATGGAGGATGCTGCTGTCCTTGGTGACTTCGATACTGCGAGTCTGATGAGGATCTTAGGGCAATTCCCATGAATAAATTGGTCAGCGCTGAGGAAGCGCTGTCTGTCATTAGGGACGGCATGACCGTTGGGATCGGAGGCTGGGGCCCGCGCAGAAAACCGATGGCATTGATCAGAGCGTTACTCAGGAGTGACGTCCGCGATCTCACTATCGTCGCTTATGGTGGCCCGGACGTGGGCCTGTTGTGCGCCGCAGGAAAGGTGAAGCGGGTGGTATTCGCCTTTGTCTCGCTGGATTTTATGCCCCTGGAACCTGCGTTCCGTCACGCGCGAGAACAGGGCGCGATTGAGGTGACAGAAGTCGATGAGGGCATGTTACTTCTTGGGTTACGGGCGGCCGCCTGGGGGTGTCCCTTTATCCCTACCGCCATTGGATTGGGAACCGACGTTATTCGCAACGCGCCGCACATTCAGGTCGTCGACAGCCCTTATGACGACAAGGAATGGGTGGCGATGCCGGCACTGAATCTCGATGTGGCACTGGTGCACGCCACGCGATCGGACACCTCCGGGACATGCGAGATCGCGAGTCCCGACCACTACATGGACGACTGGTTTGTCAGAGCAGGGAAGCACAGTATTGTCTCGGTCGACGAGCTGGTAGAACGAGATTATTTTCATGATGCAGAGGTCGCGAGAAGGGTTTTTTGGGAACGAAATTGCACCCAGGCCGTTGTGCTGCAGCCTGGTGGTGCGCACCCGACCTCTAATGATCCGCTTTATGGTTTTGATGTCTCGCACTTCAAGCGGTATGCCGAGCTTATCAGTGAGGCGGGGTTCACGGGGTGGGCCGAAGCCTATCTTGGAGAAGACGAGACCGCTTACCAACAGTCAGTGGGTGGGCTCGATAGTATTCGGGCATTGCCCCTGCCGGTTTACTGAGGTCTTGCCATGAGGTTCTCATTGGCTGAGCTGATGGTTTGTGCTGCGAGTCGGGTTTTTGATGACGATGGTGAAGTCCTGGCAACGGGTATTGGGCTGTTGCCACGGTTGGCCGCGAGCCTGGCAATGCTCACCAGTAACACTGACTTGATGATGACCGACAGCCAATCCTTCATATTGTCGAGGCCCAATCCGGTGAGTGGATTCCGCGGCCACTCGGGACAAGCCAACGAAAATTGGATGGGGTTCTCACGCATTTTTGACAACGTATGGAGTGGTTCGCGCCATGCATTGGTAGGGCCAAGTCAAATCGATCGGTTTGGGCAAACTAATATCTCCGCGCTTGGCGGCACCTATGCCGCTCCAAAAGTCCAGCTATTGGGGGTGCGCGGTTTTCCCGGCAATTCTATATGCCACGCCAATTCCTTTTTCGTGCCGAAACATTCCAAGCGAGTATTTGTTGAGCGCGAGTGCGACGTGGTGTGCTCCATCGGCTACAACCCGGAGCGATTGCCGCGCGGCTATGCTCTTGAAGACATCGATATCCGGCAAGTGATTACGGACCTGTGCGTCATGGACTTTGCCGGCCCTCAACAGCATGCCAGAGTGGTGTCTTTGCATCCTGGCGTGACGCTGGATGAGGTGCGTAACAACACCGGATTTGATCTGGCGGTGAGCGATACCTTGGCGGAGACGGCGGTGCCCACGACAGAGCAGTTGGCAGTCATCGCGCAACTGGATCCTAACAATACGCGCGCTAAACAGTTGAAGGATGATCCACCCGGTGTTCGCGTAAGTGAGCGCGGACCCGCCTAAATTTACCTTGTGCGACTGAGACGGCAGAGGAGAGAATGCAATGAGCGATAGCGAAAAAACTGTTGCAGCTGATGAGCAGGACATCGTCCGCTATGAGGTCGCAGAGGGCGTTGCCTGGGTTACGATGAACCGGCCGGAGTACCACAACGCCCAAAATGGCCGCATGACCTACTTATTGGACGACGCGTTCAAGCGCGCAGTCGCTGATGACGCGGTGAAGGTCATTGTCTTGTGTGGCGAGGGAAAGAATTTCTCTGCGGGGCACGATATCGGCACGCCGGGACGCGACGTCCATTTGAGTCAGGACCGCGTCACAATGTGGTACGACCATGCCGATAAAGAGGGGGGGGAGTTTCTATACGTTCGGGAAGCAGAGGCCTATTTGGGTATGTGCCGTCGTTGGCGCGAGATTCCCAAGCCCACCATCGCGGCTGTGCAGGGTGCCTGCATTGCGGGCGGGCTGATGTTGGCTTGGGTGTGTGATCTGATTGTTGCAACCGATGATGCTTATTTTTCTGATCCTGTAGTGCGTATGGGTATTCCGGGCGTCGAATACTTTGCTCACCCCTACGAACTTAACCCGCGGATCGCGAAGGAATTTCTGTTTACCGGTAACAAGATGGGAGCAGAGCGGGCCTATCAGATGGGTATGGTGAACCAGATCAGCACGCGGGATAACCTTGCGGAAGACGTGCAGGCAATGGCACTGAAGATTGCGGCGATGCCGCGGCTGGGTCTGGCGCTGACCAAACAAGCGATCAACAACGTCGAGGATTTGCAGGGTAAGCGCTCCGCAATGGAAGCCGCTTTTGCCTGGCATCATTTCACACACGTCCACAACGACTTGACCACGGGTAGTAAGTTGGGCGGTATGAATGCAAAGTCCATGGCGAAAGCCAACAAGGAAGACAGCTGAGCCGTGGACCTTACCTATACCCCAGAGCAGGAGATGTTCCGGGCCGAAGTGCGAGATTGGCTCGCACTGCATTCGCCCACGAAACCGCTTGCGTCTTTTGATACCGAGGCTGGATTTGCCGCCCACCGCGAGTGGGAGAAAACCCTTTCGGCAGGTAACTGGGGGATGGTGACATGGCCCGAGGCCTATGGGGGACGAGGCTGTGATCTGATTCAGTGGCTGATATTCGAAGAGGAATATTACCGTGCGGGTGCCCCCGGTCGAGTCAATCAGAATGGGATATTTTTATTGGGCCCCACGTTGATGGAATATGGCTCAGATGAGCAAAAAGCGCGCTTTTTGCCCGCCATGGCCTCGGGAGAAGAGATTTGGGCCCAAGGATGGTCGGAGCCAAACGCCGGCTCGGATATGGCAGCGATTCGTTGCCAGGCGCGGCGGGAAGGGGGTGAGTACGTCATCAATGGCCAGAAAATATGGTCAACACGAGCCGTGTATGCGGACTGGTTATTCGGACTGTTTCGCACGGACCCCGACTCCGAGCGACACCAAGGGCTGTCAAAGATACTGGTACCTCTCACTGCGCAAGGGGTGACGGTCCGACCGATCAGGCAGCTTAACGGCCTGTCGGGTTTTGCCGAGATATTTTTCGATGATGTAAGGGTGCCTGCTTTCAATTTGTTGGGAGAGGAGGGCGCCGGTTGGCAGATCGCTATGGCCACCGCGGGTTTTGAGCGGGGCCTCATGCTCCGCAGTCCTGCGAGATTTCAGCAGGCCAGCCGCAGATTGGTGGAACTTTACCGGCAGCATGGCGAAGACCGCCTCGACCCGTCGGTAGAGGATGATGTGGTCCGGTGCTACATGGATGCTGAAGCCTACGCGCTCTCAACCTATCAGACCGCTTCCCGTCTGGTAAAAGGAGGGGGAATCGGTCCCGAGGCAAGCTGCAACAAAATTTTTTGGTCCGAGCTGGATCTCCGGATCCATGAGACAGCACTGCGCATATTGGGTCCGCGCGCCGAGCTGCAGCCAGATAGCGCCCTACTGGCGGACGAATTGGGGAGTTGGCTGGATGGTTTTCTCTTTGCGCAATCGGGGTCCATCTATGCGGGCACCAATGAAATTCAGCGCAACATTATCGCCGAGCGTGTGCTTGGCATGCCAAGGCGTTAGACAGCGCTATGGATTTTACATTCAGTGCCGAGCAGCTTGAATTTCGTGATGCCTTGAACGCCCTACTGCGCGAGGAGGTGACTGGCGAGCGTATCAGGGCCCGTTGGGAGAGCAATACGGGCTGGGATGAAGGTTTGGAGGCGCAGTTGCTTTCAATGGGCGTGTTCAGTCTGATGTTCCCGGAGAGTCTCGGTGGTCTGGGTTTGGGTATGGTTGATTCGGTCCTGCTTGCCGAAGCCTGCGGTCGTGTTGTCCTGCCGGAGCCGGTGGTGGAAACGATGATGATCGCCTCGCCCCTGTTAGTCGATATTTTGGATAGGGGCCTGGGTAATGGGTCTGTTCAGGCAATCGTCGACGACCTGATGGCGGGAAAATCGCGGATAGCCGTCTCTCATCCCATCAATCCGCACCTGAACTTTGCTGCGCGGGCGGACTGGATCATGGCGGGGTCGGGCGACGGTGTGTACCTCTTACCTGTGGATGCCATTCAACTCACTGCGCGAAAAAGCGTTGACCCCAGTCGGCGTCTGACTGAAATCCGATTTGATCCACTGCCCGAGTACTGTCTGGCGCAGGGTGAGGTAGGGGCTGCCTTACTTCGAGCGGTATTGAACCGCGGGGGGCTAGCGACAGCTGCTCAACTCCTAGGGCTTGCTGAAAATTTGATTCAACAGAGTGTTCAGTATGCGGGGGATCGCACACAATTTGGGCGCCCAGTGGGTGCCAACCAGGCGGTCAAGCACCTGCTGGCCGATGTGGCGGTTCAATTAGAATATGCGCGGCCAGTGATTGCGCGTGCAGCTTACACAGTGGGTTTTTCGCCTGAGCGAGCAGATTTTGCTGTCTCCCATGCCAAGCTTGCGGCCACCCGGGTTGCGGCCCTCGCTGCGCGTTACGCGATACAAGTGCATGGCGCAATGGGCTACACCTGGGAGTGTGACGTTCAGATCGCGGCCAAGCGTGTGTGGGCCTTGATTAGCGAGTGGGGTGAGGAAGGCTTTCACAAAAATCGTATCCACGAATGGTTGCTGCAGCCCAATGCCCTGATAGGGCCCGAGTACACCTTTGGCCGTCGCTCGCTCATGATCCCCAGCAGCGACGTCGGTCAATGCGCTTCGACCGCAAGAACGACAAAATAAGGAGGTCGCCATGACGCTACGAGCAGAAGCATTCATCGTGGACGCGCTGAGGACACCCACGGGGCGGCGGCGAGGCAGCCTGGCGCAGATACATGGCGCGGATCTAGGCGCGCTGGTTCTCAAGGCACTGATAGACCGCCACGATATTCCCGAGGATGAATACGACGACGTGATTTTTGGTTGTGTCGATACAGTTGGCCCTCTGGCGGGTGATATTGCACGAACCTGCTGGCTAGCGGCAGGGCTCTCTGATGCCGTTCCGGGGACGACGATTGACCGGCAGTGCGGTTCGTCGCAGCAGTCGGTTCATTTTGCTGCTCAGGCCATTATGTCTGGCGCGATGGATGTGGTTGTAGCGGGCGGTGTGCAGACAATGAGTGCCATACCTATCTCGGCTGCCGTGCTCGCAGGGCAGCCGCTCGGCTTTAATGACCCATTCACCGGCAGCAGTGGCTGGGTGGAGCGTTACGGGGGTGGCCTGGTCACTCAATTTCGTTCAGCACAGATGATGGCGGATAAATGGTCACTGAGCCGCGAGGATATGGAAGCTTTTGCGTTGGAGTCTCACCGGCGCGCAAGAGAGGCAAGAGACGGCGGGTTGTTTCAACGAGAGATCTTGCCAGTGAATGGATTGACTGCTGACGAGACGATACGCGAGACCACCTTGGAGGCGATGGCGGAGCTCGAACCGCTTGCGCCGGAGGGCTCGATTACGGCAGCCGTGTCTAGCCAGACCGGCGACGGCGCATCGGCCGTGTTGGTGGTATCCGAGGCGGCGCTTGAGCGTTATAACCTGACACCACGCGCCCGGATCGTGCACATGGAAGTTCGGGGAGATGATCCTGTCTGGATGCTGACCGCTCCGATTCCAGCCACAGCACGGGCAATGAAGCGCTCCGGTATGAACCTGCAGGATATCGACTTGGTGGAAATCAATGAGGCCTTTGCTCCCGTACCGATGGCCTGGCTCCATGAGACAGGCTATCCACACGCAAGGATAAACGTGAACGGGGGCGCGATAGCCCTGGGACATCCCTTGGGTGCAACGGGGACCAAGCTGATGACCACTTTGCTCCATGAGATGGAGCGTCGCGAGGTGCGTTACGGCCTGCAAACCATGTGTGAGGGGGGTGGGCAGGCGAATGTCACGATCCTCGAGCGGCTTTGAGGAAACTGGCATGAGGGAGATATGTGCGGGTCGTGTGGCCATTGTGACTGGCGCAGGCGGGGGGCTTGGTGCGGCGCATGCGCGTGCCTTGTCGGCCGCCGGCGCGAAGGTGCTGGTAAATGATATTGATCTCGAGGCGGCTGCAGCGGTGGTGGCTGAGATTGAGTCGGCGGGCGGCGATGCGGTGGTGAACCCCTCAGACATCACTGATTACGACAGCGCCGGTGAAGCTGTGAAGCAGGCTCTCGATTGCTTTGGCGATTTACATTGCGTGGTTAACAATGCTGGCAACAACCGAGACCGCATGTTCGCCTCTCTGAGCGAGGCGGATTGGGATGCGGTGGTGGCGGTGCACCTGAAGGGGCATTTTTGTATCAGTTCACACGCCGTTCAATACTGGCGTCATCAGGTGAAGTCAGGCCGCACTGTCAGCGGTCGGATTATTAACACCACCTCGGGCGCAGGGCTGCAAGGGTCGATAGGTCAGTCAAACTATGCGGCTGCTAAAGCGGGTATTGCTGCGCTGACGATTAATCAGGGCGCTGAGTTGGCGCGTTACGGCGTCACCGCCAACGCAATCTGTCCGGTTGCACGTACCGGTATGACCACAGTGGTGCCCGAAATGGCGGCTCGTATGGCGCCACCGGGCGATGGCAGCTTCGACCATTTTGCTCCTGAGAATGTGTCATCAGTGGTGGTCTGGCTGTGCTCTCCTGAGAGTGCTCACGTCACGGGCAAAATCATAGAGGCCGAAGGAGGAAGAATTGCTTTGGCGGAAGGGTGGCGGAGTACGGAAGGCGTCAGTCAGGACGCGCGCTGGGAACCTAGGGACGTCGGTACGGTCATGACCCGGCTCCTGGAGGTAGAGAATCCACCGCAGCAGGTGTGGGGCTCGTGAAGTCTGCGGCACAATGGCGGCGCCCTGAATGAAGTTCCGGTTCACGGATGAGCAGCGCATGCTGCAGGAGGGCGCGGAACGCTTCCTCTCGGAGCACTCGCCCATCGAAGTTGCTCGGCAAGCCGCTATGTTGCCTGGCGGCGTGGATCTCGCGCTATGGGCTCGCATTACGGAAGAGTTGGGTTGGCAGGCGATTCCGGTAGCGGAAAGCCACGGAGGCCTGGGGCTGGGGTTGGTGGAGTTGGTGGTGCTATTGGAGGCGACGGGTGCGTGTTTGTCGCCAACGCCTTTCTATGCCACTGCGTTATCCGCGCTCGCGCTCGGTACTGTGTCGGAAAGTGACGGGCAGCAACATCTTTTAAAGTCCATTGCAGAGGGGACCATAGTGGCCTTTGCTCACACCGCAGCCCAACCAGAGTGGGGCCCCTCAGGTGTTGCGGTATCAGCGATGCCCTCGGGTGACCGATGGTGCTTGAACGGGTCAGCCAGATTTGTAATGTGTGGTGCAGTTGCGGAGTATTTGCTCGTCGCAGCGTTATTCGAAGATCAAAAAATCATGTTGTTTAGTGTGCCCTCGACTCACGACGGGCTGTCTGTGAGCCATCGGATTGCACTAGATCAGACGCGATCCATGGCGGACTTGTATCTGCAGGATGTTGTTGTGGACGGCGCTGCGCTGCTTGCAGTCGATTGGGCCGAGGCGCTGGCGAACGTGCTTGATATTGCGAGAATAATGGTCGCAGCAGAGCAGGTTGGTTGCGCGCAGCGCGCGCTGGATATGACGGTGGATTATGTCGCTGAGCGCGTTCAGTTCGGCCGAACCATCGCCTCTTTTCAAGCGGTTAAACACAAGGCTGCCGATATGATGCTCAAAGTGGAGTCAGCTCGCTCGCTCCTCTACTACGCAGCGTGCACCGCGGATTCTTGGATGAGGGGAACCGAGCGCCGTGGGGTGTTGCGCGAGGCTGCGGCGATGGTCGCATCCTCGGCGGGTGATACGGCGTTTTTTGTTGCAGGCACGGGCATACAGCTTCATGGCGGTGTGGGTATTACCGAAGAATATGATATCCAGCTGTACTTTAAGCGCGCGCGAGCTCTTGAAGCTTATCTGGGGAGACCGGATGAATCCCGTGAAGTGATTGCGGCAGCGTTGCTCGACACGTCGGAAGCAGGTATCCATGCTGCTTGAGTTTAGTCAGGAGGACGAGCGCTTCCGCGATGAGGTCGCCACGTGGCTGACTGAGCACCTAATCGGGCAGTTTGCGGATATTCGCGGCCGCGGTGGGCCCGGTGACGAGCATCACTTTGTGCGAGAGCGAAAAGCCTGGGAGCGATGTTTGGCGGAGGGGGGGTGGACCTGTCTCGGTTGGCCAGAGCAGTGGGGTGGCCGGAGTGCCACTATCGAACAGCAGGTCATCTTTAACGAGGAGTATGCGCGAGCTGGTGGTCCTGGCCGCTTGGGGCATATTGGTGAAACGCTCACCGGCCCAACGCTACTGGCCTTTGGCTCAGACGATCAGAAGCGGCGTTTCTTGCCAGGCATTCGATCGGGTCAGGCATTCTGGTGCCAGGGTTATTCAGAGCCGTCGGCGGGATCTGATCTGTCTAATATCAAGACCCGAGCGGTATGGGATGCCGAGACAGCGCTTTGGCGTTTTTACGGGCAAAAGGTATGGACCTCTCTGGCGCACGCATCGGACTTTATTTTTGTGCTGGCGCGCACCGATCCAAAGGAGAAAGGCCACCGTGGATTGAGCTTTTTTCTTTTGCCGCTGGCGCAGGAGGGAATCGACATTCGGCCTATCAAGCAACTGACGGGCACCGCTGAGTTTAATGAGGTGTTCTTTGACGGTGCTGCCTGTGGCGCCGACGATATGGTTGGGGCCCCAGGGGATGGTTGGCGAGTCGCAATGGGCCTTCTTGACTTTGAGCGCGGCGTATCGACATTGGGTCAGCAGATGCTCTTTCAGGTAGAGCTCGACGAGATCATCTGTATTGCGCGGGCCAATGGCACTGCACGACAGCCCGCAGTGAGACAACGGATTGCCGAGGCTCACATAGGCCTTCGCACGCTGCGATACAACAGTTTACGCATGCTCTCCGGCGGCGAGGACGGTTCGCTTTCCCGTGAAGCCGTAATTTATAAACTCGCATGGTCAAACTGGCACCGTAATCTAGGCAAGCTTGCGATGGATGTGCTCGGTCCGGATGCCGAATTGGTGGAGGCCGGGCCATACGAATTGAATCGACTCCAGTCGCTGTTTCTTTTTACCCGCGCCGATACGATTTACGGTGGTACCAACCAAATTCAACGAAATCTGATTGCCGAGCGGGCACTGGGTATGCCCAGGGAGCCGCGTGGGGACGCTGCAAAGGAATGAATATGGACACTCAAAGCCTTACGCTGCCTGACTATGTGCCTGGGCATCAACTGTTGGACGGACGATCCGTTTTGATTACGGCGGCAGCGGGTGCGGGTATTGGTTTTGCGGCGGCAAAAAAGGCACTTGAGGAGGGGGCCGCTTGCGTGGTGATCAGTGATATCCATGAGGGCCGATTGGCGCAAGCGGTGGAGGCGCTACGGGCAATTTCAGCGGCCTCAGTCACGGTGGCAGGTGTCATCGCTAATGTCACGGATGAGCGCGCGGTGCAGCACCTCGTTGACGAAGCCGAGCGAATATCTGGCGGCATTAATGTGCTCATCAATAATGCTGGGCTGGGTGGCACGAGTTCGTTGCTCGACATGACTGATGATGCCTGGGCGCAGGTGATGGATGTGACGTTGACGGGGACCATGCGGATGACTCGCGCTATGCTCGGCCGGATGCGAACCCGTGAGAAGGGCGTGATCGTAAACAACGCCTCGGTGCTCGGGTGGCGCGCGCAGCGAGAGCAGAGCCATTACGCTGCTGCCAAAGCAGGGGTGATGGCGTTAACGCGCTGTGCTGCGCTGGAAGCTGCCGAGTTTGGGGTTAGGATCAATGCGGTAGCGCCGAGCATCGCACTACACGACTTTTTGCGTAAAACCACTCCCGAGGCATTGCTGGCGGAGTTGGCGTCCCGTGAGGCGTTTGGCCGTGCAGCTGAGGTGTGGGAGGTGGCAAATGTCATGATGTTTTTAGCGTCAGACTATGCCAGCTATATGACTGGTGAAGTGATCTCAGTGTCGAGCCAACATCCTTGAGATCATGGGTGTGGAGAAGCAGAGAGGAAGCAGCATGAGCGCCACGAACGAACAATGGGATCGCGAGGTCGACGTGCTGGTGGTTGGAACAGGTAACGGTGGATTAACGGCTGCGTTATGCAATTGGGAGATGGGTTGTCAGGACGTTCTGGTTATCGAGAAAGGCTCTAAAGTGGGCGGCACCAGCGCTACGTCGGGGGGCGGTATCTGGGTGCCAAACAGTCATTATGCGCAAGCGGCGGGGGCTGAGGATTCGGGAGAAGCGGCCAAGGCTTATCTGACCAACACACTTTTTGGCGAGGATGTGCCCGAATCGCTGATCGACGCCTATCTTGATAACGGGCCGAAAATGTTGCGTTTTCTGCACGACCGCACCGATGTGCGCTACGAATCACTGGAACACTACCCTGACTACTACACCAACATGGAGGGCGCGCGGGAAGGTCATCGCTCTCTTGAGCCGGCGCCCATAATGGCTTCTAAACTGGGCGAAAACTGGCGGCAGATGACGTGGACGCATCACATGATGCGTATGTTTAACCGCATTCACTTTACACAGGTTGAGGCGCATACCTTGATGGTGCAGTTGCCGGGCTGGAAGCGTCTGTTAGCGGGCATGATCTGGGATTATATTCGCGATATCCCTTGGCGTTTACGGACGTCTATTTCACGGCGGCTCTGCTGCGGCTCGGCGGGTGTAGCGAGGCTATACCTCTCTCTTATCAAGCGGAATATACCGATCCAATTTAACACGCGACTCACGCAGCTGATCGCGGAGGGGTCGTCTGTCGTGGGTGTAGAGGTAGACTCTGAAGGGCAGACCCACCGGATTCGAGTGCGGAAAGGCGTAGTGTTGGCTGCGGGTGGTTTTGAGAAAAATCAGGCGCTGCGAGAGCGGCATTTGCCGGCGCCAACCAATACAGAATGGAGTGCAGGTAATCCACTCAACGAGGGGGACGCTCTCGATTGCGGCCTCGCAATGGGTGCGCGTACTCGATTGATGAATGATGCTTGGTGGACCACCACTTTGGTCGTGCCGGACGAACCCACACCGCGACTGGCCATAATGGAAAAGTCTTTTCCCGGCTCCTGTGTGGTGAACCGAGATGGCAAGCGGTTTGCCAACGAATCTCAGAACTATATGGCTTTTCAAAAAGCACTGTTTGCAACGCACACAGACGAGCATCCGAACGCGCCGGCCTGGCATATTTTTGACTCGCGCTTCCGCAAGCATTATATGGTTGGACCAATGATGACTGAGGCGATGAAACCCGATTGGCAATTGCCCAAAAAATGGTTTGATACTGGCTTTGTGGCAAAGGCTGGTAGTGTCGCCGAGCTGGCCCGGACCCTTGGCATTGATGAGGAGGGTCTGCAGCAGACGGTTGCGAGTATGAATCAATACGCGATAACGGGGAAAGATGAAGACTTTGGCCGCGGTGACTCTGCCTATGATCGTTACTACGCTGACCCCGCAATCAAACCAAATCCCTGTCTTGCCGCGATCGATCAACCTCCCTACTACGCCATGCGCATAGAAGCGGGAGATTTTGGCACGCTGGGTGGTCTGGATACCGATACGAACGCCCGCGTCATCCATGAGAGTGGGGCAGCTTTGGAGGGACTCTATGCGGTGGGGAACTGTGCAGCAGCGATTTTGCCAACTTATCCTGGCCCGGGTGCGACACTGGGGCCGGCTATGACCATGGCTTATCAGGCAGCGAAGCATATGAACGCATATCAGGATTGAGGTGACCTATGCTGGATCTTGAGGCCATCGAACTTATCAAGCAGCTCAAAGCGCGATATTTTCGCTTTGTAGATACACGTGACCTTGAAGGGCTCCAGTCCGTATTCACGCAAGATGCCACCGCGCATTTCAAGGGGGCAGACTACGAGTTCGAATTACAGGGGTGGGAGGCGCTGGAGGCGTTTTACCAAAAATCCTTTACGCCCAATGCTTTTGGCATGCACAACGGCCATCATCCTGAGATCTCGGTCGAGGGTGATGCTGCGACCGGTATTTGGTACTTGCAGGATATTTTTGTCGAGTTGAATCACAATATCACTATCATGGGTAGCGCGCTTTACGATGATGAATATCGCAAGGAATCCGGTGTGTGGAGGATCTCCCGAACAGGATATCGACGACTCTGGGAGGAGTATCATCCACGTGGCGATGACATCAAATTGCGCTTGAAGCCCATCCCTGAGTCGCCATCTGGCTCAGACTAGTTTTTAAGCGTAAAGCACGTCTTTGCTATCGGAGGAGAGCGCTGTGCAGTTTGACGTTTTTAACGGTGATGCCGACGGCATTTGCTCACTGTTGCAGTTGAGGTTGACTCACCCGTTGGCGTCACAGCGAGTAACAGGCGTTAAGCGGGATATTGCGTTGCTGGACCGTGTCAGCGCGGGAGCGGGTGATCAAATCACCGTGCTCGATATCTCGATGGCAAAAAATAAGACCGCATTAGAGCGTCTTCTTAGCGCCGGGGCCGCCATCGATTACGTTGATCACCATTCGGCGGGGGATATTCCGCAGCACGACAATTTGTCAGTCACCATCAGTGAAGCCCCAGAGGTGTGCACAGCGCTCCTGATCAACGGGCGGTTGCACGGGGCCCACGTGGAATGGGCGGTAACAGGGGCGTTTGGCGATAACCTCGACGAGCCGGCACGGCAGATTGCGAGCAAGGCTAGTTTCGCCGAATCCAGCATTATTAAGCTCAAAGAGTTGGGTGTGTGCGTCAATTACAATGGTTATGGGCCGTCCCTAGAAGACCTGCATTTCCACCCCGAAGCACTTTACGAGGCGTTGTATGCCGCGGCGACGCCTGAAGCCTTCATAGGCTCCGACGAGTTTCGCACGTTACGGGACGGGTACCTTAATGACATCGCGGTGTCACTGGCGATAGAGCCATTGATCGACAGCGCGGCGTTTGCGGTCTACCAGCTGCCGAATGCTGCTTGGGCCAGGCGTGTCAGCGGCGTGTTCAGCAATGATCTGGTGCGGGCCCATCCGGCACGGGCTCACGCGGTCTTAACCGAGCAGGATGACGGCGCATTCCTGGTCAGCGTCAGAGCCCCTTTTCATCACCGATTCGGCGCGGAGAAGGTGTGTGCACAGTTTGAGACGGGCGGAGGTAGAGCCGCGGCAGCCGGCATCAATCGTCTGGCTGCCGGCGATCTGGATCGTTTAATAGTGGCGCTGGCGGCCGAATACGGCGACCAGCGCTAGCGGATACTTCAGGCCGCGCTTTTGCAGAACGACAGCTCGGGGAAGCCCGCATCGGCTGACTCACGAAGCTTGTCATAGTAGATGTGCGCGCCACCAAAGTAGACGAGTACGCGAGGCTTTCGCTTTTCAAGATTCGCGCCCATCATCCAGGAGTGCACCCTGTCACCCTGAGCCATCAGCGTTTGGCTGTGGATCTCCGCGGTGTGCTCGGACCACTCATCTTCTGCCTGTTGGCTGGGTTCGAACAGGTCGTATCCTTCAGACTCCATCTTGTTAATACAGTCTGTGATGTACGCCACGTTCTGTTCGATAGAGGTGGGCAGGTTGGCGAAGGGCGCCTGCGGTCCTGTGATCATGAAGAAGTTGGGGTAGCCCGAGGCGTAAACGCCCATGATGGACTTGGATTCGTCCTCCCATTTTTCGCGCAGGGTGTGCCCCTCTGTGCCGCGGATGTCCATGGCCTCAAGCGCGCCGGTGTAAGCCTGGAAGCCCGTTGCGAAGACGATGACATCGAACTCGTAGACGTTTTCTGTTGTTTGAATGCCCGTCTCGGTGATGCCGGTGATGGGCTCGCGATCTTTGATATCAACCAGCTTCACATTGTCACGGTTGTAGGCCTCGTAGTACCCGTGATCAAGGGGCGGACGCTTGGCGAAAAGTGGGTAGCCCTTGGGCGTGAGGAGGTCTGCCAGCTCGGGGTCGTCGACTTTTTCTGCGATCTTGCTGGTAATGAAGTCGGACGCCATCTGGTTCGCTTCAGCGCTTCCGAGCAGGTCATCGAAAGTCTCGAATACCCATCGGAAGCTGCCGTTCCAATGCTCCTCAAAAATCTTTTGCACCTCTTCCGGAGGAGTGTCGACGGCGTTGCGCCCCGGCGGTTGTTCAAAGGCCATACCGAACATGTGATTCCGGGCTTTGGCAATAATCTCGTCGTAGTTGTCTTTGATTTCTTTTTCCCACTCCGGCGTCATATCTTTTTGCATGGCGGGCAAAACAAAGTTGGGAGTGCGCTGAAAGACGGTGACCTGCGCCGCGGTCTTGGCGACTTCGGGCAGCATCTGGACGGTGGTGGCGCCCGCGCCAATGATGCCGACTCGCTTTCCTGCAACGTCGAGCCCCTCGGGCCAGCGAGACGAGTGGAAGATAGGCCCGGCGAAAGTATCGGCGCCCGAGAACGTGGGGATCACAGGTTGCGAAATCATACCCATGGCGCTGATAAAATATTTAGCGGTATGGGTTTGTCCGTCGCCCGTGACGACATTCCAGAGGCCGGTGGCGTCATCGAAGCTGGCGCTCTCGACTTCAGTGCTCAGTTGGAACATGGGTCGGAGCGAAAACTTGTCCAAGACAAATTTTAGATAGGCCTGCGTCTCTTCCCAGCCCGAGTATCGTTTTGTCCAGGACCACTCTTGCAGTACTTCTTTAGAAAAAGTGAGGCAGTAATAATAGGATTCACTGTCTATCGCGGCGCCGGGGTAGCGATTCCAAGCCCACGTTCCGCCGATTTCGTCGGCACGGTCAAACACTTTTACCGAATATCCCGCCTCGCGCAGGTGGTAACTCAGCGAAATGCCAGCGAAGCCTGCGCCGACGGCAATGACATCGTAGTCTGCAGTGTGGGATGCGCTCATAACAGATTCTCCTGTTCACTCTGTCCCTGCCCAGAGACAGTTACTTTAATATGGGCTCGGGCCGGTCGCGAGACGGCGACACGGTCCGTAATCAGGTTGGTATGGGACGACAACCGATTGGCGCATCAAATCCGCCAGCGATAATCGCCCCCTAGCCTGCAACAACCATAACGCTTCATGGGCATCTGGGCTAAACTTACTTGTGCTCAGCAAGTTGCGGTGGTCACTATCGCCAACGACCTGAATCTTGTCAACGACCACTCCACACTAGAGGTGAACAATATGTCTTCCAACACAAAGCCATCGATCGGTATTGTCGGTGGCACTGGCGATTTAGGTCGTGGATTAGCGCTACGGTTAGCCAAGGCGGGGCACGCGGTGCTCGTCGGCTCACGCAAGCCCGAGCAGGCTGTCGAGGCAGCACAGGCATTGGCTGCTGAATTGTCGGATCGCGGCATCAGTGATGCTTCGGTTGAGGGCATGGATAACGCAGCCGCTGCCGAGCGCGGTGACATCGTCTTTGTCACGGTGCCGTT